>NZ_JAOAUU010000060.1 GCF_030157465.1 Zoogloea sp.
ACCGTTGATCACCTGCATTTCCGGTCCCCTCTGACGTGCCGACTGGAGGTGATGACGGGCGGAAAAAGGGCTTCGCATGTTTGAGCCCGAAGGGCGAGTTTGCGAAGACCCCGCCCGGCATCGCCGGAAGGAGGGAACCCCCGAAGGGGGCGCGGCAGCGGGGCACGCTTTCTTGCCTACTTCTTTGTCGTGCAACAAAGAAGTAGGTCGGCCGCCGGGCCGAGACCCGGCCAATGTGACACCCCATACTGGAAAGCCCCACAACCCGCCACCAACACCTCTCAAGACAACCACCGCTTCCTTCGCCGGTAATGCTTCACCTCCCGGAAACTCTTCCGCCCCTCGGACGACAGCCCCAGATAAAACTCCTTCACATCCTCGTTGGTCCGGAGGTCGGCGGCCTCCCCCTCCATCACCACCCGGCCGTTCTCCAGGATGTAACCGAAATCCGCATAGCGCAGCGCCACCATCGTGTTCTGCTCGGCCAGCAAAAAGCTCACGTTCTCCTTGCTGTTCAGATCCTTCACGATCTCGAAAATCTCCTCGACGATCTGCGGGGCGAGGCCCATGGAAGGCTCGTCGAGCAGGATCATCTCGGGCTTGGCCATCAGCGCGCGGCCGATGGCGCACATCTGCTGCTCACCGCCGGAGGTATAGCCGGCCTGCGAGCTGCGACGGGTCTTGAGACGCGGAAAATAAGCGTAGACCTTGTCGAGGCTTTCTTTCAGTTCGGCACGACTCTGGCTGCGGGTGTAGGCGCCGGTGAGGAGGTTCTCCTCGATCGAAAGGTGGCCAAAACAATGGCGCCCTTCCATCACCTGGATCACGCCCTGGCGCACCAGGTCGGCGGGGGTCAGCTGGTCGATCCGGCTGCCCTTGAACTCGACGCTGCCCTTGGTCACGTCACCGCGCTCGGCGCGCAGCAGGTTGGAAATCGACTTGAGGGTCGTGCTCTTGCCGGCGCCGTTGGCACCCAGCAGGGCCACGATCTTGCCCTTGGGCACCTGCAGCGACACGCCCTTGAGCACGAGGATGACGTGGTCGTAGATGACCTCGATATTGTTGATGCTGAGGTAAGACATGGCGGCCATTCCCTTGTGGGCGTCTTGTAGGGGCGACTTCAGTCGCCCGCCTTTTAGTTGATCAACCACCGCGAGGGCGACTGAAGTCGCCCCTACAGGTCACGCGGGAGCCGACGCCCAGCCGGCTCCCGCCCCGATCAGCTTTCCTTGGAACAGTCGCGGGGCTTGATGCCCTTTTCCTTGGCGTAGGCGGCGGCCGACTCTTCGATCATGCCGCGCACCAGCGGACGGTCGGACTCCACCCAGTCGGTGATGGCCTTCCACTGGGTGCCGTCCCATTGCTGGAACTTCACCTTGCCCGGGCCTTCGTGATCGGCACAGGTGATCTTCAGCGGCGGCATGAAGCCGGTGGCGCCGAGGGCCTTCAGGCGGGCATCGTCGAGGTTGAGGTTTTCGAGGCCCCAGCGCATCTGCTCGCCGGTGAGGGACTTGCCCTTGCCGAATTTTTCCTGGGCCTTGCGGATGCCTTCGACGGTGATGATGCCGTGCACCACGCCGCGGTTGTAATACACCGAGCCGATGCGCGACTTGTCTTCCATGTTGCCCTTGTCCTTGCCGTACACGTGCTTCTTGATGTCGGCCACGACCGGGTAGTTCGCGCCGGCCACGTTGAAGCCCGCGGCCACGAAGCCCTTGGCTGCGGCACCGGCCGGAACGGTGTCCTCTTCGGCGCCGGACCACCACACGCCGATCAGCTTCTCACGCGGGTAGCCGGTCTTGGCGGCCGCCTTGATCGCCGTCGGGTTCATCACGCCCCAGCCCCACAGCACCACGTAGTCGGGCTTGGCCTGGCGGATCTGCAGCCACTGGGATTGCTGCTCGTTACCCGGATGGGCCACGGCGATCTTGATCACTTCGAAGCCGTGCTTGGCCGCCAGCTTGTCCATGATCGCGTGGGATTCCTTGCCGTAGGCGGAGTCGTGATAGAGCAGGCCGATCTTTTTGCCCTTCAGCTTGTCCATGCCGCCTTCCTTCTGGCCCATGTAATTCACGATGGCAGAGGCTTGCGACCAGTAGGTCGTGATCATCGGGAAGACCCACGGGAAGACCCGGCCGTCGGCGGCGTCGGTGCGGCCGTAGCCGATGGTCACCATCGGGATCTTGTCCTGGGCCACCTTCTCGAGCACCGAGTAGGTAATGCCGGTGGACACGGGCTGGAACAGGGTGTTGCCGGTGCTGCCCTTCTTCTTGAGACGCTCGTAGCACTCAACGCCGCGGGCGTTGTTGTATTCGGTTTCGCACTCTTCCCAGGTGAGCTTGACGCCATTTACGCCGCCGTCGCGCTCGTTGATGAGCTGCATGTAGTCGATCCAGCCGCCAAAGATGCCGACGCCGCCCGCCGCGTAGGGGCCGACCCGGTAGCTCGGCAGGCCGATGAACTGCTCCTCGGCAGCGCTTGTGACGGAAGAGGCCAGCAGGCCGGCCATGGCCGCGCCCAGCAGAACGGTTTGCTTCAGTTTCATGTTTTGTCTCCTCTTGTAGGTATGGGTGCTACACGCGGGGCGGCAAACCGCCGGGCATTTTTCAGTGCGGGAAGGGCCACAGGCGCAGCTTCTCCTTGGCGATCTGCCACAGTCGGGCCAGGCCGTGGGGCTCGACGATCAGGAAGAAGATGATCAGGCCGCCGAACACGATGAGCTGGAAGTTGGACACAAAGCCCGCCCCCAGCGAATCGCCGAAGATCATCGGCACGAAGTTATCGAGAAAGATCGGCAGCAGCACGATGAAGGCCGCCCCCAGGAAGGAACCCATGATCGAACCGACCCCGCCGATGATGATCATGAACAAAATTTTGAAGGACAGGTCGAGGTTGAAGCCTTCGGGCTCGACGGTACCGATGTAGGTGTAGGCATACAGCGCGCCGGCCACGCCGCAGTAGAAGGAACTCACCGCAAAGGCCAGCAGCTTGGTGCGCATCAGGCGAAAGCCGATCACCTGCGCCGCAACGTCCATGTCACGCACCGCCATCCAGGCCCGGCCGGTGGATGAGCGCACCATGTTCTTGGCCAACAGCGCCATGAAGGCGACGATCAGGAAGGTGAGCACGTACTTGGCTTCGGGCGTTGCGAAGGTGTAGCCGAGAATGGTCACATCCTGCGCGGTCACCACGCCCGACGACGAGTTGTTGGAGAACCACGGAAACTTGACCAGCGCCCACACGATGAAGAACTGCGCCGCCAGAGTGGCCACCGCCAGATAGAAGCCCTTGATGCGCAAACTGGGCAGCCCGAACAGGATTCCCACCGCCGCAGCCGTGAGCCCCGCCAGCACCAGCGCGACCAGGAAGGGCATGCCCTCGATGCGCAGGATGAAGTTGTAGGCCGCAAAGGCCCCCACCGCCATGAAGGCCGCCGAACCCAGCGACAACTGCCCGGCATAGCCGGTAAGGATGTTGAGCCCCAGCGCCGCCAGCGAAAAGATCAGCACCGGAATCAGGATGGCCTTGAGCCAGTACTCGCTGGCCAGGAAGGGCACGGCCACGCCGAACACCAGCATCAGCAGCCAGAACCCGATCCTGTCCTGGCGAATCGGGAAGATCTGGGCATCTTCGGCATAACTGGCCTTGAACTGGCCGGCTTCACGGTAAAGCATGGTGGTTTACTCCTTCGCCGCTCGGGCGGGTGCCGGGGATGGGCGGGTTATTCCTGTATTGAATTCTGCTGTCGGGTTACGCCCTGCGGGCCAGCCCGACCTACCGAGGCTTACACGCGGTCAATGTGCTTCTCGCCGAACAGCCCTTCCGGCCGCACCAGCAGGAAGGCCAGCGCCAGCATGTAGGGGAACCAGCCTTCGATGCCGCCACCAACAAAGGGGCCCACGTAAACTTCGGCCAGCTTCTCGGAGGCACCGATGATCAGGCCGCCGACGATCGCGCCGGGCACCGAGGTGAAACCGCCCAGAATCAGCACCGGCAGGGCCTTGAGCGCCGTAAAGGTGAGGGCAAACTGCACGCCGTTGCGGGCGCCCCAGATCATCCCGGCCACCAGCGCCACGAAGCCGGCCACCGCCCACACCACGCGCCAGATGGTTTGCAGCGGAATGCCGATGGACAGCGCCGCCTGGTGGTCGTCCGCCACGGCGCGCAGCGCCCGGCCCACCTTGGTGTATTGGAACAGCAGGGCCAGCAGGGCCACCAGCGAGGCGGCGACACCGGCAGCAAAAAGGTCGAACTTGGAAACGCCGATCTCGTAGTTGTCCATCAGCCAGGCGATGGGCTCATCGACGATGCCCAGATCCAGTCCGCGCACCGTGGCGCCCCAGGTCATCTGGGCAATGCCCTCGATCACGTAGGTGAGGCCGATGGTGGCCATGAACAGCGTGATGTGCGGCTGGTTCACCAGCGGCCGCAGCACGATGCGCTCGGTGGCGACGCCAAGCACGATCATCGCCAGGAAGGCCAGCAAAAAGGCCAGCCAGAACACGATGCTGCTGTCCGCCTCCATCCCCAGCCAGCCGGGCAGGACTTCCTGGAAGCCGACGAAGGTCAGCGCAGCGAAGAACACCATCGCCCCCTGGGCAAAGTTGAACACGCCCGAGGCCTTGTAGATCAGCACAAAGCCGAGGGCCACCAGCGCGTACATCACGCCCGACAGCAGCCCGCCAACCAGCACTTCAATGAAAAACTGCATGTCTCTCTCCTCTGCGGCACATCGGACTGGATTGCCCGCAGCCGCTTCTGCTGTCGTTCGATGTCGGGTTACGCTGGGCTAACCCGACCTACGGTGTTGCAACCACCGGACCCAGAAGTAGGTCGGGTTGGCCCACCGGGCGTAACCCGACACCCCGCGCTCAGTGCGACGTGCCCAGATAGGCCTTGATCACTTCGGGGTTGTTCTTCACTTCTTCCGGCTCGCCGTCGCCGATCTTCTTGCCGTAGTCCAGCACCACCACGCGGTCCGAGATGTCCATCACCACGCCCATGTCGTGCTCGATGAGCACGATGGTGGTGCCGTAGTGGTCATTCACGTCGAGGATGAAGCGGCACATGTCCTGCTTTTCCTCCACGTTCATGCCGGCCATCGGCTCGTCCAGCAGCAGGATGTGCGGCTCGGCGGCCAGCGCGCGGGCCAGCTCGACGCGTTTTTGCAGGCCATAGGGCAGGCGGCCGACGGGCGTCTTGCGGATGCTCTGGATTTCGAGGAACTCGATGACTTCCTCGACCTTGATGCGGTGGGCGATTTCCTCTTTCTGCGCGGCGCCCCAGTACAGGGCGTGCTGCAGAAAATTGCACTTCATCCGGAGGTTGCGCCCGGTCATGATGTTGTCGAGCACCGTCATGCCCTTGAACAGCGCAATGTTCTGGAAGGTGCGGGCAATGCCCTGCTCGGCCGCCTCGTGGGGCTCGAGCTTCTTGCGCAGCGCGCCCTTGAAGAAGATCTGCCCTTCCTGTGGGTGATAGACGCCGTTGATCACGTTGAGCATCGAGCTCTTGCCGGCGCCGTTGGGGCCGATGATGGAGCGGATTTCATGCTCCTTCACGTCAAAGCTGATGTCGGTCAGCGCCTTCACGCCGCCGAAACGCAGGGAAATGTTCTGCAGGTCGACGATCACGCCGCCAATTTTTCTGGCCATGGGGTCGGTCTCCGTCGGTCAGGCGGCTTTCCGCGGCTGGGGCGGAAAAGTCCTGGCATCTTCGAGGCGCAGATCGGCGGACACCTTGTTGGTGCGGCCGTCCTCGTAGGTCACCTGGGTTTCGATGAACTGGTTCTTCTTGCCGGTGTACAGCGCGTCGATCAGTTCGGCGTATTTCTCGGCCACGAAGTTGCGGCGCACCTTGCGGGTCCGGGTCAGCTCGCCATCGTCGGCATCGAGTTCCTTGTGCAGGATCAGGAAGCGCTTGATCTGCGATTCGCTCATCTTCGGGTCGGACGCCAGATCGGCATTGACCTGCTCGATGCACTCGCGAATCAGCTCATACACCTGGGGCTGGCTGGCCAGATCGGTGTAGCCGGAATAGGCCATGCCGCGCCGCTCGGACCAGTTGCCCACGGCTTCCAGGTCGATGTTCACGAAGGCGGTGACGTAATCGCGGCCGTTGCCAAAGCACACCACTTCCTTGATGTGCTGGAAGAACTTGAGCTTGTTCTCGATGTAGTTGGGGGCAAACATGCCGCCACCGGTGAGCTTGCCCACGTCCTTGGCCCGGTCGATGATCTTGAGGTGGCCGTCCTCGTCGAAGAAGCCCGCGTCGCCGGTCATGAAGTAGCCGTCGGCGTTGATCGATTCGGCGGTGGCGTCGGGGCGCTTGTAGTAGGCCTTGAGCAGCATCGGGCCGCGCACCAGGATTTCGCCGTTGTCGGCCAGCTTCACCTCCACGTTGGGCGCCGGTGTGCCCACCGAATCCAGCTTGATCTGGCGATCCGGCTGCAGGCACACGTAGGCGCAGGTTTCGGTCTGGCCGTAGAGCTGCTTGAGGTTGATGCCGATCGAGCGGTAGAAACGGAACAGATCAGGCCCGATGGCCGCGCCGGCGGTATAGGCCACGCGCACCCGGCTGAGGCCGAGCACGTTTTTAAGCGGGCCGTAGATCAGCGCATTGCCGATGGCGTACTGCAGGCGATCACCGGCCGACACGGGCTTGCCGTCCAGCAGGTCGGCCCCGCAGCGCCGGGCCACGTCCATGAAGTGTTGAAAAACCTTGCGCTTGATCGACGTGGCATCTTCCATGCGGATCATCACCTGCGTGAGCAGGTTTTCGAAGACCCGCGGCGGCGCAAAGTAATACGTGGGGCCGATTTCCCGCAGATCGCCCATCACCGTCTCGCCCGATTCCGGGCAATTGATGGTGAAACCCGCCACCAGCGCCTGGGCGTAGGAGAACAGGTGATCGCCCACCCAGGCCATCGGCAGGTAGGAAAGGATGTCGTCCTGGTCGGTCAGCTGGTCAAAGCTGCAGCCGCCGCGGGCCGCGGCGATGAAGGCCGCGTGGGTCTGACAGACGCCCTTGGGCTTGCCGGTGGTGCCCGAGGTGTAGAGCATGACCGAAACGTCGTCCGGGCTGCCCTTGTCGATCTCGTTGCCGAGAAAATCGGGGTGGTGGCTGTCGTGGATGCGGCCCATTTCGAGCACTTCATCAAGGCCGTGCAGGAAGGTCTGGTTGTAATGACGCAGGCCGCGCGGGTCGTCGTAGATCACGTGTTCAAGGAGCGGCAGGCCGTCCTTGATCTCGAGCATCTTGTCCACCTGCTCCTGGTCTTCCACGCAGGCGAAGCGGATTTCCGCATCCTCCATCACGTAGGCCATTTCCTGGGCCACGGCATCCTGGTACATCATCACCGGAATACCGCCCAGGCACTGACAGGCCGCCACCGACCAGTACAGCCGCGGCCGGTTGTCACCCACCACGGCCAGGCGGTCGCCGCGCTTGAAACCCAGCTCGGCCAGGCCGCTGGCAATCGACCGCACCCGCGCGGCAACATCCGCCCAGGTGTAGGTCTGCCAGATACCGTATTCCTTCTCGCGCATTGCCGGCCGCGTGGGCCGCTGCCGCGCATGCTGCATCAGCAGGCGCGGAAAAGTATCCAGGCCGGCCGTGTCTGCGGCTGTATCTCGGACATCCGACATACCCCCTCCTCCAGTCTTGTCTCGCATCGTGTCTGCGACTTCTTCCGGCAAACCCCTTGGAGCTTTGCCCGCGGCCGCAGATTGTCTTTTTGCTGGAGGCCAGTCTCGCAAACCATGTTTGCTCAACTGTTTTTCAAATGTAGGGAATTGTGATCAGGACACTTCGGTGAAGGGGGACGAGAGGCACGAACGGGCCATCCCCAAAAAAGCAAAAGCCCCTCACGGGGCCACGACATCACACAAGGCGCATTGCCGGCCTTCTGGCTACGCCGTTCAGGCGTCGCGTCAGGCCGGCAGCGTCATTGAACGGTATTCAGTTGGTGCCCTCTCCGCCTACCGGGCCGAGCCGCGTGCGGATGTCGCTCCACTGGGTCCAGGCCGAACCGTAGTACTCCGACGCATACGCACCGGAACCGCTGTAATAGCCGCGGTCATCCTTCATCATGTCGGTCCGAACGGGGCCCTGCATGCCCGACGCGGTCGGTTCCATGTATTCATAGACGTCGCCGGTGCGATGCAGCTTCATGCCGTCGCTCAGCTCCTGAAGGCTGTCATACAGACTGTGGTCGGCCGCTTGGGCGGTGGCCAGCGGGGCAAGGGCGAGGATGCTTCCAGTCAGGAAGCCGGCGCCGATTTTAACCAAGAGACCCTTTTTCATTTTGCCCTCCTGCTACGTTTTCTCTCCTAGAAAAAAATGGTGAAACCAGCTTCAGGAAGACCCCTGCGCAACCGGTTCCCGCTGCGTGAGCGATCAACGCTGCATCGCCGACACGCTGTGAACCTGCCGGACACGGCCCCTTGAAAAAACCGGCTGCATCCGACTTGTCCACATCTTCATAATAGTCGACGGATTTTGTCGGAAAAGAAAAAAGTCACGAAAAAACGCTGCCGCCACAGACCTATTCGGCCAATGCCGTGAGGCTCCCGGCCGGCCGATCCGGCGGCACCACGTCGTCCAGCGCCAGCAGGGCCAGCACGCCGGCAACGAGGTCGCGATGGGCCAGCGGCGTATTGCCGTACCACTGGCCCAGATAGCTGCGCAGGCTGCTGCGGGCGTCGCCCGGATCGAGATTCATGTAGCTCAGGGCCTGCCAGTTTTCGGGGTTGCGCTCGAACAGCGGCAGCAACAGGTTTGCCAGCACCTCGTTTTTCTGGCGCAGGTAGGGGTTGCGGCGCAGCGCGTCCTCGTTGTCGCGCAGCCAGGTGGCCAGCGGCGCCTCGGGCGGCAGCCGGCGGTGGCCTTCGGCGATCAGCAGGTCGAAAAAGGCGCGCAAACGCACCGCCTCCGCCTGCCACTGCGGCCCCGGCGGGGCCTGCTCCCAGCGCTGCGCCAGGTTTTTCAGCGTGAACAGCGAGGCGGTTTCACACAGGGTTTCCTCGAACCACTGGTTGTCGTGGGCGCTCACGTGGGCGTCGTAGTTCGACAGCACGTGGCACAGTTCATGGGCAAACTCATACGCGTAAAGGTGCCAGTTTTCGCCTTGGGCATGCAGGCGGATGCGGTATTCGCCGTGGCTGCCCCGGCCGTATTCCGCCACCGGCGGGCCGTCGGTGTGGGTCACCACGATGGGCGCCTTCAGCCGGCCGGGCAGGCGCGACAACATTTCATCCGCGACCGAATAAAGCACGGTCTCGATGGCATCCTTGCGCGCCCTCCCCCAGCCTCCGCCCTGCACCTGGATGCTCAGGCCCAGCTTGCGGGTGCCGGATTTTTTCGCCACCGTCTCGCCGCCCGTATCGGCATAGGCCAGCGAACACACCACCGACGCCAGGATGAACGGCAGCCGCATGCCGCGCCGCAGCCAGTCCGCCGTGGCGCCATGCCGGAACGCAAAACGCTTTCGTTTGTTCATGCGAACAAAAGCCCCGAAGACTGCCGCGCCGGGCATCGGCGCGCCGCCAGCCCCTCGTTTCATGATAGATCGGGGACGGGGAATGCCAAGGCAAGCGTCAGCGGATCAGCACATCGAGCTGCTCGCGAAACTGGCGCTTGAGGTGCTCGATGTCGGCGTAGCCGGTATGAAAATGGCCCAGCCCGTCCAGTTTTTTCTTGAACGCCAGCAGGCTCACGATTTCATCGGTGATCTCGCCCGTCTTCACGTCGGCGTTCTTGAAGTAGGTGTAGATCCACGGCTTGCCGGTTGCCAGAAACTGGTGGTGGGCGGTGTCGAATTCTTCCTCGGTGAATTTGCCGGTCTTGGTGAAAAACAGGCTGACGAACACATCGCATTCACGCACCGCCCGGTTGTATTCGTCCTGCAGCCGGGTGTCGGACATGGCGTCGAGAAAATGCTCCCAGCGGACAACCTTCAGATACACGCCGCGCTCCAGAAAACGGTCATTCTGCTGGCGGATGAACAGGTCGAAGGCATCCCGTTCGCCCTTCAGTTCGGATGACGAGGCCAGGAAGATCCTGATCGTGCGCGGCGCAGCAAGGCCCGGACCGGCCTCGAGTTGAAGGCCGTCGAGCAGCGCCAGCACCTTGACCATTTCGAGGTCCACTTCGCAGCGGATCTCCGGAATCCCGCGCTCCTTGTATTTCAACAAGATCTTGCGGTCGAAGAATCCGGGCGCAGGCGATCTGGCGCAGGTGGAGCAATTGCACGGAATGCGCTTTTCCACCTTGTCGCGCAGGCCATGAAAGGAATCGTTGAGCGCATCCAGCTCGGCGGCCACCACGCTCAGCAGCTCCTTGCGTTCGGCCCCGCGGGCGCGCAGTTCGATCTCGCCGCCTTTGGGCAGGATTTCCACCAGCACGTGCGAGCCGTCCCGCTCGAACAGCGCACCGGTGCGCCAGGCCTTGTCGGGGTCGGCCACAAAACGGTTCAGGCGCACGATCAGCCGGCTGACGAGCCCCTTCGGCATGAAGTCGTAGCGGTAGCGCAGCACCAGGTCGGCGCCGGGGCTTGCAGCCGGCAGCGCGGCGGGCCGGGCGGCCGGCAGCAATTGCGGCGCCAGCCAGGCCTCCGGCCGGTGGTCGGCGAGCGGGTAGCACAGCTCGAAGCGCTGCATCAGCGCCAGCAGTTCCAGGTGCATGTCGGCGTAAGCCGCATCGCCCCACAGGCGCAGGCAGTCGGCCCAGCCAAAACGGCCGCAGGCGCCCTTCACCGCTTCATCGTCGAGAATCCGGAACACCGCCGTGGTGGCCCACTGGTTCTGCAGGATGACCGCGCCGGCCAGACGGGGCTCGTCCTGAAAATGCAGGAAGACGCCGAGGTCATGGAAGTACTGGCTCAGGTGCAAGGCCTTGGTCCGGTCGAAAGGCAGGTGCCGTGCGTACAGATCGAAATACGCCTGCTGCGTGATGTGCGGTGACCGGGCCGCCGCCGCTTCGATCGCCTCCCGCACCTTGATCCACCTGGCGGGCAGCTCGTCGCCGATATGGCCCAGTTGGCCGGCATGAAACTCGATGGCCGCGCGCAGGGCATCCGCCCCGTCGGCAAACTCCAGGTTGCCCGAGTAGCTGCCCTGCACATTGTCGAAGCGCCCCTTGATGCCGCCCAGGTCGATGCCCTTGCTGCGCCCGCCCTTCTCGTTCTGGAAGATCAGCACCGGGCTGTGGTCGCCAAACAGGTCGATCAGCTCCAGCGGGTATTTGAAGCCGTCGTCCTGCACCGACTTGTCGTCCTTGCGGGTGTCGTCCACCAGCACGTAAAGGGAGCGGCGGGTCAGGAAGAACTGGTGGGTGGCGTGGTAGATCTCCTGGCCGCCGAAATCCCACACGTTGAGGCGAAAGCGCCGGCCATTGGGCAGCGTGAAGTCGTGGCGGTGAATGTCGATGCCGTGGGTGCTCTCGCTCTCCGCCGGTAAAGGCGCCTCCGGCTGGTAGAGCCGGCGCAGCAAGCTGGTCTTGCCGGCGCCGCCCTCGCCAAGAATCAGCAATTTGGCTTCGTAGAGGTAATCCACCTCCCCGGCGTCGCGCTCGCGAAAATAGTTGAGGATGGCCTCATTGCCTTGCTGGACGACTTCCGGCGGCGGCGTGGTCAGGGGGCAGCCGTAGACAAAAATGCCGTTCTGACGCGGCTCCGCGGTCCACAAAACCGGGTAGCCCGCCTCGATCAGGGGGCGCAGCGCCGTGAGATCACACAGCGCCGAGTTCGTCAGAATCAATCTGCGCAGCTGCTTCAAACCAACCAGCGGAAACAGCTCCTGAATCCGCGTATCCCTTGCGACGAATTCCTGCAGGTTGGCAAGGCCGGCCAGCGGCGACACATCGACAACCTGTGTTCCCGATACGTTCAAGGACCGCAGCGCCGTGTTGCCGGCAATCGGAGCAAGATCGGCAAGCTGACTGTTGGCCTGCCCGGCGGCCTGCCGCCCCTCGCGGGACACACCCACTTCCGGCCACGGAAACACGTGGGAATCGGACAGATTGAGGTGCCGCAGCCAGCTCAGCTCGCGGATTTCCGGCGGAATCGCCGTCAAGCCGCACAGGCCCAGATCGAGAAAGGGATCCCGGTTTTTCTTGTTGGCGGCGATCAGGCTCTGCGCAAGTTCAGACATGGCTACGGACCCAGGAAAAAAGACACGACTGCGCGTGAGCACATCCACGCCCAAAAAAACGCGCCAGCGATGATTGTAATTTGCAATGGCGGAAGACGTGATTCCCCGCCCCGGCCGCGCGCGCGGCCCGACAAGGGCATCCCGACACCAGACGGTGTCTGGCCACATCCATCGAAAAAACAAGGGCATATACCAATTGGATAAACCCTTCTGGCCCGAATATTTTTCCTGCTCCGACAGTGCGACTTCGCACACCCGGCCCCGGCCCGGAGCGCGTTATCATCGGGGCCGGTGAGGCTCATGCCACACATTTTTACCTACCATTCCGGCATTTCGATGATGACTTTCCCTTTCCGCCGCACACTCGTTGCGCTGGCCCTGTGCCTGCCCTGCGTGTCCGCCACCCTCGCCGCCAACGAGCCTGTCGGGCCGGAAGTGCGCATCGAAGCGGCCATCAATGCCGCCCAGGCCGTGGTGCAGCAGGGGCCCCGCGACATCGCGCTGGGCGACCAGGGCGTGCTCAGGCTGCCGGACGGCTTCGGCTTCATCCCCAAGGCCGAGGCCGAAGCGATGATGGCCGCACAGGGCAACCACGCCGGGCCGGGTTTCATGGGGCTGGTCGTGGGCCCGGACCTGCAGGGCTTCCTGGCGGTGGAGTTTTCGGCCGCCGGCTACGTGAAGGATGAAGACGCCCGCGAGTGGGATGCCGCGGACATGCTGGACAAGCTCAAGGAAGGCACCGAGGCGGCCAACGAAGAGCGCCGCCGGCGCGGCCTGTCGGAATTCAGCGTGGTCGGCTGGGTCGAGGTACCGAGCTACGATCCGGCCACCCACCGGCTGGTGTGGTCGGTGGCCGCCCGGCCCAAGGAGCCCCGCGTGGGCGGTGACGGGGTGAACTACAACACCTACATGCTCGGCCGCGAAGGCTATTTTTCGATGAACCTCGTCACCAGCATGGATCGTGTCGAGCTGGAAAAACCCGTTGCGCGGGAAATCCTGGCGGCCCTGAGCTTCAACGAAGGCAAACGCTACACCGACTTCAACGCCGCCACCGACCGCATGGCCGAATACGGCCTGGCTGCGCTGGTTGGCGGCCTTGCGGCCAAAAAGCTGGGCCTGCTGGCCACCGCGGGCATTTTCATCGCCAAGTTCTGGAAGATCGGCCTGCTGGCCATGGCCGGCGCCGGTGCGGGTGCCGGCACATGGCTGAAGCGCAAGAAGAATGCAGACTGAGCCCGCCGGATATAGGCCGGCTTTCCGGCCCGCAACACCCTTGATGAAACTCCTCCTGCTTCTTCTTGGCGGCGCCAAGTTCGGCAAGCTGCTGACCACCGGCGGCACGATGCTGATCTCGGTGGGCGCCTATGCCCTGATCTGGGGCTGGCGCTACGCCGCCGGCTTTGTCGCGCTGCTGTTCTGCCACGAGATGGGCCATTACCTTGCCGCGCGGCAACGCGGCCTGAAGGTGGGCGTGCCAACTTTCATTCCCTTCGTCGGCGCATGGATCGAGCTCAAGGAGCAGCCCATGAACGCCGAAACCGAAGCCTACGTGGCCATGGCCGGCCCCCTCGCCGGCACCGCGGCATCGCTGGCCTGCTACCTGCTGGCCCGCTCGGAAGGCAGCAACCTGCTGCTGGCAATCAGCTATTCGGGCTTCTTCCTCAACCTGTTCAACCTGATCCCGGTGCCGCCGCTGGACGGCGGACGCATGACCGGCGTGGTCTCGCGCAAGTTCTGGCTGCTTGGCGCGCCGGTGCTGGTCGGCATATTCATGTGGCGGCCCAGCCCGATGCTGATCCTCGTCGCGCTGCTGGCCGCGCCGCATGTCCTCAAGGCCTTCCGGGGCACGGGCGGCGAGGCGCCCGGCTACTACGACACCCCGCCGGGCAAACGCATCGAATACGCCCTGCTCTACCTCGGGCTCACGGCCTATCTGGCCGTGATGAGCCACGAGGTGCATGAAATGCTGGGCGCCATCCGCCAGGGCGGATAGCCCGCCCGCTCAGCTCGGGTCGGTCATGACGCCGGGCGTCGTTGCCAGCAAGCGGACCCGCTTGAACTGACCCTCCGCCGTGCGGATCTCGGCCATCAACTGCAGGCGGTTGGTGCCCAGCTCACGCCAGGTGGGCACCATGGCCAGCTCGGCGTACTCGTTGAAGCCCTCGACTTCCTGGGACGCCACCACGGTCGGCATCTCGCCGGCCTTTACCCGCAGCCACTGCACGAC
Organism: Zoogloea sp.; assembly: GCF_030157465.1. Classification (GTDB taxonomy): domain Bacteria; phylum Pseudomonadota; class Gammaproteobacteria; order Burkholderiales; family Rhodocyclaceae; genus Zoogloea. The sequence continues at coordinate 14,377 of NZ_JAOAUU010000060.1, forward strand.
CACCCGCGTCAGCACCGTATCGCCATCGCTGCGGATGACGATCACCCGGTACGGGCCACTGTCCTTGCTCTGCACCCAGCGCCCGACCAGCGTCACCGACTGGACGTCCGCCGGAATCGACAGCTTCAGCTCGGGCAGCTTGGGCTTTTCAGCCGGTTTTTCTGCCAGAACCGGCGTGGCTATTGCCGTTGCCGGTGCCTGTGGCGCAGCCCCGACCTGGGCCCAGGCCCCCGGCACGACGAAAGCCAGGGCCAGTGCTGCCGCCCCGCAGGATCGCGCCCACCTGGCGCGGGCTGCCGGCCGAGCCGGCCACGAGAGTTCTAAGCCATTCATCTGTCTGTTCCTCGAAACGCATCGTCATTCCGTCACCGCTCGGCAGGAGGCCCAACACCATCAGCGGACGGCCATTCTTGCCACAAAGATTTTTGCGGCCCGACATTATGGAGGCAGTCGGGAGGCACCGGGCAAGTCTGCCCGGCCTTGCCACACATTACGCCCGCCCCTGTTTCATCCGCATGGATCCTGGAGGATGATGAACAAATGCCGCAGTGCGGCAAAACCCCGGCCAGCCCCCGCACCTTGCCTCTTTTGGCCGATTCCGTTCCCGCGACCTGATCACGAGGAGAATCCCATGCCTGTCCTTGCCCTCAACCCGCGCCAGCTCAAGGCGCCCTGGCTCGCCACCCTCGCAAGCCTCGGCGTGCTCGCCGCAGCCTTCCCTGCCCACGCCGCGCCGCCGCTGCCCGCACTGAACATCGACATCAGCCAGACCTCCATCTCCGGCATCTCGTCGGGCGGCTTCATGACCGTGCAGTTCCAGCTGGCCCACTCCTCGATCGTAAAGGGCGTTGGCGTGGTGGCCGGCGGGCCGTTCAATTGCTCGAAGGCGGACGTCTTGCGCGCCGTTTCGAGCTGCTCCTGCACCGGCGAACCCAGCGTGCCCTGCGCCGTTTCCGAAACCAGCACCGACGTGCCTTCGCTGGTTGCCGGCACCGAAGAGATGGCCGGCAAAGGCCTCATCGACCCGACCCGCAATCTGGCCGGCCACCGCATCCTCACCGTCGCCGGCACCAAAGACACTCTCGTCCCGCCCCCGATCGCCCGCCAGTTGTCGGCCTTCTACACCGCACTGGGCGTGCCCGGGGCCAACCTCTCGCCGGTCAGCCTGCCCAACGCCGGGCACACCATGCCGACGCAAAACTACGGCATCGCCTGCGGTCTCGAGAAGGAACCCTATATCGGCAAATGCGCCTACGACAGCGCCCGTGAAATCCTCGGCTGGACCTACGGCAAACTCACGGCCGCCGGCAGCAAGCCCGCCGGCAAGTTCATCCAGTTCGACCAGCGGGCCTACATTCCGGCCCGCAGCGCCGGCGCCTTCAGCTGGAGCACTGGCCTCGACACCACCGGCTGGGCTTACGTGCCCGACACCTGCGCCAGGGGCGAAAAGTGCCGCGTCCACATCGCGCTGCACGGCTGCAAGCAGGGCCAGAGCTACCTCCCCCTCACCCCGCCCCCGGGCGGCGGCCTTTACAACGGCACCACCTTCGTCAAGAACACCGGCTACGACCGCTGGGCCGACAAGAATCACCTGGTCATCCTCTACCCCCAGGCCGTCTCCATCCCCTTCCGCAACCCTAACGGCTGCTGGGACTGGTGGGGCTACACCGGCACCGACTACGCCACCAAAAACGCCGTTCAGATCAGGACGCTGCGGGCGATGGTGGATGGGCTGGCCGCCGGCGCAAAGTAGATCCGTCGCGCCCCAATGACAAACGGCGCCGAGGCGCCGTCCCAGACTGCTGACAAAGCCGCCGGGGGCTTGGTTTTTTATAATCCTAGAAACGGCAGTTGGACGCGCCTGCAGGTGCGTCTGGGCGGGTGTCTGGCGCGAAGCCGAGGCCCCCCGAGGGGGCAGCAAGAAAGCTTGGGGCGGCCCGGCGCTTTCTTGCGACAACGCGGCAGGCTGATGCCTGCAAGGCGGAGCGACAAAGCCAGGCGCCCGCACAGGCGTGCCAGCGGGCGTGTAGCGCGCTCACCCTCCGGTTGAGCGTCGGCGAAGGCACCAAAGCGCGTGCTCATGCGGCTCTTGAGCTTACGAAAAGCAGTCAGCTGCCGTTTCTAGGATCATCGTTAGTCGGCCCTGAACAATCAGCCCGCCCCTTTCCCGACGCGGGCTGAACGCCCCTGAGGCCTTGCCGAATCCTCCAGTCTCCAGTGCAATCGCATTTACTTTCTGGAAGATTTGGAGCGCAGGTTTTCAATGACCACCCCGGACTTTTTCCGCGCCCGTCTCGACGCGATGATCGATCTGCGTCACCCGCTGGCCGTGCTGACCACCCGAATGCCGTGGGCCGAGATCGAATCGGCGCTAGCGCCATGCTTTTCCCGCCAGGACCGCCAGGAACGTCCGATCGAGGGCCTGGATCTGTTTGGCCCGACCTTGCAGATGGCGGGTGCAGGCACCAGCGCAGCGGGTCGCCAGCGCTTGCCGATCCGGCTGATGGTCGGGCTGCTGTATTTGAAGCACGCGTTCGGCGAGAGCGACGAGAGCGTCGTTCAACGGTGGGCCGAGAACCCCTATTGGCAGTTCTTTTGCGGCGGTGAGTATTTCGAGACCCGGCTGCCCTGCGACCCGAGCGGCCTGACGCGTTTCCGTCGTGCGCTGGGGGATGCAGGCGTGGAAGAACTCCTGGCCAAGACTATCGAAACCGCGGTGTCGATGAAGGCCATTGCCCCGAAGGACCTGGAGCGGGTCATCGTCGATTCCACGGTGCAGGAGAAGGCCATCGCCTTTCCCACCGACAGCCGGCTACTCGACGTGGCCCGGCGCAAGCTGGTGCTGATCGCCAAACGGTCTGGCGTGGTGCTGCGCCAGACCTTCGAGAAGGAAGGCCGCAGTCTCAAGCGACGAGCCGGTGGCTACGCCCACGCCAAACAGTACCGGCGCCTGCGCCGGGTGCTCAAGCGCCAACGGACGATCCTGGGCCGGGTCATGCGTGACCTGGAACGCCGTTTGCCGACGCTGGCTGACGGCATGAAGGAGATCGCCACCCTGTGGCTCGAGCGGGCCCGACGCATTCACACCCAGCGGCCCAAGGACAAGAACAAGCTCTACGCCCTGCACGCACCCGAAGTCGAGTGCATCGGCAAGGGCAAGGCCCGCCAGCCCTACGAGTTCGGGGTCAAGGTGGGTATCGCCACCACCGAGAAAGGCAACCTGATCGTGGGCGCCCGGGCCTTTCCCGGCAATCCCTACGACGGTCATACCCTCACCGAACAGATCGAGCAGGCGACGATTCTGATGCAGGAAGTCCAGGGCACCCCGAAGCCTCACACCGCCATTGTTGATCTGGGCTATCGGGGGGTTGAAGTGCCGGGAGTCGAGATCATCCACCGCGGCCGGATCAAGAGTCTGAGCGCCAAGGCCCGCCGTCTGCTCAAACGCCGTCAGGCGGTGGAGCCCGTGATCGGGCACCTGAAGGACGACTGTGGGCTACGGCGGAACTGGCTGAAAGGATCGGAAGGAGATGTGTTGCACCCGGTGCTATGTGCTGCCGGGTACAACCTGCGCTGGCTGATGCGGGCCATTGCCCGGCTGGGGCTGAAGGCCCTTTTTGCGCTCTGGCTTCTGGTCGGGATGCGTGGGCGACTGGTCAGCGACGAGGGGTCATGGCCACCGGGCAGGCGGCGGAGGGCGGCGAATTGAATATTTCAGGACCGACTCGTTATACGGCGGGATTCGCTGCGAAGTGCGAGTTCTTCGAGGTGCCCTATACATCATACCATTCCACACAACTCTTCTTGCATAATTTGGCGCTCGCCCAGTGCTTCGAGTAACCCTACAAATCAGTCTGGTATACCTTGTGCTTGCACCAAGTCCTCTATCAATAGGAGCATGGTCATGAATCACGAGGAGGCTTGGGCAATGAACGAGTTTGGCGAGGCTCAGATAGGTGACAAACGCTTGACCAAGCGCCTGGTCAAGCTGGCGGATCGGCTCGGTGATGCACCTTCTGCGAGCATTCCGGGCGCCTGCAATGGGCGTGCGGAGACGCAGGCAGCCTATCGGTTTCTGGATCAGGCGAGCGCAGCGAAACGGGGGCTGGGTTGGGAGCCTGTGCTGGCCCCTCACATGGCGCGTACCGAGGCCCGCATGGCCGAGTACGCGGTCGTCTTGTGCCTGCAAGACACGACCGAACTGGATTTCAACGGGCAGGCCATCGATGGGCTGGGCCGTTTGTCCTACGCGGCACAGCGCGGCATGTACCTGCACCCGACCTACGCAGTGACGCCGCAGCGCCTGCCGCTGGGTATCCTCGACGCCTGGATGTGGGCGCGGCCGCTTGACACGATGGAGAGCCGGCGCTGGATCGAGGGCTACGAGCGGCTGGCGGAGCGGGCCGGGCACTTGCCAGCCACGCGGCTGGTCTATGTCGCGGATCGTGAAGCGGACATTCTCGAATTGATGCAGCGCGCCCACGCCCTGGCGCATCCGGTCGACTACCTTCTGCGCGCCCGGCACAACCGCTGCCTGCCGCAGGGCGGGAAGCTGTGGGAGACCACGCTGGCGAGCGCGCCCTTGGGCGAAGTCAGCTTCACCCTGCCTGCGCGCCCCCGCCAGAGCGCCCGCGCGGTCAGCCAGACGCTTCACGTGTGCTCGGTGCCCTTGCCGGATGGCCAGGGTGGCACGCTGGTGGTGACGTGCCTGATCGCGCGCGAAGCGGGCACGCCCGCGGGGCACAAACCCATCGAATGGCGGCTGCTGACCAATCGGCGCATCACGAACCTGGCCGAGGCCGCCGAGTTGATCGGCTGGTATCGCTGCCGGTGGGAAATCGAGACCCTGTTTCACGTGCTCAAGAACGGCTGCCGTGTCGAGGCGCTGCAACTGGGGGAGATCAAGAAGCTGGAGGTGGCCTTGGCGATCTATCTGGTCGTCGCCTGGCGTTTGGCGCACCTGGTGCGGCTGGCGCGAGATCAACCCGACCTGCCCGCCAGCGAGGTGTTTGACCGGATCGAATGGCAGGCCGCCTGGCTGCTGGCCGAAAAGGCCCCGCCCAAGAAGACGCCGACCGTGCGCGAAGTCGTTCGCCGCATCGCCATGCTCGGCGGCTTCCTAGCCCGCAAGGGCGACGGCGAGCCGGGCGTCAAGACGCTCTGGCAGGGCTTTGCCCGAGTCAGCAGCTTCGTCAGGGGCGTTGAGACGATGCGCGCGAATCATGCATCGTGAGTTGTGTGGAATGGTATGCCTATACATGGACCCCGACGGCACCTTCGGGGAAGAACATCAGCCGCGCGACATTTCATCCGCCAGCAGACTCCGCCACCGCCTGAAGCTCGACACGCTGACGCCTTACGGGCGCAAAACGCCTCAGCCTCCAAGCCACTGGCAGCAAACCCCTGAGCTGCCAGAAGACTGTGGCGTCCAGCCTGCCAAGTGTCGAGATTTCTTACAGTCTCGATCGACCACATCCACAGAATCTAACGCAATCAAGCATTTATATCATTTGCATGAAAGTTGCTTGGGGGGAACGTCCCGTTGTGGACAGCCTGAGGAGGGTTTCCTCATTCAATTTCGTGGGAGCGGTCGCATGAAAATATTCGTAGCGCTGGCGGTGCTGGCAGCGTCGGTGTCACCCGCATTCGGAGCGGCGGTCAAACTAAATATCATTCAAGTCTGCGACGATGCCGGGAGCAACTGCGCGCCCGTCAACCTCAACCAGACCTTCACCGACAAGATTTGGGCCCAGACCGGGACAACGTTTAATTACAGCTCAATTACCCAATTGAACAGCACCGCGTACCTGAATCCGACGCAGACCGAAGCGAACTCGCTCATTGACTCTTATTTTGGAACAGGGCGGGCCCTATTTGCCTATGATGTCTGGTTCGTCAATTCATTCTCTGGCGTCCCCGGATTGCGGGGGCTGGGCGCCTTGGGAGGTGATGGAGTTGTCATCTCGAGCTCTTCTGCGGCAGTCGATACGCTGGCTCATGAACTGGGTCACAACTTTGGTCAAGACCACACAGCAGCGTCAGTGCTCGACGCCAGCCGATACCTGATGGCCAGTGGGTCAATTCGCAGCATACCAACTGGCACAGGCGACGTCGCTCCGGATGGACTCCAACTCGACCGACTCAATGCAATTGTTCCAGAGGTGACGGTCGACATGATTGGCGCCACGCCATTCCAAAGCAGCGATTTTTTCGACGTCAAGTATTTGTCAGGTGCTGCGACGGATTTGGGCCTGAGTTCATTGACAATTAACCTCGCTCCGGCAAATGCGTTCTTTGACATTACCAACGCCGCCCCCGGCAGGTCTGGCTCCCCATTTGCGTACGGTCGGCTCAGCGGCGTGACCGCACAAGACATTGCAATATCAGGTCTTACGGATGGCAGTTCACTGCTGAGGATGGATTTTGCGACTGACTCATTTACTGCAGGCGATGCCCTATCCTTTGGACTAGACATGGACTTATTCAGTAACGTTGACGGGTTCGGCGCCACTGCTGATGAGCTGCGGGAGTCTGAAGTCACGCTAACGTTTGAAAATGGATATTCGGTTGCCGGTGATCTGTCCACGCTGATCCTGTCATCGCAATTTGATCCCAATCGCAATCTGGACATCATTACATCCCGCCGTGGCGACCCAATCGCAGCAAATGTCGTACCTTCGCCGTCGACGACTTCACTGCTTGGACTTGGTCTTGCGATGCTCGGCGGCTTCCGATTGCGTTTCGCCCGATCAATCACATGAAAACTTCTTCATTCTTTTTGATTCTCGCAGCGGCAGCCTCCTTCGCGACCACCCCAGTGCTCGGCAAGGGGGCGGGCACGCCCGGCGCGACTGTAGACAAGAATAGTGGCGTAACCGCTGACCCTGACTGGATCCCCTGCATCCGTGATCCAAACCGGGACAAGCTGAAGCACTGCTCGGAAGAGTACAGACTTTGCAGAGAATCAGGACAGGATTCCGTTGCGTGCTTGAATGCAGAGTATTCCACTCTTACGCCCGCATCCAAACCATCAAAGGACGAATACACAGCCTGTCGCGCCGCCGGACATGACGAAGTCAGATGCGCGGAAATACTGAACGATCGCAAGGAATTAAAACGCTGGCGCGCACGCTGACTTTCCCATTTGGGCCACGCCATCCCATGAATTTCATGCGCAGTGAATCAAGCGCGCCCGTTTGAACCTAGAAACGGCAGCTGGACGCGCCTGATTGGTGCGTCTGGGCTGGCGTCTGGCGAAGCGACAAAGTACGGCTTGGCGCTCGCGGGCTTCGGAGCCGGATCAGGATGGACCGCTTGCAGACAAACAGTGAGCTACTGTTCCAGATCGAAAACGGCGCCCGAAAGCGCCGTTTTTTCTGCCAGCGCCCTTTCTCCGGGGCTCTGCTCTAGCCTTACATGCTGCGCCGATACTGGCCACCCACGTCGTACAGCGCCGTGGTGATCTGCCCCAGCGAGCAGTACTTCACCGCCTCCACCAGCACCGCAAAAACGTTGCCGTTTTCGATGACGGTTTGCTGCAGTTTGGCCAGCCACTGAGGAGCCTGGGCGGCGTTGCGGGTCTGGAAGTCGGAGAGGCGGGTGAGCTGACCCTGCTTTTCGTCCTCGCTGGAGCGGGCCAGTTCGATGTCCTGCTGAGCCATGCCCTTCGGGTTGAGGAAGGTATTCACGCCGATGATCGGGTAGGAGCCGTCGTGCTTCTTGTGCTCGTAGTAGAGCGACTCTTCCTGGATCTTGCCGCGCTGGAAGCCGGTTTCCATGGCGCCGAGCACGCCGCCGCGGGAGCTGATGGCTTCGAATTCCTTGAGCACCGCTTCTTCGACGAGATCGGTGAGTTCGTCGATGATGAACGCGCCCTGGTTGGGGTTCTCGTTTTTGGCGAGGCCCCATTCGCGGTTGATGATCAGCTGGATCGCCATCGCGCGGCGCACGGACTCCTCGGTCGGCGTGGTGATCGCTTCGTCGTAGGCGTTGGTGTGCAGCGAGTTGCAGTTGTCGTAAATGGCGATCAGCGCCTGCAGCGTGGTGCGGATGTCGTTGAAGTCCATTTCCTGGGCATGCAGCGAACGGCCGGAAGTCTGGATGTGGTACTTCAGCTTCTGGCTGCGCTCGTTGGCGCCGTACTTGTTCTTCATCGCCACGGCCCAGATGCGGCGGGCGACGCGACCGATCACGGAGTATTCCGGGTCCATGCCGTTGCTGAAGAAGAAGCTCAGGTTGGGCGCGAAATCATCGATCTGCATGCCGCGGGCCAGGTAGCTTTCCACGTAGGTGAAGCCGTTGGACAGCGTGAAGGCGAGCTGGCTGATCGGGTTGGCGCCGGCTTCGGCGATGTGATAGCCGGAGATCGACACCGAGTAGAAGTTCTGCACCTGGTTATGGACAAAGAACTCCTGGATGTCGCCCATCATCTTGAGGGCGAATTCGGTGCTGAAGATGCAGGTGTTCTGGCCCTGGTCTTCCTTCAGGATGTCGGCCTGCACGGTGCCGCGCACGCTGGACAGGGTCCATTCGCGGATCTTCTGGATCTCGTCGTCGGTCGGCTCGCGGCCGTTCTGGGCGCGGAACTTGACCAGTTGCTGCTCGAGCGCGGTGTTGAAGAACATCGCCAGGATGATCGGCGCCGGGCCGTTGATGGTCATCGACACGGAGGTGGTCGGGTTGACCAGCTCGAAGCCGTCGTAGAGCACCTTCATGTCATCGAGGGTGGCGATGGACACGCCGGAGTTGCCGATCTTGCCGTAGATGTCCGGACGCGGATCGGGGTCGCAACCGTAGAGCGTGACCGAGTCGAAGGCGGTGGAGAGGCGGTGCGCGGGCATGCCTTCCGAAACCTTCTTGAAGCGGCGGTTGGTGCGGAAGGCATCGCCTTCGCCGGCGAACATCCGGGTGGGATCTTCACCTTCGCGCTTGAAGGCGAACACGCCGGCGGTGTAGGGGAAGGAGCCGGGGACGTTTTCCTTCATCAGGAAACGCAGGGTTTCGCCGTCGTCTTCGAAGCGCGGCAGGGCCACCTTGCGGATCTTGCTGCCGGAGAGCGATTCGGAGGTAAGGACGGTGCGAATTTCCTTGTCGCGGATCTTCACGACGTATTCATCGGCCGCGTAAAGCTCGACGGTCTTCGGCCACATGTCGAGGAGCTTCCTGGAGCTGCCGGTCAGTTCGCCGTCCTTCCATTCGATCAGCTCGTCAAAGGAGCCGGCGTCTTTCTTGCAGCCTTCGAACAGGTTCTTGGAGATGCGCAGGGCCTGGCGTTCGCGGGCCACGCGGGCCTGAGCGGCAGTGTGCTTGTGGTAGCCGCGCACCGCGTCGGCGATTTCGGCAAGGTAGCGGACGCGTTCGGCGGGCACGATGGCGCGGCCGCGGCTCGATGCCTTGACGCCCACCAGCGGCAGCTTGGCCTTGGACAGCTTGAGGCCCTTGGCGGCCAGCGCCGGGGCGAGGGCCTGGAACAGCGCGGTCACGCCGTCGTCGTTGAAGCGGGCGGCCATGGTGCCGAACACCGGCATTTCGTCGGTGTTGGTGTTGAACAGCTCGCGGTTGCGCTGGTATTGCTTACGCACATCACGCAGCGCGTCTTCGGCGCCCTTGCGGTCGAACTTGTTGATCGCCACGAAATCGGCGAAGTCGAGCATGTCGATCTTCTCGAGCTGGCTGGCGGCGCCGAACTCGGGGGTCATCACGTAAAGCGAGACATCGACGAAGGGCACGATGGCGGCGTCGCCCTGGCCGATGCCGGAGGTCTCGACGATCACCATGTCGAAGCCGGCCAGGCGGGTGGCGGCGATGACTTCGGGCAGCGCCACGGAGACTTCCTTGCCGGTGTCGCGGGTGGCCAGGGAGCGCATGAAGATGTTCGGGTGCTCGATGGCATTCATGCGGATGCGGTCGCCCAGGAGCGCGCCGCCGGTGCGTTTGCGCGACGGGTCGATGGAGATGATCGCCAGCTTGATCTTGTCTTCCTGGTCGAGGCGGAAGCGACGCACCAGTTCGTCGGTGAGGCTGGATTTGCCTGCGCCGCCGGTGCCGGTGATGCCGAGGGCCGGCACCTTGAGGCCCTTGGCCGCTTCGATCAGCGCAGTCTTGACTTCGTCGCCGTAAACACCGTTTTCAAGGCCGGTGATGACGCGGGCCAGCGCACGGCGGTCGCCCGACTTGAGCGCGGCGATGATGGTGTCGGCGCCCTTGGGCACGGCACCGGAAAGATCCTGGTCGCAACGCTCGACGAGGTCGTTGATCATGCCCTGCAGGCCCAGCACCGCGCCGTCTTCGGGCGAATAGATGCGGGTGACGCCGTATTCCTGGAGTTCCTTGATCTCGGCCGGCACGATCACGCCGCCGCCGCCGCCGAAGACCTTGATGTTCTCGCCGCCGTTTTCGCGCAGCAGGTCGATCATGTATTTGAAGAACTCGACGTGACCGCCCTGGTAGGACGTGATCGCAATGCCCTGCACATCTTCCTGCAGCGCGGCATTGACGATCTCGCCTACCGAACGGTTGTGCCCGAGGTGGATCACCTCGGAGCCGGTGGATTGAAGAATCCGCCGCATGATGTTGATCGACGCATCGTGGCCGTCGAAAAGCGCCGCAGCAGTGACGAAACGCACCTTGTTCTTGGGCTTGTAAGCGACGAGTTTCTTGGCAACGCTCAGGTCGGTCATGGTTGTCTCCCCCACATCATGTTTATCAGTCCCCACATCTTAGAAGCCTGCTCACGCCTTTGCCATTGCTGTTTGCGACGGGATTCGTGCAAAATCCGCCAAGCTGCATCCACCCCCTCCACCGCGGCCCACCGGAACGGAGAATGTCCCTTGCCCGCCAGCCACAATCGCAAACCTACAAGCGTTTCAATGGGTTTCGTCAGCGGCATGCTGTCGGGCATGCTGCGTCGCAACAAAAACCCTGTCCACCTGCTTGCCGGCCTGGACATCAATCTTGCAGACACGGCCAGCCGGGTTCCGGTGGATCGTTACACCACGCTCTACAACCGCATCATCGCCGATCTGGATGACGAGGCTTTCGGGCTGTTCGACACCCGGATGCGGCCGGGGAGCTTCGAATTCCTGTGCCGCGGCATGCTCGGCGCCCCCAGCCTGGCCGACGGCCTGGACCGGGCGCGACGCTTCCTGTCGATCGTGCTGCCCGATCTTGCAGTCAGCATCGAGCGCGGCGCCGACCGGGCTGAGCTACGGATCACCGAGGCCGCGCCGCTCATGGCCGGCCCCGACGACCCGGCCCGCGTGTTCGCCTTCGAATGGCTGCTGCGCCTCATCCACAGCCTGTCGTGCTGGCTGGTCGGGCGCGGGCTGGCGCTGGATTCCGTGGATTTTCCGTTCAGCCGCCCGGCCCATGCCGATGACTACACGCTGGTGTACACCGAGCGCTCCAGCTTCGTCGGCGGCAGCCGGCTCACCGCCCGTTTCAACGCCACCCTGCTCGACCTGCCGATCCGCCGCGATGAAGCGGCGCTGGCGAGCTTTCTCGAGGGCGCGCCGGGGCGCATCAGCATGCTTTACCGGCGCGACCGCGCCACCGTGCTGCGCGTGCGTGACCTGATCCGCGACGCCCTGCCGGCCAGCCTGTCGCAGGACGAAGTGGCCAGCCGCCTGCACATGTCGCCGCGCACCCTGCACCGCCGGCTCGACGAGGAAGGCGCCAGCTTTCGCAGCATCAAGGAAGCCCTGCGCCGCGACATCGCGCTGGCCCGCCTCACCAAAACCCGCCAGCCCATCGCCCGCGTGGCCGCCGACCTGGGCTACGCCGACACCTCGGCCTTCTACCGGGCCTTCACCAGCTGGACCGGCCTGTCGCCGGAGCGCTATCGCAAGCAACTCGCGAACAGTGCCCCGCTCCCCGGCAGCGACGACACCTAAAATGGCCCGCAATACTTCCGAACCCCACCCATGCCGATCACGCCCGAACCCCTGACCGAAGAACTCATCCGCGAGGCGGACGGGCTATTTCTTGGCCTGTTGCGCAACGCGATGATCGGCGTCTACATCATCCAGAACGGGCTCTTCCGTTATGTGAACCCGCGTTTTGCCGAAATGTTCGGCTACACCCAGGAAGACATCTGCGGCCACCTCGGCCCGGCCGACCTGATCGAGCCCCAGGACCGCGACAAGGTGCAGCAAGCCATCGACAAGCGCATCGACGGACTCGCCGAAACGGCTCACTACACCTTTCACGGCGCCCATCGCGAGCGGCGGGCGCTGGAGCTGGAAGTCTTCGGAACCCGCACCGAGTTTGCCGGCAAGCCGGCCATCATCGGCATGCTGATCGACATCACCGCCCGCCGCGCCGCCGAACGCACCGCCACCGAGCAGCTCAACTTCATCGGCCAGCTCATCGAGGCCATCCCCAGCCCGCTCTTCTTCAAGGACGAACAGGCCCGCTACGTCGGCTGCAACAAGGCCTTCGAAGCCTTCCTCGGAAGCCCCCGCGACGCAATCATCGGGCGCTCGGTATTCGAGCTGTCGCCCCCCGATCTGGCCCAGCGCTACCACGCCGCCGACCAGGCCCTGTTCGACAACCCCGGCGTGCAAACCTACGAAGCCTCGGTCGAGTCGGCCGGCGGCCAGCGCCGCGACGTGATCTTCAACAAGGCCACGTATTTCAAAGCCGACGGCCAGCTCGGCGGACTGGTCGGCGTGATCACCGACATCACCCAGCGCAAGCAGACCGAAGCCCTGATCTGGATGCAGGCCAACTACGACCCGCTCACCGGCCTGCCCAACCGCCGCCTGCTCAACGACCGGCTGGCCGAATTCGTCAAGCGCACCCACCGCACCCACGATTGCGTTGCCGTGATGTTCATCGACCTCGACCGTTTCAAGGAAGTGAACGACACCCTCGGCCACGAAGCGGGCGATCGCCTGCTGGTCGAAGCCGCCCGGCGCATCGTTGCCTGCCTGCGCGAATCGGACACCGTGGCCCGTCAGGGCGGCGACGAATTCACCGTGCTGCTGCCCGGCCTGTCCGAGCGGGCACCCATCGAGCGGATCGCCGAAGACATCATCCAGTCCCTTTGCCAGCCCTTCCAGCTCGGCAACGACGTGGCCTATGTCTCGGCCAGCATCGGCATCACCCTGTGCCCGGCCGACGCGACAACCCCCGCCGACATCCTGAAGAACGCCGACCAGGCCATGTACCACGCCAAGGAAGCCGGCCGGAACCGCTTCAGCTATTTCTCGCCATCGATGCAGGCCAACGCCCTGGAGCACCTCCAGCTCGGCAAGGATCTGCGCCTCGCCCTCGGCGCGGGCCAGCTGTCGCTTCACTACCAGCCCATCCTCAACCTCGCCAGCGGCCGCCCCGACAAGGCCGAAGCCCTGCTGCGCTGGACGCACCCGGAGCGCGGCCCGATCCCGCCCGCGGTCTTCATCCCGGTGGCCGAAGAGCTCGGCCTCATCGACACCATCGGCACCTGGGTTTTCCAGCAGGCGGCCGCAACCGCCCGGCGCTGGCAGCAAAGCCTGCCGCCCGGGATCCGGGAAGCCCACCCGATCCAGATCACCATCAACACCTCGCCGCGGCAGTTCGCCAAGGGCAAGTCCCTCGAAGTCCTCCTCGAGAGCCTCGAAGCCCTTGAACTGCCGGGCAGCTGCATCGCCATCGAAATCACCGAAAGCCTGCTCCTCGACGAGCAACCGGCCGTCACCGCCCAGCTGGCCCGCCTGCGCGCCGCCGGCATCCAGCTCTCCATCGACGACTTCGGCACCGGCTACTCGGCCATGGCCTACCTCACGCGCATGGACATCGACACCCTGAAGATCGACCGCTCCTTCATCCGCAACCTCACCATCAACCCCGGCGATCTGGCCATCGCCGAAGCGATCATCGTCATGGCCCACAAGCTCGGCCTGAACGTGGTCGGCGAAGGCATCGAAACCGAAGCCCAGCGCGAGCGCCTGGCCGCCGCCGGCTGCAACTACGGCCAGGGTTTCCTGTTTTCGAGGCCGATCCCCGAACACGATTTCTTCGAATTTCTCGCCCGCCAGGGAGCCCCGGCAAGCCCATGACGTCCCGCATCGCCCCGCTCCCCGCCGCCGGCAAGCCCGGTTCGCCCGAAGAGCTGCGCCGCTACGACCTGCTGCTGGCCGGCTTCGACCTGCTCGACCAGGCCATTGCGGTGTTCGACGCCACACCCAAGCTCGTCACCTGGAACACCGCCCTGCTGCGCCTGCTCGATTTTCCCGAATCCATGGTGCGGGTCGGCACGCCCTTCGAGGAGTTCGTGCGCTTCAACCTGCGGCGTGGCGAATACGGCGCCGGTGGCCTCAGCGACGCCGAAGTCGAGCGCCGGGTCGCCGAGCGCATGGCCGCAGTCCGCGCCTTCCAGCCCCACCAGGCCGAACGCACCCGCCCCAACGGCCAGGTGCTGTCCATCCGCGGTGTACCGATTCCCAACCTGGGCTTCGTCACACTCTGGACCGACATCACCGAGCAGCGCCGTTACGAGCACCTCATCGAAAGCCAGAACGCCGAACTCGAAACCCGCGTGCACGCCCGCACCGCGGAACTCGAAGCCGCCACCAGCCGCATCGACAAGGTGGCCGCCCAGCTCGCCCGCAGCGAGGAACGCCTGCGCCTGATCATGGACGCCATCCCGGCCATGATCGCCTACGTCGACGCCGGCGAGCGCTACCACTTCGCCAACAAGGGCTACGCCGACTGGTTCGGCATCGACAAGAACACCATCGCCGGCAAGAGCATCACCGAAGTGTTCGGCATCGACGCCTACACCCAGATCCGGCCCTACCTCGATCAGGCCTACACCGGCGAGCGGGTCAGCTACGAATACAGCCGCATCAACGCCGCCGGCCGCCAGGTGTACGCCCGCAGCGTGGTGGTGCCCGAAGCCTCCGAAGCCGGCGGCGTGCAGGGTTTTTTCGTGCTGTCCATCGACATCACCGAACAAAAGGCCAGCCAGGCGGCGCTGATCCAGGCCCAAAAGATGGAAGCCGTCGGCCAGCTCACCGGCGGCCTCGCCCATGATTTCAACAACCTGCTCACCATCATCACCGGCAACCTCGCCACGCTGAAGGACAAGCTGCCCGCCCACCCGGACTTCGAGGATCACCTCGAACCGGCCCTCGCCGCCGCCCGCCGGGGTGCCGAACTGATCCGCCGCCTGCTCACCTTTTCGCGCCAGCAATCCCTCGACCCCTGCCCGGTGGAAGTCGGCGCCCTCGTCCACGGCATGATGCAGCTGCTGTCCCGCTCGCTCACCGAGCGCATCGCCATCCGCCTCGACCTGCCCACCGAAAAACTCCACGCCCTGATCGACCCCCACCAGCTCGAAAGCGCCCTCCTCAACCTCGCCATCAACGCCCGCGACGCGATGCCCGACGGCGGCCGGCTGAGCATCGCCGTGGCCCGCCGCCACATCCCCAAAAGCCTCGCCCTGCTGGTCGATACGCCGCCCGGCGACTACGTGCAGTTCGACGTCGCCGACACCGGAACCGGCATCGCGCCAGAACACCTGCCGCGGGTCTTCGAACCCTTCTTCACCACCAAATCCTTCGGCGCCGGCAGCGGCCTCGGGCTGGCCATGGTGTATGGCTTCATCCGCCAGTCCGGCGGCAACATCCGCATCCTCAGCACCCCGGGCGTCGGCACCAGCGTGCGCTTCATCGTCCCGATGACCGACGCCCCCGTCCCGGCACCCGCACCGGCCCGCCACACCGCCGACGGCGCGGACGCGAGCCGGCTGGTACTGCTGGTCGAGGACGACCCCGAAGTGCGCAAGGTCATCCGCCAACAGCTCACCGAGCTCGGCTACCCGGTGCTCGAAGCCGCCAACGGCGTCGACGCCGGCACCATGCTGGAGGCAGTGGAAGACATCGCGCTGCTCGTCTCCGACACCGTCATGCCCGGCATGGGCGGGCGCGAACTGGCCGCCCTGGCGCGCCGGCTGCGCCCGCAACTGCCCATTCTGCTGATCACCGGCTACGCCACCGGCGAGGCGCCTGCCGCCATGCCGGACATCCCGACCCTGCGCAAACCTTTCGAGCGCGCCGGACTCGCCGACGCCATCGCCACGGCCGTCGCCGCCGCCGTTCCCCCGGAGACCCCGGCACCATGACATTCGCCGACCACGACAGTCCGCTCATCTTCGTCCTCGAGGATGAAACCGACATCGCCCGCCTGATCGCCGGCACCCTCGCCGAATACGGTTTTCGCAGCGAAAGCTTCGGCACCGGACGCGCCCTGCTGGCCCGCGTCAAACGCATCCAGCCCGAACTGGCCATCCTCGACCTCGGCCTGCCCGACATGGACGGCCTGCAGGTGCTGCGCGAACTCCAGGAACAACACCCCTGCGCCGCGCTGATCCTGACCGGTCGCGACGGGCTGACCGACCGGGTGCTGGGCCTCGAACTGGGCGCCGACGACTACCTCGTCAAACCCTTCGAACCCCGCGAACTGGTCGCCCGCGTGCGCTCCATCCTTCGCCGCTACCAGAAAGCGGCAGCCGTCGACAACAGCGCCGCCCACAGCACCGTACACTTTGCCGACTGGCACTTCGACATCGGCCGCCTCAGTCTCGTCTGCGACGACGGCCGCGAAGTCTCCCTCTCCGCCGCCGAAGCGGCCCTGCTGCAGACCCTCCTCAAACGCCCCAACAAGATCCTCACCCGCGAACAGCTTATCGGCGAACGGGAACTCGACCCCTTCGACCGCAGCATCGACGTGCGCATCTCGCGCCTGCGCCGCAAACTCGAAGACAACCCGCAGGACCCGAAGATCATCAAGACCGTCTATGGCGCCGGCTACCTGCTGTGCGCGACGGTGACGTGGGATTAAGACCGCGCGCCCGCGCCGCGGCCCTGGCGCTCGGCACGGCAGCGCTGGGCGGCTGCGTCGTCTTCATGCCCGAAACCACAATCCGCTACAACCCGGCCTGCGGCACGATGGAGCGGCACATGGAGCTCCGGGCCTATCAGACCGCGGCATTCGTGAGTTGCCGCAACGACGGCTGCGCCGAATTGCTGGTGCTGGCCGGGGCCGTCTCCGCGGCATCGCTGGTGGTCTCGGGCAGCATCGCGGTGGTGGGAGACATCGTGTATTGGCTGGAAGCGGTGCAGCGCTGCCCGGGCAAGTGAAGCCGGCCCCGTCGCCGCGCCAAGTCCCGTAAAATCTCCGCTTCTTACTAGGGAGAAAACCATGACCAGACCATTCAAAGTCCTCGGCGTACAGCAAATCGCCATCGGCGGCCCGTCCAAGGACCGCCTGCGCACCCTGTGGGTCGACATGTTCGGCCTCGAAGTCACCGGCAACTTCAAGTCCGAGCGCGAAAACGTGGACGAAGACATCACCGCGATGGGCAAGGGTCCGTTCAAGGTCGAAGTGGACCTGATGCAACCCCTCGACCCCGAGAAGAAACCCGCTGTGCACACCACGCCGCTCAACCACGTCGGCCTGTGGATCGACGATCTGCCGAAGGCCGTCGAATGGCTCGGCGCCAACGGCGTGCGCTTCGCGCCGGGCGGCATCCGCAAAGGCGCGGCCGGTTTCGACATCACCTTCCTCCATCCCAAGGGCAACGAAGAGTTCCCCATCGGCGGCGAAGGCGTACTGATCGAACTGGTCCAGGCGCCGCCGGAAGTCGTCGAAGCTTTCGCCAAGCTGGCGGGCTGACCGCAACGGGGCCGGACAAGCTTCCCGGCCCCGCCGCAAGCCGGGAAAACGAATACCATGCGGGTAGTTAAATTCTCCCGACTGCCATGAAGCTTACCGGTCGAGCCCTCCAGATCTGCGCGTGTCGGCTGCTGACTTTTTTCTTCAGCCTGCTGCTTTCGCTTACCGGCGCCCCAGGCCGCGCCGCCGACGCCCCCACGGATCCACCCGACGCCTCCGCCGCCCGTTTTCGCGCCAGTCTGGATATTCACGAGATCGCTTGGCTGGCGCGCCACCCCGAACTACGGGTTGGCGACGGCCCGGATTTCCGCCCCTTCCACGCCTGGCAGGGCGACCAATACAGCGGCCCCAGCGCCGACTACCTCGAACTCCTCAGCCGGCGCACCGGTCTGCAGTTCCGCACGCGGCGCTTCGCCGACTTCCCCGCCGTCCTTGCCGCCCTCGACCGCGGCAACATCGACCTCATTCCGATGCTCACCCACCGAGGCCCGGCGCAAAAAATATCTATTCACCGGCGGCCACCTGCACTCCCCGGCGGTGGTCATCACCCGCAGCGGCAGCATCGAACTCCCCGCCAGCCTGGACGGCCTGCGGATCGCCGTCGAAAAAGGCCACGCCTCGCACGAGGTGCTCGAACGCAGCAAACCGGCCGCACGACTGATCGACTTCGTCGACACCGAAGCCGCCCTGCGCGCCGTCTCCACCGGAGAGGCCGACGCCTACATCGGCATGCTGGCCGTCGCCCACTACTACATCGAGCAGCTCCACCTGATCAACCTCACCGTGCGCAAGCACTTCGACGCCGACCTCTCCGCGATGGCCATCGCCGTCAACCAGAATCAGCCGGTGCTCCACAGCATCCTGCGCAAGGCCATGATGTTCGTCAGCGACGACGAGGGCAACGCCCTGATCCGCCGCAATCTTCCGGCCATCGTCGGCATCCCCGGCGAACACTTCCGCCTCACCGCCACCGAGCAAGCCTGGCTGCTCAGTCACGGCCCGATCCGGATGGGCTACGACCAGGCCTTCTACCCCCTCAGCTACACCAATCCCAACCACCAGGCCGAAGGCTATTCGATCGAACTCTTCCGCCTGCTGCGCGACAAGACCGGGCTCACCGTCGACGAAACCGCCGGCCCGTGGTCGAGCGTGCTCAAAAAAGCCCTCGGCGGCGACCTCGATGTACTCGTGGCAGCCGCCCGCACGCCCCAGCGCCACGAACAACTGTTGTTCGTCGGCCCCTACCTGTCGGCGCCCACCGTCATCGTCACCCGCAGCAACTACCAGCAGGTCTGGAATCTGGCCGAGTTCAACGGGCGCAAGCTGGCGCTGCTCAAGGAGCACTTCCTGCACGACCGCATCCGCAAGGATTACCCAACGATCCAGCTCGTCGAAGTGGCCACCCAGGAAGATGCCCTGAGTCTGGTCGCGGCCGGCTCGGCGGATGTGGCAATCGGCAACCTGCACGCCGTGAACCGTCTCATCCAGTCCCGCTTCCTGGGCTCGCTGTACATCGCCGGGCATGTTCCGGAAGGCGACAGCGAGCTTTATCTGGGCGTCAGCAAAAAGTCCCCCGAACTGGCGGCGATCCTGCGGCGGGCGCTCGACGCGCTGACGCCCGAGGAAATCGTCGCCGCCAAGAACCGCTGGCTCGATACGGTGTATGCGCCGGCCAAACCGGAGCCCGACATCGCCACCCTTGCCGGACCGCCCGCGGCCGCGCTGCTCACCCTGCTGATCGGCGGCGCCTGGTCGGCCCGCCTGCTGCGCCGGGAACGCCAAGCCAGACGTACCGCCGAAGCAAGTCTGGCCGAACGGGCCCAGCGTCTCATGGCCGCCAACGCACGGTTGGAAACCCTGGCCAGCACCGCCGCACGACGCCTGCGCCGCTCCGCCGCGAGCCTCCACGACAACCTGAATCTACTGCGAGACACGGCCACCAGCGATGGCCGCGACGATGTTCCCGCCGCCCTTGAACGTCTCTACGAGAGCGATGGCCAGATCGGACATGTACTCGCGGATCTGGAGAGACTTTCGAGCGGCACCCAGGTCTCGCTGCCGCAGGAAACCGTCGATATCTCCGCCCTCGTACAGGCGCTCTGGCCGAAGCTGACCGAGAGCCACGCCACCCTACAAACGGTGCAACTGGACTGCGCACCGGATATCCGGATGCAGGGCGACCCCGTGCTGCTGCGCGGCGTCCTGTTCAGCCTGCTCTCCCGCGCGATCGCCCACGTCCGCCCTCAGGCCGCGGCCTGGGTGAAGGTGCGCGCCAGCGCAACGGGACGAGGATTCGAAGTGTGCGACAACGGACCCGGCCTGTCGCCAGCCGAGGCAAGCGCGCTGTCCGGTGCCGTCGCCCAACCCGACAGTCGCGGCAAAGGCAGCCTGGAACCAGACGGCGATACGGATCTTTCCATCGCGATGTGGCTGACCCATCGGTACGGCGGCGATATCTCCATCGTGCCGCAGGACAGCGGCGGCACCTGTTTCCGCATCACCCTCGGCGCTCCGGCATAGCCCTGAACGACCGGGCAAAGACGCCTGGCCCCTCCTGCCGGCCAGCGGGCTCAAACCTGCTCCAGATGGGCGATACCCCGACAATCCCGATCGTCCCATTGCGCCTTGATGTCCAGGATATCCGACAGGACGTCTTCAAAGGCTTCGATAAGGCGCGGTTCGAAATGAGTGCCGCTGCTTTCCCGCAGGGTGGACATCACCTTGTCCATCGGCCAGGCGTCCTTGTAGGGACGCTTCATCGACAGCGCATCGAATACGTCGGCGAGCGCGACGATCCGTGCCGACTCGGGAATCTCGTCCCGGCTTAGCCCGTGGGGATAGCCGCTGCCGTCCCATTTTTCGTGGTGACACAAGGCGACCTCCGCCGCGAGCTGGAAAACCGGCGCCCTTGAGCGGGCGAGAATGTCGTGGCCGATCTGCGCATGGGTCCGCATCACCGACCACTCTCCTGCATCCAGTTTTCCCGGTTTGCGCAGGATGGCGTCGGGGATGCCGACTTTCCCGGTGTCGTGCATGGGTGCGGCCAGTTCGAGGGTTTCGCATCGCTCGGCGTTCCACCCCAGGGATTCGGCCAACGCGCGGGAGTATGCGGCCATCCTCCAGATGTGCATGCCGGTGTCCGTATCGTTGAAATGACCCGCATCGCCAAGCATGCCGATGGCATCCCGATAGCTCTGTTCGAGCTGAGTTACCCGCACCAGGGATAGATGGATGCTCACCCGCGCCAGCACGACGGGCGCCGAGATGGGCTTGGCGATGAAGTCTACGGCCCCCGCGGCAAAACCAAGCGCCTCATCCCGCGCATCGTCATGACTGGTGACGAAAATGACCGGAATATGCTCGGTGGCGGGATTCGCCTTGAGCGCCCGACAGGCCGTATAGCCATCCATGTCGGGCATATCCACGTCCATCAGGATCAGGGACGTTCGATGCTTGACGGCTGCCGCCAGCGCCTCTCGCCCGTTGCGTGCATAGACGAGTCGATGTTCGCCAGCCAGAACGCTGCGCATGGCATCGAGATTGATGGGTTCGTCATCGACGATGAGAATTGGGCCGTTCATGACAAAACCTCCGCTACACACTGAAACCGGTTCTTCGCGCCGCGGACGAGTTGCCGCGCCTCCGCGAAATCGTAGGCATCGACGGCGCGACGCAAGGGCGCCAGAACGTCCGCCGGCAGACTGCCTGCAAGCTGCTTGATCAGGGGTTCGATCATGTCGATATCGTCGCTATCGAGCGCGGCATCGAGTTCCTGCAAGCCGCATAGCAGTGCGTCGTTCCCGAGCCTGGGCGCGTCGCGCGGCGGGGCGGCATCCGATCCGGCATAGCCGTCGATCGCGTGCAGCGCGGCGGCCATCGCGCTGCGCAAGGCGGGCAGATCGGCGCCCGGATCGCCCCCGTCGACGAGACACTCTTCGACGATGCCCGCCTGGTGTCCCAGCGCTTCGAGCCCGAGCTGCATCGCGGCACCCCGCATCTTGTGCATCAGCGCGGCGGCTTCGGCGGCGGTCAGATCCACGATCCCGTCGATGGAGTCGGCATAGGTCTGGGCAAACTTCCTGAGCAGCCGGCCGTAGGCGTCCATATCCCGCCAGATGGACACGGCGCGGGCACTGTTCAGAACCACATGCGAGGACGGGGGCGATCCGCTCGGCGCCGCTTTCGGAGACGCGCTCGGGGACGCAGCGCGTGTCAGTTCGACGATGGTGTCGACCAGTTGCTCCACGTCGAACGGCTTGGCCACAAAGGCATTCACGCCGGCCTTGAGCGCCAGATCGCGCTGGGCCTTGAACGCGCCGGCAGTCAGCGCGACGACCGGCATCTTCGCCAGCGCTTCGGTCGCACGAATCTGGCGGGTTGCGGTATAGCCGTCCATGACCGGCATCTGCATGTCCATCAGCACGATGTCGAATCCGTCCGGACTGTTGCCCAGCGCCGTCAGCGCAGCGCTGCCGTCGCCGGCAAGTTCCACGCTCGCCCCTTCCCCGCTCAGGATGCGCTCGGCCACGTCGCGGTTGATGTCGCTGTCGTCCACAACCAGAACCCGAATGCCCACCAGCCGCTGAACCACGGCCGAGGCATGCAGTGCCGGCGTCAGACTGCCCCGGCGGCATTTGGCCTCCTGCACCGCGTTGTATAGGCATGAACTCGTCACCGGCTTGGTGAGCACGACATCGGCGACTTGGCTTCCAGGGACCCGCTGCAACTGGCTGCGGTCATAGGCCGTCACCATGACGATGATGGGTGAGGATTCCTGGCTGGCGACATTCCGGATGCGTTCGGCGGCCTCCAGACCGTCCAGTTCGGGCATCCGCCAGTCGAGCAGGATCACGTCAAACGGCTTGTCCTCGCTTTCGTGAACGGCCTCCACGGCCTGCGCGCCGGACTCCACGACCTCCGAACTCCATCCCAGCCCTGCGGTGACGTCGGCCAGCGCATGACGCGCCGAAGGATGATCGTCGGCAATCAATACGCGCTGATGGGTCATCTCCGGCACGGCCGTGCCCGCCGGCTCGTTGCGTTCGAAGGAGAGGGTGAAACTGAACGTGCTGCCCTGCCCGGGCACGCTGTTCACCGCCAGCACGCCACCCATGAGTTCCACCAGACGGCTGCTGATCGCCAGCCCCAGGCCGGTTCCGCCGTAGCTGCGCGTTGTCGACGTATCCGCCTGGGAAAAGGCCTGGAAAATCTGCTTCTGCTTGCTTTCGGGAATGCCGATGCCCGTGTCCCGAACACTAAACCGCACGACCGCCCGCCCCGTCGTAACGTCGTCATCCAGTTTGTCGATGGCGACGGTGACTTCTCCGCGCTCGGTGAACTTGATGGCATTGCTGACCAGATTGATCAGCACCTGCCCGAGACGCAGGCCGTCGCCGGTCAGATAGTCCGCGCCCGCCGGCGGAGACCCCACCACCAGCTCCACCGGCTTGACGCCCAGGGTCGAAGCCATGATCGTGGCCAGATTGTCGAGGACATCCGAAAGCCGGAACGGAACATGCTCAAGCTCCAGACGTTCGGCTTCGATCTTCGAGAAATCGAGAATGTCGTTGATGATGGCCAGCAGCGAACGCCCCGCGCCGTGGATCTTCTGCACCATCGTGCGGGATTCGGCAGGCAGTTCTTGTTTTTCCATCAGGTAGGCGAGACCGAGGATCGCATTCATCGGCGTGCGGATCTCGTGACTCATGTTGGAAAGAAATTCGGTCTTGGCGCGGGCGGCGGACTCCGCCATTTCCTTGGCCTGAACCAGTTCGGATTCCCGCCTTTTCTGGAGCGTGATGTCCGAGATGAAAGCGACAAAAAGAAGCCGGGTAGCCGAGAGCCTTTCGTGACCGACCGCCAGATTGGCCGGGAAGCTACTACCGTCACGACGGCGGGCAACGACCTCCCGACCCTTGCCGGAGAGTACGGATGCCGCGATGAAGTCGCCACTCGCCGCCGGGCCGGACTCCATCAGAACCGAAAAGTGCTGACCGACCACATCGGCGGCATTCCAGCCGAACATCTTTTCGGCGGCAGGATTGAAGATCCGGATGATTCCATTTTCATCCGCCGTCACGACACCATTGACCGCCGACTGCACGATCGCCGTCACCTCGGTGCTTGTGATTCCGACCTGTTCCTGCAGGCGGTCGCGGTGACTGCACAGTTCGGCCTCCCGGGCGGAAACCTCGCTCTGCATCGAAATGAACGCGGCGCGGAGCGCCGCCATCTCCTTGCCCGCCACCTCCGGAATCTCGACCCGGTAGTTTCCCCGCGCAATCTCGGTGGCGGCCGTCGTCAGTTGGCCCAGCGGTTTCAGCGCCTTGCGCAGGAACACGCCGGTAAACAGCAGCACGACGAGCAAAAGACCGCCCCCGGACATGAGCAGGGATCGCCGCGTCGCGGCGAGCATCTGGGTAAGCTCCTGCTCGGAGGACTCGACGATCACCGTCACGGCACGGCGGGCCTCGGTGTCGTTGTAGGGAACGCGGATCGCAAAAAGCCGCATCGGCCCGTCCCGCCCCACCTGCGAGCGCGCGGTCGCGGCCTCGCTCATCGCCCGGACGCCGCTCATGTCCAGCCCGTCGAACTCGTCCTGCACGCGATAAGGCGTGCCGGTCTCGAAACCCAACGCGTGGCGCTTGTCCGGATGCCACAGAAAATCGCCGTCGTCGCTGACCAGGAATCCCTGCAGCGAACCGGGAATCCGCTCGCCCAGACGTGCGCACAGCAATTCGAAGTCAATGCTAATGAGAAAGATGCCGACCAGTTCGCCATCGCCCGTATAGGCGGGCGTAGCCACGCGCAGCACCGGCCTGAACGGCTTCTCGACCACACCGTTCCTGCGGTTCGGCGAGACGCTCGACAAGTGGATCTGGCCGGACGCGAGCTTCATGGTGTCCTGGAAATAGTCCTGGTCCCCATGCTGCCGAAGGTCTCCTTCCGGACTGCGCGAGATCAATCCGTCGTTCTGATCGACGCGCACGATTTCCCGTCCGTTGTCGTCGATGCCGATGAAGCGCATGCGGATATAGAGCGGATTCGGCTGCATCATGGCCGTGAAGATGGTCGCCATGCGCTTGAGCCACTCGTCGGCACTCGAGCCGCCAAACGGATCCTTGCCGTTGTTCCGTCGCGCCCGTGCGTAGCCCTCGACCGGAGGAATCGCCGTCAGCACCCGGACGTCTTCACCGAAGCGTTCAAACTGCTCCCGCAGATAGATGCTGCCGGAACGTGCTCCGGCCGCGACGTGCCGATTGAGGATGTCATCCAGCGCCGCCTTCTCGCGGGCGAGTTCGGCGTGGCCGATCAGCACCGAAACGCAGATCACCACGACCGAGAACCCCAGCAGCAAGGCCCGGTGCAACGACAGCGCACCCTTTCCGCTCAGTGCAGCGATAGTCATCGCGCGCCTCCTTGCTCAAGCGATCCGCAGACAATCGACTGACGCAGGATCGTCACCGTATTGCGCAGGCGAAGACCGTCGATGGGAAACGCAAAACATCCCAGGTAGCGCAGCTTGAAGCGCTGGCAGTTCGACTCCAGGTCGATGACGTCCGTGCACCTGCCGTAAAAGCCCACCGCCGGCGGCGAATCGATACCCGCCAGCAATCGCAACCACAGCCTGGCACCATCGGGGAGCGATTCGTGGCCATACAAAATAGCCATCGCATTCCACGCCACGATTTTCCGGATCGAATCCAGCCAGTGCGCCGAAGTGGCCACCTCCACATTGCCCATTTCCAGCAACTGGATCGCCACCGCCTGGAGCCTCTCGGCATTCCGGTCATGCACGATGATTCGCACTGAATTCATGGCTTTCCCCAAGCGACGGCACCGGAATGGCTGCCTGCATCGAGGACCTCGATGCTTGACCCAAGACTAGCGCTGCGTCATGGGCATAGCCATCGGGGATTTCGACGTCCGACTTTCGAAATTCCTGAGGCGCCTGCGCCACATCCGACCCTGCTATCCGAATCGGGAAGCGGCCGGCCGTCGTCTCAAAGGGCCACGATGCCGTTGCGAATCGCGTAGCGGACGAGCGCCGGAATGTCGTGCAGGCCCAGGCGCTCCATGATCTGGGCCTTGTGGGTCTCGACCGTCTTGATGCTGACGCTCAGCTCAAATGCAATCTCCTTGATCGACGCCCCCTCGGCCAGACGTTGGAGAATCTGCTGCTGACGCGCCGTCAGCACGTCGTCCTTTTCGCCGGCGGGCTGACCGCGTGTGCCATAGCGCTTCAGCACCTGGGTCGAAACGGCGGCCGACAGCCACAGGTTGCCGTCCGCCACGGTACGGATCGCCAGTTCCAGTTCGGATGGCGTCGCATCCTTGAGCAGGTAGCCTCGCGCGCCCAGGTTCAGGGAACGGATGACATGCTCTTCGTTGGCATACATCGAAAGCATGAGCACATGAATCTCCGGCACCTGCTCGCGCAACTTGGCGAGACATTCCAGGCCGGACATGCGCGGCATGTTGATGTCGACCAGAATCACATCGGGCTTCAGCCCTATCGCACTCTCCAGGGCCGAGACGCCGTCGTCTGCCTGTGCAATCACCTCGTAGCCCGGAATCTCCTCGATCAACATGGCCAGACCGGCCCGCACGAGCTTGTGATCGTCGGCAATCAGGATCCGGACCGTCATGACGCCACCTGGTCCGTCAAGGGCGCAACGGGGATATCGACCTGAATCCGGCACCCCAGCCCCGGCGCGGTGATCACGGCAAAGCGGCCTTGCATTCCGAGCACCCGCTCGCGCATTCCCGCCAGTCCAAAATGCCCGCACCGATCGTTGTCGGCGCCAAGCCGATCGGCATCGAAACCCACCCCGTCGTCGCTGATGCTCAGGCCGATCTGCCCGGACGCACGGGTGATCCTCACTTCCAGAACCCGTGCCGAAGCGTGGCGCAAAGTGTTGGTGATGGACTCCTGCACGATGCGGAAGCACGACATCTCCACGTCCGGCGGCAACCTCGCGTCGCCCAGGTTTTCATCGAACGTGATCTTCAGGAAAGAAGTCTGCCGGACCCGGTCCAGATGCCATCGCAGAGCGGCCGGCAGACCGAGATCGTCCAGTTGAGGGGGACGCAGCTGGGTAACGATTTCGCGGATGCTCGCAAACAGCCCCTTGATGATCTCGGAGGCGTTCCGGATGGGCACGGCCGCGGCCGGATCGGTGCACCGCCGATGGATCATCTCGAAGTTGATCGAAAGAGCGGTCAGCTGCTGACCGATCTCATCGTGCAGTTCGAGACTCAGGCGCTTTCGCTCCTGTTCGGCCTTCCGCCGCTCGGCATCCGCCAAGCGGGCCAGCGCATCCCGCAACTCGAGGGTGCGCGCGCGGAGGGTCTGGCGGGTATCCTCGAGCACCATCGTCCGCGCCTCGAGCAAATCGGCCATCCTGGCGTTCAAGCGCAGGACTTCCTCTTCGGCGCGCTTGCGGGCGGTCATATCCACCAGACTGACGATCACATAGGCATCGCCGTCGGCGATCATCGGTCCGAGGCCGGCTTCGACCGGAAATTCGCTCCCGTCGCGACGCAAAGCGTAAAGATCGCGATTGCTGCCCATCATGCGCGGCGGGGAATCGGCCGAAAACCCTTCCCGCATCATTCGATGCTTGCGCCGAAAGCGCTCCGGAATCAGCGCCTCGACCGACAGCCCGAGAAACTCGTCGTCCGGATAGCCGAACATCGCAGACGCCTTCGCGTTGAAGCCGACGACACGTCCGTCCGCCGCCACGACCAGTACGGCCTCGGCGATGGTCTTCAGAATCAGCCCTGCCAGTTCGTCCTTGGCCTTGCCGCTCAATACGGAGCCATCAAGTTGCATTGTCACCACCTGCTGCGCCGCAACACGCTCCCGTTCCGCAATTGCACCGGCCGAGGCGGCTTCGGCCAGGATTTCCGTCGCATACATCGGCGAGCCGAAGAAGACGGGATCGCAACGGAAAATGAATTCGATCCCTCGTGACGCGCGAACATGCTTTCGTCACGAGAAGCCACAACGGCTCAACGGGAATTCATGAAAAAACTTTAGCGCAAAGACATGCAGACTGAATGAACGGCGCCGGCAGGCACAGGCATCCCGCATGGCAAGGAAACGGACGGAACCGCAGAGGATCCGACGGGCAGTTGCGGCCACGAGGCCGCGCCGCCGCGGATGAGGGACAGGAACCCGGCTACAGCGCCTTCGCCTGGAAAGTGTTGCAGGCGCCCAGTTGGCCCGACGCCATCCCGCGCTTGAACCAGCGCGTGCGCTGATCCGCCGAACCGTGGGTGAAACTATCCGGCACCGCATAACCCTGGGCCTGCTTCTGCAGGTTGTCGTCGCCGATCGCCGCAGCGGCGCGCAGCGCTTCGTCCACGTCGCCCGCCTCGAGAATGCCGCGGGCCGCATCCGCATTCTTGGCCCACACGCCGGCCAGACAATCGGCCTGCAGTTCCAGACGCACCGACAGCGCATTGGCCTCGCGCTCGCCGGCCCGCTCCCGCGCCGCCTGCACCTTCTCGGAGATGCCCAGCAGGTTCTGCACGTGATGGCCCACCTCGTGGGCGATCACGTAGGCCTGGGCGAAATCGCCCGGTGCCTGAAAGCGGTTCTTCAGTTCCTGATAGAAACCCAGGTCGATATACACCTTCTGGTCCGCCGGGCAGTAGAACGGCCCCATCGCCGCCTGCCCCGTGCCGCAGGCCGTGCGCGTGGCGCCCGAAAACAGCACCAGGGTCGGGTCGACATACTCCTTGCCGTTCTGGCGGAAGATCTGCTGCCAGGTATCTTCGGTTTCGGCGAGCACGTGACGGACGAACTTCGTCTCCGCGTCGTTGGCGGGCGGGCCCGACGGACGGACGCTGGCGCTCGGCGCCGGCGACTGCACCGCCTGATTCAGCACCACGCTCGGGTCCACCCCGAAATACATCGCCACCAGCGCCAGTACGATGGTGCCGATGCCGATGCCCTTCCCGCCGATGGGCATTCCGCCGCCTCCGCCGCGCCGGTCCTCGACGTTGCTGCTTTCCCGGCTGTTGTCGAAACGCATGGAAGATCCTTTGATGGAAGCTGATCGCAAATTGGGGACAAAAAGGACATGCCCACGATTGTCAGCCCGTCAGATTAGCAGAAGCGACGACGGGCGTTTTTTGCGCCGCAACATTTTCCTTGTGTCAATTCGGCTTTCAGACTATAGTTGTCGATCCGGTGCAAAGCGGTTCGCACCGAGTCAGATCGTCCCTAGCCTTCCTATATCTCCCGTATTCGACGTGAGGTTGCCCTGATCGGTTAGTGCCGATATGCCAGTCAGGCAGCCTTACTGCCGCTCGCACTTCTGCGCAGCGGCGCGTTGCCGTTTTTTCTTCGCGGGCACCGCATCCGCAATACAAAGATAAGGAAGCGAATATGGATTTCGCCAGCCTCGGCCTGTCCGAGAACATTGTAAAAGCCGTTACCGAAGCCGGTTACACCGAACCCACCGCCGTTCAGCAAGCCGCCATTCCGGCCGCGCTCGCCGGCAAGGATCTGATCGTTTCGAGCCAGACCGGCTCCGGCAAGACCGCAGCCTTCATGCTGCCGTCGCTGCAGCGCCTTACCCTTGAGCCCACCATCAAAGCCCGCGGCCCCCGCGTGCTGGTACTCACCCCGACCCGTGAACTGGCGGTTCAGGTCACCGACGCCTGCAAGGGCTACGGCAAGAACCTGCGCTACGCCAAGGCCGTCAGCGTGGTCGGCGGCATGCCCTACCCCGTACAGAACAAGCTGCTGTCCAGCCCCTACGAAATCCTGGTGGCCACCCCCGGCCGCCTGATGGACCAGATGAACAGCGGCCGCATCGACTTCGGCCGTCTCGAGATCCTGATCCTCGACGAAGCCGACCGCATGCTCGACATGGGCTTCGTGGACGACATCGAAGCCATCGTCGCCAAGCTGCCCGCCACGCGCCAGACCCTGTTCTTCTCGGCCACCGTCGACGGTCAGGTCGCCCGCATGATGCAACGCATGCTGAAAGACCCGGAACGCATCGAGATCAACAATGCCCAAGCGCGCCACGAGAACATCGAACAGCGCCTGCTGGTGGCCGACGACATCGGTCACAAGAACCGTCTCCTCGACGGCATCCTGCGCGACGTGGGCGTCGAACAGGCCATCGTATTCACCGCCACCAAGCGCGACGCCGACGCCCTGACGCTCAACCTCGAATCGCAAGGCCACTCGGTTGCCGCCCTCCACGGCGACATGAACCAGCGCATGCGTACCCGCACCCTCGACCAACTGCGTCGTGGCCACCTGCGCGTGCTGATCGCCACCGACGTCGCCGCCCGCGGCATCGACGTGCGCACCATCAGCCACGTGATCAACTACGACCTGCCCAAGGTTGCTGCCGACTATGTGCACCGCATCGGCCGCACCGGCCGCGGCGGCTCCAGCGGCATCGCCATCAGCCTGGCCGAGCGCCGCGACGTGCGCCTGCTGCGCGCCATCGAACGCTACACCAGCCAGCCGCTGGCCGTGCATACCCTGCCGGGCCTCGAGCCGCGCAGCACCATGCCGGCCGACGACCGTCGCCCCGGTGGCGGTGGCGGCCCCCGTCGTGACGGCGGCCGCAGCTACGGCAACGCCCCGCGTTTCGGCGACAACAAGCGTCCGTCCGGTGGCTTCGGCTCCGGCGCCGGCCGTTTCGACCGCGAACCGCGCCGCGACGGCGAAAGCCGCCCGGCCAGCCCCTGGGCCGGCAACAGCGACACCCGTCGCGATGCCACCGCAGCCCCGCGTCACCCGGAACACCGCACCGAGTTCCCCCACGTGGCCAAGCGCAGCTCCACCCACCACAACGCCGGCGGCGGCTTTGGTGGTGGTCGCAGCGAAGGCAGCGGCGCAGGCAAGCCCCGCGCAGGTCGCACCTTCAATCGCGACCGCTAAGCTGCACTGAAAACCCGGACTTCACCGTCCGGTGTTTTTTCGAAGGGCGCCCCAAGGGGTGCCCTTTTTCATGCCCCATCGCAACGCATCACCAGGAAAGCGGGCCAAAGACCCCTCACTTTCGCCGGTCAATCGTCTGCCCGCCGCCTATCATGAAAAATGAGCATGACGATGGCAGGGTTTTCTCGCCTTGCCCACCCCATTTCCAAGGAGGAAACACCATGAAAATCACCAGTCCCGTTGTTGGCGAAATGGACGTTTCGGCAGACCGGGTTCTCAGCTTTCCGGCCGGCCTCCCGGGTTTCGAAAACTGCCGGCAGTTCACGCTGGTGCACGCCGCCGAAAGCGAATCGCCCCGGCTTTTCATCCTGCAATGCCTGGACGACCCGGAAGTCGTGTTCAGTGTCACCACGCCGGACATCCTCGGCCTCAACTATGAATTCACCCTCACCGACGCCGAAACGGCCAGCCTCGAACTGACCAACCCCGACGACGTGAGCGTGCTGCTGATCGTGCGCGCCAGCGTCGACGACACCCCGGTGCACGCCAACCTGATGGCCCCGCTGGTGCTGAACACCGCCACCCGCCTCGGCCTGCAGAAGGTCATCGGCCGGGTCGACACCAGCGTCACGCTGAAAGCCGTCGCCTGAAGCGTTAGTCCGTATCTCCGGGGGGCGGCGCTCAAACGCTGTCAGTACAGCAGAAACGCCCTCCGCGTCTCTTCCCAGGCCCGCTCGTCGGCCGACGCCAGCGCGTCCAGGTCGCCAGGGCGGGATTCCTTGTCGTCCACCCATTCGCGCAGGATTTCCGAGCCGTTGATCAGATCGATGGCGAGGCGGTCGTGCTCGTATTCGTAGGCAAAATCACGCCACAGCGGGTAATCGCGCTGCAGGCGGCGAATTGCCTTGAAGGCCAGCGCCTGCACGCGCCATGGGCGGAAGCGAGCATGATCGTAGTGGGTCGGGTCTTCCACGTGGATCTGCACCCCGCTGCACAACTTGCCGGCGTGCTTGTGGAAGGTGGGCTCGAACCAGCACTCGCGCAGCCGGCAGCCGGCCAGCCACTTGGGCGCGAAGACTTCCATGTGGGCGATCACCTGCCGGGCATCGATGTCCGGCGCGCCGAACAGCTCCAGCGGACGCGTCGTGCCGCGCCCTTCCGACAGGGTCGTCCCTTCCAGCATCACGGTGCCGGCGTAGGCGCGGGCCATCGACAGGTTGGGCGCGTTGGGGCTCGGGTTGATCCAGCTGCGCTCGCCGAGCGGCCAGCCGTAGCCGGGCGCGGCGTCCGGCGCCCAGCCTTCCATCGTGATCACTTCGCATTCCACATCAAGCTTGAGGGTGGCGATGAACCAGCGCGCCAGCTCGCCCATCGTGAGGCCGTGGCGCATCGGCAGCGGGCCGGCGCCGACAAAACTTTCCCAGCCCGGCTGCAGCAGCGTGCCTTCCACCGGCCGCCCGGCGGGGTTGGGGCGGTCGAGCACCCACACGGCCTTCTTGTGTTTGGCGGCCGCCTCGAGCACATAGCGCAGCGTGGTGATGAAGGTATAGATGCGGCAGCCGAGATCCTGCAGATCGACGAGCAACACGTCGAAGCGGTCCATCATCGTCGCCGTCGGACGGCGCACTTCGCCGTACAGGCTGAACACCGGAATGCCGTGCTGCGGGTCGAAGTAGTCCGGCGACTCGACCATGTTGTCCTGCTTGTCGCCGCGCAGGCCGTGCTGGGGCCCGAAGGCGGCGGTGACGTGAAGATCCTTGAGCGCCATCAGCGCATCGAGGGAATGGGTCAGGTCGCGGGTGACGGAGGCCGGATGGGCCAGGAGGGCGACGCGCTTGCCGGCCAGCGGACGGCGCAGGGCGGGATCGGCAAGCAGGCGGTCTAGGCCGAATTGAATCATGGGGTCGACACTTTCAGGGCAAAGGCGAAGCCATCGCGGTGGTGGAAATCGGGTTGGCCGGCCGGGTGGCGCAAGGCCCAGTAGCGGTGGGAGCCGTCTTTATTCTCGACGACGGCCGTCAGGCCAAGGATCAGCTCGCCCGGCGGCAGCAATTGGGCAGGTAGAAGCGCGTGCAGTTCCAGCACGCCGTCGCCGGCCTGCACGGCGATCTGCGGCGCCGGGCCGGCCGGCGAGGCCACGCGCTGGCGATACGCGCAAAAATCGAAGCGCATCCACTGGCCGCCGGGCGAGAAGTTGAACTCGCGGTAGGCGTCCGTGCCGGGCTCTGCCACGAACAGTTCGAAACAGGTGTGCGCCCACAAGCGCTCGGGCGACAGCGGTGTGGCCGCGTCAGGGATGCACAGCGCGGCCAGCGTGCCCGCCAGCCGGTAACGCAGCGCAAGACTGCCATCCGGCGCGCGCGTCAGGCTGACGGCAATGCCCTGCACGGCGGCATCCGGAGCGTCCGGGTGGCAGGCAAGGGCGAGCGTGGTTTCGGTTGAAAAGGCTGCGGGCATGAAGATTCGGGTCAAAAACAATCGAGCACAATCCAGCGGGCCGCAAACCGGCCGCCCGGCAGTTTAGCGGGTCTGGCCGGGCGCGTTAAACTCTTGGCCCCGACCCTTGCGTCTGCCGCCTGCTTCAGCCCCGATGACCGCTCCTCCCCGACTGCGCAGCCTGCCAGACCGCCTTCGCCAGATCGCGCTTTTCGAAGTCGGCGGCCTGGTACTGATCACCCCGCCCTACATCTGGCTCACCGGCCAGCCGGGCGGCGAATCCCTCGCGCTGATGGCCGCACTGGCCCTGCTGGCATCGCTCTGGAACGGCGTCTACAACACCGCCTTCGACTGGATCGAAGGCCGCCTCACCGGCCGCCCGGCCGACCTTCGCCCGTGGCTGGCGCGCACGCTCCACGCCACCGGCTTCGAGCTGGGCATCCTGCTCATGGGCCTGCCGCTCATCGTGTGGTGGACCGGCATGAGCTGGCGCGCCGCCCTCATCGCCGACATCGGCCTGGCCGTCGCCTACGTGGCTTACGCCTTCGTCTTCAACCTGGCCTACGACAAGATTTTTCCCATCACCCAGCCCGTCGGCGAATCGCGCTGACATCCATCCCGAAAGCCCCGCCATGCCCACCACCACCCTCATCATCACCGGCATGCAGTCCGACGACTGCCTGCGCACCGTCATGAACGCCATCCAGGATCTGCCCTGCATCAACCACGCCGACGTGTCGCTGGCCACCGGCGAGGCCACCATCGACCACACCAGCATGGTGTCGGAAGGCGACATCCGCGCCGCCATCGAGGACGCCGGCTTTCCGACCCGATAGAGACTGGCGGCTATAATCCGCCCCTTCGCCTCCACCAGGATTCCGCCGTGTCCGACCGCCTTGCCGTTCTTCCCCAGTATCTGATCCCCAAGCAGGCGCTCACCGTGCTGGCCGGCAAGCTCGCCAGCGCAAAGGCCGGCGGGCTCACCACCGGCGTGATCCGCTGGTTCGTCAAGCGCTACGGCGTCAATATGGCCGAAGCCGCCAACCCGGACATCGCCAGCTACCCGAGCTTCAACGAATTCTTCACCCGGCCGCTCAAAAAAGGCGCCCGCCCGCTGGCCAAGGCCGACTACATCTGCCCGGTGGATGGCGCCATCAGCCAGTTCGGCCGCATCCAGCGCGACCAGATCTTCCAGGCCAAGGGCCACAGCTACTCCACCGCCGCGCTGGTCGGCGGCGATCGCGACCTCGCGCTGCAGTTCCACGACGGCGAATTTGCCACGCTCTACCTCAGCCCGCGCGACTACCACCGCATCCACATGCCCTGCGACGGCCGGCTGACACGGATGATCTACATCCCCGGCGCGCTGTTCTCGGTCAACCCGACCACCGCCCGCGGCGTACCCGGCCTTTTCGCCCGCAACGAGCGGGTGGTGTGCGTCTTCGAAAACGACGACGGCCCCTTCGTGCTCACCCTCGTCGGCGCCACCATCGTCGGCAGCATGGCCACCGTGTGGCACGGCCAGATCAACCCGCCGCGCCCCGGCAAGATCAAGGAATGGGACTACGCCGCCGGTGAGGTCACCCTCAAAAAGGGCGACGAAATGGGCCGCTTCCTGCTCGGCTCCACGGTCGTCATGCTCTTTCCCAAGAGCCGCCTCAAGTTCACCCCCGACTGGGCCCCCGCCCGGCCGCTGCGCATGGGCGAAGCCATGGGCCGCCGCTGAAGCCCCATCCGCGCCAAGCCCGCCATGCGCCCGCTGCCGCTGATCGTCATCGCCCAGCTTTTTGGCACCTCGCTGTGGTTTTCGGCCAACAGCGCCGGGGCCGACCTGATGCGCGCCTGGGGCCTGCAGGCGGCCGATCTCGGCCAGCTCACCAACGCGGTGCAGCTCGGCTTTATCATCGGCACGCTCACGTTTTCCCTCAGCGGGCTGGCCGACCGGTTTCCGGCCAGCCGCATCTTTGCCGTCTGCGCCCTACTCGGCGCGCTGGCCAACGCCGGCTTTGCGCTGCTGGCCGACGGCATGGGCAGCGCGCTCGCCTTTCGATTTGCTGTGGGGCTGGCCCTGGCCGGGGTCTACCCGCTGGGCATGAAACTGGTGGTGAGCTGGGTGCCGCAGCAAGCCGGTGCCGCGCTGGCCTGGCTGGTCGGCATGCTCACGCTGGGCACCGCGCTGCCCCACGGCGTGCGCTTTCTCGACACTGGCTGGGGCTGGCAGGCCACGGTGCTGGTGTCCTCCGGGCTGGCCGTGCTCGCGGCCGGACTCATCGCCCGCCTCGGTGACGGCCCGCATCTCATCCGCAAACCCGGCGCCCACCCGCTGCGCCTCGGCCGCGTGCTGCTGGCCTTCGCCGAACCGCGCTTTCGCGCCTCGGCACTGGGCTACTTCGGCCACCAGTGGGAGCTGTATGCCTTCTGGACGCTGGTGCCGCTGCTGGTTGGCGCGGTGCACTCCGGCCCCACCTCCGGGCCGGCCTTCGCGGTGATCGGCATCGGCGCCGTCGGCTGCGTGCTCGGCGGATTCGCCAGCCGCAGATTCGGCAGCGCCCGCGTGGCCGCCGTCGCGCTGGCCATCTCGGCCACCTGCTGCGCCCTCTACCCGCTCTTGAAGGGCGCGCCCGAATGGCTGCTCGGCGCCGCCATGCTGGTGTGGGGCGCCAGCGTGGTGGCTGATTCGCCGCACTTCTCGGCGCTGTCGGCCCGCGCCTGCCCACCAGAAATCGTCGGCAGTGCGCTGGCCTTTCAAAATGCCATCGGCTTTGCCATCACCATGGTTTCCATCTCCCTCACCACCCGCCTGTGGCCCACGCTCCACGAACAGGTCGCCTGGCTGCTGCTGCCGGGGCCGCTGCTCGGCCTGGTGGCGCTGTGGCCGCTGGTGCGGCGGGCGCCCTGATCAGGGCTTGAGCTTCAGGATCCGCAGCGCCCCCGCCAGCACCATCGCCCCGATGAGGCTGCCGACCAGCCAGTCCGGCCACGGGGCGCCGGTCCAGGCCACCAGCGCCCCGGCCACGATCACCCCCAGATTGGCCAGCACGTCGGTGGCCGAAAAAATGTAGCTCGCCCGCATGTGCGCGCCGCCGTCCCGATGACGCGCCACCAGCAGCAAACAGGCCGCGTTGGCGCACAGCGCCAGCACCGACACCACCATCATCGGCAATGCCAGCGGCTCGGCCCCGTAAATCATGTGCTGCGCCACCTGCCCGAAAAGCCCCAGCGCCAGCACCAGCTGCAGCACCCCGGCCAGCCGCGCCGCCCGCCCCTGGGCCGCCGTACCACGCCCCACCGCATACAGCGCCGCGCCATACACCGCCGCATCGGCAAACATGTCGAGGCCGTCGGCCACGAGGCCGGACGATTCCGCCCACCAGCCGGCCAGCGCCTCGACGACAAACATCAGCGCGTTGATCGCCAGCAGCACGCCCAGCGTGCGCCGCTCGCCGGCCGGGTCTGCCGCCGCCGACGCCAAGGGCTCATCCGGCGCGGGGCCGCTTTCGGCCAGCTCCGCGCCCATCCCCAGCGCTTTCAGGCGGCCCAGCACCACGCCCACCGGCACCGCATGCAGCACCGTCAAGCGCCGCCCGGGCAGATCGAAATCCAGCCGCCGGGCCACATCGCCCAGGGCAGCGCGAATCTGCACCTCTTCGGCCGGGCAATCCATGCCGGGGATGCGAAAAACCGAGCGAAAACGCGGCGCCCCAGCCCCAGCCCCAGCCGGCAAGGCACCGCCCGGCAAGGCCTTTGATCCAGCACACCCGCAACCCGACGACGAACACGAATCAGCCATCTGTCACTCCCTCCGCAAGCGCCAAAGCATGCCACAGCCTTGAACCGCCACCCGCCCGGCGCCACAATCGCCCATCGCCCCACCGCCCCACAGGCCACCGCCCATGCCCGCCACGATTCCCATCCGCTACGTCGAACCCGTCTTCCGCCCGCCCAGCGAAGCCCAATCCCTGATCCTGCCCGTCACCGACGGCTGCTCGTGGAACGAATGCACTTTCTGCACCATGTATGAAGGCCCGCAAAAAGCCTTCCGCGCCCGGACGGAAGACGAAGTGCTGGCCAGCATCCGCCACACCGGCGAACGTTACGGCGACCAGATCCGGCGCGTCTTTCTCGCCGACGGCGACGCGCTGGTGCTGCCCACCCGGCGCCTGCTCGCCATCCTGGCCGCGATCCGCGAGCACATGCCCGCCGTGCATCGCGTCTCCAGCTACTGCCTGGCCCGCAACCTCAAAAAGAAGACCGTCGCCGAACTCGTCCAGCTGCGCGAAGCCGGCCTCGCCATGGTCTACCTCGGCGCCGAATCCGGTGACGACGCGGTGCTCGCCAAGGTAAACAAGGGCGAAACCTGCGCCACCACCGTCGACGCCCTCACCAAGCTCGGCGCCGCCGGCATCACCCGCTCGGTGATGATCCTCAACGGCCTCGGCGGCCAGGTGCTGAGCGAGCAGCACGCCGACAACTCCGCCCGCCTCGCCAACGCCACCCAGCCCGAATACCTGTCCACGCTGGTCGTCAGCTTCCCCCAGGGCGAAGCCCGCTTTCGCGCCGGATTTCCGGAATGGGAACCCCTCGGCCAGCACGGGCTGTTCGTCGAGATGGAGCGCTTCCTGTCTCAACTGGAACTCAAGCGCACGGTTTTCCGGTCGGACCACGCCAGCAACTGGCTGGTGCTCAAAGGCACCCTGGGCGCCGACAAGGCCCGGCTGCTGGCACAAATCCGCAGCGCCATCGCCGCACCGGACGCCGCCCACCTGCGGCCGGCGTGGGCGCGGGGGCTGTAGCTCGGGCTTGAAACCTCAATACAACGTAACTACACTCAAGTCATGAGCGATCTGCATTTCGAGTGGGACGAACACAAGGCGGCCATCAACGAAACCAAGCATGGCATCCGCTTCGAAGAGGCCCGAACCGTATTCTTCGACGAACGCGCCCGGCTGATCGACGACCCCGACCACTCAGAAGGTGAAGACCGTTTCCTGATCCTCGGCCTCAGCAACCGGCTTCAGTTGCTCATCGTGGCTCACTGCTACCGAACCGAAGACGGGATCATCCGCCTGATCTCGGCCCGCAAGGCCACGCGGCACGAAGCCCGCTTTTACCCCTGAAAGGCCCGCCATGCGCGACGAATACGACTTCAGCAACGCCCGCAAGAACCCCTACGCCGCCCAACTCAAAAAATCCGTCACGATCCGGCTCGACGAGGATTCCATCGCCTACTTCAAGGCCATGTCCGAAGAAACCGGCATCCCCTACCAGAGTTTGATCAATCTTTACCTGCGTGATTGCGCCAGTAGCGGGCGGAAGCTGGATCTGGCGTGGAAGTGACGCGGCGGACAAACCCTGGTTCGCTACGACAACGAAGCCGGCAAGGGCGACCACAAACACATGGGCGCCCATGAAACCGAAGTGCCTTTCACCTTCGTGTCGCTGGCACACACGCTGCGCGATTTTCTTGCCGACGTGGACGCACTGACAGGAGAAAAACCATGACCAACCGGGCAATCATCGGAATATCGAACTGGGCCAAAACCCGCGAAAGCCTGCTCGCGCTCGCCGACCAGCTCGAAGCAGGAATCGATCCGGAGGCGGGCGACTACCACCTCAACTTCGCCAGCGCCACCCAGCTGCTGGCCGAACTCCCGCCACGCCGTCTCGACACCCTGCGCGAGATCAAACATGCCGGCCCGATGTCGATCTACGCGGTCGCCAAAGCCCTTTCGCGCAACTACTCCAACGTGCACACCGACGTGCAAAAGCTCATCGAACACGGGCTGGTGGAAAAGGATGAAGCAGCGCGGGTGCGCGTGCCGTGGGACGACGTGCTCGTGCGGGTCGATGCGTCGCTGCTGGCAGCGGCCTGAACACACGGCAAAGACGCAACGCCGCCCAACACAAAATCCGTCACGATCCGGCTCGACGAGGATTCCATCGCCTGCTTCAAGGCCATGTCCGAAGAAACCGGCATCCCTTACCAGAGTTTGATCAATCTTTACCTGCGTAATTGCGCTAGTAGCGGGCGGAAGCTGGATCTGGCTTGGAATTGACGGGGTGCCGTTCAGCCTTTTCAGCCCCGTCCCGTGGCTGAACGGCGGGCCCCTCCGGGGCCGCCCCCCCGCTTCAGCGTCCCAGCAGGGCTGCTGGGCCTCAGGGAGAAGCGAAAGCCCCGGTCGTCGAGGCTCCAGTCCCGGCGCCACTGGTCGCGGTAAGCAGCACGAAGCCACCTCCACTCAAGGCCCCAAGAGCCGCCGCGCACGACTCGCGGTGCATCGGAAGCATCCCCTGTATTGCCCCGCGGATTCTGCTGTGCCTTACCATCGTAGGGCCGCATTCCGTCTGCGCACCATTCCCATACGTTGCCGTGCATTTGGTAAAGCCCCCAAGCGTTTGGTGCAAAGGATTTCACCGGCACAGTCTTCTTCCGGCACTCGTCGGTCGAACCATCGACATAAGCATCGCGACCATCGTAGTTCGCCTGCGCCGGCGTAATTCGGCTGCCACAGTTAAAAGCCTTTTTCGTTCCGGCACGGCATGCGTATTCCCACTCTGCGTCCGTCGGAAGCACCGCATTCACCCCTCGCAGCATCTCGCCCACCTTTTTCAGAAACCTGTTCACCTCGTCCCAGCTCACCCGCTCCACCGGATTCTGAGGGTCGTCCTTGAAGTGGCTTGGATTGCCTCCCATCATGGCCTCCCACACCGCTTGCGAGCATGCCGTCTCCGCCAGCCAGAAACCTTCCGTCAAACGCACCAGATGCGGCGGACCTTCGTCGAAGCTGCACTGAGGTTCGGTCTCATGCGAACCCATCTCGAACTCGCCCGGCTCAATCCAGCGAAAGCGCTGCAACGGCCCACCGATAACCACATCAATCCACAAACCGTAACGGTCATCTCCCCAAGCACGGGCAAAAACCGGCGGAAACTCTGGCGGCCGGCGCCGGGTTTCGGGAGGATAGGCAATATCAGGGGTGGGTTTAGGCGCTTGCATAAGCTATTTCTTATTCGGCGTGTCGTTGGCTGAATCGAAACCCAAAAACTTCCTGACGGTGCTCTTTAGCTTCTCCGATATCGTCGCTGGGCTAGCGACGGGCTCATCCCCTGCATCCGGGGCCACTGCTGCCCCCGGCAGGCACAGCGAGCCCTCGGCCGAGCTCATGAACCTCAGGGAGACGCGAAAGCCCAAGCCGTCGTTGCGCCCATCCTGGGGGCCCTGGCGGCGGTATGCCGCGCGAAGCCTCCACGGCCCGTCGAACCAGGAACCGCCGCGCACGACACGCGGGGCATCTTCCGAGTCGCCCGCCTCGCCCCGCGGACTTTCTTGAGCCTCGCCATCGTAGGGGCGCATCCCCTCCGCACACCATTCCCATACGTTGCCATGCATCTGGTAAAGGCCCCAAGCGTTCGGCGCGAAGGATTTCACACGCACAGTCTTCTTCCGGTACTCGCCAGTAGGCCCCTCGGCGTAAGCCTTTCGGCCATCGTAATTCGCCTGCGCCAACGTAATCCCATCGCCCCAGCTGAAGGCTGTCTCCGTTCCAGCCCGGCAAGCGTATTCCCATTCCGCTTCCGTCGGAAGCTCCGCCTTTACCCCCGGCAGCAACTCGCCCACCTTTTGCAGAAATTCGCTCACGTCGCCCCAACTCACCCTCTCCACCGGTTTCAGCGGATCGCCCTTGAACTGGCTCGGGTTACTCCCCATCACAGCTCCCCACACTGCCTGCGAACACGCGGTCTCCGCCAGCCAGAAGCCTTCCGTCAAACACACCCGATGCTGCGGGCCTTCGTCGTCGAAGCGCTCCGGCTCGGTGTCCGGCGATCCCATCACAAATTCGCCCGGCTCAATGTAGCGGAAACGCTGGGTAGCCCCGGCGATGTCGGCATCGGCATACA
Source organism: Zoogloea sp. (assembly GCF_030157465.1). Taxonomy (GTDB): domain Bacteria; phylum Pseudomonadota; class Gammaproteobacteria; order Burkholderiales; family Rhodocyclaceae; genus Zoogloea. The sequence continues at coordinate 55,286 of NZ_JAOAUU010000060.1, forward strand.
GCCCATGAATATCTCGCCCGAACTCCTGCGCCCAGAGCGGGCGCGATAGGGCGCCGAAGCGGAACAGACCTTTGTCCGCGGTCAGCCAGAATTCGGAGAGCCCCGGGTCGCCGCTACGCGGCAGCTCGACGGCCGCGCCATGGAATTCCAGCCAACGGCCAATACGCTCGCGACGCTCCGACCAGCCGACGCCGCCCCCGCTCGACACGACAGGCCACCGGCTTTGGTCGCCCCGGTCGGGGCGCAGGTAGAGGCGGTCGTTGTGCTGAACCAGCGCGAGCGGCTGCGCTTCCGTTTGCAACGACCGGCTGCGGCGAGCTGCGGCGATGTCCGCGGGGTTGAAGCCGTAAGGCACCGTCTCGGCCCCGCTGAGTGCCCATAACGGGGCGAGGAGACGGGATTGGGTGGCAATCCAGGTCGCGTCGGTTTGATGCCGGGTGAGCAGGTCGCGGGAGAACGAAACGGGATCGCCTGGCCCCTGGTAGGGAAAGCGCCCCATGCGCCGGAACCAGCGACTCGCCTCCTGCAGAATCTCCGGCGACACGGCCTGACGTGCCTCGGGACGGGCATGAGCCTGCCAGATGAGGATTTCCGCACATTCCGTCGAGCGCCCGGTCCAGGCGTGATGATGGAGGATGCACAGCAGAACCTCGATCTGGATGGCGGCAGGCAGGGCCTCAAATTCCTTCCGGTAGCGAACCACATGCGCCCTGTCGATCTCGCAGACCTGGGTTCCGGCAACGACAACAGGAGAATGGGACCACACCAGCGCTTCCAGTCCGGGCTCGGCGGCCGTGGCCGGATGCAGCCGACGCAGGGCGCGCAAAAGCTTCGGCTCGACCCGCACACAGCACGCCATGCAGGCGAGCAAGGTTTCGCGCAGATCATCGACAAGCCCGCCGCGTCTCCCCCGCGAGGGCCGGACAGGGCGCAGGTCGGAATCCGCCCCAAGGCAATACATGCGCCCGTGGCGGCTCATCTCCGATGACACCCGCCGGGCAGAGAGGGGCAGCCAGGCAACCGGCCGGGCTCCGCCCTCCTCGAGCGTTCGACAGAACTCGCGCCACTCATCCTCAACAATCGAGCTGCCGGACAAAAGGCCCAGATCACCCAGGATCAGCACCGGGGTACCGGGTGGCGGAACGGGGATGTCCCTGGGTACGGACCGGAGCACCTGCAGCCCTCGCTGCACCGTGCAAGGTTCAAATGGCGAGTCGTCCACCGTCCAGACCTTTAAACCGCCATCGCCGTGAAGCCGCTGGACTTCACGCAGGATGCTGTCGTAGTCATCCTCGTAGGGCAGCAGACGATCGGCAAATTGCATGACCACAACGAGTTCGCCGCCCCAGTTGCGGCTCATGCGCCGGGGCAGACGCCGGACTGTTTCGCCACGGGCCAGCCTGCGCACCAGCATCGCTACATCGATCTGTGCCGGGCGGGGGCAGGCGAGGGAACGTCGGAGTGCGGGCCACAGGCGGGGGCGGGCAACCAATGGCAGGTGGGGTGCCTCGCCCGTCAATCTGGGGGCACAATCAGCAGCGGTGAGGGGGCGCAGGTCGCCGTCGGCGCCCGGCTCTTGCCGACCTTCAAGGGCATGGGCTTCAAGTAGCGCAAACAGGCGGGCCTGGAGGCGTGCACGCAGCTGCGGAGCACCCTCATCAGGCTCGGTGTCGACCGGGATTTCGGGCTCTGGCGCGTCGTCGGGCGGTTCGACAACAACGGTCGTCCGCTCGTCTTCGACAGGCGCTTTGTCATCACCGAACTGCATGCACAGCAAGCGGCCAAACCGCTCGGCCGTTTGGGCATCGAGGGATTTAACGTCCGGCCCGTGGCTGATCACCAAGGCTCGAAGCAGGTCGGCGCGCCCGACGACGCTTCGGATACCCATCAGAACGACTTCCCGGCCGCTACCCCTTCACGTCGCTGGGACAGGTCAGGATGCCCTTCGACGATGCCATGCTTGAGATAGGCATAGGCCGACAGGCGCTTGACCCATTCCCGCTGCCTTTTCGGATTGTCGGGAAAAAGCTCCAGCACGGCGTAGAGCAGGTCCAGATATTCAGCCAGACCCGGCGGCGGCAAGCCGGCCTTCTTGACCTTGCTCCGGTCGGCGACAAGCTGGTCGGCCGCCAGTTCGAGCAAACCGCGCGGAAGGCGCTCGGCACGCAGCCCGTTTTCCGTTGCGCGCTCGCCAAAGTGGGCCTCACCCCGCTTCACCAGCCAGTTACGGTAGTCCGCGTCGGGCTCAAGGCTCAAGACCACGCAACGGCGCAGAAAGGCAGCCGGCAGCTCCCGCTCTTCGTTCGTGGTGATCACCACGAGGGGCGCATCGACACCCGGCCCACCGATCACCTTACCCAAGGCCTCGATGGTGAAGCTGCGCTGGGACAGGATTTCCAGCAGGCTGTTGGGCAGGTCGCTATCGGCCTTGTCGATCTCGTCGATGAGAACGACGTGGGCTTTCGGCTGCTTCTCACTTTCAGCCTTCGGCAGATAGGGCTTTGCCGACACCCAGCCGAAGGCTTTCCACAAGACGCCCGGTCGCCAATAATTTTGTTCATTCTTTTCAAGTTCTGCCGGCCCGATCTGGGCGTCCGCCAGACGCTTGATCGCATCGAAGCGATAGAGCAGTTCATGGGGCTCGAAACGGGGATGGATGGTTTCAGCGTGAAGAGCCCAATCCGCCTGAGACGCGACCACGGCTCTCGCCAACTGGGTCTTGCCGGTGCCGGGCTCGCCGCGCACCAGCAAGGGCCGACGGGCCGCGTAGGCCAGCGTGATCGCATCGATTTCTTCCTGCGACCACTGATGGCAGGACGCCGACTGGGAGTCTGTGGGCAACAAATCCTGCACCTGACCGGGCTTGAGCGTGCTGAAGGGCGAAGTGGGAAACGTCATTTTGGGCTTTCGAAGGAATAAGGGCAGATCAGGCGTCGTTTGCCGCCGTACCTTGATCGGGCGTAGAGAGGGTGCCGTCGAGGAGGGGCGCAATCAGACTCGAAAGTTCTGCCATGAGATCGTGGACAGCAGCACGTGGAACGCCTTTGAACAGGGTTGGCACGTTGAAGTCTTGCAGAACTGTGCGGGCCCGGTCTTCATCCCGCATGGGGCTTCCGTCGGGCGCGACAATGACAAGGCGAAATTTGAGCTCGTTGAGAAGTGTGCGTAGTCGAGCCTTGACGACGCTTTTACTGTAACCGCCTTCAGCCAAACCGGTTCCCGGTGAAAACTGTAGCTGAGCGGCCTTCAGGTGAAGCTTGCGCCTTACCGTTGCAGCGATCTCGGCCTCGGCCAGTTCAACGCCCTGCCGGTGCCCGAACTCCTCGACCGGCAGACGCAAGAAATTAACCGGCTCCGGCAGGCCTGGCGAAAGTTTGAGTCCAAACCCCATGCAGGCGGCAGCCAGCACCGCAACGATTCGCGGATCATCGCCATCAAGCGGCTCGTATTTGTTGAGCGTAACTTCATGGGGCCCTCTGATTACGAAGGCCTCCCCACCCACCAGGGTCATCAGCTTGACCGTGTCGCGATAAACATGGTTTTCACGCAGAAGCCGCAGGGTCGAAGGAATTTTGCCTTGGTCGCTGGCCATCCAGCCGAGATCGCAAAGAAAATCCTCAGGCACGGGGGCGCCACAACAGGCTTCGAATACCCCCCTGGGGGTGAGCGGCTTCGGCAGGCCGGAAAAAACGACTGAACCGCAAAACTCAGGCAGCACAGCCAGTTCGCTCCACGATGTGTTGAGGCGATCGGCAAGCATGCGCTGCAGCTCGGTGCCGGAATCCGGGGCGGGGTCGGCTTGCGTGGAAAGCTGCTCTCGAAGCGTACTCGACTCTGCATCCCCATCGCCAACACGCTCGACGTAATCCGTGTAAGCCTTCAAGACATGGAATTTCAGATCGGCTGCGCTGGAGAACTCCACCGCACGAGTATTCACCTTTTTGAGAAAGGCCTCGATGCGTTCCGGGGGACTTTCCTTGCTCACAGCATCGATCCATTTCTGGTCGATGCTGCCTTTCTTGATGAAGATGAGCTGTGGCAGCTTTCCCTCCACCGCTTCGTCGAACTCCAGTTCGGTGATCGACAGGTCACCATCAGGGCAATGCCCGTACCTGAGCCCAAGAATGCCGATGTAAAGATCGCACTTGGCGACATCCGCCAGACAACTCTCTCGCACCGTCCGCTCGTCGGCCGAGTAGCTCTCGATGACGAGGCATTTATGCTGAAGCGCCGCACGCACCGCGGCACGCTCGTCCTGAAGATCGTTGAGCGTCGATGACAGATAGACTTGCCGTGTTTCGATCATGCGGAATCCCTGTTTTTTTGCTCACATTACCCGATGCCGCACGCAACCCGCCATACCTGTTGAATACGCAAATCCAATCCCATGCCCCACCAACACCTCCTCACCTTCACCACCCGCCCCCGCGCTACCCTCGACATCACGGCCGACGTGGCCGCGGTGGTCCGGGCGTCCGGCATTGCCACCGGGCTGGCGCATGTCTTTGTGCAGCACACCAGTTGCTCGCTGATGATCACCGAGAACGCCGATCCGGATGTGCGGCGGGATCTGGAGACGGTGTTCGGGCGCCTTGCGCCGGATGGCGATGCGGCTTATCGGCATGATCTGGAGGGCGACGACGACATGGCGGCACACGCGCGGAGCGTGTTGTCGGACGTGGGGCTGACGGTGCCGGTGGGTGGCGGGCGGCTGTTGCTGGGGACGTGGCAGGGGATTTTTCTGTGGGAACACCGCGCCAGCAGCCATGCGCGGCGGGTGGTGGTGACGGTGATCGGCTGAGCGCCCGACCACCAAGCCCGTCACAGGGGCACGGCGGCGCGGGTGCTATGCTCGGCGGGTTCGCCGCGCGGCCTTGCCGCCTGTGGCCAGACCGTTTTCCGGAGCCTCACCCATGAAATCCGCTTTCACCCTTAGCCGCCTGGCTGTTGCCACCGGCATCGCCTTTGCCGCGCCGGCGCTCCTCGCCCAGACCGTCGCCCCGGCGGCCAAACCGGTTGTCGCGGCGCCGGCCGTGGTCAAGCCAGCCGTGCCGACGCCCGCCACGGTCAAGCCGGGCGCGGCCCCTGCGGCCAGCGCAGCGGCGCCGGCCGCGGCCGCGCCTGCGGGCACGCCGCCGGTCGATCCCAATGCGCCGGTCACTCCGCCGGCACCGCCTCCGCCGCCCTTGTCCGACATCATCTTCACCAACGGCGACGTGATCACCTTCGACGACAAGCGCCCGCTGGCGCAGGCCGTGGCGGTCAAGGGCAGCAAAATCATCGCGGTGGGCAAGAGCAAGGACATTCTGGCGCGCTGGAAGAGCGAGGGCACCGAAGTGGTGGATCTGGCCGGCAAGACGCTGGTGCCGGGCTTTGTCGATGCCTGGGGGCAGATGTCGCGACTGGGCTTGTACTCGGTGGCGGCCCAGTTGCAGTCGCCGCCGGAAGGCCCGGTGACGGATGTAAACGGCCTTATCCGCGCCCTGCGCGACTGGAGCAAGGGCGAACTGGCCCAGCGTTTTGGCTGGACGATAGGCTTTGGCTACGACGACAGCCGCCTGCGCGAGCAGCGCCCGCTGTCGCGCAGCGATCTGGATTCGGTGTCCCGCGACAAGCCGGTGCTGGTCATCCACCAATCGGGCCGCCAGGTTGTTGCCAACGGCAAGGCGCTGGAGCTGGCCGGCATCACCCGCGACAGCATCGACCCGCCGGGCGGCAGCATCGGCCGCTGGCCGGGCTCGAAGGAGCCGGACGGCGTGCTCGAGGGCGCGGCCGCGGCGGCGCTGATCGGCAGCCTGCCGCAGGTGCCGGCCGCCGAGCGCCAGGCGATGATCCAGCAGGGCCAGACGCTTTACCTGCAAAACGGCTACACCACCGCTGTCGAAGCCCGCGCCACGCCGGACGATTTTGCCCACTACACCCAGGCAGCCGACAGCGGCACGCTGAAGCTCGACGTGGCCTTCTACGCCGATCTGGCCAGCGCCGGCACCGCCCTCAAGGGCCACAAGTCGATCGGGCCGAAGTATTACAAGAGCCACCTGCGCCTCGCCGGCGCTTCCTTCGCGCTCGATGGCGTGGCCGAAGACCGCAGCGCCTGGCTCACCCAGCCTTACCAGTTACCGCCGCCGGGCAAGCGCACGCAGTTTGCCGGCTACCCCGGCGCCAGCGACGAGACTGCGCTGGATCTGGCCACCCGCGCCTACGCCGGTGGCTGGCAGCTGGCGGTGCAGGCCAACGGCGACGCGGCCATCGACCAGTTTCTCGGCGCCGTTCGCGCGGCCGCCGGCAAGCATCCGGGCAAGGATCGCCGCCCGCTGCTGGTGGGCGCGCAAACCCTGCGCGACGACCAGCTCGAGCTGATGAAGGAGCTGGGTATCGGCGTGGCTTTTGCGCCCCAGCGCCTGGGGCTGTCGGAAGCCGTTCTCAAGGATTACACCCTCGGCACCGAACGCAGCGCCCGCTTTGCCCCGGCTGCCAGCGCCCAGCGCCGCGACCTGGCGGTGCTGCTGTACGCCGATCCGGCACTCGTCGCACCGACGCCCTTCGGCGTGATGGCCGCGGCGATCAAACGGCCACTGGGCGACGACCAGCAGCTCAGCCCGCTGGACGCCCTCAAGGCGCTCACCCTGCTGCCGGCCCGCCAGCTGGGCGAAGAGAAGATCAAGGGCAGCATTGCCACCGGCAAGCTGGCCGACTTCGCCATCCTGTCGGCCAATCCGCTCAAAACGCCGCCTGAAAAACTGGGTGAAATCCGCGTCACGGGCACGATCAAGGAAGGCGTCACCGTGTTTGGCGGCGCCGACGGCGGCGTGCCGATCACCCGCTGAGCGGCCGGCGGCGGGCTTAATCCTTGCCGTTGCCGTCGCCGCGCCAGCGGGCAAAACCGTGGCTAATCTCGCGCAGCCACCCGATCTGGCTCCGAAAGGCGCGGCAGCCGCGGCAAAAAACCAGATGCAGGCGCAGATTGAAGCGCTCGCCGCGGCCGAGGGGACGGTCGAGGCTGTCGGACATCAAGCGGGTTGCCTTTTTACAGGTCAGCATGCGGCAGGCTCCGTGCCGAACCAGCCCTGGGTGAGGCATTGCCTCAAGCCGGCGCGGGCCCGGTGAAGAATGACGTGGCAATGGCTCGTCGTGAGTGAAAGGGTGCTGCAGATCTCGTCGGTTTCCAGCCCGAGAAATTCGCGCATCATGAAAACCCGCCCGGTACGCGCCGGCAGCACTTCGAGGCAGGCCTCGAACACCTCCCAGAACTGGCGCTGCTCCAGCGCCGCGTGCGGGTCGCCCCAGGGCCGCGGGCGGCTGTCGGGGCGCCAGTGCTCGTTGGCCTTGAAGAGCGCATCGAAGGTGTCGTCCATGCTCTCGTCGTCCCGCTCCAGGCTGGACACCTGCACCGTGCGGCTGCGCTCCCGCAGCGCGTCGACGATCTTGTGCCGCAAGATGGTGAACACCCAGGTCTTGAGCGCCGCCCGGCCGGCAAAACGGTCGATGCCGGCCAGCGCCGCCTCGATGGCCTCCTGCACCACGTCCTCGCCGGCCGCGTCGTCCTGCAACTGCAGGCGGGCAAACTTGACCATCTGGGGGCGAAAAGCAGAAATCGATTCGGCGGCGGCAGACGTCAAGCGCGTACTCCCAGAATGACGCCGGCGTGGCGCAGGGCTTGCAGGTTGTGGTGGCCAAAATCGACAAAAGCCCCATCGGCCGGCCGGCCCAGTTCAAGGGCCAGCTGCGCGATGGCGTCACGGCCGCGGGCCCCGGCGGCCAGCACCTGCAGCAGGCGCGCCGTGGCCGGGCTCAGTTCCATGAAACAGACCTCGTCGTCCGGGTCGCGATACACCAGCATGTTGAAAGGCTGCGGCCGCCGTGGCCGAAACGCCGGGCCAATGCGATGCACCGGCCATTCAAAGGCCAGCTGCAGGGACGCCGGATTCACCACCGGCACACCATCCAGCAAATCGCCCGCGGCACCGACAGGCGGCAGCGCCACGTCCATCACATCCACCGCCAGCTCGGCCCATTCATAACGGGCCAGGTCCACAAACCAGCGTGGCAGGGGCGCCCGGCAGGCAGCGCCCAGGTAATCGACGAACTCCCGCGGGATTTCGCGAAACCATGCTGTGCGGCACGGCCAGTCGCGAAAGAAGGCCCGGCACAGCCGCCTCCAGCGCACTTCGCCAAGGCAGGCGTGGGCCACCGGAAAACAGCGGTCGAGAAAACCACACAGATTGTTGAACAGCAGTTCTTCATACACCGCCATGCGCCGGGCCGGCACGCCGGCAGGTTTGGGCGCCCGACGGCCGGCCCGGATACGGCGGCCGAAGGCGGTCTGGAAGGCCTGCAGCGTGGGCGCACTCATGCCGCAGCCCTCGTCATTCCGGCCTGCGCCTGAAGGCGGGCGATCTGCGCGACTTCCTGGCCCAGCTCGGCCAGCGGCGGAAAGTTGAAATCCCGCTCAAGGCAGGTTGGCAGCACGCCGGCCCGGCGATAGGCCGCTTCCAGCAAGCGCCACACATCAATGATCACGCTGGCGCCGTGGGTGTCGATGACGAGGCCGTCCGGCTCGGTGTGATGGCCGGCCACATGGATGTAGCAGGCGCGATCGAGCGGAAGCTGGTGCAGGAAGCCGAGCGGATCGAAACCAAAATTGCGGGCATTGACGAGAATGTTGTTCACGTCGAGGTGCAGCAGGCAGTCGGCCTCGTCGACCACCGCGCGGATGAATTCCGCCTCGCTCATCTCGGCGCCCGGCGGGGCCACGTAAAACGAGGCGTTTTCGATGCCGATGCGCATGCCGAGCACATCCTGCGCCTGGCGGATGCGGGCGGCCGTCCAGCGCACCGCCTCATGGGTGCAGGGCAGCGGCAGCAGGTCGTAGAGCTGGCCGGCGTCGTTGCTCCATGACAGGTGCTCGGTGTACAGCCGGATGCCGTGGCTGGCCATGAAGGCGCGGGTCTGTTTGAGCAGATCCACATCCAGGGGCAGCATGCCGCCCAGCGACAGCGACAGGCCGTGGCAGACAAAGGGATAGCGCTCGGTGAAGGCGCGCAGCTGCCGCGCCGAGCGACCGCCCATGCCGGCCCAGTTCTCGGGCGCCAGCTCGAAGAACTCCACCGCGTCGGGCACGCCGGCTTCGAGTTCCGGCAGCAGCTCGCGGCGAAACCCCAGCCCGGCGCCGCGGGGCCAGTGTTCAGTCATGTCGCGCGCTCCTGGCAGCGGGCGGGCTTGCCCGCCCTGCCGGAATCAGGGGATTACTTTTTGTCGCCACCGCACTTGGCGTCCATTTTTTTATCGGCGCCGCACTTGGCATCCGCCTTTTTGCCCCCACAGCTGCCGTCCGCCTTTTTGCCGGCGGCTTTCTTGTCGCTGCCGCATTTGGCGTCGCCCATCTTGCCGGGCATCTTGTCGCCCGTGGCCTTGTCGTCCATCGCCTTGGTGTCGGCCTGGGCGAGCTGGTAGCCCGCCGACAGGGCGGTGGCGGCAAAGGGGTTGTCGGCGGCGTGGGCGGCGGAGCCGAGGGCAAAGGTGGAGGCCAGCACGGCGGTGATCGCAGCAGTTTTTTTCATGATTTTCATCTCCGTTGGGGCAGCATGAGCACCGTTCCGGATGGAAGGTGCTGGCGAATAGTCGGCGACATCCGGGTGTTTATTACAGGGCGGACCAAAAATATTTCAGCGCAGCGCCACCCGGTGGCGAAGCACTGCGAGGCCAGCGAGGGCCAGCGCTGCAAAGGCGGCGCCGCAGAAAAAGGTGGCCTGGGAGCCGAAGGCGTCCCACAGCCCGCCGGCCAGCACGCTGGCCACCAGCAGCGCCACGCCGCCCACCAGGTTGAAAACGCCAAAGGCCGTGCCGCGCAGCGTCGCCGGCGCCACATCCGCCACCAGCGCCGCCAGCAGGCCCTGGGTCATGCCCATGTGCAGGCCCCACAGGGCCACGCCGAGCGCGAGGCCCACGAGGCCGTCGACCAGCGCCAGCACCAGGTCGGCCGCCACCAGCAGCGCAAAGCCCAGCGCCAGCAAGGTGCCACGATGGACCCGGTCGGCCAGCAGGCCCACCGGATAGGAAGTGGCCGAATACACCACGTTCATGAGCACCAGCACCGCCGGAATCAGCATCAGCGCCACGCCCAGCTCCTGCGCCCGCAGCACCAGAAAAGCCTCGCTGAAGCGCGCCACCGTGAACACCGCCGACACCCCGACGACCCACCAGTAAGCCGCCGGCAGCTTTGCCAGTTCGGCCCGCGACAGCGGTGCGCGAGGCGCGTCGGCCGCCACATGGGGCGCGTCGTGCACCGCAAAGACGATCAGCGCGAAGGCGGCGACGGCCGGCAGCACGGCCCACCCGAAAACCCGCCGGATGTCGTCGTCGAACAGCGCCATCAGCCCGATGGCAATGAGCGGCCCCATGAAGGCGCCGGCGGTATCGAGGGACTGGCGCAGGCCGAAGGCCGCGCCGCGCAAGCCCGGCGGCGCCAGATCGGCGATGAGGGCGTCCCGCGGGGCGCCGCGGATACCCTTGCCGATGCGGTCGACAAAGCGCGCCGCCACCACCCAGCCGATGCTGCCCGCCAGCGGAAAGACCGGCTTGGAGCAGGCCGCCAGACCATAGCCGATGGCCGCCAGCAGCTTCCTCTTGCCGAGCTTGTCGGACAGCGCACCGGAAAACACCTTGGTGATCGACGCCGTGGCCTCGGCAATGCCTTCGATGAGGCCGACCGCCAGCGTCGAAGCCCCGAGCGCCCCGACCATATAGAGCGGCAGCAGCGCGTGGATCATCTCGGAGGAGATATCCATCAGCATCGAAACAAAGCCCAGCGCCCAGATGCCGGGCGGCAAACGGGCGCTGGCAGGCGCGTTCGGACGAGGGGGCATCATGCGGAGAATCCACCGGTCATTATTTTTCCAGGCACGCCAATTGTGCCGATTGCTATCGAAATACGAACAATACCCGCAGGCGGGGAGTCGGGTTATCCTACGCCGCGCACCGCCCCCGGACAGGCTGGGCGAAAGAATGACATGCCAGGAGTAAACACAAAATGACCGACCAACAGGGTTTGCCGTGGACCGATGCGTTTTTGCTCGGCTACGAGGCGATGGACGAGACCCACCGGGAATTCGTCGACATCGTCGACCGCCTGCTGACCTGCACCGACGCCGACATGGCCGCCTCCATGCGCGCGTTCATTGAGCATGCCGAGGCGCATTTTGGCCAGGAAAAGACGTGGATGGAGGAAACCGACTTTCCCCCCCGCGATTGCCACATTGACGACCATGACGCGGTGATGGATTCGGCCCGCCAGGTGGAAGAGCTGGTCAAGGCCGGCGACGTGGAGATCGGCCGCGAATTTGCCGGGGAGCTGGCGCGCTGGTTTCCCAGCCACGCCGACTACCTGGATTCGGCGCTGGCCCAGTGGATGGCCAAGAAGAAGCTCGGCGGCGTGCCGGTGGTGCTGCGCCGCAATCTCAACATCGAGCGCTGACCCGGCAAGCGCCGGGCCAGGTTCACACCCCGGGCGTCAGGCCCGGAAACGCGACGACGCATCGGCCAGCCCGGCCACCTGGGCCGACAGGTCGATGGCCAGCTGATCCACATCGCGGGTCTGCCGGCTGATGGCATCGGCCAGGTGGGCGACGGCCTCGACCTTGTGGGCAATATCGTGGCCGGCCCGGCTCTGCTCACCGGCGGCGCTGGCGATCTGGTCCACCGCATCCACTGTTTGCGCGGAGCGCTGCTCGATGCTGGCGAGGGCCGCTTCCACCAGGCGCGAACGTGTGGCGCTGTCGCGGGCGTTGTCCGAGGCCTCGACAATGTCGCCCGCCACGCTGCTCACCTGCTCCAGCAGCGAACCCAGAATATCGTTGATGTCGCTGGCCGAACTCTTGGCCCGCTCGGCCAGCTTGCGCACCTCGTCGGCCACCACCGCGAAACCGCGCCCGGCCTCGCCCGCGCGGGCCGCTTCGATGGCCGCATTGAGGGCCAGCAGGTTGGTCTGGTCGGCGATGCTCTGGATCACCGCGGCAATGTCCTGAACCTGATGGCCACGCTCGCCCAGGTCTCGCACCTTGTCGGCCGCCTGGGCAACCTTGGTGGCGGAGTTTTCCATGGCGCCGATGGTGCCCTGCACCGCCATGCGGCCTTCATCCACCGCGGCCTTGGTTTCGCGGGTCAGCGTCAAGGCGTGGGCGGCGTTGTGGGCCACCTGGTCGATGCTCGCCGAGAGTTCTTCGGTGGCCGCCGACATGCCGGCGGCGGCCTCGGTCTGCCGGTCCGTCGCATCTTCCACGGCACGGATCAGCGTACCCAGCTGGGTGGCATTGCCCTCGACACCTCCGACCGTGGTCTGAATGCTGCCCATCAGCTCACAGAGCCCGGTGCTGGCTTCGTTGAGGGCCACGGCCATCACGTCCGCCTCGTGGCGGCTGGCCGGATCGCACGGCAACTGGCGACCGAGTTCGCCCGCCGCGAGGGCGTGGATGCCCTTCACCACCGGCCCGAGCCGCCGCAGGCTGACCCAGGTGTAGCCGCCGATCCCGGCGGTCAGCAGCACGCCGAAGCCGAGGCTGAGTCCGATCAGGATGTTGCGCAGGGCATCGCTGCCTTCGGTCAGTTCGCCGATTTCGGCGCTGCTCGCAACGATCCAGCCGAGTTCCTTTTGCTCCTTGAAGATGGCGATCTTCTCGAGCTTGCGGCCGGAGGCATCAACCCACGGGTAGCGATGGGCGCCGTTGCGCTCGGCGATCTGTTTTTCCAGCTCCGGACGGCTCGTCGCCGCGTCCAGCTCGGAGATGCGCTTGCCCTCCAGCGCGGGATGCAACAGCACGCGGCTTTCCTTGGCATCGCCGCTGGGCAGGGCCAGCACATAGAAGTAACCGCTACGCCCGACGGGAATGCTGCGCAACCGGTCCTTGAGCATGGAAATATTGGTTTCTGCATCCATGCGCACGGTGATCGCCCCGATCACCTTTCCGCTGGCATCCTTGACCGGCTTGGCCCCCAGCGCGAAGCGGCGACCGTTGCGCTCGAGCGTACCGGTGTAGGTCTCGCCACGCAGAACAATGGCCGCGTAGTCGTCCTTGATCGACTCGCCGACCCGGTATTGGCCTTCGGCATTCTTGAGCAGGGTCGAGGCCCGGTACAGCGCATCGCCGTCACGCACCAGGAATGCGGAATCGACCTGGTTGCGCTTGCGGTAGGACTCCAGGAATTCCGGGTTGTTGTTGCCTTCCAGCTCGCCAAAACGCAGGCGCGGCAGGCTGCGGGCGCCGGTGACGACAGGGGCGCCCACGCTGGCGGCGCCCGGCAGGTCGTGCTCCAGCAGGGTCAGCATGTCGCCGACGCGGGTCTTGAGGGATTCCTGTGCGTAATCGAGCATCGTCACCACCAGGTCGAGCTGGGTACGCATGCCGAGCTCGGCCTGCTCCACGGCACTTTGGCGGGACTGCTGGACTGAGATGGTGACAAGCGTGCCGAAGGCCAGAGTAACGGCCACAGCAATTCCGCCAATAAGGCGCTGGGTCAGGGTGAATTTTTTGAGCATGGTGGGCGTAATACGTCATGGGCCTGGAACGGGACGTTCCTCGGACAGACTTATTACGTCCGCACCGGACGATTCTTGATCAGCCGGAATGCGGCGCAATCGGCGTGGCGGGCATCGCCGGCTGCCGCAGCCAGTGGACCAGGGTGGCAAAAAGCACGTCCGGGTCGACCGGCTTGGTGACGAAGTCGTTCATGCCCGCCGCCAGGCAACGGGCGCGATCCTCGGCGAAGACGTTGGCCGTCATCGCCAGAATCGGCATGCGGCGCCCGCCCGGCAGCTGGCGGATCAGGCGCGTCGCCTCGAGGCCATCCATGCGCGGCATCTGCATGTCCATCAGGATCAGCGCGTAGTCCTTGCTGCGGGCCATATCCACGGCCTCGATGCCGTCGGCGGCCGTATCGACGGCCAGTGCGGCCTCGCCGAGCAGATCGACGGCAATCTCGCGGTTGATCTCGTTGTCCTCGACGAGCAGCACGGCAGCCCCCTTGAAATCACGGCGCAGGATGGTTTCCGCCAGTTCCGGTGCCGCCGGGGAGGCCGGCACGGCCGCCACCTGCCCCTTCTTGAGCCGCGCGGTCAGCCAGAAAGTGCTGCCGACGCCCGGTTCGCTTTCGGCTCCCGTCTCGCCACCCATCAAGCCGGCGAGCTTGCGGGTAATCACAAGGCCCAGGCCGGTGCCACCGTACTTGCGGGTGGTGTCGGTCTCGGCCTGCTCGAAACTCGAAAACAGCCGGGCCAGTGAATCGCGGGCGATGCCAATGCCGCTATCGACGACATCGAAGCGCAGCAGCACGCTGTCCAACCCGTCTTCGTCCAGGCGCACGCGCAGGGTGACGCTGCCTTCGGCGGTGAACTTGACCGCGTTGGAGGCGTAGTTGAGCAGCGCCTGCCGCAGCCGCGTCGCGTCACCGATCAGGCCCACCGGCAGCGGGCCGATATCGAGCTTCAGCACCAGCCCCTTGGCCTGGGCGGCGTCTTGCAGCATCGATGCGACACCGCTGACGAGTTCACCCACATCGAGCAGGGTTTCTTCGAGGCGGAGCTTGTCGGCCTCGATCTTCGACAGATCGAGGATGTCGTTGATGATCGACAGCAGGTGCTGCGAGGCGTCCTGCAGACGGTTGAGGTGTTCTGCCTGGCGGGGCGGCAGCCCTTCGCGCCGCAGCAGCTGAACCACGCCGGCGATGGTGTTCATCGGGGTGCGGATCTCGTGGCTCATGCTGGCCAGAAAATCAGATTTGGCGCGGTTGGCCGCCTCGGCTTCGTCCTTGGCCTTGCGCAGGGCCGCGTGGGCGCGCATCAGTTCGCGCTCGGCACGCCGGCGGCCGTTGATCTCGCGGGTCAGCTGCAAGGTGCGGTTGGCCAGCTTGTCGTACATCGCCATCACGGTTTCAACCATAGCCCGGGTGGCGCCGGACATCTGCTCGTCGGCGGTCTTCTTGGCGGCCTCGATCGATGCGCCGCCGCGAATGGCCAGCACGGCCTTGGCCATGCGCTTGTCGGATTCGATGATGTGCAGGGCCAGCCAGTGGGTGAGAAAGCCCACGATGTCCTCGATCACCTCCTCGAGGGGCTTTTCGCCCTCCTCAGCCTTCAGCCGCAGCACCTCTTCGACAAAACCGGCGTGGCCGGCCTGGTGTCCGGTTTCCCATGCGTCACCGGCAAAGGCCTCGTGCCAGAGGACTTCCTCGGTTGCAAAATGAACGACGGTGTAGTCCTTGAGCTGATCAAAAATGTCGTTCAGCATCGGCGCTTCACTCTGCTGGGTCAGGTGGCTGACCAGCAGGTTGAGCAGTTCGACCAGCCGCTGGTGCTGACTGTCGATCTCGGCAATCCCTGTCTCGAAATTGGCATTCCAGGGAAAAATTTCGATGGTGTCGATCATTGCTCTCGTTCCACTGCGCCTATGGGGGGTGTCTCACTTGATCAACACGAAGCGCCCCTCGCTGATCTCGGTAAAAAATACCTTGCGTTGCGTATCGCCGTTGGCATCGAAGACGATCTGCTGCTGCAGCCCCTGGTAGGGTCCGCTGCGCAGCACGGCCGCCTTCACGGTTTCGCCGGCCTCGCGTTTGCGAAGGGCATCGAACAGCACCGTTGCCGCGTCGTAGGCCGACACGGAACTGTAGCCCGGGTTTTTCTGGAAACGCTTGAAATAGGCCTCTCGAAACGCCCGAAAACGCGGCGAGTCGTCTTCACGGTTGTAGTTCTGGACAATCACCAGCCCATCCACCACCTTGCCGCCCAGTTCGAGCAACTGCTCGGTGGCGGCCCATTCAGACGCCGAAACCGGCAGCTTCGGCGCCTGCCGGCGGGATTGCTGGGCCAGCCGCGCCACGTCGATGCCTCCGGCTATATACAGAAGGCCGTCCGGCTGCCCCTTCAGCATCTTGCCCACCACATCGCTGAAATCCACGTCGGGCCGCGATTCGTAGGGCACTTCGGCCGCCAGCGTCCCGCCCACATCCGTAAAGGCCTTGCGGAACTCCTTCAGCCACGATTCGGTGAAAGACCTGTTGCGGATGTCGTAGGCCACCGCGATGCGCCGCTGGCCGCGACCGAACAGCACGCGGGCGTAATCGGTGGCGTTATCGCGGGTGCTGCGATTGATGCGGACGAGATTGTCGTCCTTGCCGAAGAAGTCCATCGAGGTGATGGTGGGGCTGATCACCAGCGTGTCCGTTTTTGCCAGCACCGGCACCAGCGCCGCGGCCATGGCGCTGGTAAAGGGGCCGATCACCGCCTCGACCTTCTCGGCGGCCAGCTCATCGGCCGATCTGGCGGCGGTCTCGCGGTTCTGCGCATCGTCGCGGGAAACAAGCTCGACCTTGCGCCCATTGATGCCACCGGCACGGTTGACCTGCTCGACCGCCAGGATCACGCCATTGTGGCCGGCCTGCCCGTTGTCGGAATTGCGGTCGGACAGCCCCCCGATGAAACCCACCCGCAAGGGCGCCTCCGGGCCACATCCAAAAAGCAGCACACTGCTCGCCACAAGCGCCCACACGCTCTTTTTCCACATGGCCATATCGTTCCGTCTGTTCAGTCAAAAAACCGGGGCAGGCCGCGGATCAACGGCAAAAAAACGCTCCAACTTGAGTCCCGCCCCGCCAGGCGCGCCCCCGAAACCCGGGAAGCGCGCGTGGTGTGTGAGAAAAATCAAACTCCGTCACAAGCCGGAATTATTTTTCATTTTGTGGTGATAATATCAAAATTGTAATTTTTGATGAATCATTGCCGCAGCTTGCCCACGCCCCGCTCAAGGCGGGAAGCTGAGCGCCGTATAGGCCATAAAACCCGGCACGGACTTTCTCCATGCACCCCCGCTTCATGCCTCTCTTTCGTCCAGGTCGCTGGCGCGGCTCCCTTCGCCTGCGACTGGTGGCACTGGGCCTGGCGCCGCTGCTCGTCGCCTTTCCGATCATCCTCGGCATCCTGATGTTTTTCGGCGGCGAGCGTTTCGACACCCTGCTCGAGACCAACGCACGCAGCAACCTCGCCAGCGCCCACAACTACATGGAGCAGCTGCGCACCCAGACCCTGCAGCACATTGAAGAAATCATCCGCTCGGAAAGCCTGCCCCGGCTGCTCGCCGCCCATGGCCAAAAGGCGGCACGGCAAGCCGCCCCCGCCCTCGACCAGATGCTGGCGACCCGCGCCGACGCGTCCCGCCTCGACTTCCTGATCATCGCCACCCAGGACGGAAGGGTCATCGCCTCCAGTTCCGGCCTCGCCCCCGGCAGCACGCTGCCGGCCAGCTTCGCCTACCGACAGGCCAACACCGGCGTGGCAGCCGTCGAATATGCCCGCTTCGATGCCGACGAACTGGCGGCCCTGTCGCCCCTGCTGCCCGAACGGGCGCTGATCCGGCTCGATCAGGACAGCCCCACCGCCACGCCCACCGAGACGCGCGGCCTGCTGATCAATGCCGCGGCCCATTTCCCGCTCACCAACATCCACCCGGACGCAATCCTCATCGGCGGCGTGTTGCTCAACAACAACCTGCCGATGATCGACCGCATCCGCGAAGTGGTCTTTCCGATCAACGCCAGTTTCGGAGAAAGCGGCGGAACCACGACGATCTTTCTGGACGATGTACGCATCGCCACGACGGTAACCCGGCAGGACAACCAGCGCGCCATCGGCACCCACGCCAGCCCGGAGGTGCGCGAGCAGGTGCTCGACAAGGGCATCCCGTGGGCCCGGCGCGCCCTTGTCGTGGACAGCTGGCAGATCGCCGGTTACGCCCCCCTCATGAACGGTGAGGGCACGCGGGTCGGCATGCTGTACACGGGCTTCCCGGAAGAACGCTTCCGGCAGGAAAAATGGCTGCTCACCGGCAGCATCGCCGCCCTGCTGGCCCTCGCCATGCTGGCGCTGTCGCTGTCCTTCCTGCGCGGCGCGCGGGACATCACGCGCCGGCTGGCCAGCATGGCCGAGACCATGACCGCCATCCACCTGGGCAACGGCCAGGCCCGCGCACGGCTCGACGACGAAACCGACGAGATCGCCCAGCTTGCCCGGCACTTCAACGAACTCCTCGACACCCTGAGCGCCCAGAAGCGCGCCCGGCTCCAGGCCCAGAAAGTGATCGAGGAAGAAGCCTCGCGCCGGCGCGCGCAGTTTGAGATGGACCGTGACGGCATCGTTGTCCTCACCGATGACGGCAGCGTCTTCGAGGCCAACCCGCAGTTTGCGGCGATGCTCGGCTACACATCCGACGAGATGACCCGGCTCCATGTCTGGGACTGGGAATCCCGGTTCACCAAGGAGCAATTGCTGGCCATGGTGCGCACCACGCGGCCGCAAGGCGGCGAGTTCGAAACCCTTCACAGGCGCAAGGACGGCAGCACCTACCCGGCCGAGGTCAAGTCGAGCCGCGTCGAATGGGGCGGCAGGATCTACGTCATGTGCCTTGCCCGCGACATCACCGAACGCAAGCAGCTCGACAGCGAACTGGCGCAGCACCGCCACCACCTGGCCGAGCTTGTCGAGCAGCGCACCCTCCAGCTGGCCGCGGCCCGCGACGAGGCGGAAAGCGCCAACCGCGCCAAGAGCGCCTTCCTGGCCAACATGAGCCACGAAATCCGCACCCCGATGAACGCCATCATCGGGCTGTCACACCTACTCAACCGGGAGATCCGGGAGCCGCAACAGCTCGACCGCGTCACCAAGATCAGCGGCGCGGCACGGCACCTGCTGCGCATCATCAACGACATCCTCGACCTGTCGAAGATCGAGGCCGACAAGATCACCATCGAATCCATCGACTTTCCGCTGCGCGAAACCCTCGACAAAGCCGCCGGCCTGCTCCGCGAGAGCGCCCGCCAGAAGGGCCTCGCGCTCTCCGTCACCATCGATCCGGAACTGCCGGCCATGCTGCGCGGCGACCCGGTGCGCATCGAGCAGGTGATCGTCAACTTCCTGTCCAACGCGATCAAGTTTTCCGAGCGCGGCCAGGTCAGCCTGCGCGCCCGCCGGCTCCCCTCCGGCGACGCCAGCGCCGTGGGCCTGCACCTGGAAGTCGAAGACCACGGTATCGGCCTGAACGAAAACCAGCAGGCCTCGCTGTTCAAGGCCTTCCAGCAGGCCGACAACTCGACCACCCGCAAATACGGCGGCACGGGCCTCGGCCTCGCCATCAGCAAGCGGCTGACCGAACTCATGGGCGGCGAAATCGGCGTGACGAGCACGCCCGGTGCCGGCAGCACCTTCTGGATCACACTGCGCCTCGGCACCGGCCAGGCTTCAGCCAGCGACAACGCCCCCTGCCCGGCCCGAAACAGTGGCGCGGATGCGGCCGACACCCCGGCAATCACCCGCGGACGACTGCTTGCAGCCTGCACCGGCCGTCGCGTGCTGCTGGCCGAGGACAATCCGCTCAACCAGGAAATCGCCCACGAACTGCTCACGGACGCCGGCCTCGAAGTGGAACTCGCCCAGGATGGCCGCGAAGCCGTGGAGAAGGCCCAGCATGGCCACTTCGACCTGATCCTGATGGATCTGAGCATGCCGGTCATGGGCGGTCTGGAGGCCAGCACAAGCCTTCGCGGCCTGCCTGGCGTCGGCCCCGTGCCCATTGTGGCCATGACCGCCAACGCCTTCGACGAAGACCGCAAGCGCTGCCTGGCCGCCGGCATGAACGACCACGTGCCCAAGCCGGTCGACCCGGACGTGCTCTACCAGGCGCTGCTGCGCTGGCTGCCGGCACCCGACCCCCGCATGGCGCCCGATACGGCCCATGCCACGCCGACCGACACCCTGCCCGACATCGCCGGGCTCAGCATCTCCGACGGACTTCGCGGCATGCTCGGCAACGTGGAGCGCTACCGGCGTGTCATCGGCATGTTCGCCAAAACCCACCGCAACAATCCTGCACACCTGCGCCAATATCTGGCCGATGGCCGGAGCGACGAGGCCAGGCGCCTCATCCACACCCTGCGCGGCAGTGCCGCCTCGATTGGCGCGCTGGATGTCACCCACTGCGCCAGCACGCTCGAAGCCGCACTCCACCACTTCGGGCAGACGAGTACACAACTACAGCCGCTGATTGACGAACTCGAGGCCGCGCTCGGGGTGCTCATTCAGGGCATCGCGCAGGCACAGCAGCAGCCGGGCAGCCCCCCGCCGCCCCATGAGGTAAAGGGCGCCAGCCTGGAAAAAATCCGGCGCTTCGCGGCCGAACTGGGCGCACTGCTGGCAGAAGATGACATCCTGAGCGTCACGCACTGGCGTAGCCAGGGCGCTTTGCTGGAGGCGCTGCAGCCCGTCGAGGCGCGGCAGATCGGCGAGGCCATCGACAACTTCGAGTTCGAACTGGCCCATCAATACCTCAACGCCTACATCACTCACCACCTGGAAGACCCCGCCTGCACCTGAAACCGAAGTCCGGCGGCAGGCTCAGGGCGGGATGTCGAGACTCGAAGTGGCTTCCTGCAGGCTGGCCAGCGCCGAGGCAAAATCAAAGCTGCGCACCGCGTCGGCAATGACCGGGAAACGATGGCCGAGGCCGGCCCGGAGCAGGCCCTCGCTGGCCTCCAGCGTCTGGCTGCTGGCAAAGTCGTCGTCGGCAAGCTGAGCGGCGAGGCGCGCGCAAACCGCCTGCAAGGCCTGCGGATCAACCGCAACAGGGGCGCTCTCGGTTGGTGCGACCGGTATTTTGTCCACCATCGCGTCGATCAGCGCCGTCAGCCGCCTGACAAGCTCGGCCAGCATGGGTGCCAGCGTCACGCTAGCGGCGCGGCGGCGAATGGCCTTTTCGAATTGCGCGGCCAGCTCGCTCAGTTCATAGGCCCCGATCTGCGCCGCGACACCCTTCAGGGTGTGCACCAGCCGTTCGGCGGAAACCCAGTCGCCTTCGGCGAGCGCGCTGGCCATGTGGGCAGGCAGATCCCGCTGCCCCGCCACAAACTTTCCGATCAGGGCAAGATAAAGCGCCTCCCGCCCGAGGGAATTGCGCACGCCGGAAACCGTGTCGAGCCCCGCGATGGTGCTCATCGCCAGCACTTCGGGCAGCCCCGGCGAGGGTTCGATGAACACCGGGGCAGGCGCCGATGCAACCTCACGCGGCTTGATCCAGTGCAATAACGTCCCCCACAGGACGGCCGGCTCGATCGGCTTGGCCACGTGGTCCTGCATGCCGGCGGCCAGGCAGCGCTCCCGGTCACCGGCCATCGCGTTGGCGGTCATCGCCACCACGGGCAGGCGATCGAAGCGGGGCTGCCGGCGAATTTCCGCGGTGGCGGTCAGGCCGTCCATGACCGGCATCTGCATGTCCATCAGCACCAGGTCGTAATCCGCCTCGGCAAGTTTTTCCAGTGCAATGGCGCCGTTCTCGGCCACCTCGACCACAAGGCCGGCCTGGCAAAGCATTTCGGTTGCCACCTGCTGGTTGAGGTCGTTGTCCTCGACGAGCAGGATGCGGGCCCCGGCGATGCTCTCCAGCTCGGGCGTCGGCGCCACCAGAACCGCCTTGTCCGGCGCCCCGCCAACCCGCCCGATATCCGCCTCGCCCAGCAGGCGAACCACGGTATCGAAAATCAGCGATGCGGTAACAGGCTTCATCAACACATCCCGAATTCCCATCCGCTCGGCCGAGCTGAGCAGCTCGTCGCGCCCGTAAGCCGTCACCATCACCAACTGCGGCGGATGCACGAGGCCCAGTTCGTGGATGTCGGCGGCCGTCGAGATGCCGTCCCGCTCGGGCATCTGCCAGTCCAGGAAAACCACCGCGTAGGGCGCATCGGCGATTTCCGCGCGGGTGAGCTCCTCCAGCGCAGCCGCGCCGGACTCGACCGCGCAGACTGAAAAACTCATCCGCCTGAGCATCTCGCCGAGCACGTCGCGGGCATGGCTGTTGTCATCCACCACCAGCATGCGCCGGCCAAGCAGCTCGGCCTGCGGCACAAAGCGCCGCGACTGCGCTTCGCCACGGCGCAGCCGCGCGGTGAACCAGAAAGTCGAGCCGACACCGGCAATGCTATCCACCCCCACCTCACCGCCCATCAGCTCAGCCAGGCGCTTCGAGATCACCAGCCCGAGGCCGGTGCCGCCGTACTTCCGGGTGGTCGAGGTGTCGGCCTGCTCGAAACTGCGGAACAGGCGGCCGCGCTGGTCCTCGGCGATGCCGATGCCGGTGTCGCTCACCGCGAAGCGCAGCATGACTTCGCCGTTGACCGGGCCCACCACGCCGACGCGGATCGTCACTTCGCCGCTGGCGGTAAACTTGACCGCATTGTTGGCGAAGTTGATCAGAATCTGCCCGAGGCGCAACGGGTCGCCGACCAGCGTGTTGGGCACGTCGCTGGCCACATCGACGATCAGCTCCAGCCCCTTGGCGGCGGTCTTCTCGGCCACCAGCCCGGTTACGTTGTCGAGCACCCGCTCCAGCTCGAAGGCGATGTGCTCCACGACCATCTTGCCGGCCTCGATCTTCGAGATGTCGAGGATGTCGTTGATGATGCCCAGCAGGTGCTGGCTCGCGCGCTGGATTTTTTCCAGGTAATCGCGCTGGCGCTCGTTCAGCTCGGTGCGCAGGGTCAGGTAGGCCATACCGACAATGGCGTTCATGGGCGTGCGGATCTCGTGGCTCATGTTGGCCAGAAAATCCGACTTCACGCGCACCGAGTCTTCGGCCAGCGCCCGTGCCTTCGCCATTTCGGCGCTGGCGGCATGCTCGACGGAAATGTCCTGGACGACGCACGCCATGCCCTTGTCCGGGTTGGAGAGGTCGATGGCCCGCGCCGACAGCCGGGCCCACAGCAAGCTGCCATCCTTGCGCTTCAGCTCCCGGTCCTCGCTGTAGATTTCGCCGTGCCACACCTGCGCGGCCAGCTTCTCGCCCACACTCAGCCAGTCTTCCTCGCGGACATACCAGTGCCGTGTCGGCATGCCGATCTGCTCGCCGCTGGCGTAGCCCAGCATCTCGTCCAGGCGGCGGTTGTTGCGCTCGATGACCCGCCCCTTGGTCAGCATGATGCCGACGCTGGCCGAATCGAAGAGGGCCTGTTCCTCCTCCATCGCAGCAGCCAGATCCGCCGTGCGCAGCGAGACTTCCTGCTCCAGGTGCTCCCGGTAGCGTGCCCTGTCCAGCTCGGCCTGGCGGCGCTCGGTAATGTCGCGGGAGAGCACGATGAAACGCGACGGCTCGCCCGCCATAACGCGCTGCCGCGTCACCGAAAGCTCGAACCAGTGCTCCAGGCCGGCAATGTCGATCCGGATCACGCGGCCGTAGTCGTTGCCCGCGACTTCTGCCGCAGCCAGCGCATCGCAGACGGTCTGCGCCGCTTCCGGCGCAAGCACGTCGCGAACGTTGCGGCCCACCAGTGACGACTCCGGTGCCGCCAGCAGATCGTGGCGGGTGGCACGCACGGCCAGATAACGGCCCTCCACATCGAATTCAAAAAACAGGTCGGGCAGCGCCTCGAGCGTGGCGACCAGGCGGTCGCGCACCTCCTCGACATCACGCCTGGCCGCCTCGACGGTGTCCAGGGCCCGCTGCAGCGCCTCCGTCTTGGCACTCACGCGGCGACGCAGGCTGCGGTTCCAGCCCACCAGCGCGAGCACCACGGCCAGCATCAGGAACACGCCGTAAGCGACATAGCGCAAGGCCGGCCCTGCCGCCGCGGTCAGCGGGGCGCCGAACCACTTGTCGTCGATGGCCGCCAGCTCTGCGGGCGTGATGCGGGCAAAACCGTCGGCGACGACGCGCTGCAGCTCGCTGTTGCCCTTGGCCACGGCCCACTGAAAATGGCTGGTGTACATCGGCGCGGTATGCCGGAAATCGGTCAGGCCGGACTGTTGGAGAAAGTAGTCCGCCGGCCGCTGGTTCATGCAGAACACACGCACCTCCTGATTGGCCGCGGCGCTGATCAGGGTTGCGTAACTGGGATAGAAGCGAAAGTTGTCCGACCCCTCGGCACGGAGCTTTTCAATGCAGAGATCCCCGCGCTTCACGCCGATCACGAAGCCCTTGCTCGAGGAGGCGTCCACAATGCCCGCAATGCTGTTGTGAAAGAACAGCATGACGGGCAGGTCGGCGTAGGGCGCGGAGAAGTCGTAGATCTTTTCGCGGGCCGGCGAGCGCGAAATCGTGTCGATCACATCGGCCCCGCCGCTGCCCATGACTTCCTGGGCCTTGCCCCAGTCCATGCCCCGCAGATCCACCGCGATGCCGGTTCGCGCCTGCCACAGCATCCACCGGTCCCGGAGGATGCCCTGCAGCTCGCCGCTGGCGTCGCGCATGGAATACGGCGGAAAGTTGTCGTCGAGCACAACGCTGATCGTGCGCGGCGGCGGCGGGGCTGGCGTATCGGCGGCGAGCGTCTCGCCACCGAAAACACTCCAGACCAGCAGCATGCCGAGAAGGCGGAACAGGATCGTGTCAGCCATGACGACCTTCCATTAGTCAGGCGCCGGCCATTCAGCCACCGCCGCATTGAGGGTCTGGATGGCCTGGTCGAAATCGAAATCCTCGATCTGCCGGGCCACGTTTGCCGCCCGTGGCCCGAGCGCGGCATTGAACAGCGCCGCATTCCGACGGAAAAGGGCTCCGCTGTTCAAATCATAATCGGCCAGCAGTGCGCCGAGTTCGGCGGCCAGCCTGCGCGCCTGGCGCAAGTCGATGGCCTGGGGCGCAGCGGGCTCGCGGGGGGATTCCTCGGCCGGCAGGGCGCGGCGCAGTGCGGCGCACAAGCTGGCGTATTCGTCCAGCAGACCCCGGGCACGCAACAGCAGCTCGGCGGAGGGCGTCACCCCATCGCCGCTTTTCAGCTCGTGCTCCAGCCCCGCGGCGCCATTCATCAAGCGGACGGCGCCAATCGTGCCGGCCGTGCCCTTCAAGGTATGCGCGATACGCAAGGCCGCGGGAATGTCGGAGCCGGTCAGCGCCACCAGCAAACTGGCCGGCAGGCCGCTGTCGATGAATTGCCGCAGGAAGCGCACGTAAGCACCCAGCCGCCCCCGCGTAACGGTCAGGCCGGCCGCCACTGAAAGCCCGGCAATGGCACCCAGGCGCTGCCGCAATGCCTCGTCGTCCGCGGCGTCCGCAACGGCTTCGCCTGCCGGCGCCGCGGTGGCGGCCACAGGCGCCGGGGCCTTGACCACGGGCTCCCGCACCGGCAGCCATTGCAGCAGGCTGCGGTAAAGCGTCTCGGGCACCACCGGCTTGGCCACGTGATCGTTCATGCCGGCCTCGTAGCAGCGCTGCCGGTCTTCGTCGAAGGCGTTGGCGGTCATGGCCAGAATGGGCGTGGCGGCATGGCGGGGCATGGCACGAATCAGCCGCGAGGCCGCCAGCCCGTCCACCACCGGCATCTGGATATCCATGAGGATCAAGTCATAGGCCGACTCGCGGGCCTTGTCCACGGCCACCTGGCCGTCCTCGGCCACATCCACCTGGATTCCCACGTCGGTGAGCAGATCCCGCGCGACTTCCTGGTTGATGGCGTTGTCCTCGACCAGCAGCACCCGCGCGCCGCCGCGGCAGCGCAGCGCGGCCTCGGCCTCGCCGGTAACGAGGGGGTGATCCGTCATGTGACGACCGGCCAGGGTGTTCTGCACGGCGTCGCACAGCAGCGACGGCGACAACGGCTTGGCCAGCACATCGAAATAACCGGTGGCGGCAAGGGTGTCCGGGGGCAGGGCTTCCGGGTAAGACGTGACCAGCAGGCTTGCAGGACGGCGCGACAGGGGCATGGCGACCAGCCGGCGACCGACCTCGATGCCGTCCATGCCGGGCATCTGCCAATCCACCAGCAGCAGGCTGTAGGGCTTGCCCGCGGCATCGGCCCCGGCCACCTGCGCCAGGGCCGTCGGGCCGTCGGCCACCGAATCCACCTCCATGTGGAGCCGGGCGAGCATGGCCACCAGCGAATCCCGCGCATCGGACAGGTCATCCACCACCAGCGCGCGGCGCCCGCGGGTTTCGATATCCGGCCGGGACGGGCTGACGCCCGCGCGGCTGTACGAGAACGGCACTTCGATCCAGAAGCTGCTGCCTTCGCCGATCTTGCTGTCGACGCCGATCTGCCCGCCCATCAATTCGGCCAGACGCCGCGAGATGGCCAGACCGAGGCCGGTGCCGCCGAACTTGCGGGTGATCGATGCGTCGGCCTGCCTGAAGCTCTGGAACAACTGGCCCTGCTGCTCCGGCGTCAGGCCGATGCCGGTGTCGCGGACCTCGAAGCGAACCACCAGCACGTCGTCCTCGGCTCGCACCACGAAGGCGCGCAGCGTGATGTTGCCGCGCTCGGTGAACTTGACGGCATTGCCGGCAAAGTTGAGCAGGATCTGCTGCAGGCGCAAGCCGTCGCCATGGAGCATGGCCGGAATGCCGCGCATGTCGACCACCAGCTCGACCTGCCTGGCCTCGGCCTTGTCGCGGATCAGGGTGACGACGTTGCCGACCACACGCTCGACTTCGAAGTCGGTGAATTCCAGTTCCAGCTTGCCGGCCTCGATCTTGGACAGATCGAGAATGTCGTTGATGAGATTGAGCAGGTGGTGGGCGGCAGCGGCGATCTTGGCCAGCCGGTCGGCGTGGCGCACGTCGGCGATCTCGCGGCTGAGCAGGTGGGTGAGGCCGATGATGGCGTTCATCGGGGTGCGGATTTCGTGACTCATGTTGGCCAGAAACTCGCTCTTGCTGCGGCTGGCCGCCTCGGCCGCCTCCATCGCGACGATCACTTCGGCGCTGCGCTCGGCCACCAGTTGCTCGAGGTGGTCCCGGTGGCGCGCCAGCTCTTCGCCGATGCGTTTTTGCTCGGTAATGTCGTCCTTGATGGCGACGTAATGGGTGATACTGCCATCGGGCTGGCGCAGCGGCGTGATGCTCACGGCCTCGGTGCGCTCCTCGCCGGAGCGCATGCGGTTCACGAGCTCACCGCGCCAGATGCGGCCGGCGCTGAGTTCGGCCCACAGGGTCGTGTAGGTTTCAGGCGGCGTCTTGCCCGACTTGAGCATGCGGGGATTGCTGCCGATGACCTCCTCGCGGCTGTAACCGCTTTGCTGCACGAAGGCATCGTTCACGTATTCGATGCGGCCGCTCAGATCGGTAATGACCACCGAGGTCGGCGTTTGCTCGACCACCAGTGAGAGCTTGCGCAGCGCCCCCTGCGCGGCTTCACGCGCCCGTGCGGTACGGCGAAAGGCGAGCACCGCCTCGGCCATGCCGCGCAGCACGCTGCGCGGATTCCTGCCGATGGCTTCAACCAGCGGCATCGAGGGCGGGTCCACATTACCGTCGGCGAGAGACTGCAACGCGGAGGTGATGCCGGACAGACGCCGCGCCATCCAGGCCACGAACGCGAACCAGCACGCCATCAGCGTCGCCACCAGCACGCCGCCGATCACCGCGATGCGCACGGCGTGCTGCTCGAAGAGCCGGGCCTGGCTTTCGCCCCGCGTGGCGGCTGCGGTGGAAACGGCCGCAGCAATGGCGTGGGTGTGCTCGGTCAGGGCCACGTAAACGCTGGCGGCCTGGTAGGCATGCCGCATGCCGCCCCGCGGATCGATGGCGGCAAGATCGGTAGCCGAGATGATGAAGTTGCGATAGGCCTCGAAATCGGCCATGACCGCGGTGCCCTGCCCGCCCTCGCTAACCGCGGCCTGCAGCGCCGGCATGTCCTCGGCCAGCCGGGCAAGGCGGTTGACCACCTCGGTATGCACCCGGTAAACCTCGCCCTCGTCCAGCTTGCCGGTGGCCGCCTGTTCAAGCGTCGTCGTGACCCGCCGCTGAACGGCGGCGATTTCCTGGTTAAAACGGGTAGCCAGCCCGATTCGCGCCATCTCATCGACCTGCAGCAGGCTGGCCTGGCGGTGCGCCTGGCGCAGGCTTTGCAGGGAACCCAGGTTGAGCATGCCCGCAAGCACCACGACTATCGCCACCGGAACAAAGAAAATCAGTTGAAAGCGCAGCAGGCGGGGCGAGTTTTTTGTCATCCGGGCTGCGGCCTTCAGCGCAGGAGTTCAGGCCATTGGGCCGGCGCGACGCTGGCCACGTATTCGAAACCGGCGGCGCCCATGGGGCGAAATACCACCAGCGTGGCCTCCCGCGGAAAATATCCGATGAGGTCCATCAGGTTGGGGGCGTGGGCCACCAGCACCCGGTTAGTGCCGGGCGGCACCGGCGCCGACAGCAGATGCCGGGTATTGGCGATGATCGGCGCCTTCTGCACGTCGGTCAGGTTGGCCGTGTACATCAGGTTCTTGTCGGAGATCGCCGCCTGCCCGGGAAAGGCGATGGCGACCGTATCGCGGACACGGCACATCGGGCTGATGCGGATCTCGGCAACGGGAATCCGGGCCTTGCGGATCGCCTCGCCGACGCGCGCTGCAACCTGCCGCCCCTCTTCGGTGAGCGGACGCTGGGTCGCACAGTCGTTGAGGTCCACGCTCGGCACACGGTCGGCACGGGTGTTGTCGGTGTTGCCGTGGCGCAGATAGAGAACGAAACCGCCGGCGCGCAGGCTCTGGAGCGTTTGCTGGGTGGCGAAAACCTCGACAAAACGCGCAGGCGGACGCGTCGCCGGATCGGCTGCCGCAGCCGGCAGGACTGCGCATGACAGTACGCAGGCGAACCGCAGGACGAAGTTTTTAGCCATTACATGGCCTCGTGCGCTTCCGGGTCGGGGTCGGCAAAACGCAGCGCGATGTCGGCAAACTGCTCCCGGCAGGCCTGGAAGGCATCGACCACGTCCGGGTCAAAATGCTTGCCGCGCCCTTCGTTGATGATCCGCGTGGTTTCATCGATATCGAAAGCCGGCTTGTAAACACGGCGGGTCATCAGCGCATCGAAGACATCCGCCAGGGCCATCAGGCGCGCCGAAACGGGAATCGCATCGCCGGCCAGCCCCACCGGATAGCCGCTGCCGTCCCATTTTTCGTGGTGGCCCGCGGCGATTTCCTTGGCCACTTCAAGAAAATCGAAGGCCTTCACGGCACGTTCGGCGGCCTCGGCATCGGTACAGGCCGCAATCGCCTGCGCCATGGCCTTGTTGATGGCGTCGGCGCCGATCATGGCGTGGGATTTCATGATTTCGAACTCTTCCGGCGTCAGGCGGCCGGGCTTGAGCAGGATGCTGTCCGGCACACCCACCTTGCCCACGTCGTGGAGCGGAGCCGCCTTGACGATGCGGCCGAGGTGCTCACCGGCCAGCGCATCGCGAAAGCGGTCGTGGTTTTCAAGGTGACGGGCGAGAAGCTCGACGTAAGTCTGGGTGCGCACGATGTGCAGACCGGTTTCGTTGTCCCTGGCCTCGGAGAGGCAGGCCAGCGCCCGCACGCTCAGATCCTGGATCAACAGGTTCTCGCTCATCCGCCGTGCCACCTCGCTTTCGAGCCACTCGTTCTCGACAGCCAGGCGGTCGCGGGCGTGCTTGAGCTCGAGGTGGGTGCGCACCCGGGCCAGCACGATGGCGGGGTTGATCGGCTTGGTGATGTAATCGACCGCGCCCAGTTCGAGCCCGTGCTCCTCGCTTTCGGCGTCATGCATGGCGGTGACGAAGATCACCGGAATATTGGATGTGGAGGCGTCGGCGTGGAGGTGCTGCATCACGGCATAACCGTCCATCTCGGGCATCATCACGTCGAGCAGGATCAGGTCGGGACGCGGCTGCAGGCTCGCCGCCCGCAACGCCCGCTCGCCGGAGTTGGCCGCCCTCACCCGGTAATGGGGTTGCAACAGCTCACCGAGAATCGTGAGGTTTTGCGGCGTGTCGTCAACGATCAGGATCGT
The DNA here is from genome assembly GCF_030157465.1 of Zoogloea sp. Lineage (GTDB taxonomy): Bacteria > Pseudomonadota > Gammaproteobacteria > Burkholderiales > Rhodocyclaceae > Zoogloea. Next base: position 85,051 of record NZ_JAOAUU010000060.1, read on the forward strand.
CTGCTTCTGGGCACTGGCCGCCCGCACGTCGCGGTTTGTTGCAAGAGTCATTACCGAACACCTCAAACGGGTAAGCAGGCTGTTGGTCAAACGGGCAACGGCCGGAAAAATCTGCTGCGACCACCTGCGCCCTTCGATCGGACGCTCTGGAGCTCAGCACCGTAAACGGCAGCACCCCGTCCGGCTTTAGTTTTGACGGCGGATACGATTGCCGCCCTGCAAACAGCCTCCTGCGCACCTTCCGGCAGGCATCATCACGCCCTGCCGGGGTGACATGACCATGGAACCAATCGTCCCCTTAGCACTCACAGGCAGGGAGTGCTAATATTCTGGCCAAGGAGGTTGTTACTGATGTCCCATACCTTGTCGTTCCCCGTTCCGTCCGCGGTTGGCAGCCTGGATCAATACATCCAGAGCGTGAATCGCGTTCCCCTGCTGACCGAGAAGGAAGAATCCGACCTCGCCCACAGCTTCCGGGAAAACGAGGATCTCGACGCCGCACGCAAGCTGGTGATGTCCCACCTGCGGCTGGTGGTCGCCATTGCACGCGGCTACCTCGGCTACGGCCTGCCCCACGCCGACCTCATCCAGGAAGGCAACGTCGGCCTCATGAAGGCCGTCAAGCGCTTCGACCCGGATCGCGGCGTGCGGCTGGTGTCGTTTGCCATTCACTGGATCAAGGCCGAAATCCACGAATACATCGTCAAAAACTGGCGACTGGTGAAGATCGCCACGACCAAGGCCCAGCGCAAGCTGTTCTTCAACCTGCGCAGCATGAAGAGCAGCAGCAACACCCTGCAGGGCGACGACGTCCTGGCCGTGGCGCAGCAACTGGGCGTCAAGCCCGAAGAAGTGCGCGAAATGGAAACCCGCCTGTCGGGCCAGGAAGTCGCACTCGAAGCCGGCCCCGACGATGACGAGGAGCGTTTCGCCCCCATCGCCTACCTGGCCGATCCGCATGCCGAGCCGTCCGAAGTGCTGGCCCAGCGGCAATCCGCCCGCCTCCAGGACGAAGGCCTGCATCAGGCACTGGCCATGCTCGACGAGCGCAGCCGTGCCATCGTCCAGCGCCGCTGGCTCACCGAAGGTGACAGCGCAACCCTGCACGAACTGGCCGCCGAATACGGCGTCTCCGCCGAACGCATCCGCCAGATCGAAGCCAAGGCGATGCAAAAAATGCGCAACCAGCTCGCCGCCCTCGCCTGATCGACGGCAGCGCAGCAGCATTGAAAGGGCAACCCGCGGGTTGCCCTTTCTGTTTCCGGAACCCTTTACTTTCCGGCGAGCAGCTTCCGGATATCCGCCGCGATCAACTCGGGCTTCTCGGCGTGCTTCACATACAGGCGCAAATGTCCCTGCGGGTCGAAAACGTAGGTGCCGGTGGAGTGATCCACCGTGTAGGCCTTGCCGTTCACGTCACCCTGCTTCTGGTAGAACACCTTGAAATCCGTTGCCACCGCCCGGGTCGTGGGCAGGTCGCCGTATAGCCCGACAAAACGCGCGTCGAAGGCAGGCACATACTCGGCCAGCAAGGTCTGGGTATCACGCTCCGGATCGACGGTCATGAAGAGCACCTGAACCTTGTCTGCATCCGGCCCGAGCTGGCGCATCACCTCGGCCATGCCCGACAGATTGGTCGGGCATACATCAGGGCACTGAACGTAGCCAAAGAACAGGGTCACCACCTTGCCCCGGTAGTCGGCAAGGCTGCGCGGCTGGCCATGATGGTCGAGCAGTTTGAAATCCTGCCCGTACTTTGCGCCGGTAATGTCGGTGTTGACGAATCCCGCCCCGCCGTCCCCGGGCTGCGAGCAGGCCCCGAGCAGCCCAAGGGCCAAGCCCGCCACGATAGTGCGCCGCAACATCGAAATCATTTGAAACCTCTTTTAATTTCAAAAACTTGCGCGCTCTTTAAGTGCACTGCGCAAATAAAATCTGATGCTACACTGATCAACATTATTGATCTGCGTCAAAAAGTCGCAGACGAGGCCTGGAGGAGACGCCATGGCTGCAACAACAGAGACGGAGGGCGCGCAACACAGCGTTGCGCGCCCCAACCGCACCCCGACAGCTTGCCACGACCATGTTCGCGGTGCGCTACGTCACATCCGAACAGCTTCCCCCGAATGCTCTCGCCTGATAGTCGTCAACGTGCGTGCTGGCGCCGCCGGTCACGTCACGCGCCGGGCGGCTCCTCGATTCGACTTCAACCTGCAATCCATCCCGAACAGCCGGCTTCGCACCTGAAGCCGATCCTCCCACGAAGATAAGAGGACGAGCCTTGACGACACTCAACCCCCGCGCCAGCGGCCTCTATCGGCTTTTTGCAGGGCTGGGCCTCACCCTTGCCGCGGGTACGGCCATCGCCGACTACACCTGGAACTTCCCCAAGCCCGTCACACCCATCGGCCGCGACACGCTGTCGATGCACAACCAGTTCATGATCATCATCACCGTGCTGTTCGTGGTGGTGTTTGCAATCATGATTTATTCGATGCTCAAGCACCGCAAGAGCGTCGGCGCCCAGCCCGCCAGCTTCAGCGGCCCCAGAAACGCGCTCCAGTGGTTCTGGGTGCTGGTGCCCTTCGCGATCCTCCTCTTCATCGATTTCGTGCTGATGGGCATCCCGGCCTTCCACGCGGTAATCGACATGGAAGACACCCGCACCCGGGCCGACATGGTGCTGAAGGTCACCGGCCTGCAATGGAAATGGCAGTACGAATACCCCGATTCCGGCATCAAGTTCGTCAGCACCCTGACCACCCCCCGCGCACAGATCGAGGGCACCGAGGCCAAGGGCGAGAACTACCTGCTCGAGGTGGATAACGAAGTGGTGCTGCCGGTCGGCAAGAAGGTGCGCATCCTGCTCACCTCCACCGACGTGATCCACACCTGGTGGGTGCCGCAGTTCGGCGTCAAGCGCGACGCGATTCCCGGCTTCCTGCGCGAAACCTGGGTGCGCATCGAGGAGCCCGGCGTCTATCGCGGCCAGTGCGCCGAACTGTGCGGCAAGGATCACGGCTTCATGCCGGTGGTGGTGCGGGCCGTACCCGAAGCCGAATACACCGCCTGGGTCGACAAGAAGAAAACAGAAATGGCCGCCGCAGCCGCCGGCAGCGACAAGGCCTGGACCAAGGACGAGCTGATGGCCGCCGGCAAGGCCGCCTACGACAAGAACTGCGCCGCCTGCCACCAGGCCGAAGGCCAGGGCATTCCGCCGGCCTTCCCGGCACTGGCCGGCAGCAAGATCGTCAATGGCCCGCTGCTCTCGGCCGACGGCAAGCTCATCCCCGACAGCCACGTCGATCGCGTGATGAACGGCAAGGCCGGCACCGCCATGCAATCCTTCAAGGCCACGCTTTCGGATGCTGATCTGGCCGCCATCATCACCTTCGAGCGCAACAGTTTTGGCAACAAAAAGGGCGACATGATCCAGCCCGCCCAGATCAAGGCCCTGCGATGAGCCCCCCCAACGCTCCCGCGTCACGCAAGCTCCCCCGAGGGGATCAGGAAAACCCGGGAGCGACCCTTCATTTTCCTGAGAGGAATCCAGGATGAACACTGCCACCCACACCCTCGATCCCCACGGCGCTCACGCCGCCGCCCCCACCGGAATCCTGCGCTGGCTCACCACCACGAACCACAAGGATATCGGCACGATGTACATGACCTTCTCGCTGCTGATGTTCTTTGTCGGCGGCGCGATGATCCTGGCTGTGCGGGCCGAACTCTTCCAGCCCGGCCTGCAGCTCATGAAGCCGGAGTTCTTCAACCAGCTGATCGGCGTCCATGCGCTGGTGATGATCTTCGCGGCGCTCATGCCGGCCGCCACCGGCTTTGCCAACTGGATGATCCCGCTGATGATCGGCGCGCCCGACATGGCCCTGCCGCGCCTCAACAACTGGGGTTTCTGGCTGCTGCCACCGGCCGCCATCCTGCTCACCCTGCCCTTCGTGCTGGCCCTGTTCGGCATTGGCGACGGGGCCGTGGCCACGGGCTGGACGCTCTATGCGCCGCTGTCGGTGCAGGGCGGCATCGGCGTGGATTTCGCCATCTTCGCGATCCACATCCTCGGCGTCAGCTCCATCATGGGCTCGATCAACATCATCGCCACCATCCTCAACATGCGCGCCCCGGGCATGACGCTGATGCAGATGCCGCTCTTCTGCTGGGGCTGGCTGGTCACCGCGGTGCTGCTGATCATCACCCTGCCGGTGCTCGCCGGCGGCGTGACCATGCTGCTCACCGACCGCCATTTCGGCACCCACTTCTTCGACGCGGCCGGCGGCGGCGATCCGATCCTCTTCCAGCACCTGTTCTGGTTCTTCGGCCACCCGGAGGTCTACATCCTGCTGCTGCCGGTGTGGGGCCTGATGCCCCACGTGCTGTCCACCTTCACCCGCAAGCCCATCTATGGCCACACGGCCCAGGTGTGGTCCTTCATCGCCATCGGCGTGCTTGGCCTGGTTGTATGGGCCCACCACTTCCTGACCGCCGGCCTGCCGGTGCCGGCGTTGCTGTATTTCATGTACAGCACCATGTCGATCTCGCTGCCGCTGGCCGTGCTGTTCTTCTGCTGGATCGCCACCATGTGGCGCGGCGCCATGAGCTTCGAGACGCCCATGCTGTTCGCGGTCGGCTTCATCGTGCTGTTCGGCATCGCCGGCCTCACCGGGCTGGTGCTGGCCGACGTGGCCGCCGACGCCCAGTACCACCACAGCTACTTCGTCGTCGCCCACTTTCACTACGCCCTTTTCACCGGCGGAATCATGGGCGTGATGACCGGCGTGTACTATTGGCTGCCCAAATGGACCGGCCACATGTACAGCGAAAAGCTCGGCAAGCTGCACTTCTGGCTCACCGTGGTCAGCTTCAACCTCACCTTCATGCCTCAGTTCTTCCTCGGTCTCGCGGGCATGCCGCGGCGCATTCCCGACTACGCGCTGCAGTTCGCCGAGTTCAACGCCATCTCAACCGTCGGCTCCTTCATCCTCGGCCTGTCGCAGCTGATCTTCGCCTACAACATCTGGCGGTGCGTGAAGGGCGGCGAGAAAGCCAGCAACACCGTCTGGGAAGGCACCAGCGGCCTCGAATGGGAACTCAGCTCCCCGCCGCCCCACCACTCCTGGGAAACCCAGCCTGTCATCAAGGCCTAAGGAGGCCGCCATGCACCTCACCGAATCCGACCTCGCCCAGCGCCGCAAATCCTCGTCCCGCTTTGCCTGGATGCTCGGCGCAATTGCCGCCAGCCTCTACGTCATCGGCTTTTTCATCGAACGCTGATCACGATGCGCGAAGCCGCACTGCCCCCGCCCCGCAGGCACGGCCGGTTGGTCGTCCGGCTGCTGCTGCTGGCCGCGGCCTTCTTTGGCTTCGGCTTTGCGCTCGTGCCGCTCTACGACACCCTCTGCGCGGCAATTGGCTTCAACGGCAAAACGCTGAAGGACGCCATAGCCGCCAAGGATCTGCCGCCCTCGGCCATCAATTACCAGCGCAAGCTCGGCGTGCAATTCACATCGACACTGATGCCCGGCCTGCCCTGGGAAATCCGTCCGCTGGAACCCGCCATCGAAATCCACCCAGGCGAGCTGCGCACCACGCGCTTTCTGGTGCGCAACCTCTCCGACCAGACCATCGTCGGCCAGGCCGTGCCCAGCGTGACACCAACGGTGGCCGCCCGGCACTTTCGCAAGCTCGACTGCTTCTGCTTCACGCAACAAACCCTCGCCCCCGGCGAAAGCCGCGAAATGGCGCTGACCTTCATCGTGGACGGCGACATCGGCGACGAGATCAGCGAACTCACCCTCGCCTACGCATTTTTCCCTGCACCGAAAGACCCCGGTTAAGGAGCCCGCCTTGAACGCCTCGCACGCCTCCACGCCCCACGCCGGCCACTACTACGTGCCGCAGCCCAGCCTGTACCCGGTTTTCCTGTCGGGCGGCATGTTCCTGCTGGCGCTGGGCTTCATCCTCCTGATGAACAAGTTCGCGCCCGGACCGTGGGTGATGACGGCCGGGGCGGCGGTGATCATCTTCGTGCTGTTCAGGTGGTTTGGCGCGGTGATCGGCGAAAACCAGCGAGGCGCCTACTCCGACTGGGAAGATCAATCCTTCCGCCAGGGCATGATCTGGTTCATCGGCTCGGAAGTCATGTTCTTTGCCGCCTTCTTTGCCGCGCTGTTTTACTGCCGAACCATCTCGGTGCCCGCGCTGGCCGGCATGGATCCGCTATTCACGCTCTACCAGGGCTACTCTGGTGGCTGGCCCACCTCCGGCCCCAAGGGCGCCAGCTTTACGCCGATGGGCGCCTGGGGCATTCCGGCGATCAACACCGCGCTGCTGCTCACCTCCGGCGTCACACTGACCTGGGCCCACTGGGGCCTGATGAAGGACAAGCGCAGCCAGCTCAACCTGGGCCTGATCCTCACCGTGCTGCTCGGCGTCATCTTTCTGGGCTTTCAGGCCTACGAATACCACCACGCCTACACCGAACTGGGCCTGACCATGGGCGCCGGCGTGTATGGCGCCACCTTCTTCATGCTCACCGGCTTCCACGGATTTCACGTCACCCTCGGCGCCATCATGCTGGCGGTGGTCGCAGGCCGCAGCCTTTCAGGGCATTTCGATTCCAAGCGCCACTTCGCCTTTGAAGCCGTGGCCTGGTACTGGCACTTCGTGGATGTGGTCTGGCTGCTGCTGTTTGTGGTGATCTACTGGCTGTAGCCACCAAAACGGTAGGCCAGCAGCAAGGCAGCAAAGATCAGCACCGAAAGCGAGATGCGCAAGGTAAGCGCCCGCAACACACGGTCGCCATTGCCCTTGTCGCGATAAAGGAAGAACAAGCCCGAGAAAAGGCTGCCGATCACCAGCAACAGCATGAGCATCACCGCAAACTTGAATAGCACAGCCCACTCCCCGAACATCGTCGGCCGATTGTGCGCCGGCGCCAAGGCCGCCACAAGCGGCCGGCGCTTCCGCCCGTCGGTGTGGGGCGGCGCGCTTGCATTGATCGTCGCCGCGGGCTGCATCCAGCTTGGAAACTGGCAGCACGCCAAGTTCGACCGCAAACAAACTGCGCAGGATCTTCTCGATTCCCGCGGCACCGATGCGCCACTCAAACTCGGCGCCAGCCCGGTCGACGCCGAAACGCTGCGCTTTCGCCCGGTGGTCGTGCGCGGCCAGTTTGAAACCGATCGCCAGTTCCTCGTCGACAATCGCGTCCACCGCGAGCAGGCCGGTTATCACGTCATCACACCGCTGCGTATCGAAGGCAGCGACATGCGCATACTGGTGAACCGCGGCTGGATTCCGGCCAGCGCCCGCCACGCCGACCTGCCTGAAGTCACCACGCCCGCCGGGCCGCTCGAACTCCGCGGCATCGCCGTCGTGCCCGGCAGCCGCTTCTTTACCCTCGGCACCGAAGCCGCCAGCCCCGGCTGGCAACCCGTCTGGCAAAACCTCGACCTGGCCCGTTTCTCCGGGCAGGCACCCTACCCGGTCCAGCCCGTCATCCTGCAACTGGCTGCCAGTTCGCAGGCCGGCTTCGTGCGCGAGTGGCCGCGCCCCGATCAACGCGCCGAACGCCATCTCTCCTACGCCTGGCAGTGGTACGGCTTTGCCGCGTCGGCGCTGCTGATCTGGTTCGCCCTCGGCTGGCGGCGCGCATGAGCACCGCAAACGTCCCGATGCTCACCCGCTATCGCCCGCTGCTGCTGATCCTCGCGCTGCTGATCCTGCCCTTCATCATTGGCGGCGGTCTCTACGCCTGGGGCTGGCGGCCCGCCAAGGCCAGCAGCCACGGCGAACTCTTCACCCCGCCTCGCGAGCTTCCACCCCTTGTTGACGCCACCGGCAAGCCTCTCGACAAAACCGCTTTCAGCGACCACTGGAGCCTCGTCGTCGCCGGCGCCGGCCCCTGCGAGGCCGCCTGCAAAAAGTGGATCGTCGCCACCCGCCAGATCCACGTCGCCCTCTACAAGCAGATGTCCCGCGTCCAGCGAAGCTGGCTGACCGACCAAAGCACGCCCGACGCCACCGCCCTGCTCGCCCTCCAGCCCGACCTGCATACCCTCGTGGCAACGGACAGCATGGCCCGCAGCGCCTTTAACCTCGACGCCGCCGGCCACCGTGTTTATGTGCTCGACCCGACGGGCCGGATCATCCTGCGCTACGCCCCCGACGCCGACCCGCGCGGCATCCTCAAGGACATGGAACGCCTGCTCCGATACGCCTGGGCAGGCTGACCCCGCACAACCGCTGACGCATAACCGGAGACACCCCGATGCCGACCACCCTCCGCAGCAGCACCGCCCCCACACCGCTCAGCCTCCGCCTGGCCGCCTTTGCCACCCAGTGCAAACCGCGGGTCAACAGCCTGATCGTGTTCACCGCGATGATCGGCATGTTCCTCGCCGTGCCCGGCTGGCCGCCCGCCGCGCTGATGCTCGCGGCCACCCTCGGCATCGCGCTGGTCGCAGGTGCCGCCGCCGCCATCAACTGCCTGGTCGAACGCACCATCGACGCCCGCATGGCCCGCACCCGCGGCCGCGCACTTCCGCAAGGCCTCATCACCCCGGTCGAAACCCTCAGTCTCGCCTGCCTCACCGGCGGCGCCGGCCTGTGGTTGCTGCACATGGCCGTCAATCCGCTCACCATGTGGCTCACGCTGGCCACCTTCCTCGGCTACGCCATCGTCTACACCGTCATCCTCAAGCCGGCCACCCCGATGAACATCGTCATTGGCGGCGCCTCGGGGGCCATGCCGCCGGTACTCGGCTGGGCCGCCATGACCGACACCATCGGCATGCCGGCGCTGGCCCTCTTCCTGATCATCTTTCTGTGGACGCCGCCCCACTTCTGGGCGCTGGCCTGCTACCGCCGCGACGACTACGCCCGCGCCGGTCTGCCCATGCTGCCGGTGAGCCACGGCGTGCCCCTCACCTGCCTGCACATCCTGCTCTACACCGTGCTGCTGGCCGCCGTGTCGTATCTGCCGGCCACCCTGGGCCTGTCGGGCGGCCTCTACGTCGCGCTCGTATCCATCCTCAACCTGGGCTACCTGCGCGAAGCCTGGTGCCTGTGGCGCGATTATTCCGACACCCGCGCCCGCCACGCCTTCCGCTATTCGCTGATCTACCTCACCGGGCTGTTCGCCGCGCTTTTTCTGGATCGGCTGCTGTGAGCAGGGCTTACCGCACGCTTCTCAGCACCGCGCTGCTGCTTGCACTCGTCGTCGTCTCGCTGGGCGCCTACGTGCGCCTGTCCGACGCCGGCCTCGGCTGCCCCGACTGGCCCGGCTGCTACGGCCAACTGATCGGCGTGCCCGAACAGGCCCACGACGTCCACGCCGCCCAGTCGGCCTTTCCCGGCAAACCCGTCGAAGCCCCAAAGGCGTGGAAGGAGATGATCCACCGCTACGCCGCCGGCACCCTGGGCCTGGCGATCGCGGCGCTGGCCGTGCTGGCCTGGCGAGCACGCGCACGGCGCAGGCCATGGCTCGAGATCGCGCTGGTCGGGGTCGTGCTGATCCAGGCCCTGCTCGGCATGCTCACCGTCACAAAACTGCTCAAACCGGTCATCGTCACCAGCCACCTGCTCGGCGGCATGAGCACACTCGCGCTCCTCGCCCTGCTGTGGCTGCGCGAAAGGCACCCGGGCCGGCAGCCCGTCTCCACGCCCCCCGGCCTGCGCCTGCTGGCAGCTGCCGCACTCCTGGCCATACTCGTCCAGATCGCGCTGGGCGGCTGGGTCAGCAGCAATTACGCCGCAGCGATCTGCGCCGATTTCCCCACCTGCCAGGGCAGCTGGTGGCCCGAGATGGACACCCATCACGCCTTCACCCTCGATCGTGAACTCGGCGCCACCGCCAGCGGCGCCCTGTTGCCAGGCGCCGCACTCACCGCGATCCACTGGACGCACCGCCTGTTTGCCGGCCTCGTGCTGATCGTCGCCGGCGGCCTGGGCCTGCGCCTCCTCACCCGGGCCGAAACCCGCACTTGCGGCCGCATGCTGCTGGCCGCCCTCGGCCTCCAGATCGGCCTCGGCATCGCCAACGTGCTGCTGCAACTGCCCCTGCCGCTGGCCGTCGCCCACAATACCGGCGCGGCCCTTCTGCTATGCGCAACGCTGGCTGCGGTGTCACGGGTGTTCACACGCAACGAAGCCCGCGGCCGATTTCCGGCGGCGGGCTTCCCGCGGCGCTTCCAGGTGGTTCGCTAAACGCCGGGCGTTTTGATCAGAATATCCAGCTCCAGACCCGCGACACACGGCTGGCCGGCACCGGCCGCAAGCGGAAAAGCCTCGCGAACGCCCGTGCGCTCGTAGCCGCGCCGCTCGTAAAAGGCCAGCAGTTCCGTACGGGCCGACAGCACCGACATCCTGAACGCCGTCGCGCCATGATGCGCCACCGCATGCTGCTCGGCACACGCGAGCATCCGCTTGCCGAGCCCCGCCGCCTGCGCGGCCGGCTCCGTGGCGAGCATTCCGATGTAGGCTGCAGATTCGCCACCCTGCACATGCACGCAGGCAACAATCTCCGCGCCCCGACACAAGACCAGCACGTCGGAATCCGGCCCGAAAAGCGACCGGACCATCGCCTCCGATGTCCGCGCCCCCGACACCAGACCGGACTCATGAGTCCAGCCGCCCAGCTCCGGAGCCGGCCGGTAGGGGCGATTGACCAAAGCCGCAATCTCGGCCGCATCCGCTGCTGACGCCACCCGCACAATCGCCTCCATGGCGCGCCTAGCCTGCCAGCGCAGCCAGCAGCTTGCCGTGAATGCCGCCAAAGCCACCGTTACTCATCACCAGGATGCGGTCGCCATCACGCGCTTCGGCAACAATCGCCGCCACCAGCGTATCCAGATCGTCGTCGACCACCGTCTTGGCAGCAATCGGCTCCAGCGCCCCGCGGGCATCCCAGCCCAGGTTGGCGGCGTAGCAGAACACCTTGTCGGCCTGCGCCAGGCTGGCCGGCAGCTGCTCCTTCATCACGCCCAGCTTCATCGTGTTGGAGCGCGGCTCCAGCACCGCCAGGATCCGCGCATCGCCCACCTGCCGGCGCATGCCCTCGACGGTCAGCGTGATCGCCGTCGGGTGATGGGCAAAATCGTCATACACCGCCACCCCGCGCACCGTACCGCGCAGCTCGAGACGGCGCTTGACGCCCTCGAAACGGGTCAGCGCATCCAGCGCCACCTCGGGCGTCACGCCCACATGGCGCGCCGCGGCAATGGCCGCCAGCGCATTGGCCCGGTTGTGCGTGCCCGACAGAGGCAGGCGCTTGCGGCCGATTTCCTTGCCCTGGTGGCGCACCACCACTTCGTCCTCAAACGCCCCCTCGGCGATCGACCAGCCCGCCGCATCGTTGAACCATTCCAGCTCCGACCAGCAACCGCGTTCGACAACACGCGGCAGCGACGCCTCGGCTCCGTTGGCGATGATCCGCCCGGATCTCGGCACGATGCGCACAAGATGATGAAATTGCGTCTCGATCGCCGGCAGATCGGCAAAGATGTCCGCGTGGTCGAATTCCAGATTGTTGAGAATTGCCGTGCGCGGGCGGTAGTGCACAAACTTGGAACGCTTGTCGCAAAACGCCGTGTCGTACTCATCCGCTTCGATCACAAAGAAAGGCGTCCCGCCGAGCCGCGCCGACACACCGAAGTTCTTCGGCACGCCGCCCACCAGGAAGCCCGGCATCAGGCCGGCGTCTTCCAGAATCCACGCCAGCAACGAAGTGGTGGTCGTCTTGCCATGGGTGCCCGCAACAGCCAGCACCCAGCGCCCCTGCAGCACGTTCTCGGCCAGCCACTGGGGGCCGGAAACATAAGGCAGGCCCTTGTCGAGGATTTCCTCGAGCAAGGGATTACCGCGGGAGATCGCATTGCCGACGACAAACACATCCGGCTTGAGATCAAGTTGCTGGACGCCGTAGCCTTCGACGAGGCCGATGCCCTGCTCCTCGAGCTGGGTGCTCATCGGCGGATAGACGTTCGCATCGCAGCCCGTCACCTTGTGGCCGGCAGCCCGTGCCAGCAGCGCCACGCCACCCATGAAAGTGCCGCAAATGCCAAGAATATGAATGTGCATGAAGTCCAAAGGCGGCAGAAACAGCGCCGCAACAGTCGTGTGTAGAATGGACGGCATTCTAATCGAACGCGAAGCTCCAACCCTCCATGCCGCGCCATGCCGTTCCGCACAGCAGCAACCTGCGCCGCGAGATTGCCGCCCTGGCGGCCCGCATGATCGCCGAAGACGGCATCTCTGATTACGGCTTCGCCAAGCGCAAAGCCGCCCGCCAGCTCGGCGCGGTCAATGCGGACGAGCTCCCGAACAACGCCGAGATCGAAGCCGAAGTCCGCACCTATCTGTCGGTTTTCCAGGACGAAGAACACCTCGAACGCCAGCTGGCCATGCGCCTCGGCGCCGTCGAGATCATGCGCGAACTCCAGCCGTTTCGCCCCTATCTCACCGGCGCCGTGCTTGAAGGCACCGCCGGGCGTTACTCGGAAATCGAGATCGACCTCTTTCCCGAAAGCGCAAAGGAAGTCGAAATCTTCTTCCTCAACAACAACGTTGCCTACGAACACCGGGAGCCGCGCCGCAACCAGCCGGACGCCCCCGAAGCCATTCTCGTCTTCGACTGGGACGACATTCCCGTCAAGCTGCGCATCTATTCGCCGGACATCGAACGCCTGACCCGCCGTGGCCCCCACGGTACCCGCCAGATGGAACGCGCCCGCCTCGCCGCCGTCGAAGCCCTCATCAAAGAAACCGCGGCCGCCGCCGACTCGCCCCCATGAACCGCACCCTCACCGTACTTGTCGTCGTCGTTGCCCTAGTCGCAGCCGCAGCCGGGCTGCTGACAGCCCGCCAGAGCGAGCTGGTCAGTGCGCCGCCGGCCCCGAACCCGGCCCTCGAAAAGCTGCTGAACCTCGAATTCCCTGACAGCACCAGCAGCAAGCGCCCGCTCTCCGATGCAAAGGGCAAGGTGCTGGTGCTCAACTTCTGGGCAACCTGGTGCCCCCCCTGCCGCAAGGAAATGCCCGCCCTCTCGGCCATGAGCACCAAGTACCAGAACAAAGGCGTGCAGTTCTTCGGCCTCAGCATCGACACCGAAACCAACGTGCGCGCCTACCAGGCCAAGTACCCGGTGAGCTATCCCCTGCTGATCACCCCGATGTCGGCCGTCGGCCTCACCGAAGCACTGGGCAACACCTCCCAAGCCCTGCCTTTTACCGTGATCGTCGACAAAAACGGCATGATCAGCGTCGTAAAACTCGGCATGCTGTCCGAAGAAGAACTTGACCGCAAACTCGCAGAGCTAACCCGCTCCTGAGCCCCCGCCACCGCCCCCCGCGGTGGACAACTTGCGTCGAATTACGGCAAACTTGCATTCATGACGCGCACAACCTGCATCCGGGAAGCCAACGCCACAGATCAGACGCAGCATCGTCTGCCTGTTCTGCGCGGCCCCGGAGCCATGCATTCCGGCAAGCCTGCCGGCACGGGCATCCGGGGCGGCCACTGCCAGATCAGTCCGCTCGCCCCCGAATTCGCTCTCTCCCGTTTCCGCGCCGCGCGCGGTTAAAAAAAGACATCAGGCGGCCCGCCCTCCCGGCACGCCGCCATCAACATCAAGGGGAACACAATGGATCTTCGCAAGCTCAAGAAATTGATCGATCTGGTCCAGGAATCCGGCATTTCCGAGCTGGAAGTCACTGAAGGCGAGGAGAAAGTCCGCATCGCCAAGCACTCGACCGGCCCCGCACCGATCAGCTACATGACTCAAGCACCCGCCGCAGCCCCCGCCCCTGCTGCTGCGCCGGCCGTTGCCGCAGCCCCCGCCGAACCAGCCCTGCCGGACGGCCACGAGGTCAAGTCGCCGATGGTCGGCACCTTCTATCGCGCCAGCGCCCCCGGCGCCAAGCCGCTCGTCGAAATCGGCCAGACCGTTGCCGTGGGCGAAGTGCTGTGCATCATCGAAGCCATGAAGCTCATGAACGAGATCGAGTCTGACGCTGCCGGCACGGTCAAGGCCATCCTGCTGGAAAACGGCGAACCCGTGGAGTTCGGCGAACCTCTGTTCATCATCGGCTAAACCATGGCCATGTTCGAAAAGATCCTCATCGCCAACCGGGGTGAAATCGCCCTCCGGGTGCTGCGCGCCTGCCGCGAGCTGGGCATCAAGACCGTCGCGGTCCATTCCCAGCCCGATGCCGAGGCCAAGTACGTCAAGCTGGCCGACGAATCGGTCTGCATCGGTCCCGCCTCTTCCACGCTGAGCTACCTCAACATCCCGGCGCTGATTTCCGCCGCCGAGGTCACCGACGCCGAGGCCATCCACCCCGGCTACGGCTTCCTCTCCGAAAACGCCGACTTCGCCGAACGCGTCGAGCAATCCGGCTTCGTTTTCATCGGCCCGCGCGCCGAAACCATCCGCCTGATGGGCGACAAGGTTTCCGCCAAAGACGCCATGAAGGCCGCCGGCGTGCCCTGCGTGCCGGGCTCCGAGGGCGCCCTGCCCGACGACCCCAAGGAGATCATCAAGATCGCCCGCGCCATCGGCTACCCGGTGATCATCAAGGCCGCCGGTGGCGGTGGCGGTCGCGGCATGCGCGTCGTGCATACCGAAGCAGCGCTGCTCAACGCCGTCGCCACCACCCGTTCCGAAGCCGGTGCATTCTTCGGCAACCCGACGGTGTACATGGAAAAATTCCTGGAAAACCCGCGCCACGTGGAAATCCAGATCCTCGCCGACCAGCATGGCAGCGCCATCCACCTGGGTGAGCGTGACTGCTCCATGCAGCGCCGTCACCAGAAGGTCATCGAGGAAGCCCCCGCACCAGGCATTGAGCGCCGCCACATCCTGCGCATCGGCGAACGCTGTGCCGAGGCCTGCCGCAAGATCGGCTACCGGGGCGCCGGCACCTTCGAATTCCTCTACGAAAACGGCGAGTTCTACTTCATCGAGATGAACACCCGGGTCCAGGTCGAACACCCGGTCACCGAACTCATCACCGGCGTCGACATCGTCCAGGAACAGATCCGCGTCGCGGCCGGCCAGAAGCTGCGCTACAAGCAGAAGGACATCGAATTCCGCGGCCACGCGATCGAATGCCGCATCAACGCCGAGGATCCGTTCAAGTTCACGCCCTGCCCCGGCAAGATCACCAACTGGCACGTTCCCGGCGGCCCCGGCATCCGCGTCGACTCGCATGTGTACAACGGCTACACCGTGCCGCAGCACTACGACTCGATGATCGGCAAGCTGATCGCCTACGGCGACACCCGCGACCAGGCCATCCGCCGCATGCGCATCGCCCTGTCCGAAATGCTGGTCGAAGGCATCAAGACCAACATCCCGCTGCACCAGGAACTGATGCTCGACGCCCGCTTCGTCGAAGGTGGCACGAGCATCCATTACCTCGAGCACAAGCTGGCCGGGCGCAACGAAGTCAGTAAAACCTGATGTGGATCTCAGTCATTCTGCAAGCTGACGCGACGCGCGCCGAAGCCCTCTCCGAGGCGCTGATGGACCACGGCGCGCTGTCGGTAAGCATCGACGACGCCGACGCCGGCACGGAGGCGGAAAAGCCCCAGTTCGGCGAACCGGGCATGCACCCGGCCAGCCTGTGGGATCACAGCCGCGTTGTTGCCCTTTTCGACACCGACGCCGATCTCGCCGAAGCCCTGGCTACCGCCTCGGCCGCCGCCGGGCTCGACGCGGTGCCGCCCTTCACCATCGAGGAAGTGGAAGAACAAAACTGGGTGCAGCTTACCCAAAGCCAGTTCGACCCGATCCGCATCACCGACCGCCTGTGGATCGTGCCCACCTGGCACACCGCACCGGACGCCAACGCGATCAACCTGGTCCTCGACCCCGGCATGGCCTTCGGCACCGGCTCCCACCCCACCACCCGGCTGTGCCTCGAATGGCTCACCAGCGTGGTTGCGCCGGGCGTGAGCGTGCTGGACTACGGCTGCGGCTCGGGCATCCTCGGCATCGCCGCAGTCAAGCTCGGGGCCGGTGACGTCACCGGCGTCGACATCGACGAGAAAGCCGTCGAAACCGCGGCCAACAACGCCGCCGCCAACGGCGTGAGCCTGCATCTGCAGGTTTCCGCCAAGCCCCTCGACGGCACCTTCCAACTGGTCGTAGCCAACATCCTGACCAATCCGCTCAAGATGCTCGCCCCGCTGCTCGCCGCCCGTGTTGCGCCTGGTGGCAAGCTCGCATTATCCGGCGTGCTCGAAGCCCAGGCTGACGACGTCATCGCTGCCTACGCCCCCTTCATCGCACTGAAGGTCGGAGCCAGCTTCGACGGCTGGGTTCGCCTCGAAGGCGAGCGCCCCGAGGCCGTGTGATGATCCTGGCCCGCTGCCCCGCGTGCGGCACCACCTTCCGGGTGCGCCCGGAGCAGCTCCAGGCACGTGCCGGACGGGTGCGCTGCGGCCAGTGCAATCACGCCTTCAACGCACTCGAAGCCCGCGTCGAACACAGCCCGCTCGACGACGAAGACTTCGAATCGCCCCCCCCGCCTGCGCAACCTGAACCGCAGGCAGCCGTCGCCACCCCATCGCTGTTCGTCCTCGAAGAGAAAACGCCCGCTGAACCTCCGCCCGCCGAAATCGAAGCGGCAGAACCCCCCGATGCCGGGTTTGGCCCTTTCGACGAGACGCCTGCAGACGAAGCCCCGGAGCCCCCCTTGGAGGAGCCCGCGTTTTCTGCCGAAGACGACGAAGCCCCGCCTGAAGCGGTTTTCGAACGCCCGGCCCCCGAGGTTCCGCCAGACGCCGACGAACGGATCGAACCCGTTTTCGACCTCGACACCGAACCCCTGGATGAATGGCCCGCCGTCGACATCAACACTGACGACGACCTCGCGCCGGCGCCGTTTGCAGCCGACCCCGCCGACGCACCGCCCGTCATCGAGCCCCTGCCCTTTCAGCCGGACTGGCCCGCCGCCGCCGACCTCGACCTGACCACGCCGATCGACGAGGCCATCGACTTCGACGCCCTGCTGCGCAAGCCCGACCCCGACGAAACAGCCTCCCGCACCCTGGCCTCGGCGCCCGAAGAGCAGCCCTGGCCGGGCGGCACCGAACTGGAAGTCGAGCCCTTTGCGGCGCCCGCGGCTGCCCTCGTCACGCCTGTTCCAGCCACTCACGCGCGTGACACAGACACCGCGGCAATCCGCCCGGAAGCCCTGCCCGACGAGCCCGACGACAACCCCGAAGAGGATGCCGACGACACCGAGAGCGCCCCCGGCCCGGCCCTGCGCCAGGCCGCCTGGGCCGCCGGCGCCACCCTGCTCAGCCTGGCTCTGCTCGCCCAGGGCGTCCTCATGTTCCGCGGCGAGATCGTGCAGTCCTCGCCACAAATGCGCCCCTTCATGGAAAGCCTGTGCGCCGGCCTCGGCTGCGAACTGCCCCTGCCCCGGGATTCCACCGAAATCGCCATCGAAAGCTCCGACATCCAGCCCGACGCCGGCCGCGAAGCTTTTTTCACGCTACACGCCACCCTGCGCAACCGGGCCGAATTCCAGCAAGCCTACCCCTACCTGGAAATCACCCTCACCGACGCCCGCGACAAGGCCCTCGTCCGAAAGGTGCTGGAGCCCAAGGAATGGCTGCCCGCCAGCGCCCCGAAAGACGCCTTCCCGGCCAAGCGCGAACTCGTCACCCGGGTCAGCTTCGAAGCCCCCGGCGTCGCTGCGGCAGGCTATCGCGTCTACGTTTTCTACCCGTAACCGGAAGGCCATCCGCCAGGCTGCCGTCAGGGGCCGCCCGAACGGCCCGCATCCAAACCGATCATTCATCTCCCCGAATCCATGTCCACGCTCATCTGCGGTTCCATCGCCTTCGATTCGATCATGGTTTTCCATGACCGCTTCCGCAACCACATCCTGCCCGAGCAACTGCATATCCTGAACGTCTCCTTCTTCGTGCCCGAAATGCGGCGCGAATTCGGTGGCTGTGCCGGCAACATCGCCTACAACCTCAAGCTGCTCGGTGGCGACCCGCTGATCATGGCCACCGTTGGCGACGACGCCGCGCCCTATCTCGGCCGCCTCGAAACGCTCGGTCTGTCCCGCGCCCACGTCACCCAGGTGCCGGGCAGCTTCACCGCCCAGGCCTTCATCACCACCGACCTGGACGACAACCAGATCACCGCCTTCCATCCCGGCGCAATGGTGCATTCGCATCTCAACAAGGTCGAGCAGGCCACCGGCGTTCAACTCGGCATCGTGTCACCGGACGGGCGCGACGGCATGCTCGAGCATTGCCGCCAGTTCGCCGATGCCAAAATCCCCTTCATCTTCGATCCGGGCCAGGGGCTGCCGATGTTCAACGGCGAGGAACTTCTCGCCTGTCTGAAACTGGCCGACTACTGCACGGTCAACGACTACGAGGCGCGCCTGCTTTGCGAGCGCACCGGCCGCTCGATCGAATCCCTGGCCGGCGAAGTCAAGGCCCTGATCGTCACCCTGGGTGGCGAAGGCTCGGAGATCCACACCGCCGGCCGCAAGATCGACATTCCCTGTGCCGTGCCGACCAGCGTCGAAGACCCGACCGGCTGCGGCGACGCCTACCGGGCCGGCCTGCTGTACGGTATCGAGCAAGGCATGGATCTCGAACAAAGCGGGCGCCTGGCCTCCGTGATGGGCGCCATCAAGATTGCCAGCCGCGGCGGCCAGAACCATGCGCCCAGCCGTGAAGAAATCGCCGAGGCCTACCGCAAGGCCTTCGGCTCAACCCTGTGGTGAAAGGAAGAAACATGCGAATCGCAAATCTGGTCATCGCCCTGCTGGCCTCCGTGACCGTTGCCGGCTGCGCGAGCGGCCTCGGCGGCGGCGACTATGAACGTGCAGAAGCCCGGCGCGTGATCAACGTGCGCATGGGCATCGTCGAAAGCGTGCGCCCGGTGAAACTCGAAGGCACCAAGTCGCCGGTCGGCACCATCGGCGGCGCCGCAATTGGCGGCATTGCCGGCAGCACCGTCGGCCAGGGCAAGGGCTCGGCGATCGCCGCGGTGGTCGGCGCGGTGGTTGGCGGCCTCGCCGGTGCGGCAGCCGAAGAAGGCGTCACCCGCAAGCAGGGCATCGAGATCACCCTCAAGATGGACAACGGCGAAATACTTGCCGTGATGCAGGAAGACGGCGGCGAGAAGTTCGCGCCGGGCGAACGCGTTCGCCTGTTGCAGGACGGCCGCACCACCCGCGTCACCCGCTAACGCTTCCGGCCGAGGCGCGGGCAGGCCATTGCTGGCGCTCTGGCCGCAGGGGTAGCCCTTCGCCCATCTGTGAAATCCACAGGGTGAGGCTTGAGGCAACACGTGCGTAAACACGAAAAGGGACCAAGTCGGCCCCTTTTCGCGTTTACGGGCAGCGCTTTCGTCACCACTTCGTAACCACGCTTTAACGGCACCGCAACGCAGCATTCAGACAATGCATGGAAACCCCAAGAGGATTCCACCATGCTGCAGAAGGAACAACACGTCGCCCACCGCCCCGGACGCAACCTGCACGTCGGGCTCGCCAGCAGCCCCACCGAAGTGCTGGAAGCCCAGAAGCTGCGCTACCGGGTTTTCGCCGACGAAATGGGCGCCCGCCTCTCGACCCGCACACCGGGCGTCGATCGCGACATCTACGACCCTTTCTGCGAGCACCTGATCGTCCGCGATGAAGACGCCGGCCGCATCGTCGGCACCTACCGCATCCTGTCCCCCAGCGCCGCGCGCGAAGTGGGCAGCTATTACTCCGAGAACGAATTCGACCTGACCCGGCTGCGCCACCTGCGCGGCCGCATGGTCGAGATCGGCCGCGCCTGCATCGACGCCGATTACCGCTCCGGCGCGGTCATCACCCTGCTGTGGTCCGGACTTGCACGCTACATGCTCGAAAACGGCTACGATTACCTGATCGGCTGCGCGTCGGTCAGCATGGCCGACGGCGGTCACACCGCGGCCAGCCTGTATAATCGGCTCAAGGAAGAGCACCTCTGCCCCCTCGAATACCGCGTGTTTCCCCGCACTCCGCTGCCCATGCAGGCCCTGCGCCAGGATCTCGAAGCCGACACCCCGCCCCTCGTCAAGGGCTACCTGCGGGCCGGCGCGTGGATTTGCGGCGAACCGGCGTGGGATCCTGATTTCAACACCGCCGACCTGCCCGTCCTGCTGCCGGTTTCCCGGCTCGACGCCCGCTACGCCAAGCACTTCCTGGGACGCAAGGACTGAAACCCGACACCCCCGCTTCCGGCCTCGTACGCGCGGCCCGCTACGCCCGCCTTGCCGCTCACGTGATCGGAGGGCTGGTCATGACGGCCGCCGGCTTTCCATTCATCACGCCGGCCCGCCAGCTCCACCTCAAGCAGCGCTGGTCGGCCCGGCTGCTGAAAATCCTGGGCATCCGGCTGGAGACAAACGAACCCTATGTCAGCCCCGGCAGCCTGCTGGTGGCCAACCACATCTCGTGGCTGGACATTTTCGTCATCAACGCCGCCTATCCGGCAGCCTTCATCTCGAAAGCCGAAGTACGCCAGTGGCCGGTGATGGGCTGGCTGGCCTCGAAAAACGAAACCGTCTTCCTGCGTCGTGGCAGTCGCGGCCACGCCAAGGTCGTGAATGGCGAAATTGCGGCTCTGCTCGAACGCGGCAGGCACGTGGCGCTGTTTCCTGAAGGCACGACCACCGACGGCAGCCATATTCACCCCTTCCACGGCGCCCTGCTGCAACCCGCCATCGATGCAGGGGCACCGATCCAGCCCCTCGCCATTGCGTATCGCCTGCCGGACGGCCGCTTTACCCGCGCGCCGGCCTACGACGGCGATGTCAGCCTCGGGCAAAGCATCAAGGCCATCATTGCCGAACGGGAAATCGTGGCCCGCGTGCACATCACCCCGGCCCTGGCAACCTGCGACAAGCCGGATCGCAAGGCCCTCGCCCACACGGCGAGAGAGGTGATCGCCGAACGGATCGCCCAGACTTGAAAGCGCAGCCGGCTGCGAGGGCACCGGCAGCAACACGGAGGGCAGACCCGCCCGCCCCCGCCCTTCAATTCAGGACGGCTTCACCTTGCCGTGACTCAGGCCCGGGCACTGGACCTGAAACACCACCCGGTCTTCCAGGCGCACCGCAGTAAGCTCGCGGCCCCACAGGCAACCCGAATCCAGCGCCAGCAGCTTGGGCTCGACAAGCAGGCCAAGGGCCGACCAGTGGCCAAACACCACGGTGGTGTCCGCACTCTTGCGGCCCGGCGCCTCGAACCAGGGCAAGTAGCCCTTGGGCGCCTTGGTCACCTCGCCCTTCACCTTGAAATCCATGACGCCCTCGGGCGTGCAGAAGCGCATGCGCGTCATCGCGTTGATGATCACCCGCATGCGCTCATAGTCGCGCAGCTTGTCGCTCCAGGCCGACGGCTCGCTGCCCCACATGTTGTGCAGCAGTTCGGCGTGATAGGGGCCGGCAAGTGCGCCTTCCACCTCACGGGCCAGGGCCCGCGCCTGGGTCACCGTCCAGCCTGGCAGCAAGCCGGCGTGGACCATCGCGAAGCCGTTTTCCACGTGCATCAGCGGGCGGGTGCGCAACCACGCGAGCAGGGCCTCGCGGTCCGGCGCATCGAGGATGGCCTGGATGGTGTCGTCCTTACCGCGGCTGCGAATGGAGCCATAGGCCACCATCAGCAGGTAGAGATCATGGTTGCCGAGCACGGTGATGGCTGCCGGGCCCAGATCGCGCACGAAACGAAGGGTTTCGAGGGAATCCGGGCCGCGGTTGACCAGGTCGCCAACCAGCCACAGGCGGTCTTTTGAAGGGTCGAAGGACACCCGCTCGAGCAGGGCTTTGAGCGAGCAGAAGCAGCCCTGGATGTCACCGATTGCGTAAGTTGCCATGGGTCAGGCTCGATGTGCGGCAGGCTCGACAACCTGCAGAGGCGGGGTGCTCACCGCCGGGGAATATTCGGGAACCCAGCGCCGCAGTTCGCGCCGAACCTCGGGCGCGCCCACCGCCCGGCGCTGGCGCAACCACTGCAACAGCGCAGCCAGCCGACCGTCCTCGACAGGCTGGGCGCGGGCGATGCGCAGCTTGGGGTGATGGGTGGCGCGGGTTTCCTCGGCGTCGGCCAGCACCTCCTCGAAAAGTTTCTCGCCGGGCCGCAGACCGGTGAACACCACCCGGATCTCCTCCTCGGTATGCCCCGACAGGCGGATCATGTCCCGCGCGAGTTCGGCGATCTTCACCGGCTCGCCCATGTCGAGCACGAAAATCTCGCCGCCCTGCCCCATCGACCCCGCCTGCAGCACCAGCTGCGCGGCCTCGGGGATCGACATGAAATAGCGCGTGATGTCCGGATGGGTCACCGTGACCGGGCCGCCGCCGGCGATCTGCTCCTGGAACTTGGGAATCACGCTGCCCGCGCTGCCCAGCACGTTGCCAAAGCGGACGATCTCGAACTGGGTCTTGCCCTCGCTCGACAACGCCTGGCACACCTGCTCGGCAAGCCGCTTGGTGGCCCCCATCACGTTGGTCGGATTCACCGCCTTGTCGGTCGACACCAGCACGAAGCGCGCCACGCCGCAGGCCACGGCGCTGCGCCCCACTTGCCAGGTGCCGAGCACGTTGTTGCGCACCGCCTGCCAGGCGTTGTCGTCCTCCATCAGCGGCACATGCTTGTAGGCCGCGGCATGGAAGATCACGTGGGGGTGGAAACGGGTGATCACCTCGTCCACGCGAATGGCGTCCTTCACGTCACCGGCCAGGGCAACCAGCTGAATGGTCGGAAAATGAGCGGCGAATTCTTCACCGAGGCGGTACAGCGCATATTCGCTGATATCAAAGCAGATCAGCACAGAGGGCTCGAAGCGGGCAATCTGCCGGCACAGCTCGGCACCGATGGAGCCGCCGGCACCGGTCACCATCACCGCCTTGCCGCGCAGGTATTCACGCACTTCGACGGTATTGATGCGCACCGGATCGCGCCCGAGCAGATCCTCGACATCCACACGGCGAACCTCGCTGACGCTGATCCGGCCGGTCATCAGGTCTTCAATCGCCGGCACGATCAGCGCCTTGACCCCCGCCCGCACGCAAACGCTGGCCACCTTGCGGCGCACCTCGTGGCGTGCATTGGGCATCGCGATGATGGCGTGGCCAACCTTGAACTCCTCGGCAACCCGTTCGAGATCGGCGATGCGGCCCAACACCTTGCAACCGTAAACCTCACGCCCCTGGATGGTCGGCTCGTCGTCGAGCAGGCCGACGACCCGCCATTCGGCCGAACGGGACAAATCCCGCAGCAAGCCCGCCGCCGCATCGCCGGCCCCCAGCACGACCACCGGCTGACCCAGCGCCCGCAGCCCGCCATACAGCCGCGATTCTTTCCAGGTGCGATACAGCGCCCGCGTGCCGCCCATGTATACGGCCAGCGCCAGCGGCTGCAGCAGGAACACCAGTCGCGGCACTTCGGGCGCGAAGCGCACCGCCACCACCACGACCAGCGGCGTGAGTACGGTTGCCACCGCCACCGCACGGCCGATGCACACCAGATCGGGCAGGCTCGCAAAAACCCACAGGCTCCGGTAGAGGCCGAATGCCTGCAACAACAGGCCCTGCAGCACGACGACGATCCCGAGGCCGAGGAAAAACCCCGGCAAAAACTCTGGCGGAATGGCGAGATTGAAGCGGATGAGATACGCCACCCACCACGCCAGGGCAACCCCGACGACATCCGAAAAGTAAACCAGAAGGGGGTGATACGTTTTTCTAATCAAGACTTTGGCTTCCCGGCCGGGTCATGACGGCGCCACGCGCGGTCAATCTGCCAGCCCAGGATCAGGTAAATGAACAAGCATAGTGTAATGATGCCGCATTGCAGCGAAAACTTCAGCGGCAAGGCAACAAGGCCACCGACTGCCGAGCCCGCCATCAACACATAGGCCAGCAGCGCCGTCCTCCGGTGGCCAGCGCCCATGCGTACCAGGCGCTGATAATAATGGCTGCGGTGGGCCTGCCAGACCTTCTCGCCGCGCAGCGCCCGGCGCAGCAGGGTAAGGCTCGCATCCACGATGAAAGGCGAAAACACCAGCAGCGGAAACCACAGCGGCCACGCCCCCGCGTCGCGGCCGGCAAGGCCCAGCGTGCCGGCCAGAAAGCCGAGGGGCACCGAGCCCACGTCGCCCATGAAGATTCGCGCCGGATGAAAATTGAAACACAGGAAGCCCGCCGCCGCCGCTGCGATGCCGGCGCAGACCAGGGCCAGCGAAAGCTGTCCGGCCAGCGCCGCCGCCACGCCCAGCGCCGCAAAGCCAAACAGCGCCATGCCGCCCGCGAGTCCGTCGGCGCCGTCCATGAAATTGTAAAGATTGGCCATCCAGACCAGCCCGAGCAGTAACAGCCCGGCAAGCGCCCAGCCGCCGGGGGGCGCCACAAGCACCAGGAAGACGCCGGCAGCAAGTGCCTGGGCCAGAAACCGGGCCCGCGCCGACAGGCTGCGCCGGTCGTCCATCAAGCCCAGTGCGGCCAGCCCCAGCGCGCCGCCAAGGGCAGCCAGCAGCGCACGGTCGAGCCCGGCGCCAAGCCACACCAGCAGGCCGGCAGCCGCCACACCCGCCATCACGCCGACGCCACCGGTGCGCGGCACCGGCGTGGTGTGCATCGAACGTTCGTTGGGCTGGTCGAGAAAATACAGCAGCGAACCCGGCCGGCAGCAGCCGCGGGTAAGGCTCCAGGCGACGGCAAAAGCCACGACCGGCACCAGCAGGGCCAGGCCTTCAAACACCACCGAGCATCTCCTGCAGCCCTTCAGCCAGGCCCGTTTGTGCGCGCCAGCCCAGCTCTCGATGGATGCGTGCCGGCGAATAGCAGGCCGAGCCGAGCAGGCGATCCAGCGCCTCGCTGTCGAGGGGCACCCGCCGCCCGGCCAGCGCCTCGATGCCGTCGCCAAGGCGGGCCAGCGCGGCCAGCACCCCGCGCGGCACCGACCAGCGCACCGGCGCCAGCCCGCAGGCCGCCCGCAACGCGTCGTAGAGGCCGCGCCCGGAATGGGTTTGCGGATGGGCGACGATGTAGCTGCGCCCCGCCGCACGGGCGTCGCCGGCAACCAGACGCATGGCGGCCACCACATCGGCCACATGAACCATCGAGCGCCGGTTGCCGGTTTCGGGCAGCGGCGGAAAAACCCCACGCCGCACCAGCGACGCCATGCGTTCGAGATTGCCGCGCCCCCCCGCGCCATACACCATGGCCAGGCGCAGGCTCACGACGTGCATGCCGTAGCGCTCGGCCGCGGCCAGGAGCGCGTCTTCCGCAGCGCGCTTGGCCTTGCCGTAGGCCGACTCGGGCGGCACCGGCCAGTCTTCGTCGATGCAGGCATCCAGCGGCTCGCCCATGGCCTTGACGCTGGAAAGGGAGACGAAACGCGCCACTCCGGCCTCGCCCGCCGCCTCGGCCAGCGCGCGGGTGGCCTCGAAATTGACCTGGCGGTGGCGCAGCGCGTCGGCCTCGCTCAGCGCACCAAAGGCATGGGCGTGGCCGGCGCAGTGAAAAACCGTGTCGATGCCGGCACAAGCCGCCGCAAGGCTGGCCGGGTCGCTCAGATCACCCTGCAGTTCATGGGACGCACGCGCGGCGCTGCGTGTCAGCACCCGGAGCGGCACGCCGTCGGCCTGCAGGGCCGCCACCAGCCGGCGGCCGATGAAACCTCGTCCGCCGGTGACGAGCGTCAGCCCCTGGCTCAAAAGGCCTCCCGCCGGCGCAGGTAACTTGCAAAGCGCGGCACACCGTCCTGGGTCAGATCCCGGTAAACAAAAGTGATCTGGCTACCCACCGGAGGCGGCGCACGGCGTTCGACGTCGCTGAAGCCGGTGCCGATCTGGAAACGCACGCCGCCGGCAGTTTCCACCAGCAGCGAGCCCATCATGCCCTCGAGCCGCCCACGGCCCGGCAGATGGGCGATGACCGTGGCCTCGGTGTCGAAGAGCGGCTTCAATTTGAGCAGGGCGTCGCTGCGGCCGGTGACGTAGGGCGCGTCGGCCCGGTGCAGCATCAGGCCCTCGCCGCCGCCCTTCACCACTTCGTCGAGCCTGGCCTGAAGCGCCGCCCGGTCGGCCACGCGAAACTGTTCAACGACCTGCAGCCAGGGCACGCCGGCCCGCGCGACGATGGCGCGCAGGCTGTCGATGCGTTCGCTGAAGCTGCCGGCGCCGTCCGGCTGCTCGAAAACCATGAACTTAACGCGGCGCCAGTCTTCATCCCGCGGCGCCTTGCGGCGCACGATGCCGGAAAGCGCCTCGAACTGGCCGCGGGCGATCCACAACTCGCCATCCAGCGGCTCGGCGGGCAGGCCGGCGATAAACCATTCGGGCGCATTCACCGGGCGCCCGCTCCGAAAGCGCAGACTGCGCCCATCCCACAGGGCACGGGCGCCATCGAGTTTTTCGCTGACCCAGTAACGCGTCACGTCCACGTCGCCGCGCAGCACTTCGGCGAGCAACAGCGGCGGCGCAGCCAGGGACAGCCCCGGCGCCGTAAAAGCAAGAAGCATCACCCCGCAGCGCAACCAGACGCGACGGGCAAGGCGTGAAGGCGTCATCAGAACCATTTCCAGCCGTGCAGTCGAAAGAAAGTCGCGGCACCCCGCACGAACAGGCCGATGTGGCGCAATCCCTTGCGCGCCGCGTGGCCGCCATGATGCACGACTTTCACCGCCGGAACATATGCGATACGGGTTTTCCGGGCCACGCGCAGGCTGAGGTCGTAGTCTTCGAAATACAGGAAGAAACGCGGATCGAAACCGCCCGCCTCGCGCAGCACCGCGGTGCGGAACAGCATGCAGGCGCCGCTGACCAGGGGCGGATCCCAGACCACCTGATCGCCGATCACGTCGCGCATTTCGTAGCGGGCCAGGCGGGCCGCGAAACGCTGGCGCAACCAGCCGGGCGCAAAGCCCCGCAGGAAGAGATCGAACACCGCCGGCACGCGCTTGCAGAGATATTGCACGCGGCCGTCGTCCCAGTGGGCCGCGGGCGCCAGCAGGCCGCATTCGGGATGGGCACGCATGAAGGCCCGTGCCTCGCACAGGGCGTCGGGCGCCAGTTCGAGATCGGGATTGAGAATCAGGTGATAGTCGCCGGCACCGGCAAGGCTGAGGTTGTGGCCGCAGCCGAAACCCACGTTGCCCTGCCCCGAAAACACGTGCACGCGCCAGTCGTCCGGCAGCGCGAGAAAAGCCAGGGCCTCCTCGCTGCCGCCGTTGTCGATGAGAAAAAGGTCGGGGACGACACCCGCCTCGCGGCTCGCCACCACCAGCGAGGCGAGCGTGGCCCGCAAGAGGCCGGAGTCGGGCCGGTACAGCACGAGGCTGACGGTCAGGCGCTCCATGAACCCCTTGCCTTGTCGGCCACGGGCAGGCCCCGCATCAAACCTTGTAGTAGTTGCGATACCACTCGACGAAGCGGCCGATACCCACCGGGACCGGGGTTTCCGGCTTGAAGCCGGTCCAGGCGTTGAGGGCGTCGGTGTTGGCGTAAGTCGCCGGCACGTCGCCGTCCTGCAGCGGCATGAAGTTCTTCTCGGCCTTCTTGCCGACAGCATCCTCGATGGCCTCGACGAAGGCCATCAGCTCGACCGGATTGTTGTTGCCGATGTTGAACACGCGGAAGGGCACGTTGCTGGTGGCGGGATCGGGATTGTTGGCGTCGTAGGCCGGGTCCGCCTCGGCAACGCGATCGAGGGTGCGGATGACGCCCTCCACGATGTCATCCACAAAGGTGAAGTCGCGCTTCATCTTGCCGTGGTTGAACACGTCGATGGGCCGCCCTTCGAGGATGGCCTTGGTGAACAGGAACAGCGCCATGTCCGGACGCCCCCACGGGCCATACACGGTGAAGAAGCGCAGGCCGGTGGTCGGCAGGCCGTAGAGATGGCTGTAGGTGTGAGCCATCAACTCGTTGGCCTTTTTGGTGGCGGCGTAAATGCTGACCGGATGATCGACGCTGTCGCTCTCCGAGAAAGGCATTTTGGTGTTGCCGCCATACACGCTGGAGCTGCTGGCATACACCAGGTGCTGCACCTTGTTGTGACGACAGCCTTCGAGGATGTTCATGAAGCCGGCGAGGTTGCTCTCCACGTAGGCGTGGGGATTGACCAGCGAGTAGCGCACGCCGGCCTGGGCGGCCAGGTGGATGACGCGATCGAACTTCTCTTCGGCGAAGAGCTTTTCCATGCCGTCCCGGTCGGCCACGTCGAGTTTCACGAAACGGAAGTTCGCGTGGGGCGTGAGGCGGGCCAGGCGGTCGAGCTTGAGCTGGACGTCGTAGTAGTCGTTGAGATTGTCGAGACCGACAACCTCGTCGCCTCGCGCCAGCAGGATCTGGCTGGCATGCATGCCGATGAAGCCGGCTGCGCCGGTGACGAGAATTTTCATGGTCGTGGGGACGATGGGTGTTATTGGGGTGGGCAGCAACCGGGCAAAATTGCGACGGCGCCAGTCGTCAGCCCGGCATTTTCGCACGCTCACGTGACGCGGGTAAATGCAGGACACAACTTGTCCGTGGCATCTGCAACGCCCGCTATACTTCCGTCGCCCAAGCACCGGCCAGGCCTGCCCGAACCACCGAACAAGACACCCTCCGGGTCATCCATCCCCTTGATTCTCCGAAACCTTTACACCGCCGTCTGGTATGTTGCCGCGCCCCTCATCGGCCTGCGCCTGGCATGGCGCGCGCGCCGCCAGCCGGAATACCTGCAACATCTGGGCGAACGCGTGGGCGGCTACACAACGCAGATGGCCGGGCCGGTGATCTGGCTGCACGCGGTATCGGTGGGCGAAACCCGCGCCTGCGCGCCCCTGCTCCACGCCCTGCTCGAGGCCCACCCGGATCACAGCCTGCTCCTGACCCACATGACGCCCACCGGCCGGGCCACCGCCGCCGAGCTTTTTGGCGAACTCGCGCCACGGGTTCAAAGCGTCTATCTGCCCTACGACACGCCGTGGGCCGTGGCCCGCTTTCTGCGGCACTTTCACCCGCGCATCGGCATCCTGATGGAAACCGAGCTGTGGCCCAACCTCATCGAGGGCTGCCGCAATACCGGCACCCCGCTGGCGATGGTCAATGCCCGCCTGTCAGCGCGCTCGGCCCGTGGCTACGGGCGCCTGGGAGCCCTGGCCCGCAAGGCCTTCGCCCACTTGTCGGCCATCGGCGCGCAAACCGAAGCCGACGGCCAGCGCATGTCGGCCCTCGGCGCCCGCTACGTGATGGTCACCGGCAACATCAAGTTCGACATCACACCGCCGCCGGCCATGCTGGCGCTGGGTGCCGACTTCCGCAACCGCTTCGGCCCGGAGCGTCGGGTGCTCCTTGCCGCCAGCACCCGCGAGGGCGAGGAAGGGCCGCTGCTCGAAGCCTTTGGCCGCCTGTGCCCGCCGGATGTGCTGCTGGTGCTGGTGCCCCGCCACCCGCAGCGCTTCGACGAGGTGGCCAAACTGGTCAAGCGCGCCGGCCTCAGCCTGCAAAAGCGCTCGAAAGATGTTCCGGTAATGGCCGAAACCCGGGTCTGGCTGGGCGATTCGATGGGCGAGATGTACGCCTATTACGCCGCGGCCGGCGTGGCGGTGATTGGCGGATCATGGGAGAAACTCGGCGGGCAGAACCCCATCGAGGCCAGCGCGGTGGGCTGCCCGGTGATCCTCGGCCCCCACACCTTCAATTTTTCGGTGGTGTGCGAGCAGGCCATCGAAGTCGATGCCGCCCTGCGCGCCGACAACATCGAGAACGGCATTCAGGCCGCGCTCGAAATCCTCGACAACCCGGCCCGCCGCAAGGCCATGGGCGAGGCCGGCAGCCGCTTCGCCCAGTCCCACCGGGGCGCCACCGGGCGCACGATGGACCTGCTGACCCCGCTCCTCAAAACAGCCCAGCCGCGCAAGCCTGGGCAACGCGAGTAAGCGCAGCCCCGGCTAACGCATCCAGTAGTCCAGCACCCAGCCTGCAAAAATCGCCGCGCCCACCCAGTTGTTGTGCAGGAAGGCCTTGAAGCACTTGGGCCGGTCGCGCTCGCGGATCAGCGTGTAGTGATAGGCGATGATCCCGGCCGACACCACCAGCCCGGCCAGAAAGATCGCGCCGCCGCCGGTGGCGAGGCCGACCCAGCCGAGAATCAGCAGGGTTGCCGCGTAGCACGCCATCACCGCCGCCACGTCAAAGCGGCCAAAGGTGATCGCCGAGGTCTTGATGCCGATCTTCAGGTCGTCGGGGCGATCGACCATCGCGTACTCGGTATCGTAGGCCACCGCCCAGAACACGTTGGCGAGCAGCATCATCCAGGCCTCGAGCGGAATGTCGTTCTGGAAGGCGGCAAAGGCCATCGGAATGCCAAAGCCGAAGGCAATCCCCAGGTAAGCCTGGGGAATCGCGAAAAAGCGCTTGGTAAAGGGGTAGCTCCCGGCCAGGAAAACCGCCGGCACGCTCATCGCGATGGTCAGGCCGTTGAGGGGCAGCACCAGCAAGAAGGACAGCACCGACAGCCCGGCCGCCAGCCACAGCGCCTCTTTCGGGCTGACCCGCCGGGCCGCCAGCGGGCGGTTGCGGGTGCGCTCCACATGGCCGTCGAAATCCTTGTCCGCGTAGTCGTTGATCACGCAGCCGGCCGAGCGCATCAGCACCGTGCCGATCACGAAGATCGCCACGATCCACGGCGCCGGCCGCCCGTCGCTGGCCACCCACAGCGCCCACAGGGTCGGCCACAGCAGCAGCAGGATGCCGATGGGCTTGTCGAGGCGCATCAGTTTTTCGTATTCGGACAGGCGCTGGCTCAGGGTCAGGGACGGGGTCGAGGAAGTCATGGGGCCAGGTTCAGGATTGCAGGCAAAAAGATTTCGGTGATCAGGAGCGGCACGCCGCCCCGGTGAAAGGCCGAACGCCGCGCCCACAGGGCGGGCAGATCGTCATGGCCGGTGGCGCGCGCGGCATGATGCCAGCGCGAATCGCGGGCATCCAGGCGGGCCGCCTCCAGCGGCGCACGGCGCACCCGCGGATCATCGAACAGCACCGCCGCCAGCGGCCGCCCGCCCAGGCCGCGCAACAGGTGCCAGGCGGCCGGAACCGTCGTCTCCGCCACCAGCGAGCGGGCGAACACCACCGGCTCGCCGTCGGCGATCAGCAGCACTTCGCGCTGCCACACGCTGCCGTGGCGATGCACACCGAGGGCCGCCAGCTCGTCGGGCAGCACGGCGCCCTTGCCCTGAAAAACCACCTGCAACGAAAACTGCCCGCAGCGGGCCCGGATACGTGCGGTGAGCGAACTATCGTCGGTCAGCCAGCCGCGCATGCCGCGCGGCGCACGCCAGGCCGCCATACGGAAGGGATCACGGCCCGGAAAATGGGCGAGGGTCATGGAAAGCGGAAAAGGGTTGAAGCGGGCGCAATTGTAGGGGGTCAGGGCACGACTTTGTAAGGGCGAACACCCACCGCCGCACCCTCACGCCTTGAGCAGCGAGGCGCGTCCGCCGAACCAGCGCGCGGTCACCGCGTCGGCCACCCGCGGCGCGTCCTGCAGGATTTCCTCGGCCAGTCCGCGGGCGATTTCCACGAGGCCGGCGTCTTCTTCCAGGTCGGCATAGCGCAGCAGCGGCACGCCGCTCTGGCGGGCACCGATGAATTCGCCGGGGCCGCGGATGCGCAGATCCTCGCGGGCGATGATGAAGCCGTCGGTGTGCTCGTAGATCGCCTTGAGGCGCTCGCGGCCGGTTTGCGACAGCGGCTGGGCAAAGATCAGGATGCAGGCCGACTCATGGGCCCCGCGCCCCACGCGCCCGCGCAACTGGTGAAGCTGGGCGAGGCCGAAGCGTTCGGCGTGCTCGATGACCATCAGGCTGGCGTTGGGCACGTCCACGCCCACCTCGATCACCGTGGTCGCCACCAGCACCTTGATGTCGCCCGCCACAAAAGCCGCCATCGTCGCCGATTTGACGTCGTTCTTGAGGCGGCCATGCACCAGCCCGACGGCCAGATCAGGCAGCGCGGCAGACAGCATTTCATAGCTTTCTTCGGCCGTCTTGAGCTGCAACGCCTCGGATTCCTCGATCAGCGGGCACACCCAGTAGGCCTGGCGACCCGTCACGCAGGCGTCGTGGACGCGGCGAATCACCTCCTCGCGACGCGCCTCGGCCACCAGTTTGGTCACGATGGGGGTGCGCCCGGGGGGCAGTTCGTCGAGCACGGAGACGTCGAGGTCGGCGTAGTAGCTCATCGCCAGCGTGCGCGGAATCGGCGTGGCGGACATCATCAGCATGTGCGGCGATTCGCCGGCCTTGCCCTTTTCGCGCAGGGCCAGGCGCTGGCGCACGCCAAAGCGGTGCTGTTCATCGACCACCGCCAGCGCCAGGCCGGGCAGGGTGACCGGATCTTCGATCAGCGCGTGGGTGCCCACGGCCAGCAGGATTTCACCGGCGGCGAGGCGCGCCAGCGTGGCCTCTCGTTCTTTTTTCTTGCGGCTGCCGGACAGCCAGGCCACCTCCAGCCCGATCGGCGTGAGCCAGTCGGTGAGCTTGCGGTAGTGCTGCTCGGCAAGGATTTCGGTGGGCGCCATCAGCACCGCCTGGCGCCCGTTTTCGGCCGCCTGCAGCATGGCCAGCGCGGCGACGCAGGTTTTGCCGCTGCCCACGTCGCCCTGCAGGAGGCGCTGCATCGGATGATCCGAGGCGAGATCGGCGGCGATCTCGGAAAAAGCGCGGCGCTGGGCGCCAGTCAGCGCAAAGGGCAGCTGCTTGAGCAATTCGCGGGTCAGCGTGTCCCGCTGGGGCAGGCTGGCGGCGTTCTTGGCCCGGCGGGCGGCGTAGGCCCGGCGCAGCGAAATCTGCTGGGCCAGCAGTTCATCCAGTTTGATGCGCTGCCAGGCCGGATGGCCGCGATCCTCGATGTCGAGGATGGACACCGACGGCGGTGGCGCGTGCAGCATGCGCAGCGCGTCGGGCAGCGCCGGCAGGTTGAGGTTGCGACGCAGCGCCTCGGGCAGCTCGTCGCGCATGTCGTTGTGGCGCAGCGCGCCGGCGATGATCTTGCGCAGCGCCGACTGGGCGAGGCCCGCGGTGGTCGGGTAGATCGGCGTGAGGCTTTCGGGCAGCGGCTCGCCGGCCGCCACCGGCTTGATCCGCGGATGGATCATTTCGGCGCCGAAAAAACCGTCGCGCAGCTCGCCAAAAATGCGCAGGCGGGCGCCGGCGGCCATCTGCTTTTGCTGGCTGGGGTAAAAGTGCACGAAGCGCAGCATCACCTCGCCGCTGGCATCCGCGGCGCGGGCCACCAGCTGGCGGCGCGGCGGCGGCGTGACTTCGCAGGACAGCACCTCGACCTCGCACTGCACCGCAATGCCGGGCCGGGCGTCGGCCAGCATGGTGAGGCGGGTTTCGTCCTCGTAGCGCAGCGGCAGGTGCAGGATCAGGTCGGCCGGCGAAAAAACGTCGATCTTCGCCAGCCGCTCGGCGAGCTGCGGCCCCACGCCCGGCCAGCCGCGCACCGCCGCCTTTTTGGGCGGCGCGGCTTCAGGCGCAGGATCGGCCGGCTTTTCGCCGACGGGCTCGACGAGCACGGGCTCAGGCTCAGCCGATGACGAGGATCGCGTCGGCCTCGACGACGGCGCCACGGGGCAGCTCCTTGACGCCGACGGCGGCGCGGGCTGGGTAGGGCTCGGCAAAGTAGCGGGCCATCACTTCGTTCACCTTGGCAAAGTTGGCCAGGTCGGTGAGGTAGATGGTCAGCTTGACCGCGTCGGCCAGCGAGCCGCCAGCGGCTTCGGCCACCGCCTTGAGGTTTTCGAAAACGCGCACGGTCTGGGCTTCGAAGCCTTCGATCATCTGCATCGTCACCGGATCGAGGCCGATCTGGCCGGACAGGTAAACCGTGTTGCCGGCCTTGACGGCCTGGGAATAGGTGCCGATGGCGGCGGGGGCGCTGGGGGTGGCGACGATCTGTTTGGACATGCGGGAAGGCTCCGGTGGTTGGAATCGCAACGGGAAGTTTACTGCGGGCGAGTTTACCGGGGGAAATGGCCGCGCGGCGCAGCGCATGGGTGGAAGGACGCAGGAAAAGCGCGCTAACCTAGCGGTTTGCCGCTTTTACGTACCGATCCCATGCCCTTGCCCGACACTTTCGCCCGCGCCCTCGCCGACCGCTTCGGCAAGCGCTTTTCGGCCGCCGAAGCCGTGCGCGCCCACCACGGCCACGACGAATCCCATTTTTCCGACGCCCTGCCCGACGGCGTGGTGTGGCCGCATTCCACCGCCGAGGTGGTCGAAATCGTCAATCTGTGCCGCGAACACCGCGTGCCGCTGATCCCCTTCGGCGTCGGCAGTTCGCTCGAAGGGCACATTCTCGCCACCCACGGCGGGCTCAGTATCGACCTGTCGGAGATGAAGCAGGTGGTCGCCATTCACGACGAAGACATGGACGCCGTCGTCCAGCCCGGCGTGACGCGCAAGACGCTCAACGCCGCGCTGCACGGCAGCGGCCTGTTCTTTCCGATCGATCCGGGCGCCGACGCGTCGCTGGGCGGCATGGCCTCGACCCGCGCCTCCGGCACCAACGCCGTGCGCTACGGCACCATGCGCGAAAACGTGCTCGGGCTGGAAGTCGTTCTGGCGGACGGCCGCGTCATCCGCACCGGCGGCCGCTCGCGCAAATCGTCGGCCGGCTACGATCTCACCCGCCTTTTCGTGGGCTCGGAAGGCACGCTCGGCATCATCACCGAACTCACCGTGCGCCTGCACCCGCTGCCCGAAGCCGTATCCAGCGCCACCTGCGCCTTCCCGGATGTCGCCAGCGCCGTGCGCACCGTCATCCAGACCATCCAGCTCGGCGTGCCGGTGGCGCGCATCGAACTGCTCGACGCCCTCACCGTGCAGGCGGTCAATCGCTACAGCAAAACCACGCTGCGCGAATCGCCGATGCTGTTCTTCGAATTCCACGGCTCGCCCACCGGCGTCGAGGAGCAGGCCCACACCGTGCAGGACATCGCCCGCGACAACGGCGGCCAGGATTTCGAATGGGCCACCCGCCCCGAAGACCGCACCCGCCTGTGGCAGGCCCGCCACGACGTGCTCTTCGCCAGCCTCAACCTGCTGCCCGGCTGCCGCGGCATTTCCACCGATGTCTGCGTGCCCATCTCGCGCCTGGCCGAAGCCATCGCCGGCACCCAGCAAGACATCGCCCAGAGCGGCCTCATCGCCCCCATCGTCGGCCACGTGGGCGACGGCAACTTCCACGTCGTGATCCTCACCACGCCGGACGACCCTGCCCAGGTTCACGCCTCGGAAGAACTCGGCCGGCGCATCGTCGAGCGCGCCCTCGCCCTCGACGGCACCTGCACCGGCGAACATGGCATCGGCATCGGCAAGCGCGATTTCCTGCTCGCCGAACACGGCGAAGGCGTGGCCGTGATGCAGAGCCTCAAAGCCGCCCTCGATCCGCTGAACATGATGAATCCGGGCAAGATTTTTGCCCTGCCCGGCTAAGCGCCAAGCCTGCGCACGCATCCACCCCCGGGCCTGCGTGCGCGGGCTCGTGATAAAATTGCTCCCCGCCCAAGGCGCATGCAACACCCCGCCCGCCAAACCATCCGGAACACCATGACCACGACGCCCACCGACGCCGCGCAGACTCCCCCTCCGTCCATTGCCGACATCGCAGAAATCATCGTGACCGCCCTGGGCCTGGAAATGACGCCCGACGAGATCGACCCCGACGCCCCCCTCTTCGGCGAAGGCCTCGGCCTCGACTCCATCGACATCCTAGAGATCGCCCTGGTCATCTCCAAGCGCTACGGCATCCAGCTGCGCGCCGACAACGACAACAACACCACCATCTTCAGCTCCCTGCGCAACCTGACCGACTACGTGGTCAGCCAGCTCGAGGCATGACCGGCCCGCGCGAGCCGCTCCTTGCGCTGTTGTTGCCCGCCCTCCTTCTCGTCGCCTACGACGGCCTGGTTCACTACGTCAGCACCATCCCCAACGCCGCAAACTGGGCCGTGGCGGTCACGCTGCTGCCGGCCCTCGGCATCGGGCTCGGCCTCGTTGCCCGGCGGTTCGGCCCCCTTGCCGCCGCCCTCGGCGGGCTTGCCCTCGCTCTATTCGCCACCTTTTTCTGGCCCGCCTTGCAGCACCGCCTCGGCCTTCAGCCCGGCGGCCATCTCCGCGGGCTCTACCTCACCCAGTACCTCGCCACCAACCTGACGCTCGCCCTGTGGTTCGGGCGCACCCTCGTCGGCGGGCGCACCCCCGCCTGCACCGCCTTCGCCGCCGCGCTCCAGCCTGCAGTCAGCCCGCTTGTGGCGCGCTACACTCGCCGGCTCACGCTCGCCTGGACCGCGTTTTTCGTGCTTTCGGCCGCCACCTCCGCGCTGCTCTACGCCGTCGCCCCGGCCGCCGTCTGGTCTTTCTTCTCCAACCTTTTCTACCTGCCCTCGCTGGCGCTGATGTTCATCGTCGAAGGCCTGATCCGGCGCGTCGCGCTGCCGCCCGAAGAGCGGCACGGCATCGTCGAATCGATCCGCGCCTACATGGCCAGCACCCGCCCCGGCCCCCCGATCCGGCAATGACGCCCCAAAGCCTCCCGCTCACCGACCACCCGACCCCGGACAGCATCGTCGCCTGGTGCCCCGACGGCCCGGTCAGCCGCGACCGCTTCCTCGCCGACGTGGCCCGGCTCGCCGAGCTTTTTCCCCCCGGCGGACACATCCTCAACGTCTGCCAGAACCGCTACCACTTTCTCGTCGGCCTCTCTGCCGCGGCGGTCAGCGGGCGGGTCAGCCTGCTGCCCCCCAACCTCACCGAAGAAACCATCGCCCGGCTCGCCGCCGCCACCCCCGATCTCGTCTGCCTCCATGACGGACAGGGCGCCGTCGGCACCCTCCCCAGCCTCGCCTTCCCGCCCCCCGCACCGGTCGGCAGCGGCCATCTCCCGGTGCCGCTCATCCCTGTCGACCAGGTCATCGCCCACGTCTACACCTCCGGCTCCACCGGCGTGCCCGGCACCCACCATAAAACCTGGGGTTCCCTCGTCACCAACGGCCTCGCCGCCGCCGAGCGCCTCGGCGCCGCCGGCCACGCCCTCGTCGGCACCGTGCCGGCCCAGCACATGTACGGCTTCGAATCCACGGTGCTGATCTGCCTCCACGGTGGCGCCGCGCTCTCCAGCGGACATCCCTTCTACCCCGCCGACATCGCCGCCGCGCTGGCTGCCGTACCGCGCCCGCGCGCCCTCGTCACCACGCCCTTCCACCTGCGCGCGCTGCTCGACGCCGACGTCGCCGTGCCGCCCCTCGACTTCATCCTGTCCGCCACGGCGCCGCTCTCGGAAGACCTCGCCCGTCGTGCCGAAGCCGCCTTCGGTGCGCCGCTGCTCGAAATCTACGGCTGCACCGAAACCGGCCAGCTCGCCAGCCGGCGCTCCACCGCCACCCGCCTCTGGCACCTTCTCGACGACGTGCGCCTGTCGCCCCTCGGCGAGCGCCACGCCGCCAGCGGCGGCCACGTGGAAGGCCTGGTACCCCTCGGCGACGTGCTCGAACCCGTCGACGAACACCACTTCATCCTCCACGGCCGCGACGCCGATCTCATCAACATCGCCGGCAAGCGCACCTCCCTCGCCTACCTCAACGAACAACTCTGCGGCATCCCCGGCGTTATCGACGGCGCCTTCCTGATGCCCGACGACGAACCCGACGACCACGTCACCCGCCTGCGCGCCGCCGTCGTCGCCCCCGGCCTCACCACCCGCGACATCCTCGCCGCGCTGCGCCTGCACATCGACCCGATCTTCCTGCCGCGTCCGCTGATCTTCGTCGACCGCCTGCCGCGCAACGCCGCCAGCAAACTGCCCCGCGCCGATCTGGCGGCGCTGTTTGCCGCCTACGCTGCGGGTCACGGATCCGCCCGATGAACAAAATCCGCTGGACGGTCCCGTCCGACCACCCCGCCTTTCCCGGCCACTTCCCCGGCCGCCCGATCCTGCCCGGCGTGGTGCTGATCGACCAGGCCATGCGCCTCGCCCCGCTCGCCGCCGGGCAAGCCATTCGCGGCCTCGCCAGCGCCAAGTTCTTCCAGCCGGTGCCGCCCGGCGCCGAACTCGTCTTCCGCTTCGCCCCGGCCACCGCCCGCGGGATGGGCTTCGAAATCCGCCTCGGCGAAACCACCGTCGCCAGCGGCAGCTTCACCTTCGGAGCCGCGCCGTGAGCCAGCCGGCGGGCACCCCGCCGGCCACCGCAGCCACCTGGACCCGCCAGGCCGAGCGCAGCAGCGCGGCCGTCATGCGCTTCATGGTCTGGCTGTCACTCACCCTGGGGCGCCGCGCCAGCCGCGTCGTCCTCCACGGCATCGCCGCCTACTTCCTGCTCTTCGCCCCCGCTGCCGGGCGCGCCTCGCGGGGCTACCTGACGCGCATCCTCGGCCGCCCGCCCACGCTCGCCGAGCGCTACCGGCACGTGTTCACCTTCGCCACCACCATCCACGACCGGATCTACTTCCTCAACGGCCGCTTCGACAGCTTCGAC
Organism: Zoogloea sp.; assembly: GCF_030157465.1. GTDB lineage: Bacteria > Pseudomonadota > Gammaproteobacteria > Burkholderiales > Rhodocyclaceae > Zoogloea. Next base: position 123,596 of record NZ_JAOAUU010000060.1, read on the forward strand.
ATCGAGATCAAGGGCGCCGAACTCGTCGACGCCGCCCTCGCCGACGGTCGCGGCCTGCTGCTCTTCGGCGCCCACCTGGGCAGCTTCGAAGTGCTCCGCGCCCTCGGCCGCCACAACACCGACCGCGCCGTGTGCATGCTCATGCACGAAGAAAACGCCCGCAAGATCAACAGCGTCCTCGCCACCATCAACCCCGCCGCCACCCAGGACATGCTCGCCCTCGGGCACCTCGACTCCATGCTCGAGCTGCGCGACCGCCTCGACGCCGGCCAGATGATCGGCATTCTTGCCGACCGCGCCCCGCGCCTCGACGCCACGGCTCCGCAGCCCTTCCTCGGCGGCCCCGCCGCCTTCCCCGTCGGGCCCTTCCGTCTCGCCGCCATACTGCGCCGCCCGGTGATCTTCATGAGCGGCCTGCACCTGGGCGGCGCGCGCTACCGGGTGGAGTTCTCGCAACTTGCCGACTTCGGCGAGGTCGACCGCAAATCCCGCGACGCCGCCATCGCCGCCGCCCAGCAACACTACGCCGCCCTGCTGGCGGAGCGCGCCCGCAGCGCCCCCTTCAACTGGTTCAACTTCTTCGACTTCTGGCGCGCCGCTGGCGCCGACGACACCCCACCATGAACCTCCGCCAGCTCCTCGCCGCCCTCGCCCTCGCACTGTGCTGCCCCCCGGCCCTCGCCGCCTGGAACATCGCCAGCCTGATGGGCGAACTCGCCCGCAACCCCGGCGGGCGGGCCGTATTCACCGAAAAAAAATACATCGCCCTGCTCGATCGCCCGGTCGTCTCCTCGGGCGAAATGCGCTACGTTGCCCCCGACTACCTGGAAAAGCGCACCCTCGCGCCCAAGCCCGACTACCTGCTGCTCGACAAGGACCAGATCACCGTCGAGCGCGGCAAGCACAAATTCACCCTGCGCCTCGCCGAGCAGCCCGAAATCCTCGCCTTCGCCGCCAGCATCCGCGGCACCCTCTCCGGCGACCGTGCGGCCCTCGAACGCAACTACGCCCTGCACCTCTCAGGCACCCGCGACAGCTGGACGCTGAACCTATCGCCAAGCAACCCGCGCATCGCCGAACTCGTCACCCGCATCACCATCGGCGGCAAGCGCGACCAGGTGCTCAGCGTCGAATACCTGCAGGCCGACGGCGACCGCGCCGTGATGACCATCGCCCCCATCCCCGGCCAATGAACCTGCCGCTCAAGCCCGGCGCACGGGCCCGGATTCCCCGCGCCGTACTGGTCTGGCTCTGCGGCCTCGTCGCCTGCGCGGTGCTGGCCCTGCGCGCCGATTACACCGCGGACATGTCCGCCTTCCTGCCGCGCAGCCCCACTCCGGCCCAGCAACTGCTCGTCGACCAGCTCACCGAAGGCGTGCTGTCGCGCCTGCTGCTGGTCGGCATCGAAGGCAGCACGCCGGAAGCCCGTGCCGGGCTGTCCCGCGCGCTCGCCAAACATTTGCAGGACGGCGGCCTGTTCGTCTCGGTGCGCAACGGCGACGCCGCCACCCTCGCCATCGACCGGGAAATCCTGTTCTCCAACCGATATCTGCTGAGCCCCGCGGTCACGCCGGAACACTTCAGCCCCGTCGGTCTCAGGGCCGCCATCGAAAACAGCATCGAGCTGCTCGGCTCGCCCGCCGGCATGATGCTCAAGCAACTGCTGCCCCGCGACCCGACCGGCGAAATGGTCGAGCTGATCGGCAGCCTCGACACCCAGGGCGGCCCCGCCAGCCAGCACGGCGTGTGGGCCTCGAAGGACGGCACGCGCGCCATCCTGATGCTGCAAACCCGCGCCGCGGGCTCCGACACCGACGCCCAGGAAGCCGCCATCGAGCGCGTACACAGCGATTTCGCCGCCCTCGCCAAGGCCGCGCAGCCCCCCGAAGCCCGCGTGCTCATCTCCGGCGCCCCCGTCTTCGCCGTCAATTCCCGCGCCGCCATCCAGTCCGAAGCCGTGCGCCTGTCCACCCTCGGCAGCGCCGCGGTGGTCTGCCTGCTGCTCATCATTTACCGCTCCCTCACCGCCGTCGCCCTCGGCCTGCTGCCGGTGGCCAGCGGCGCGCTGGCCGGCATCGCCGCCGTGTCCCTCGGCTTCGGCAGCGTGCATGGGCTCACCATCGGCTTCGGCACCACCCTCATCGGCGAAGCGGTCGATTACAGCATCTACTACTTTGTCCAGTCCGACAGCGCCCGGCGCGACGGCAGCCAGGGCAACTGGATGGAACGCTTCTGGCCCACCATCCGGCTCGGCGTATTCACCTCGGCAATCGGCTTCGCCTCGCTGCTTTTTTCCGGCTTTCCCGGCCTCGCCCAGCTCGGCCTCTATTCCATCGCCGGTCTCGTCAGCGCCGCCGCGATCACCCGCTTCGTGCTGCCGCACCTCTGCCCGGCCACGCTGCCGATCCGCGACATCAGCCCGGTCGGCCTCGCCATGGCCGGCCTGTGGCGCCGCCTGCCGCGCCTGCGCCCGCTGGTGGCGGTGCTCGCCGTGGCCGCAGTTGCCATCCTCGCCGCCCACCACGACCGGGTGTGGAATGCCAGCCTGTCCGGCCTCAGCCCGGTTTCCGAGGCCGACCAGGCCATCGACCGGAGCCTGCGGGCCGACCTCGGCGCCCCCGACCTGCGCTACCTCGTCGTGCTCAAGGCCGCCGACCGGGAAAGCGCCCTCGCCGCCGCCGAGCGCACCGGGCGGCGTCTCGACGGACTTGTGGAGGCAGGCACCCTCGGCGGCTACGAAAGCCCGGCCCGCTTCCTGCCCGCCAGCGCCACCCAGGAGGCCCGCCGGCAAGCCCTGCCCGAGCGCGCCGAACTGGCCCGCCGCCTCGATGCCGCCCTCGAAGGCCTGCCCCTCAAGGCCGACAAACTCAGCCCTTTCCTCGATGCCGTGGACGCCGCCCGCCACCAGCCGCTGCTCAGCCCCGAATCCCTGCACGGCTCAACCCTGGCACTGGCCGTCGACACCCTGCTGCTCCGGCGCGCTGACGGCTGGACGGTGCTGATGCCGCTGCGCGCCCCGGCCGGCGATGCGCCTCTCGACCCTGCGCCGATCCGTGCCGCCCTCGCCCAGGATGGCGAGACCGGCGCCCTGTTCGTCGACATCTTCAGCGAATCCACCAATCTCTATCAGGCCTACCTGGACGAAGCGATCCTGCTGTCCCTGGCCGGCAGCTTCGCCATCGTGGTGCTGATGGCCGTCAGTCTGCGCAACCCCGGCCGCCTGTGGCGCGTCATCGCACCGCTGCTGGTGGCCGAACTGCTGGTGATGGCCGGCCTCGCCCTGGCCGGCACCCAACTCACCCTGCTGCACCTGGTCGGCATGCTGCTCATCGTCGCCGTCGGCTCCAACTACGCGCTGTTCTTCAACCGGGCCGACGACAACCCCGCCGACGATCCGCGCACCCTCGCCTCGCTGCTCCTCGCCAACCTCGCCACGGTGATCGGCTTCGGCATCCTCGGCGTCTCGCCGGTGCCGGTGCTCCAGGCCATCGGCGTCACCGTCGGCCCCGGCGCGGTGCTCACGCTGCTGCTCTCGGCGATCCTGGCCCGCCCGCCCAAGGGCCGCAGCCCGCCATGAAGCGCTGGCGACCCAGCCCGTTCATCACGTTCAGCCTCGGCCTTCACGCCGCGGCGGGCGCTAGCCTTCTCATCGCCCCGTCGGCGTGGGAGCTTGCCGTCGGCGCGCTGGTCGCCGACCACCTCGTCCTCGCCCTCGCCGGGCTGCTGCCGCGCAGCCGCCTGCTCGGCCCCAACCTCACCCGCCTGCCGCCGGCCGCCATCGCCCGCCGCGAAATCGCCCTGACCATCGACGACGGCCCCGACCCGCAGGTCACGCCGCAGGTGCTCGACATCCTCGACGCCGCCGGCGCCAAGGCCACCTTCTTCTGCATCGGCCGCCGCGCCGCCGCCCACCCGGCCCTCGTGCGCGACATCGTCGCCCGCGGCCATGCCATCGAAAACCACAGCGAACATCACTGGAAGCGCTTCTCGACCTTTGGCTTCAAGGGTATGCACGCCGAAGTCGCGGCCGCCCAGGCCACCCTCGGCGGCCTCACCGGCCGCCCGCCGCGCTTCTTCCGCGCCCCCGCCGGCCTGCGCAACCCCTTCCTCGACCCGGTGCTGGCACGCCTCGACCTGCGCCTCGCCACCTGGACACGCCGCGCCTACGACACCCGCAACGGCAACCCGGCCCGGGTGCTCGCCCGCCTCGCCGGCGATGGCCCAAGCACACTCGCCGCTGGCGACATCCTGCTCCTCCACGACGGCAACGCCGCCCGCGGCCCGGACGGCCAGGCCGTCATCCTCGCCGTGCTGCCCCCCCTGCTGGCCCGCATCCGCGCAGCCGGCCTCACCCCCGTCACCCTCGCCGCCGCCTGCCCCTGACCCAGCGCGCCCGGCCGGATGGGCCCGATAGTCATTCTGGTAAACTCCGCCGACTCCATCCGCGCGCCGAACCGTGACCCCTCTCCACCTTCCCCACTACACCCAGGTCAGTTGCGTCGGCGACGGCCTTGCGCCCTTTCGCCAGGCGCTGCGGACAGGCATCGGCGGCCTCGCGCCCTGCCACTTCGACGGCACCGCGCTGCCCACCTGGATAGGCGAAGTCGCAGGTTTGGACGACGCCCCGCTGCCCGCCCCCTTTGCCGATTACGACTGCCGCAACAACCGCCTGGCCCTGCGCGGGCTGCAGGCCGACGGCTTCGACGCCGCGGTGCGCGACAGCATCGCCCGCCACGGTCTGCGCCGGGTCGGCGTGATCCTCGGCACCAGCACCTCCGGCATCCTCGAAACCGAAATCGCCTTCCGCCACCGGGACGCCAGCGGCGCGCTGCCCGCCAGTTTCAACTACCACGGCGCCCACAGCACCTACTCGCTGGCGGCCTTCGTGCGCGCTTGGTTCGGGCTCGAAGGGCCGGCCGCGGTCGTCTCCACCGCCTGCTCGTCATCCGCCAAAGTGTTTGCCGCCGCCGCGCGCATGATCCACGCCGGGCTCATCGACGCGGCCGTCGTCGGCGGCGTCGACAGCCTGTGCCTGACCACCCTGCACGGCTTCGCCTCCCTCGAACTCACCGCCCCCGAGCCCTGTCGCCCCTACGACGCCGCACGCCAGGGCATCTCGGTGGGCGAAGCCGCCGCCTTCGCGCTGCTCGAGCGCCCGCCGGCCACGCCCGACGCCGGAGCCGTACTGCTCCTTGGCTGCGGCGAATCCAGCGACGCCTACCACATGTCCTCGCCCCACCCCGAAGGCCTCGGCGCGCGCATGGCCATGGAAGCCGCCCTCGCCGACGCCCGCCTGACGCCCGCCGCCATCGACTACATCAACCTCCACGGCACCGCCACCCTCAACAACGACGCGGCCGAAGGCTGTGCCGTCGGCGCGCTGTTCGACGGCCGCGTGCCGTGCAGCTCCACCAAGGGCCTCACCGGCCACACCCTCGGCGCCGCCGGTGCCCTCGAAGCCGTGGTCTGCGCGCTGGCCCTCACCGACGGTCTCCTGCCCGGCAGCGCCAACACCCGCCAGCTCGATCCGGCGCTGCACCTCGACTACCTGCTCGCCAGCCGCGACGCCCCGGTCAAGCGCGCCATGAACAATTCCTTCGGTTTCGGCGGCAGCAACTGCAGCCTCGTTTTCGGGAGGGGCGCATGAGCCACACCCTCACCGCCTGGATCGAAGGCGTCGGCCTGATCGCCCCCGGCCTGCCCGACTGGGCCACTGCCGCTCACGTGCTGGCCGGCCGCACGCCCTACGCGCCGGCCCCCAGCGTGCTGCCCGCGCCGGCCCTGCTGCCGCCCGCCGAGCGTCGCCGCGCCAGCCGTATCGTGCGCGTCGCCCTGGCCAGCGGCCTCGCCGCCATCGAACACGCCGGCGCCGACGCCCGCCGCCTGCCGGCCGTGCTCTCGGCCTCCACCGCCGACTGCCACAACTGCGTCGCCCTGTGCGAAACCCTGGCCTCCGACGACCCCCGCGTGTCGCCGACCCGCTTTCACAACTCGCTCCACAACACCCCCGCCGGCTACTGGGGCATCGCCACCGGCTCGATGGCGCCCAGCCAGTCGTTGTGTGCCTACGACGGCAGCTTCTCGGCCGGCCTGCTCGAAGCCCTCGTCGAAGCCGCCAGCAGCCACACCCCCACCCTGCTGATCGCCTACGACGCCGAACACCCCGCGCCGCTCTTCGCCTTCCGCCCGATTCCCGACGCCGCCGGCATCGGCCTGGTACTGAGCCCCGAACCCACCCCGCAGAGCCTCGCGCAGATTTCCGTCGAACTCACCGACGCCCCCGCCACGCTCCTCGCCGACCCGGCGCTGGAGGCGCTGCGCCTGGCCATCCCGGCCTTGCGCGGCCTTCCACTGCTCCAGCTGCTGGCAAGCGGCACGCCGGGGCGGGCACACCTCGATTACCTCGCCCCCCTCAGCCTCGCCGTCAGCCTCACGTTCGGGCCCGCGCCGTGCTAGACCGCCAGGCCATCGCTGCCCGCATCCCCCACCAGGCCGACATGTGCCTGCTCGACACCGTGCTCGACTGGACCCCGGACGCCATCCGCTGCACCAGCGGCAGCCACCGCCAGCCGGGCAATCCGCTTTGCAGCGACACGCAGCTCGGCATCGCCGCCGGCATCGAATACGCCGCCCAGGCCATGGCCCTGCACGGCGGCCTGATCGCCGACGCAGGCGCAGCGCCGCGCCAGGGCTATCTGGTCAGCGTTCGCGGCGTGAGCTTTCACGCAATGCGCCTCGACGATCAGCCCGACGATCTGCTGATCGAGGCCGAACGCCTGTCGGGCGATGCCAACCAGGTGCTCTACCGCTTCAGCGTCTCGGCCGGCGGCACGCCGCTGGTGGAAGGCCGCGCGGCGGTGGTGCTCGACGCCGACGCCCTCGAGCACAAAGCCACAACCGGAGAACCCTCATGAAACGCGCCCTCGTCACCGGCGCCAGCGGCGGCATCGGTGCCGCCATCGCGCGCCGGCTCGGCGCCGACGGCCATCACGTCATCGTCCACGCCAACCGCCGGCGCGACCAGGCCGCCGCCGTGGTGGCCGGGATCGTCGCCGCCGGTGGCTCGGCCGAAGCCGTCGCGTTCGACATCACCGACGCTGCCGCCACCTCCGCCGCCCTCGACGCAATCCTCGTCGCCGGCCCGGTGCAAATCCTGGTGAACAACGCCGGCCTGCACGCCGACGCGGTCTTCCCCGGCATGGGCGCGGAGCAGTGGCACATGGTGATGGATGTCAATCTCAACGGTTTTTACAACGTCACCCAGCCGCTCACCCTGCCGATGATCCGCACCCGCTGGGGGCGCATCATCACCATCACCTCGGTGGCCGGGCTGGTCGGCAACCGGGGGCAGGTCAATTACGCGGCGGCCAAGGGCGCGCTGCACGCCGCCACCAAATCGCTGGCGCTCGAGCTGGCCAGCCGCAAGGTCACCGTCAATGCCGTGGCACCGGGCATCATCGCCACCGAAATGAGCGAAGGCAGCTTCGATCAGGCCGCCATCGACCGCCTCGTGCCGATGAAACGCGCCGGACAGCCCGAGGAAGTCGCCGATCTCGTGGCCTTCCTGGCCTCCGACCGGGCCGCCTACATCACCGGGCAGATCCTCTCGATCAACGGCGGAATGGTCTGAACCTGCGTGCAAGCAGCAGCGGCAGGCGCAGCACAAAGCCGACAAACAGCCGGGAATGCATCCAGGTGAGCAGGCGGTTGTCGCGGAAGTAGCGGAAGTGCGAGACACCTCCCTCGTCGGCACGAAAGTAACGCACCGGAGCGGGCAGGTTGATCGGACGCACGCCGGCCCAGGCCAGGCGCACAACGGCTTCCGGATCGAAATCGAAGCGGCGCATCCAGCGCTGGCGGCTCATGATTCTTTCGAGCGGCGCGACCGGATAGACGCGAAAGCCGAACAGCGAATCGCCAATGCCTGCCCACAAGGTTTCGAGATTCGCCCACCAGTTGGAAATCTCCCGGCCCTTCACCCGCAGCTGCGGCGCGGCGGCGTCGAACACCGGCTTGCCGAGCACCATGCAGCCCGGATTGCGGGCCGACACAGCCATGAATTCGGGGATACGATCGGCCGGGTGCTGGCCGTCGGAATCCATCGTCAGCACGTGAGTGAAGCCCGCTGCCTGCGCCGCGCGCAGGCCTTCCAGCACGGCGGAACCCTTACCGCGGTTTTCCGGCAGCACAATGATGCGCAGGCCGCAATCGGCCGCCGCCATGGCCTGCAGGCGCGCGGCGCTGCCGTCGGTGCTGCCATCGACGACGACCCACACGGGATTCCAGAACCGCCGCGCCTGGCGCACGGTGTCGTCCAGCTTCACGCCGGGGTTGTAACTGGGGATGAGGACGAGATGGGTGGTGGAGGCGGCGGTCACGATGGCGTGTTGTGGGCGTGCGTGGGGTCGGCGCTCAGCTCGGCGCGAAAATAGTCTTCCAGCTCCCGCGCGAAGCGACGCGCGTGGGTGGGCACCTCGAAGCGCCGGCCCACGCGGATGCCAAAGCGCAGCGGCAGATCGGGCTTGCGAAAGAGCGGCCAGCTCTTGCCCAGATAGGGCGAACTGAATTCGATGACGAGCGCCTGCAGCGGCGCCTTGGCGGCCTGGGAGATCAGGCCGGACGCGCCGGTGCAGGCGTCGATGGGAAAGTTGCGGGTGCGCGAGCCTTCCGGAAAGATCACCAGGTGGGCCCCCTGCTGCAGCGCGATGCGCGCCTGGCGGACCATGCTGACCGGTGCGTCGTTACGGATGTAACGGGCCAGCCGGGCGGCCGCGCCAAGCAGGATATTGTCCATCAGCGCGGCCTTCATCACGCACACGGCGTCGGGCAGGCGCGAGACGATCATCACCACGTCGAGCAGCGAGGGATGGTTGGCGACGAGCACCAGCGAGCGCTCGCGACGCAGGCTGTCGAGGGCGGAAAGATCGAAGCGGCAGGCGCAGAAGATCGTCAGGAAAAGCAGGTAAACGCGAAAGCCGATCATGATCACCCGCCGCCCGACGAAGCGCCCCACCCGCTCGGGCAGCACCGAACACACGAGCGCAAAAGGCAGCCAGGCGAGGCACAACAGCGCCAGCGCGCCCAGGCCGGCAAACATCGCGATGTATTCGTAAGCAGTCCAGAGGCTGCGGCCGAGCCGGGCGGCCAGACTACTCATCGATCGTCACGCACGAACCACGCCCGCCGCCGGGCCGCGCCAATGCGGAGCCCTCCGCCGGGCGGCTGAATGGAACGCGAGAGTTTTGCGACAAACGCATGGCGGGATCGGCGTGGCGGATGGAATGACAGGCGTGGAGCGAGGATCGGGGTTCCGGCATCGGGCGACGTTCAGGCGTCGAATGCATTCACAGGCCAGCGCGAGCCCCCGGCCTCCACCCGCGCGGGTTATACCGCAATCGGGCGGGCACGGCTACCTTCCCCGGCCCGGCGCAGGCCCGGCGACAGCCCCGCGGCCAACAGGGCCAGCGCCGTACCCGCCAGCACGTCGAGCATCACGTGCTGCTTGGTGGCCAGCGTCGAAAAGACGATCGCCGCACACCACAGCCAGTTGAGGCCGCGCACCCAGCGGGCGGCGCCCACCTCGCGAAACCCGGCGGCCAGCCAGATCGCCGAATACAGGGCCGTCGCCACATGCAGCGACGGGCAGGCATTGCCACCGGCGTCGATGCCCTTGAGCAGCCCATAGCCGGGGTAGAGGCTCCAATCCACGTCGGCCGGCGGCACCGCGGTGGGCCAGAACACGAACACCACAATCCCCGCCAGACACAGCCCGCCCATGTGCCGCGCATAGCTGAACAGCCGCGCCAGCGTCGGCGCCAGCGCCGGCGGCAGGGCCACGTAGACCCACAGCGACGCGTAGGCCACCAGCGCCCACGGCTGAAAACCGATGGCCCGGTCCACCGCGATGAGCGGCATGACGGTGACGGGATAGCGCGGAAAATGCAGCAGATGCAGATAGGCCACGAAAAACGCGCCCATGAACAGCGCCGTGCCGACGGCCTTCAACCACCACAAATAACCCAAGCGCTGCAGCAGCGCGCGATGCCACGGCACCGCCGACACAACAGATGTCCCGGCGCTCAAGGCGCGTGATTCCGACATTCGACTCCACCAGGGGCTACCGACCGGCGAACGCCGCCGGTTCGGGCTGCCAATATTACCGCGCCCCGCGGCCCGCCCGGGGCGCTCGCCGACACCCGGCAGGACATCACCCGAGCGACGGCAAGGTCCACGTCGTGGTCCTTACTGCGCCGGGTATTTGTATAAAAACAACACACCTTCCCTGGAAACAACCCTTCGCAAAAGAGTGCGCTAGTATTTCCTCGGCATTGCGCTGGCAATGCCCGGACAGGCAACACAAACCAAGAGGACCTCATAATGAAAAAGATTCTTCTCGCACTGGCTGTTTCCCTTCCTGTCACCGCGTTCGCCGCCGCCAACAACGTGGGCTCCTGCGGTCTCGGCTCCAAGGTTTTTGAAGGTCAGAAGGGCGTGGCCCCGCAGGTTCTCGCCGTAACCACCAACGGCACCTTCGGCAACCAGACCTTCGGCATCACGTCCGGCACCCTCGGTTGTTCCCAGGATGGCGTCGTGACCTCCACCTGGAAGACCGCCATGTTCATCGACGGCAACAAGGCCCAGCTGGCCCGTGACGCCGCCTCCGGCCAGGGCGAAACCCTGGATGCACTGGCTGCACTGCTGAAGATCGAGGCCAGCGACAAGGCCGCCTTCGTCAGCCTGACCAAGGCCCGTCACGCCGAAATCTTCGCCTCTGTCGATTCCGCCGACACCATCGCTACCCAGCTGAAAGCGGCGCTGCAGTCCGACGCCCGCCTGGCCAAGTACGCCGAAGCCGTCTGATCCAGACTTCGTTGCGGGTTGTCGGCAAGTCCGGAGCCCGCAAACACCAAAGCCCTGTAACGCCCCGTGGCCACCCAGCCCCTGGCACAACAGGGCTTTTTCATGTCTGTTGTTTGCCGCCCATCCGCATGAAGACATTGCTCGCCCTCGGCACCGCCCTGTGCCTGGCCGCGGCCAGCGCACCGGCCCGCGCCGACACGCTTTCAGACCTGCAGGCCAGAGCCCGCAGCGAGCGGCTCGCCGACGACCCGGCGTGGTCCGACCTGCTGCAATACGAGCCCTACCCGGTCACCGGTCAGTTGCGCAGCCTCGCCGACGACAAGGGCTTCTTCAATGCGCCCGACGGCGCCCGCAACCCGGCCGCCGAGCTGGAGGCCACCCTCGCCCGGCTTTTCGAGCCGGCCCGGCCCGAAGCCCCCGACGACCATCCCCAGTGCCGCTTTCCGGCCCGCCTTCACTGGCTTAAAACCCGCCTCGCCATCGCTCCGGCGCAACTTCCCGGGCAGCCCTGCCCGCGCCTCGAAGCGTGGGCGAAAGAGATCAACCCGGCCGGGGTCACCCTGGTTTTTCCGTCGGCCTACGTGAACAGCCCGGCCTCGATGTTCGGCCACACGCTTTTGCGCATCGATGCCGTCGGCCAGACCGACCAGACCCGGCTGCTCGCCTACACCATCAACTACGCCGCGAAGGCCGATGCCACCGACGGCTTCAGCTTCGCCCTCAAGGGGCTCACCGGGCTCTACCCCGGCATGCTGTCCAGCTCGCCCTACTACGCCAAGGTGCGCGAATACAGCGACATGGAGAGCCGCGACGTGTGGGAATACCGGCTCAACCTCAGCGCCGATGAAACCCGCCAGCTCCTGCGCCACGCCTGGGAGATCGGTGCCACCCGCTTCGATTACTGGTTCTTCGACGAAAACTGCTCCTACATGATCCTGCGCCTGCTCGACGTGGCGAGGCCGGGCCTCCGGGTGGCAAAGCAGTTCTACTGGACGGCGATCCCGGTGGACACCGTAAAGGGCGTGGTGGCCAGCCGGCCGGGCCTGGTCACCGACGTCACCTTCCGCCCGTCGGCCGGCACCGAGCTTGCCCACCGGGCCACACGCCTCGCGCCGGAACAGATGGCCGCCGCCATCGCCGTGGCCGACGGCCACACCGCCCCCGAAGCCTTGGGAGACAGCGCCGCCGCCATCGAACAGCTCGAATTCGCCGACCGCCTGGTGTCGTTTCGCGGCCATGCCGGCAAGCTGGAACAGGATGACGCGCTGGCCCGCCTGAAAACCATCCAGACCCGCCGCAGCACCCTGCCGGCCATCGACACCGGCGCAGTGCCGGTGCCGCCCCGCCCCGAATCCGGCCACGCGTCCGGGCGTTTCGGCCTTGCCGCCGGCCACCTTGCCGGCGACAGCGCCCTCTTTCTCGAACTTCGCCCGGCCTACCACGATCTCCTCGACCCCGAAACCGGCTATGCCCGCGGCGCCCAGATCCGCTTTGGCGACCTGGCCGCCAGCCAGCGGGAGGGCCAGGGCTGGCGCCTCGAACGCTTTCTGCCGGTGGACATCGTCTCGGTAGCCCCCCGCCGGGCCTGGACCCAGCCGCTGTCGTGGAAAGTGCGTTTCGGCTGGGAGCGCGTCCTCGGCGCCGGCCATGCCGCCAGCCCGATGGTTGCCGGCGGCCCGGGCGCGGCCTGGGAATTGAATGTGGGACAAGGCCGGCTGATCGGCTACGTCTTCCTTGAAAACCAGATCCTGAGCAGTGGCCAGCTCGAAAAAAACTGGGCCATCGGCACCGGCCCGCTGGCCGGTCTGCTGATGGACGCCGGCAGCCACAGCCGCCTGCAACTGGAAGCCGGCCGCCAGTGGTACATCGACAAGCGCCTCGATCGCAGTGTGATGCGCGCCAACTTTCGCACCCGTCTCGGCCCCCACGACAACCTGGTGGCGGGCTACGAATGGACGCAGATCGAGCAGCCATCCGCCAGCGGCGACGAGCGCCGCATCAGCCTGGGCTGGCAGCACTACTTCTGACCCCGTCCGGCGCCCCGGCGCCGGAACCTCGCTCCCCTCGCAGCATCCAATCATTGAAGCGCCGCCCGGCAACGTCTAGGCTTGATTCGCAGCCTTAGTGCGGCGCCCGTCAATGCATCGACATGATTTTTGCGAGGAACCCACCATGGCCGAGCAGGATCCCGTCCGCAGCCCGACACACACACCCGGCGCCAGTCTCGACGACAAATACACCACCCCCACCGGGCGCGTGTATCTCACCGGCTACCAGGCGCTGACGCGTCTCCTGATGATCCAGCGGGAACGGGACCGGGCTGCCGGCTTCAACACGGCCGGTTTCGTATCGGGCTACCGCGGCTCTCCGCTGGGCGGGCTCGACATGACGCTCTGGAGAGCCCGGGAACACCTCGCCGGCCACGACATCGTCTTTCAGCCCGGCGTCAACGAAGACCTCGCCGCCACCGCCGTGTGGGGCACCCAGCAGCTGGCTCTGTCGCCCAAGGCGCGGGTTCAGGGCGTTTTTGCCATGTGGTACGGCAAGGGGCCGGGGGTGGATCGCTGTGGGGATGTGTTCCGCCACGCCAACGCCGCCGGCAGCAGCAAATTTGGCGGCGTGCTGGCCATTGCCGGCGACGACCATGCCGCCAAGTCGTCTACGCTGCCCCACCAAACCGACCACTTTTTCAAGTCGATGATGATGCCGGTGCTGGCCCCGGCCGGCGTGCAGGACTATCTCGACTTCGGCGTGCATGGCTGGGCGCTGTCGCGCTACTCAGGCTGCTGGGTGGCCTTCAAGGCGCTGGCCGACACCGTGGAAACCTCGGCCTCGGTGGACGTGGACCCGCATCGCGTGACGACCGTGATCCCGTCCGACTTCGCGCTGCCGGAAGGCGGCCTCAACCTGCGCTGGCCCGACCCGCCGCTGGTACAGGAAAAACGCCTCCTCCACTTCAAGCTCTACGCCGCGCTGGCCTACTGCCGCGCCAACGGGCTCAACCGCATCGTCATCGATTCGCCCCAGCCGCGCCTGGGCATCATCACCAGCGGAAAAAGCTATCTCGACGTGCGCCAGGCCCTGGAAGACCTGGGCATCGACGACGCCCTCGCCGCCGAAATCGGCATCCGCCTCTACAAGGTGGGCATGGTGTGGCCGCTGGAGGCCGAAGGCGTCCGCCGCTTTGCCGAGGGGCTGGACGAAATTCTGGTGGTCGAGGAGAAACGCCAGCTCATCGAATACCAGCTGAAGGAAGAGCTGTACAACTGGCGCGAGGACGTGCGCCCGCGGGTGGTCGGCAAGTTCGACGAAAAGGGTGAATGGGCGCTGCTCAGCCGCACCGGCCCGGACGGCCGCAACACCGTGGACCACGGCGAATGGCTGCTGCCGGCCGCCGGCGAGCTTAGCCCGGCGCTGATCGCCCGGGTGATCGCCGAACGCATCGGGCGCTTTTTCACGTCGGAACGCATCGAAAGCCGCCTCGCCTTTTTGCTCGCCAAGGAGCACACCCTCGGCCACCGCGTCTTCGCCATCGACCGGGTGCCCACCTTCTGCCCCGGCTGCCCGCACAACGTGTCGACCCACGTGCCCGCCGGCAGCCGCGCGGTGGCCGGCATCGGCTGCCACTACATGGCCAGCTTCATGCCCGACCGCCACACCGCCACCTTCACCCACATGGGCGGCGAGGGCGTGCCGTGGGTTGGCCAGGCGCCCTTCACCGACGAGCCGCACATCTTTGCCAACCTGGGCGACGGCACCTATTTCCACTCTGGCATCCTGGCCATCCGCCAGGCCGTGGCCGCCTTCAACCGCCCGGCCCACCACCGCCAGCCCACCAGCGGCATCACCTACAAGATCCTGTTCAACGACGCCGTGGCGATGACGGGCGGCCAGCCGGTGGATGGCGAACTCACAGTACCCAAATTGCTGCGCCAGCTGCAGGCCGAAGGCGTGGGCAACATCGTGCTCGTCACCGACGGCACCGACCGGCCCTGGCACGTCTCCGACATTCCCCACGGCGTGTCCATCCGCCACCGGGACGAACTCGACGTCATCCAGCGCGAACTGCGCACCCTGGCCGGCGTGTCGGCGCTGGTTTTCGACCAGACCTGCGCCGCCGAAAAACGCCGCCGCAGAAAACGCGGCCGCTTCCCCGACCCGCAAACCCGCGTCTTCATCAACGAAGCGGTCTGCGAAGGCTGCGGCGACTGCGGCCGTGAATCCAACTGCATGGCGATTCTGCCGGTCGAAACCGAGTTCGGCCGCAAGCGCCAGATCGACCAGTCGGCCTGCAACAAGGATTATTCGTGCATGAACGGCTTCTGCCCGAGCTTCGTCACCATCGAAGGCGGACGGCTTAAAAAGGGCCGCGCACAAGCCGTGGACGCCCGCCGCTTCGCGCCACTGCCACCGCCCACCCTGCCCTCGACGGCGCAGCCTTACGGCATTCTCGTCACCGGCGTCGGTGGCACCGGCGTCGTCACCATCGGCGCGCTGATCGGCATGGCAGCACACCTGGATGGCAAGGGCGTCACCGTGCTCGACATGACCGGCCTCGCCCAGAAGGGCGGCTCGGTGTTCAGCCACATCCGCATCGCCGACAAGCCCGAAGACCTGCACGCCGTGCGCATCGCCACCGGCGCAGCCAACGCGGTGATCGGCGGCGACGTGATCGTCACCGCCAGCGTCGATGCACTGGCCAAGATGGCCGTCGGCACCACCCGCGGCGTGGTCAATTGCAGTGAAACCCCCACCTCGGAATTCACCCGCAACCCCGACTGGCAGTTTCCCCTCGAAAAAATGCAGTCGGCCATCGCCGAAGCCGTCGGCAGCACCGCCTGCGACTTTCTCGACGCCCACAAGCTGGCCACCGCGTTGATGGGCGACGCCATCGCCACCAACCTGTTCCTGCTTGGCTACGCCTGGCAAAAAGGCTGGGTGCCGGTCTCCGAAGCCAGCCTCGACGCGGCCATCGTACTCAACGGCGCGGCCATCGATATGAACCGCCAGGCGCTGCTGTGGGGCCGCCGCGCCGCCGTCGATCCCGCCGCCGTCGAACGGGAAGCCACCCCGGCGCCGGTCAGCCCGATCAAGGCCGAAACGCTGGACGAGCGCATCGCCCGCCGCGCCGCCCTGCTCACCGACTACCAGGACGCCGCCTACGCCCGCCGCTACCTCGACCTCGTCGCCCGCGTGCGCGCCGCCGAAGCCCCGCTGGGCAGCCAGCAGCTCACCGAAGCCGTGCTCGCCAACCACTTCAAGCTGCTCGCCTACAAAGACGAATACGAAGTGGCCCGGCGGTTCAGCGACCCGACCTTCCGGGCGCAGATCGACGCCGGCTTCGAGGGTGATTTCAAGGTGAATTTCCACCTCGCCCCGACCTTCCTCGCCCGCCCCGACCCGGCCTCCGGACGCATCAGGAAGATCACCCTGGGCCCGTGGATGGAAACCGTTTTCCGCTGGCTGACAAAGTTTCGCCGCCTGCGGGGCACGCCCCTCGACGTCTTCGGCTACCACCCCGAACGCAAGGCCGAACGGGCGCTGATCACCCAGTACGAAGCCGATATCGCCCTGCTGCTGGACGGGCTGAGCGCCGAGCGCCTGCCTCTGGCAACCGAAATCGCCAGCCTGCCCGACGGCATCCGCGGCTACGGGCACATCAAGGCGGGGTCGATGAAGCACACGGCGGAAAAACGCGATGCGCTGCTGGCAAAGTGGCGGGACGCCGTCAGGAAAAGCGCGCAAACCGGCGCCCACGCGGCCTGACTCACGAGTAGCGGCGGGCAAGGTGATGCCGCGTAGGTGGGTTAGCGCCGCGTAACCCGACACCTCCATTGTCAGACGAGACCATCGATGTTCAGTTTGATGTCGGGTTACGCTGCGCCAAACCCGGCCTCCCTGGCTGCACAGCACCCGGAGCCGTTAAACTTGGGGCTCTCCCAACAGCCCCAAAGCGCCCCGGAACCCCACCCATGCCCCCAGCCCTCAAAGCCCTTCTCGCCCAGCTTGCCGGCTGTGTCGTCGCCTTCGTGGCGGCCAGGAGCGGTGTGCTGCCGGCGGGCATCTGGCCGCTGGTCGCGGTGCAGGCGGCGGCGGCCACCGGCACGGCCATCGCCCTGAAAAGTGCCCCCTGGTGGCGCTGGATTCATCTCGGCTTCACGCCGCTGGTGGCCGGCGCGCTGCTGCTGCAGATCGCCCCCGGCTGGTATCTCGCCGCCTTCGTCGCTTTTGCGCTGTTCTACTGGAGCAGCTTTCGCACCCAGGTGCCGCTCTTTCTCTCCAACCGGCACACCGCCGAAGCCGTCGCCAAGCTGCTGCCGCGGGATCACCCGACCATGCTGCTCGACCTGGGCAGCGGCACCGGCTCGCTGCTGCGCCCGCTGGCCCGGCTACGGCCCGACTGCCGCTGCGAAGGCATGGAATCCGCCCCGGCGCCCTACGCCCTGTCGCTCTGGCTGTCGCGCCGACAGCCCAACATCAGCGTGGCGCGGGGCGACTTCTGGCAGATTTCCTGGGCCGACTACGACCTGGTGTACGCCTTCCTGTCGCCAGTGCCGATGCCGGAGGTCTGGCGCAAGGCCTGCGCCGAACTGCAGCCCGGCGCACTGCTGGTGAGCAACAGCTTTCCGGTCGAGGGGATCGAGCCGTACAAGGTGGTGGACGTGGATGACCGCCGCCGCACCCGCCTTTACTGCTACCTGCCCGGCGGCCCCAAACCGTTGGCCAAAAAAGGAATTAGGCGGGCTTAGCCCCTCAATTCCAGCCCTCCTGCGGCCGTTAAAGCGCCAATAATGGCGTCATCGCGCCCTGCGTTCAGCGAGAGGTTTTCAACATGTCCCGAATCATCTGCATCATCGGCAACAAGGGCGGCACCGGCAAGACGACCCTGTCCCACATGCTCTGCCAGGGGCTCGGGCTACTCGGCCAGCGCTCCGCCTGCGTGCTCACCGACAGTTCCCGCGAGCCCCTCTCGCCGGACGGCCGCCGCTACGTCACCGCCGACGGTCGCACCCCCGAGGCGCTCCACAAGGTTGTCGGCAAGCTGCGCACCATGCAGGGCTGGATCGGCGTGATCGACGGTGGCGGCAACCGCGCCGAGGTGGATCGCACCCTCGACGGTCTCTGCGACATCGTGCTCTTGCCCTTCCGCGACTCCCACGAAGATCTGCGCACCGTGCTGCGCGATCTCGAAGCCTTTCCCCACGCCTACGCCCTGCCGTCACAGTGGCCCACCAACGCCTGGCAGCGCGACGCTGCCGACCGCAACGTGGCCCAGCTGCTGGGCAGCTACCGGGACCGCCTCCTGCACCCGGTTGCGAGCCTGTCGGCCTCCAAGCTGCTGCTGCAAAAAAACATCCCCGACAGCCTCCCGTCCACGCTCGGCAACGCCTGCCGGGCACTGGCCAGGCAGGTGATGGACGTGCTGGAGATCGGCGAAGCGGAAGCCGACGCCCACCAGAACACCGTCGACGCCGCCCAACGCGCTCCGCTTGCGCCGCCTTCCACCGTGCTGCCGGAAGGCTACGTCAGCACACGGCACCACTGAACCCCTCCCGCCCGCACGCCACACATCCTGGAAACCCCGCCGCCGGGCAGCTGCATCACCGCGGCCAGCCAGGCGGGCGATCGGGCAGAAAACATCAAGCCACGGGTCGCCCGCTCTCGGGCCTGAACCCGCCCGGGCTGCACCTGATGCCTGCGCCAGCTTTACCCCGGGGGGTAGGTCGGGCAGAATGCGCCCGACTCCGACTTCCCGGCTTGCCCCTCCCGATGCTCCGTGTCCACGGCCTGGCCTGCGACCGCGGCGACCGCCGCCTCTTCTCTGACGTAGACTTTTCGGTCGCGACCGGCGAATGGCTGCAGATCGAAGGCGCCAACGGTGCCGGCAAGACAAGCCTGCTGCGCATCCTGGCCGGGCTCGCCCCGGCCGCCGGGGGACAGATCGAGTGGGACAACCAGCCGGTCAGCAAGGTGCGCGACGAATTCCACGCCCGGCTGCTCTATCTCGGCCACGCGGCGACGATCAAGGATGATCTTTCCGCCCTCGAAAACCTGCAAACCGCCGCCGCCGTGGCCGGCAGCCCCCTCGAAGAATCCGTGGCGCTGCTGGCCCTGCGCCGCATCGGCCTGAAGGGGCGCGAAGATCTGCCCAGCCGGGTGTTGTCGCAGGGCCAGAAGCGCCGCGTCGCGCTGGCCCGCCTGCTGTGCAGCCAGGCACGGCTGTGGATCCTCGACGAACCCTTCGTCGCCCTCGACGTGGCTGCGGTCGACCTTCTGTGCGGCATCCTCGACGAGCATCTCGCCCGCGGAGGCATGCTGCTATTCACCAGCCACCAGGCCGTGCATCTCGCCGGCACCGGATCCAGCCTGAGGCTCGGCAAATGAGCGCCTTCATCGCCATCGTCCGTCGCGACCTGCTGCTTGCCGCACGGCGCAAGAGCGAAGTGTTCACCGCGCTGTTCTTCTTCATGATCGTGGTCAGCCTGTTTCCCCTCGGCATCGGGCCGGAAACCGCGCTGCTGCGGCGCATCGCCCCGGGCGTGCTGTGGGTGGCGGCACTGCTGGCAGCCATGCTCTCGCTCAACCGCCTGTTCGCCGCCGATCACCAGGACGGCACCCTCGAACAAATGGCCCTGTCGCCCACCCCGCTGGCCCTGCTGGTCAGCGGCAAGGTGCTCGCCCACTGGCTCACCGCCGGCCTGCCGCTGGTCCTGCTGGCGCCGGTGCTGGGCCTGCAGTTCGATCTGTCGGCCCGGGCGCTGGGCGTGCTGATGCTCTCGCTGCTCCTCGGCACGCCGCTCCTGTCACTGATCGGCGCGATCGGCGCGGCGCTCACCCTGGGCCTGCGGGGCGGCGGGGTGTTGCTGTCGCTGCTGGTGCTGCCCCTGTATATTCCGGCCCTGATCTTCGGCGCCGGAGCGGTGGAAGCCGACATGGCGGGCCTTGGCGCCGGCGGCCACCTGTCGCTGCTGGGGGCGCTGCTGGCGCTGGGTGTTTTCTTTGCTCCGTGGGCAGCCACCGCGGCCCTGCGCATTGCGCTCGAATAGCCCGCAAGCCCGGCCCGCGACCACCCGGTCGTCGCCGCACTGCATTGCACAAAAGGTGGCATTAAGCTTCAATCCTTACCCTTTGCCAGACTCGGGTCTGTACCGCCCGGCGGCAGCTCAATCAACCGGATTCGCCCCATGAGTCAGCGTTTCGTAAACTGGTTCAAGTTTGCCTCCCCGGCAAGCTTCTACCCCCTCGCCGGCAAGGCCTGGCCGTGGTTCGCCGCGCTGGCTGCAGCCTTCTGCGCCGCCGGCTTGTGGCTCAGCTTCTTCGTCGCACCCACCGATTTCCAGCAGGGCGAGGGCTACCGCATCATCTTCATCCACGTGCCGGCCTCGTGGATGTCCATGTTCATCTACTGCGTGATGGCCTTCTGGGCCGCCATCGGCATCACCTTCAACACCCGCCTGTCAGGCATGATGAGTTCGGCGCTCGCGCCCACCGGCGCGCTGTTCGCCTTCATCTCGTTGTGGACGGGGGCGCTGTGGGGCAAACCCATGTGGGGCGCCTGGTGGGTGTGGGACGCACGCCTCACCTCCGAACTGATCCTGTTCTTCCTCTACGTGGGCTACATCGCCCTCACCGCCGCCATCGACGACCCGCGCCGTGCCGACAAGGCCGGCGCCATCGTGGCGCTGGTGGGTGTGGTGAACGTGCCGATCATCTATTTCTCGGTGAAGTGGTGGAACACCCTGCACCAGGGCGCCTCGGTGTCACTCACCAAGGCGCCGTCCATGGCCACCACGATGCTGTGGGGCATGCTGATCATGGCACTGGCCTTCTGGATGTACAGCATCGCCGTCGCCCTGTACCGGGTTCGGGCGATCATCCTCGAACGGGAACGTCACACCACCTGGGTGGCCGAACTACCGGAGATGCAGCAATGAACTGGGGCAGCACCAGCGAATTTTTCGCGATGGGAGGCTACGGCCTCTATGTGTGGGGCAGTTTCGGCGTCACCGCCGCGGCCCTTTTGATCGAAACCCTGCTCGTCCGGAAACGTTTTTCCGACACCCGCCGAACCCTGCGCCGGGAACTGGCAGCCGACCGGGACAGTCAAGACCAATCATGAAACCACGACACAAGCGCCTCGCCATCATCGTCGGCGGGCTGGCAGCCATCGGCATCGCCGCCGCCCTCATCCTCAACGCCTTCCAGAGCAACCTGGTGTTCTTCTTCACGCCCACCCAGGTGGCCAGCGGCGAAGCCCCCAAGGGCCGCCCCTTCCGCATCGGCGGACTGGTGAAGGAAGGCAGCCTGCAACGCACCGACATCACCGCCCGCTTTGTCGTCACCGACACCGCCAAGGAAATCCCGGTCACCTACAAGGGCATCCTCCCGGATCTCTTCAGCGAGGGCAAAGGTGTGGTCGCCCAGGGCGAACTCGGGCAGGACGGGCAATTCACCGCCTCGGAAGTGCTCGCCAAACACGACGAAAACTACATGCCGCCGGAAGCCAAGGCCGCTGTCGATCAGGCCCACGCAGCCTCCAAGACCCTCAAGCAGTAAGCCCGGAGCCCCTCCCCATGATCCCGGAAATCGGCAGTTTCGCCCTCGTCCTCGCCCTGCTTGTCGCCATCGTGCAGGGCACCCTGCCGCTGATCGGCGCCCAGCGCGGCATTTCGGCCTGGATTGCGCTGGCGCGGCCGGCTTCGAGCATCCTGTTCCTGCTCATTGCCATCGCCTTCTGCTGCCTCACCGCCAGCTTCATCGACAACGATTTCTCGGTGCTCTACGTCGCCCAGCACTCCAACTCGCGGCTGCCGCTCGAATACCGCATCGCCGGCGTGTGGGGCGGCCACGAAGGCTCGCTGCTGCTGTGGGTATTGATGCTGTCGCTGTGGGCGCTGGCCGTGGCGGCCTTTTCGCGTAGCCTGCCGGACGACATGGTGGCGCGCGTAGAAGGCGTGCTCGGCCTCGTCGCCGCTGGCTTCCTGCTGTTCATCCTGGCCACCTCCAGCCCCTTCGAACGCCTGCTGCCCGCCGCCCAAGACGGTCGTGACCTCAACCCGCTCCTGCAGGATCCGGGCCTGATTTTCCACCCGCCCATGCTCTACATGGGCTACGTGGGCTTCTCGGTGGCCTTCGCCTTTGCGATTGCAGCGCTGCTGTCGGGCCGGCTCGACGCCGCCTGGGCGCGCTGGTCGCGGCCCTGGACCACCGCGGCGTGGATCTTCCTCACCCTGGGCATCGGCCTCGGCTCCATCTGGGCCTACTACGAACTGGGCTGGGGCGGCTGGTGGTTCTGGGATCCCGTCGAAAACGCCTCCTTCATGCCCTGGCTGGTCGGCACCGCGCTGATCCACTCGCTGGCCGTCACCGAAAAACGCGGCAGCTTCAAGAACTGGACCGTGCTGCTCGCCATCGGCGCCTTCTCGCTGTCGCTGCTCGGCACCTTCCTGGTGCGCTCGGGCGTGCTGAGTTCGGTGCACGCCTTTGCCTCCGATCCCAAACGCGGCGTTTTCATCCTGGTGTTCCTGGCGGTGGTCGTCGGCGCCTCGCTCACGCTGTTCGCCTGGCGCGCACCGAAGGTCAGCCTCGGCGGCGCCTTTGCGCTGGTGTCCCGTGAAACCCTGCTGCTGATCAACAACGTGCTGTTGCTGTCCGCCGCCGGCGCGGTGCTGCTCGGCACGCTCTACCCGCTGGTGATCGACGCGCTCAACCTGGGCAAGCTGTCGGTCGGCCCGCCGTATTTCAACGCGGTGTTCGCCCCGTTGATGGTGCCGCTGCTGTTCCTGATGGCAGTAGGCCCGGTGGCGCGCTGGAAGCAGGCCAATATTGCCGACATCGTCCGCCCGCTGCGCGGCGCCTTCACGCTGGCGGTCATCGCCGGCGTGGCCGTGCCCTTTGCGGCCGGCGAATGGTCGGCCGGCGTGGCGCTGGGCATCGGCCTGGCCATGTGGATTGCCGGCTCGTCGGTGGTCCAGATCATCGCGCGCACCAAGTCCGGCCTGCCGCCGCGCGCCTTCTGGGGCATGCACATGGCACACGTGGGCATGGCGGTAACGCTGGTCGGCATCGTCATGGTCAAGCACTACGAAACCGAGCGCGACGTGCGCATGGCGCCCGGCGACACCGTTGCCGCCGGAAGCTACACGATCCGCTTCCTGGGCGTCGAAGACGCACCCGGCCCCAACTACACCGCCGCCCGCGGCAACCTCGAGCTGCTCAAGGACGGCGCGCTCGTGATGCCCCTGCACCCCGAAAAGCGCAAATACCTGTCGTCAGCCATGCCCATGACCGAAGCCTTCATCGATCCCGGCCTGACCCGCGACATCTACGTTTCCCTCGGCGACCCGCTGGAAGGCGGCGACAAGGCCTGGAGCGTGCGCGTGTATTACAAGCCCTTTGTCAGCTGGATCTGGGCCGGCGCGGTCTTCATGGCCCTCGGCGGCCTGCTGGCAGCCAGCGACCGGCGCTACCGCCTCAAATCGAAAGCCGCCAGCGCAAGCCGCCTGGCCAGCACCGGAGCCGCATCTTGAAACGTTTCCTGATTCCCCTCGGCATCTTTTTGGTCCTGGTGGTTTTCCTCGCCGTCGGCCTCAACCGCGATCCCCATGAGGTGCCCTCGCCGCTGGTCGGCAAGCCCGCACCCGAATTCCGCCTCGAACAGCTCGGCGCCGCCGGAAAAACCTTCTCCCCGGCCGACATGCGCGGCCAGGTCTGGCTGCTCAACGTATGGGCGTCGTGGTGCGTATCGTGCCGCGCAGAGCACCCGCTGCTGGTGGCCTTCGCCAAACAGGGCGGCCTCCCCATCGTCGGCCTCAACTACAAGGAAGTGCGCGGCGACGGCGAAACCGACGTGAAAAAACTCGCGGCCGGCGCAGAAGCCAGCCTCACCCGCCAGCGCGCCGATGCCTGGCTCACCCGCCATGGCAACCCTTACACCCTGTCGGTGCTCGACATGGATGGCCGGGTCGGCATCGACTACGGCGTGTACGGCGTGCCGGAAACCTATCTGATCGACAAGAAAGGCGTCATCCGCTTCAAGCAGATCGGCCCGATCACTCCCGAAGCACTCCAGCAGAAAATCCTCCCGCTGGCCAAGAAGCTCGCCGAGGAATCCTGAAATGAAGCTCGCCACCGCCGCGGCAACCCTGTTGCTCGCCCTCGCACCCCTCGCCCATGCGGGCGAGGCCACCCCGATGGCCGCAGATCCGGTCATCGAAGCACGCCTTATCGTCATCTCCGAAGAACTGCGCTGCCTCGTCTGCCAGAACGAAAGCCTCGCCGCATCCCGCGCCGAACTCGCCAACGACCTGCGCGAGGAAGTACGCAAGCTGATCAGCCAGGGCAAGACCGACGCCGAGATCAAGGAATACCTCGTCGCCCGCTACGGCGATTTCGTGCTCTACCGGCCGCCGGTCAAGCCAACCACCTGGCTGCTGTGGTTCGGCCCCTTCGTGCTGCTGGCCGGCAGCGTGATCGGCCTGATCCTTTACCTGCGCCGCCGCACCCGCCTGCTTGCCCCGACTGCACTTTCCGCCGCAGACAAAGCCGCTGCCAAGGCCCTCCTCGCCGATGACGGCGCCTCACCCACCCGTCCGAAAGACGCCGCATGACCGCCTTCTGGATAGCCGCCGGGCTGCTCACCCTCCTCGTCCTCGCCGTGCTGTGCTGGCCGCTGCTGCGCCGCCGCCAGGCCGGCCACGCCTCCCGCAAGGCCATCAACACCGCCATCTACCGTGACCAGATGGTCGACATCGACCGCGACCTCGCCAACGGCGCGCTCACCGCGACCGACCACGCCATCGCCCGCGACGAACTCGAGCGCCGCGTCCTCGAAGACGTGGCCGACGATGCGCCCACCACCGCCAACGCCCCCCGCCGGCTGCCGCGCACGGCCCTTGTGCTCTCGGCAGCACTGCCCGTCGCCGCCGTCGCCCTGTACTTCGTGCTCGGCACCCCGGCAGCCCTCGATCCGGCCGTCCAGCAAAACGCAAGCCCGACAGCTGCCGAAGTCGAAAAAATGGTCGCAACCCTCGCCGCCAGGCTCGAGCAGAACCCCAACAATCCCGAAGGCTGGGTCATGCTCGGACGCAGCTACAAGGCCATGGGCCGCTTCGACGAAGCCGCCCGCGCCTTCGACCGGGCCGGCCCTGCCATTGAAAGCGAACCCGAGCTGATGCTCGACGTTGCCGAACTCTCGGCCGAGCTCAACAAGGGCAGGATCGAAGGCAAAGGCCTGGAGCTCCTCCAGCGGGTACTCAAGGAGCAACCCGACAACCCCCAGGCCCTCGTGCTGGCCGGCACCAACGCCTTTTTCCGCCAGAATTACGCCGACGCCGTCCGCCACTGGGAACGCCTCCTCGCGCAGGTTCCGCCCGACTCCCAGGACGCCCAGAACCTCAGCGCCGGCATCGACAAGGCACGCAGCCTGATGAACAGCGGCGCCAAGCCCACGTCCGGCCCCTTCGAAGCCCCGGCAGCGACGCCCGAAAAACCGCGGGCAGCAGCCCCGGCCAACGGCGCCACCGCGGTCGGCGGTCGGGTCGACCTCGCCCCGGCCCTCAAGGCCAAGGCCAGCCCCGACGACCTGGTTTACATCTTCGCCCGCGCCGCCCAGGGGCCGCGCATGCCGCTGGCCGTGCTCCGCGCACGGGTTGCCGACCTGCCGATGGATTTCAAGCTCGACGACAGCATGGCGATGAGCCCGGACTTCAAGCTCTCCTCCGTTGCCGAGCTGCGCATCGAGGCACGGGTGTCCAAATCCGGCGACGCCATCGCCAAGCCGGGTGATCTCAGCGGCGACATCAGCCCCGTCAAGCCGGGTGCCACGGGCCTCAAACTGGTCATCGACAAGGTGCTGCCGTAACACACCGCAAACTGATAGGCCCAGCCTATTACGAGCATCGTTTTAAACAATTAGCCCACCCACGGGTGCTCCCGTAGCATCCGCGGGTGTTCAAAGCCCCCTCTCTTGAAGGGGGCTCTCAGACCAAGCCTCTTAAAGCGCGCCGGGGTACCCAAAAAAGCCCCCAATACCCAACAGAGATTCATCCCGGCGCAGCCTTTTTCCTTCCGCGGCAATCAGCGGCATACTGTTCCAATCCTCACCGGGAACAGCACCATGCCCTGCAAGAACCTCCTCGCCGATCTTCCACCGCCCACGGAAGAAGAACACTTCGAAACCCTGTTTTGCAATCCACAGCTGCGCATCGAGCGCATCGTGTCGCACCGTCACGCCAGCCCGCCCGGCTTCTGGTATGAGCAGGCCGACGACGAGTGGGTGATGCTGGTTCAGGGCTGCGCCGAACTCGAATTCGACAACGCACAGCGCCAGGCCCTCACCCCCGGTGACTGGCTGCTGATCCCGGCCGGCCAGCGCCACCGGGTCGCATCCACCGGCCCCGACACCGTCTGGCTGGCCGTGCACGCCCGGCGCTGACAGCCCCGCAGCGACAGTTTGTCGTATCCTCCTGTCCTTCCCAAACAGGAGTGACACCCATGATCCGTCGCAGCATCACCGCCCTGGCCGTGGCCATTGGCGCCAGCTTCCTTCCGGTTTCGCCCGCCTTCGCCGAAGCCCCGGCCGTCAAAACCCAGGCCCCCGGCTACTACCGCGCCACCGTCGGCGATCTCGAAATCACCGCCCTTTACGACGGCTACGTGGACCTCGCCGCAAACCTGCTGCTGGGCGCCAGCAAGGCCGAAGTCCAGCGCCTGCTGGCCAGCAGCTTCATCGCCGGCGAGAAGGTCCAGACCGCGGTGAATACCTACCTCATCAACGTCGGCGGCAAACTCGTTCTCGTCGACACCGGCGCCGCCAAGGCCTTCGGCCCGACCCTCGGCTTCGTCGGCGAGCAGATCCGCGCCGCCGGCTACACGCCGGAACAGGTGGACATCGTGCTGCTGACCCACCTCCACGCCGACCACGTGGCCGGCCTCCTCGGCGCCGACGGCAAGCCGCTCTTCCCGAATGCCGAAGTGCGCGTGGACCAGACCGAAAGCGACTTCTGGCTCTCCGAAGCCAACGCCGCCAAGGCGCCCAAGGATTTCCAGCCCTTCTTCCAGATCGCCCGCACCAGCGCCGCCCCCTACCAGGCCGCCGGCAAGTGGAAAACCTTCAGCGGCGCCGCCGAGCTGGCTCCGGGCGTCAAGGCCGTTCCGGCCATCGGTCACACCCCGGGCCACGCCGCCTACCTCATCGAATCGAAGGGCGAGCGCCTGCTGATCCTGGGTGACGCGGTCCATGCCCATGCCGTGCAGTTCGCCCGCCCGCAGGTCGCCATCGAGTTCGACAGCGACAAGAAGCAGGCCGTGGCCACCCGCAAGAAGCTCTTCGCCTGGGCCGCCAAGGAGAAACTGCTGGTTTCCGGCATGCACCTGCCCTTCCCCGGCCTCGGCCACGTCCGCGCCGACGGCAAGGGCTACGCCTGGGTGCCGGTGGAATACAGCCCGCTGCGCAGCAAGTAAGCAAAAAGGGCGACCCGCGGGTCGCCCTTTTTGCTGCGCTGTCGCTACCGAAGCAGCGTGCCGCCGAAATTACAGCCCGGCGTCGGCCCGCAGTGCGGCGGCCTTGTCGGTGTTCTCCCAGGTGAAGCCAACTTCGTCACGGCCGAAGTGGCCATACGCCGCGGTGCGGGAGTAGATCGGGCGCAACAGGTCGAGGCTGGTGATGATGGCCTTCGGACGCAGGTCGAAGTGCTGCTTCACCAGTTCGACGATCCTCTCGTCAGACACCTTGCCGGTTCCGAAGGTCTCGACCATCAGGCTCACCGGACGGGCAACGCCGATGGCGTAGGCCACCTGCACTTCACATTTGTCGGCAAGGCCCGCGGCAACGATGTTCTTCGCCACGTAGCGGCCGGCATAGGCCGCCGAACGGTCGACCTTGGAGGGATCCTTGCCCGAGAAAGCGCCACCACCGTGGTGAGCCGCGCCGCCGTAGGTATCGACGATGATCTTGCGGCCGGTCAGGCCGCAATCGCCGGCCGGGCCGCCGATGACGAAACGGCCGGTCGGGTTGATCAGGAAACGCGTGTTGGCAGTCAGCATGTCCTTGGGCAGCACCGGCTTGATTACATGCTCGATGACCGCTTCGGAAAGATCGGCGTGGGAGATGTCCGGATCATGCTGGGTGGACACGACCACGGTGTCGATGGCAACCGGCTTGCCGTCCACGTATTTCACGGTGAGCTGGCTCTTGGCGTCCGGGCGCAGCCACGGCAGACGGCCGTCCTTACGCACTTCGGCCTGGCGCTGCATGATGCGGTGGGCGTAGTAGATCGGGAAGGGCATCAGGCTCGGCGTTTCGTTGCACGCGTAGCCAAACATCAGGCCCTGGTCGCCGGCGCCCTGGTCGAGGTCGATGCCTTCGCCTTCATTCACGCCCTGGGCGATGTCGGACGACTGGCGGTTGATCGCGGTCAGCACCGCGCAGCTCTTGTAGTCGAAACCGATGTCGGAATCGTCGTAGCCGATGCGCTTGACGGTGGCGCGGGCGATGTCCATGTAGTTGATGTCGGCCTTGGTCGTGATCTCGCCGGAGATCACCACCAGGCCGGTGGACACCAGCGTTTCGCAGGCGACGCGCCCGTGCGGATCCTGGGCCAGGATGGCGTCCAGCACCGCATCGGAAATCTGGTCGGCGACCTTGTCGGGATGGCCTTCGGAAACGGATTCCGAAGTAAACAGGTATTCTTTGGCCATGAAGCGCTCCTAAAAAACAAAAATCCCCAGTGCTGGCGGCGTTGCCGTCTCTGGGGATGTTTCGGAGCGGCGACGCTTTAGCAGTATTTTTTTGGCCCTGCACACAGCAATGCTGTGCGCCACCTCCGCCCTGCAAGTTGTCGGATTAACTCGGCGGAATCACAATTATAGCTTTGCACACCCGGCAGTCAATTCGGCCGATTCCCTACACTGTCACTCAGCACCGATGGCGTCGCACATTCTCTCCCTTCTTGCCCGCCTGCCGCTGGGGCTGCTCCAGGCTTTCGGCGTCTTTGCCGGCTGGCTGACCTACGCCCTGTCGCCCACCTACCGACGGCGCCTGCGGGCCAATCTCGAACAGGCACTGGGTGCCGAAACCGCCGGCCGGGTCTGGCGCCAGGTGGTTGCCGAAACCGGCAAGCAGGCGCTGGAGCTGCCCTGGATGCTGCTGCGCCCACAGGCGGAACTCGTCGCCAAGGTGGTCAAGGTGAGCGGCTGGGAGCACGTCGAGGCCGCCGAAGCCACCGGTGGCGGCATCCTGTTCATCACGCCCCACCTGGGCTGCTTTGAAATCACCGCACAGTATTTTTCGACCCACCAGCCGATCACCGTGCTCTACCGGGCACCCAAAAAAGCCGTGTTGCAACCCTTCATCAACGCCGGACGCAGCCGCGGCGCCATGCGCCTGGCACCGGCCGACGTGGGCGGCGTGCGGCGACTGATCAAGGCCCTTCGCGCGCGCGAGGCCGTGGGCATGCTGCCGGACCAGGTGCCCGGCAGCGGCGAAGGCGCCTGGCTGCCTTTTTTCGGCCGCCCGGCCTACACCATGACGCTCGCCGCCCGCCTCTCCGAAGTGGCCGGCGTCAGCACGATTTTCGCGTGGGCCGAACGCCTGCCCGGCGGCACGGGCTATCACCTGCACCTGCGCCCGCCGCTGGCGCCCCTCCAGGGCGACACCGAAACCCGCGCCGCCGCCATCAACCGCGAGATGGAAGCCCAGATCCGCGAAAATCCGGCCCAGTACCTGTGGGGCTACAACCGTTACAAACGTCCCAAGGGCGCCAGGAACAACGGATGAAGCGCCCCTCTCGATGCGGACGCGCTGGCGATCAACGCACGCGCAACACGCCGCCCCGGCCCGTCCAACGATCAACCCCTCACTCCTCACTGCCTTCCTATGAGCCGTATCGTCGTCGCCCTGCTGTGGCTGCTGCACTGGCTGCCCCTGTCGATCCAGGCCCCCATCGGCCGCGCCATCGGCCTTCTGCTGTACGCGATCATCGCCCCACGGCGCAAAGTCACCCTCACCAACCTGCGCCTGTGCTTCCCCGAGCTTTCCGAAGCCGAGCGGCGCAAGCTCGCCCGCGAGCACTTCGCCCTGGCCGGTCGCAGTCTGGTGGAGCGCGGCCTGGCGTGGTTTGCATCCGAGGAGCGCATCCGCCGCCTCGTGCGCATCGACCGCGAGGACATGCTTAAAAAACTCG
Source organism: Zoogloea sp. (assembly GCF_030157465.1). Classification (GTDB taxonomy): domain Bacteria; phylum Pseudomonadota; class Gammaproteobacteria; order Burkholderiales; family Rhodocyclaceae; genus Zoogloea. The sequence goes on from NZ_JAOAUU010000060.1 coordinate 153,640, forward strand.
TGGACGCCGGCCAGCCGGTGATCCTGCTCACGCCCCATTTCCTGGGGCTGGATCTCGGCGGCACGCGCATGGCGATCTCGTTCAACTGCGTCAGCATCTACGCACGCCAGAAAGACGCGGTGATCGACCGCTGGCTCTTTCACGGCCGCAGCCGTTTTGGCAACCAGCTGCTGCTGCGCCGCGACGAAAGCATCCGCGCCTCGATCAAGGCCATGAAGGAGCCGCGCCCCTTTTACTACCTGCCGGACATGGACAACGGCCCCAGCGAATCGGTATTCGTGCCGTTTTTTGGCGTACAGGCCGCCACGCTGGCCGCCCTGCCGCGCTTTGCAAAGCTTGGCGCCGCCGTGGTGGTCCCCTGCGTAACCCGCATGCTGCCGGGCGGCCAGGGCTACGTGGTCGAGCTGGGCGACCCGTGGGAACACTTCCCCGGCACCAGCGTCGAAGCCGACGCCCGCCGCATGAATGAATTTCTCGAAGACCGCATCCGCACGATGCCGGCCCAGTACTACTGGGTGCATCGCCGCTTCAAGACCCGCCCGCCGGGCGAGCCGAAGATTTACTGAGAAGTGGGGCGCGCGCTAACGCTCGCCATCCCGCGCAGCCAGTTCGGCCAGCACCAGCGGAAACGCCGCGCTGCCCAGGAGCGCCACGCCCGACACCAACAGCACCAGCCCCGCGCCGGACTCCTCCAGCAGCGGATGCAGATCCGCCCCAAAACCCGCCAGCAACAAAAGGCCGGCGGCAAGGCAGGCCAGGCCGGGAATCCCCATCAGCCACGCGCCGGCCGGAAGTCGCTTGAACGCCATGCTCAAACCCGCCTGAAAACCAGATCCCACACCCCGTGGCCGAGCTTGATGCCGCGGTTCTCGAACTTGGTGAGCGGGCGATAGTCGGGCTTCTCGGCGAAGCCTGCGGCGGTGTTGACGAGCAACGGCTCGGCCGAAAGCACTTCGAGCATTTGCTGGGCGTATTCCTCCCAGTCGGTGGCGCAGTGCAGATAGCCACCCGGCGCAAGGCGCGAGGCAATCAACTTGACGAAGGGCGACTGGATCAGCCGGCGCTTGTGATGCCGCTTCTTCGGCCAGGGATCCGGAAAATAAACATGCACGCCGGCCAGCGAAGCTTCCGGAATCATGTCGCGCAACACCTCCACGGCGTCGTGCTGGACGATGCGCAGATTGGGGATGTTGCCCTCCTCGATCAGCTTGCACAGGCCGCCAACGCCCGGAGCATGCACCTCGATGCCCAGAAAATCGTCACCCGGCCGGGCCTGGGCGATGGCCGCGGTGGATTGCCCCATGCCAAAGCCGATTTCCACGACATGCGGCGCCTGGCGGCCAAAAACCTCGTTCAGGTCGACGGGCGCCGGACGGTAGGCAAGGCCCACCCTGGGCATCATCTCGTCAAGAAAACGGTGCTGGGCATCCGACATGCGGCCCTGGCGCAGCACGAAACTGCGGATCGACTGGGACGTGAGGCGGGGGGTGGAGTGCTGCGGCTCGTCGGCGGGGGTCTGCTGGATTTCTTCGCTCATGGCGCGGTCCGGAATGGAAAACGGCGCACCGTAGCGCGCCGCAGGTCAATCGAATGGGGTGTATCAGCTGCCGATCAGGCCCGTGGTGGGCGAACTCGGGCTCGCAGTGTAGAACTTCTTGGGCATGCGCCCGGCGAGGAAAGCCTCGCGGCCCGCCTCGACGCCCTTCTTCATGGCGCCGGCCATCCTCACCGGATCCTGCGCCAGCGCGATGGCGGTGTTCATCAGCACACCGTCACACCCCAGCTCCATGGCAATGGCGGCATCCGAAGCCGTGCCCACGCCGGCATCCACCAGCACCGGCACCTTCACCGCATTGCGAATCAGCTGCACGTTCCAGGGATTCAGGATGCCCATGCCCGAGCCGATCAGCGAGGCCAGCGGCATCACCGCCACACAGCCGATGTCCTCCAGCATCCTGGCCTGGATCGGGTCGTCGGCGCAGTAAACCATCACCTCGAAGCCTTCTTTAACCAGCACCTCGGCGGCCTTGAGGGTTTCAGGCATGTTGGGAAAGAGCGTGTGCGGGTCGCCCAGCACTTCGAGCTTCACCAGCTTGTGGTCGTCGAGCAGCTCACGGGCAAGGCGCAGCGTGCGGATCGCGTCCTCGGCGGTGTAACAGCCGGCCGTGTTGGGCAGATAGGTAAATTGCGAAGGCGGCAGCGCATCGAGCAGGCTGGGCGCGTTCGGATCCTGACCGATGTTGGTCCGCCGGATCGCCACGGTGACAATCTGCGCCCCGCTTGCGTCGATGGCCTCGCGCGTCTGCGCAAAATCCTTGTATTTGCCGGTCCCCACCAGTAGCCGGGAGGAATAGCTCTTGCCTGCAATCGTCAGCAAATCGTCCATCGAAGGGCTAGCCTCATCCAATCAGGGAAATAAAACAAACGGGCCGAACAGCCCGCAGCAAACGAAAACCGCTCAACCGCCACCCACCGCCACGACAATCTCGAGCCGGTCGCCATCCACCAGCGCGGTGCCGGCGTGAAGACCTTTCGGCACGATCTCGCCGTTGCGCTCCACCGCCAGACGCTTGCCGGTCAGCCCCATCTCGTCGAGCAGGGCCGCCACCGTAGCCGGCGCCACCAACGACCGCGCTTCGCCGTTGATCGTCAGGGAAAGAGTCGGGGAAGAATTCGAAGTAATCATGGCCAGAAGTTTACCACGCCCACCCGGTTGCCCTCCCCCCCGCCGATGCGTACAATCCTGGTCTCTCGAGCGGGCGTCGTATAATGGTAATACCCTAGCTTCCCAAGCTAGAGCCGTGGGTTCGATTCCCATCGCCCGCTCCACATCGGATTCCGGCAGGTCGTTGATCTGCAAGCAAAAAGGCCAACCTGAGAGGGTTGGCCTTTTTGCTGTCTGGTCGATATCTGATCACCGCCACATCAGACCATATCCTGCCACTTGCGGCCCAGGCATTTTTCCGACAGAACGCCTGGCGCTTTAGTCTAAAGCCGGAACGTGCCGAGGTTCGTGCTTGCACCCGACTCCGACCGTAGCAAAACCTGCTGTTCGGACACCCTCCGCCGCTCAGCTCCTACGCCAAATCAAGCTGCGGTTCGATGTGGTTCATGGTTTTTTCCTGGCGCGTGGCGCCATGTCGCTGGTTTTCACCCCCGAGTCGGCCTTGGCCTCAACGAGCAGGGTTTTGCAATTGCTGCCGCGCTCTGTACCAAAATCGAGTAGCGGAATAAGGGCGCCGACACCTGACGAGATGGCGCCCAATGCCACGGCGAGCCCGCCACGGACAATTACGCCGCCCAGTTCTGGCCGCAAGACTGGCGTTTTGAAAGTACCGGTGATGACGATGGGGCCACGCAACGAGGCGAGGCTGAAGCCTTTTGACTCCGGCACCAGCCGGAGGTGGATAGTCTCGTCGCCGAAGTTGATGTTGCCAGTGCCAACGATGTTGACCTTGGCGGTATCGAGCAGCATGTCCTTGACGATGAAATCGCCGTCCACGGCCTTGAAATTGCCGACCATGCAACGAATGGGCACCTGTTTGTCACCGCCGAGCAAAACGAGGAGGGAGTTTGGAGCACCTCGAATAACCCGAGGTTTTCAGCGAACTCCCACCGCACAACG
>NZ_JAOAUU010000061.1 GCF_030157465.1 Zoogloea sp.
TTAACGAGACTTCCATTCGGCATACTGCTGGTTCGATAATTGAGAACAGGCCCTAATAAGGACAATGGCTTTGCCGGCATTATCTATGAGACGAGCTTCGGTTCTTATCTTCATGCTGGCGAAACCAACGTCTTTGCCATTGAGGCGGTCGACGGTGGCTGGAGCAACCCGGGTGACCGAAGCTATCAGGATGTAATCTTTGATGCTCTGATCTCGTCGGGACCGATCACCAGCACCGTGCCCGAGCCGGCGAGTACTGTGCTGGTGATCGCAGGCTTGAGCAGCCTTGTCGCCCTCCGTCGTCGGTTGGGCGAGCGCTGAGGCCTCTTTGGCGGTTAAGCTGCAATGGCGCCCCGTGGCGCCATTGTCGTTTCTGCCGTTGCCTATCGGGGTAACGGCAGTTTCTCTCTCCACCCCGAAGCCGGTAGGGTGAAGTGGAGCAGAGCGTCCACTCTGCCGTCCTCCACCCTCGCCAAGCGGCGTGGCCGGGTTTCGACGGCGTCGTGGGCAGAGAGAATCATGCCATTGAGGGTTCCGGCGACGATGCGCTCGGGGGCGTTCTCGACGCCGTAGCTCCTAGCCGCCTTGTCCGCTGCTCTGGCGCTGGATCAGATCGCCCATGGCAGCGGCCGACACCGGGCGGGAAAAGTGGTAGCCCTGTCCGAGGCTGCAGCCGAGTTCGTCCAGGATGGCACGCTGCTCGGCGGTTTCGATTCCTTCGGCGATGGTAAGTAGCGACATGTCGCGGGCGATGCTGATGATCGCGCGGATCAGGGTGATGTCGTCCCGGTTGCGGTGGAGTTCCGACACGAAGGAGCGGTCGATCTTCAGCACGTCGAAGTGGAAGTTGCGCAGATAAGACAGGCTGGCGTAGCCGGTGCCGAAGTCGTCGAGGGACAGTTTGACGCCCAGCGCCAGGAGCCCTTCTAGGGTTGTGCCGATGCGCTCGTTCTGATCAAGCAGCACGCTTTCGGTGACTTCGATCTCCAGCCGATCGGCGCTGAGCCGGTGGCGCAGCAGGGTGTCGCGCACGTGGGCGACGAAATCCTCCTGGCGCAGCTGTGGAACCGCGACATTGACGGCGATCCGGATGGGCGCGGCGCCGTCGGCATCCCATGCTGCCAGCTGCTTGCAGGCTTCATCGAGCACCCAGGCACCGATCGGCACGATCAGGCCGGTGTCTTCGGCGACCGGGATGAAACGGTCGGGGGGAATCAGTTCGCCGCCGGTCGGTTGCCAGCGCAGCAAGGCCTCGCAGCCGACGATGCGCCCGCTGGAGAGTTCGACCTGCGGCTGGTAATGGAGCACCAGCTCCCGGCGTGTCAGCGCATGGCGCAGGCCGTTTTCGGTGTTCAGGCGGTCGGTTGCCAGCTGGTTGAAGTCGGGGGTGAAAAACTGGAAATTGCTTCGCCCGAGGTGCTTGGCGTGATACATCGCCGCGTCGGCATTTTGCAGCAGCGTGCCGGTGTCGCTGCCGTTGTCCGGATAAAGGGCGATGCCGATGCTCGGCGTGATCTGCAAGTCATGCTCGCGGATGAGATAGGGCTCGGAGAGTGATTCGAGGATCTTGCGGGCGACCGGCAGGGTCTGGGCGGGTTGGTCGAGGCCAGTCAGCAGCACCGCGAACTCGTCACCGCCGAGGCGGCTTACCGTGTCGCTGTGGCGCACCAGGCGGCGCAGGCGGAGCGAGACTTCCTGCAGGATCTCGTCGCCAATGGCGTGGCCGAGGGAGTCATTCACCGTTTTGAAGCGGTCGAGGTCGATCACGAACACCGCCACCCGCTTGCTCTCGCGCTCCGCCAGAGCCATTGCCTGTGCCAGCCGGTCGCTGAACAGGCTGCGGTTGGGCAAACGGGTGAGGATGTCGAATTCGGCCAGCTGGCGGATCCGGTCTTCGGCGGCCTTGCGTTCGGTAAGGTCGAGGAAGGTGCCCACGTAATGCAGCACCTCGCCGTTTTCGCCCCGCACGGCGCAGATGTCGAGGTGCTCGGGATACACGCTGCCGTCTATCCGGCGGTTCCAGATCTCGCCGCTCCAGGAGCCTGTTTCCTGGATTTTTTTCCACATGTTGCGGTAGAAATCCGGGTCGTGCCGGCCGGAGGCGAGCAGTTTGGGGCGCTTGCCGATGACATCGGCGGCGCTGAAGCCGGTGATTTTGACGAAGGACGGGTTCACCGCCAGGATGCGTGTTTCCGGGTCGGTGATGATGATGCCTTCCCGGCTGCTCTCGAAGACCCGCGAGGCGAGCCGCAGCTCTCCGGCCTGCCGTTCGAGGGCGCGGGCGTGTTCGTCGATGTTGTGGGTGTAGGTTCTGAGCTGGCCGCTGATCCACCGCGAGAAAAAGTACGAAGCAAGCATGGCGAGGCCGATGGCCAGGCCGGCGGCAAGGGCGACATACGGCAGACGGCTGGACAGCGAACTCAGCGCGGCTTCCCGCTCGGCCGCGATGGCCGGTTGCATCTCCTGCTCGTACACCGTGGCGATGACGACGATGTTCCACGGCAGATAGGGCTGCACGTAGGCGGTGCGCTTGCTCAGGCCCGGGCTGGCCGCTGTCTGCCAGGGGTAGTCGATGAAGCCACCGCCCTGTTTGCCGAGATCCAGGAGTTGCTGGCGGACTTTCTTCTGGGCTTCGGTGCCAACCGAAAGGTAATGCTTGCCTTCGTTTTCCGGCCACTGGGGCTGCAGCAGCAGGTGTCCGTCGAGGCCGATGGCGATGAAGCGGCCTGTTTCGCCGAACTTCCAGGCACGCAGCCGCTCGATGCCTTCCCGGAGCCGCTCGCCGTGCCAGTTCTGGAGGTAGTCACCGGTGCCGATCAGCCACCCGTAGGGCTTGAAGACCTTGACGAAGGCGAGCTTCTCGGACATCTGCTGCGGGTTGCCGGGCGAGTACCAGCGATAGGTCGAGAAACCTTCGCCGCCGCCCGCCGTGGCCGCGGCTACAAGGCCGCGCATGATGTAGTGGCCGGTGTCGTCCTGGTTGTCCCAGAGTGACGAGCCTTCCCGCTCCGGTGCCGTCGGCAGGAGAACACAGTGGCCCTTCAGGTCGTCGATGAAAAAGTAGCCGCTTCCGTTGAAGAATCGCTGGGGCCGAAGGGCCTCCCGGATCAGCTGCTTGACCTCCGCTTCGGGGAGCCGGCCGTGCTCCCGGTCGTAGATCACCTGCGCGGTCTGGAACGCCATTTCGACCTTCTCCCGCGTTGCATTGCGCAAGGCCGATTCGGTGCGGGATTGCAGGAAATCCAGGTAGCCGATGGCGGCCGCCATCTCGTTGCTGAGGCGTTCCTGCTTTTTCTTCGTGAAGCCGCTTTCGAGCCGTTCGGTGATGCGCTGATGCTCCGACAGGCCGATCAGCAGGAAACTGGTGCCGAGGGCGATCGCCAGCACGATGACGACGAGCAGCGTTCCTGCCAGATGAAGGCGCGGAAGGTTGTGGTCGGTAACGTGGAGCTTCATGGGCGGCTGGGCGTGTCCTGGACGGGGCGGATTGTTCTGGCGACAGTGGCAGCCGTGCGGTTTGCTGGCCAGCCATCTGTTTACGGCAAGGGGGCCTGGAAATGAAGTAGTGGTTAACACTGAGCGGCGCCTCGGAAGCTCAAGGCCCGCGGTGTCCGGACGTTAATCCAGAGCCGCCCCTGATGTCGCAGTAACCCTGTTCCGGATCCTTCTACTTGCACTTTTCGATGATTTTCTCCGCCAAATCCAGCCTGTCCGGCGAACGCCAGCGTCTTTTCCTGCCGCTGGTGCTGCTCATGCTGTTGCTGATCGTTCTTGTCTGGGGGGCGGTGCTTTACAAGGCCCGGGCTGAAGAGGCGCTGGTGATCCGCTCGATCAACACCGAAAACCTCAACCTTGCCCGCGCTTTCGAGGAGCACACGATCCGGACGATCAAAAGCGTCGACCAGGCCCTGCTGTTCCTGAAGTTCCAGTACGAGCGCTATGGCGACAAGGTTGACATCGCCGAATACGTGCGCGAAGGCATGATCATCAGCAGCATCTTCAACCAGCTCGGGGTGATCGACGAGCACGGCATCTATGTGCTGAGCAACCTGCCCAACCACAAGCGGGTCGACCTGTCGGACCGGGAGCATTTCCGGGTTCACATGGAGAAAGACACCAACACGCTCTTCATCAGCAAGCCTATTCTGGGCCGTGCGTCGGGCAAGTGGTCCATCCAGATGACCCGCCGCATCAACAAGCCCGACGGCAGCTTTGGCGGTGTTGTCGTGATTTCCGTCGATCCCTTTTATTTTTCGGATTTCTACAGCGGCGTGGATCTGGGCGTCGGCAGTGTGGTGTCGCTGGTCGGGCTCGATGGCATCGTGCGGGCCCGCCGGGCCGGGAACGATAAAGCGGTGGGCCAGAATGTTTCGATGAGCCCCCTGATGAAACGCGTTGCCGACAAGGAGCCGAGCGGCAGCCTCCGGGTTACCAGCATTTCCGACGGGACACAGCGCTTCTACAGCTATCGCGTGCTGGCCGAGTATCCCCTGCTGGTGGCCGTTGGCGTGCAGGACGACGCCGCCCTGGCGGATTACCGCGAGCGGCGCATGGGCTACATGATCTTTGCGGGCGCGACGAGCCTCATGGTGCTGCTGTTTGGCGCCATCGCCATCCGGCTGCTGAACAGACAGTTCCGCATGATGCAGGCCCTGCGTGAAAGCCAGCTCAAGGCGGATTCGGCGAACCGCATGAAATCCGAATTCCTGGCTTCCATGTCCCACGAACTGCGTACGCCGCTCAACGGCATCATGGGCTACGCCGAGTTGCTGCAGGAGTCGTCCAGCGACGAGAACCGGGAGTTTGCCGGCATCGTGCTGGAGAGCAGCCAGCATCTGCTGGAACTGGTCAATTCGATCCTCGACCTGGCCAAGATCGAGTCCGGCAAGATGGAACTCCAGCGCGCGCCGGAGCCGCTTGTGCCGCTGCTCGAAAAGATCGTTCGCAACTATTACCCGCCGGCGGCCAAAAAGGGGCTCACGCTTACGCTGGAGACGGCGCCGGGTTTGCCCGAAACGCTGCTTTGCGACAGTACCCGCGTTGCCCAGCTCTTGAACAACCTGCTCAGCAACGCGATCAAGTTCACCGACAGCGGCAAGATCGCGGTTCGCGTCAGCCGTGCCGGCCGCATGCTGGAGATTGCTGTTTTCGACAGCGGCTGCGGCATTCCGGAGGACATGCTGCCCCACATTTTCGAGCGATTCCGGCAGGTGGATAGCTTCCTGACCCGTCGCCACCAGGGAACCGGTCTGGGCCTGGCGCTGGTGAAGGAGCTGGTCGGGCTGATGGGCGGCGAGCTGCGGGTGAGTTCCAAAGTGGGCCAGGGCAGCGAGTTTGTGGTGAGCCTGCCGATAGACTGACTGCGGGCAGGGTTTAAATGCAAAAACGGCAACAATGATCTCTTCGTTGTTGCCGCTAGTGAGCGTAGCAAGGATCAGACGCGGCCGCGGCTGGCGCGGCGGCCGAGCAGGCCCAGCCCGAGCAGCGCCAGCGCCGATGAGGCGGGTTCGGGCACCGTGCCGACGGCTGTCGCATCCGGGAAGCGGGCGGGGCTCAGCCCGACGAAGTCGAAGGCGAGGGCGGAGTCGAAGGCCTGGTCGCCCCAATTGACCACGCCGAACTCCAGGTAGAAGTTGCCCGCGGCGGCAAAGGTGTACTCGGAGTGAATCCAGCCCGAGGTGCCGCAGGTGTTCGCGGCGTCCCAGCAGAAGCCGCTGAAGCTCCCGAGCGGGTCCCAGACGGTGCTCGCCACGTTGAAACCGATGGAGGCGCCGTCGTTGAGCACCGCGTCCAGCTTGTCCGGCAGGCTGTTGTCCTGCTGGCGCTTCAGCACGTCGCCCGGCACCACGTTGCCCCGCGCCGAGTTGGTGCTGCGGGCGGTGAACAGCCAGGCTGCCGTCGTGTTCGTGCCGGCACCCACCAGCCGGGCCCAGGCGTAATCGTCGTAGCCGCGGCCGTCGGTGGACACGTAGTTGAACACCAGGGACAGGCTGTCGCTGGCCTGGGCGCTGAACACGCTGGAGGTCACCGTCGATCCGTTGTTGGCGGCCTCGTTGCCCTTGCCGTCGGTCTTGAGGAGCAGGGGCGAGACGTCCGATGCGCCGCCAGCGGTGCTGACATAGCCGAACTGCGTGTTGGCGGTCGGCGAGGTCGTCACGGTGGTGTCGCCGGCGATCAGGCCGCTGGCGCCGTTGGCGGACCAGGTGACGGCGCCCAGGGAGACCGGTGCCGCGTGGGCAGCTGCGGGGACCAGCGCAGAGGCAAGAATGCCGATGGCGATGCGCGCTTGGGTGGACTGGATTTTCATTGTGTTCGACCTTCCCTTGTTGTCGTGTTCATTGTGTTGCCGGTAGCGGCGGGCGGCATTCCGCCACTATTCACGGTACTGACCAAAGCAGCGCAAGCCGCGTGCCTGATCAACGTGTTTTCTTCAACGCATTGATGAACAAGGGGTTTTGTTTTCAAGTCGATCGCAAATCGGGGAGCGGTCGGGGCTCTACACCCATACTTGGGGGAAATCACCCATTCGGGTGCTGCGAACCCATGGAAGCGTCGAGACCGCTGCCGTAGTCGGCTGGGGCAGGCATTGATGCGGTTCTACAGGTAACGGTGACAGAGCCTTTTTTAACGCGCCTCGTTAGCGGTGGACTCATTGCGTCGTCGCTTGAAGCTGCGTTGTTGTGCCGGTGCAGGGGCGACTGAAGTTGCCCCTGCATGGCTCTTGAAGCGCCGGGTTGACCGAGTTTTTTTACGGGCGAACCGCTTTTCGCTGCTGCCGATCAGGTGCCCCGCAGGCCGCTGGCCTGGGAGCGGCCCGGCGCCTGCTTGCCCTTTCTGGCGCGCTTGCCGATGAAGTCCTGCCAGTCGCGTGGCGACAGGGTGGTTTCGACCGCCTTGCCGCCGCGGGTATTGGCGAGCAGGGTGATAGCCTCGCGGGCCACGCAGGCGGCGGCGAGCTGTTCGCCGTCGTCGAGGCCGATGAGGGTGACACCGCGGCCGCCACCGGAAAGCTCTTTCACCTGGTCGAGCGGGAAGACCAGGAGGCGGTCGGACGATGACAGCGCGGCCAGGTGCAGGCCTTCGGCGTCGTCGAAGAGCACCGGCGCGAGCAGCTTGCCGCCGGCGTCCAGAGTGATGAACTGCTTGCCGGCGCGCTTGGTGGCGGTCAGGTCGCCAAGGCGGCACACAAAGCCGTAGCCGTTGGTGCTGGCCAGCAGCACGCGCTTGTCGGCGGGGCCGGCGAGCACGTGGGCGATCTTGCTGCCGCTGGGCAGCTCGACAAACGAGGCCAGCGGCGCACCGTTGCCGCGGCCGTCGGGCAGCGTGGATACGGCCACCGTCAGCGCGCGGCCGCCATCGGTGATGGCAATCAGCGCATCAATGGTGCGGCACTCGAAGGCCACGCCGAGGTGGTCGCCATCCTTGAAGGCGATGTTGGCCAGGTCGAGGCCGTGGCCGTTGCGGCAGCGCACCCAGCCCTTTTCGGAGACGATCACGGTGACCGCTTCGTCCACCACCGTCTGGGTGACGCCGGCGCGGGCGGCTTCTTCCACCAGGGTGCGGCGCTCGTCGCCGTATTTGGCGGCGTCGGCGCGGATTTCCTTGATCACCAGCTTCTTTAGCTTGCCTTCGTCGCCGAGCAGGGCTTCGAGTTCGGTTTTTTCACCGCGCAGCTCGGCCAGCTCGCGTTCGATCTTGATGCCTTCGAGGCGGGCCAGCTGGCGCAGACGGATTTCGAGGATGTCCTCGGCCTGCCGGTCCGAGAGGTCGAAGCGTGCGATCAGTGCCGGCTTGGGCTCGTCCGACTCGCGGATGGTGCGGATCACCTCGTCGATGTTCAGGAAGACGATGTGCCGGCCTTCGAGAATATGGATGCGATCGTTCACCTGGCCGAGGCGGTGGGCGGTGCGTCGGCGCACCGTGGCGAGCCGGAAGCGGCCCCATTCGTGGAGTACGTCGGCGAGGTTCTTCTGCCCCGGCCGGCCGTCGAGGCCGATCATCACCATGTTGATCGACGAGGAGCTTTCGAGGCTGGTGTGGCTGAGCAGCAGGTTGGCAAATTCGGCCACGTCCTGGTTGCGGCTCTTGGGCTCGAAGACGAGGCGCACCGGGGCATCCTTGCCGGATTCGTCGCGCACCCGGTCGAGGGCGCCGAGCATCAGGGCCTTGATCTGGGCCTGGTCCGGATCGATGGATTTCTTGCCGGTTTTGGGCTGCGGGTTGGTGAGGGTCTCGATTTCGAACAACACCTTTTGGGCCGAGACGCCCTGGGGCAGTTCGTTGACAACCAGTTGCCACTGGCCGCGGGCCAGATCCTCGATCACCCAGCGGGCGCGCAGCTTGAGGCTGCCGCGGCCGGTTTCGTAGGCCTGGCGGATGTCGGCCTTGGGCGAAATGATCTGGCCGCCGCCGGGGAAGTCCGGCCCGGCGATGTGCGCCATCAGGTCGGGCACGGTGGCGGCGGGGTTTTCGATGGCGTGGATGGCCGCGGCGGCCACTTCGCGCAGGTTGTGGGACGGGATTTCGGTGGCCATGCCGACGGCAATGCCCGATGCGCCGTTGAGGAGTACGAAGGGCAGGCGGGCCGGCAGCAGTTGCGGCTCTTCAAAGGCGCCGTCGTAGTTGGGACGGAAATCCACGGTGCCACGGTCGATCTCGGAGAGCAGCAGCTCGGCGATCGGCGTCAGGCGACATTCGGTGTAACGCATCGCCGCGGCCGAGTCGCCGTCGCGGGAGCCGAAGTTGCCCTGGCCGTCCACCAGCGGGTAGCGCAGCGAGAAATCCTGGGCCACGCGCACCATCGCGTCGTACACGCTGGAGTCGCCGTGGGGGTGGTATTTACCGATCACGTCGCCCACCACGCGGGCCGACTTGACATGCTTGGAGCCCGGTGACAGGCGCATCTCGCTCATCGCGAAGAGGATGCGGCGCTGCACCGGCTTCATGCCGTCTTCGACCTGGGGCAGGGCGCGGGCTTTGACCACGCTCATGGCGTAGGCAAGGTAGGCCCGTTCGGCGTAGAGGTCGAGGGGCAGGGCGTCGTCGCTGCCCATGAGCAGGGTGGGCGGCGGGGGCGGAGGCGGTTCGGCCGCGTCGGGAACTTCGGGCGGCAGGGAGTCGAAGAGATCGGGGGTGTCGTTCATCGTGCAGCAGGCAGCTCGGGGCTGCCGAGGTTACAGGCGCCCGGGCGGGCGCGGGGGGGATCGCAAAACAGGGCGCAAAAATACCACAGGCGACGCGCTTTCCCGTTGGGCGAGGCGATTGTTCGCCGCGCTTTCGGCGGTGCTCAGCGGCAGGCGAGCCGGAAGGCGGCGGAAATGGCGTCCTGGTCGAGGCGGCGACCGATGATCACGATGGTGGTGTCGCGGGTTTCGCCCGGCGCCCAGGGCCGGCCGTAATCGAAGCCGGTGATGCGGTGCACGCCCTGGAACACCAGCCGCCGCTCTTCGTCGCGCACGGCCAGCACGCCCTTGTAGCGCAGCATGTCGTTGCCGTTGTTGAGCAGCAGTTCTTCGACGAAGCTGCCCAGCAGGCCGGCGTCCACGTCGCCCGCGTGGTGCAGCACCAGCGAGGCGATGTCGTCGTCGTGGCGCACGAAGGCGGCATGCCGGCCGCCGCCGCGGCTGAGGCCGCTGGGGGCCGAGGCGCTCAGGAAGCCCGGGCTGTGTTCAATCACGTCGCTGAGCACGAAGGCGTCCAGGGCAAACAGCGCGGCGAGCCCGGCGGCGTCACCGGGCACCGGCATCAGCGGCACGCGCAGGTTGATGCGCCGCAGGCGGGCTTCCAGCGCGCTGAGCGTGTCGGCATCGACGAGCTCTGCCTTGGTGATCAGCACGCGGTCGGCAAAGCCGATCTGGGCGGCGGCGACGCGGTTTTCGTCGAGCTGGCGGGCGGCGTGCACGGCGTCGACAACGGTGAGGATGCCGTCCAGCTCGTAACGGCTGCTTACGCCTTCTTCGGTAAAGAAGGCCTGGGCGACCGGCGCCGGGTCGGCGAGGCCGGTGGTTTCGAGCACCAGCTGGTCAAAATCCAGCTCGCCGCGGTCGCGCCGGTCGGCCAGATCGGCCAGCGCCTGGCCCAGCTCACCGCGCACGCTGCAGCAGATGCAGCCATTGGTCAGCTCGACCACCTCGACCGCCGGCGAGCCGGCGATCAGGCCGCCGTCGATGCCTACCGCGCCGAACTCGTTTTCGAGCACCGCGACCCGTCTTGCCGGCGCACTGGCGAGGTAGCGGTTGAGCAGCGTTGTCTTGCCGGCCCCGAGAAAGCCGGTAAGGATGGTTGCGCGGATCGGCGGGCGGGGGATGGAGAGCGGGCTGGAGAGCGGGCTGGTCATGGTGCGGGTCTGGAATCAAAAAACGGCGCAAAGTTTGGCACAGAAAGCCCCAGGCTCGCCCTGCTTCAGAAGCTGGCCCGCAGGCCGGGGCGCATGGATCGGGGTTTCAGCGGATGGATCTGCCCAGCTGCCGCACCTGCCCGCCCGGGCCTGTCGTGGCGGGCTGGGCAGCCGGAAACCGCAGGGTGTGGAAAGGGAATGCGAGAGGTTTTTGACAGCCTGCTAAAATGCGCCGCTGACGCTGTTCTACCTACAAAGTTGTATTCATCCCGCCGCACCCATTCCAGCCACGCATGACCAGACCTCCGACGTCGTCAAGCCCGTCTTCCGAGCCGCTATTTACACCTGCGGGCATCATTCCTACCGAAGAGCAGCGCAACATCCAGACATGCCGGGCCCGCCACGTGATTGCAATGGCCAACGCGGGGGCGGCCAAAACCACCACGCTGGCGCTGCGGATCGCCGAATCGGTAACCCGTGGCGTGTGGCCGGAGAGCATCGTTGCGCTGACGTTTTCGGGGGAGGCGGCGCGCGTGCTCAAGGCGCGGCTCGTCGAGATCGGGCTGGATGAAAAGCTCGCCCGCCGCGTCCGGTGCACCACCTTCGAAGAATTCGCGCAGCAGGTTCTGGGCGCTTTCGAGGGCGGTCAGGCGCCATTCCTTGCGTCGCACGATGCGGTTGCGCCCCATGTGCGCGCCGCGGTGCGAAAGCTCCAGCTGGAAAACTCGATGCGCAGAACGCCGCGCGAGCTCTGGCTGCCCGAACACAACGACCAGATCTTCGAGTTTCTGACCCTCGCCGGGCAACTCAAGGCGCGGCTGGTCAAGCCGGGCGTCGAGGACGGCGAAAGCATCGAGGAGCGCGCCGGGTTTCTCGACCTGCCGGAGAGCGTTTTTTTGCTCTACTGCCTGATGGAAGCCGAGCGCGCCGGCTACGGCGACGCGCCGCGCTGGCGGGCCGGGTTTGATGCGACCTACGATCTTGCCTGCATGCTGACCAGCGAGGATTGCGCCATCGAGCTGCCGGCGTTTCGCATCGTGGTGGTCGATGAACTCCAGGACATGAACCCGGCAAGCTATGCGGTGCTCGAGCACCTGCTGGCCCGGGGCAATGCGTTTTTTACCGGCGCGGGCGACTTCGACCAGGTGATTCACCGCTGGGCCGGCGCGGATGTGAACTTCATCCGCACCCGCTTTGGCCAGGGTTGGCGCAGCGTGGAATCCCTGCCGCTGACCCGCACCTACCGCCATGGCCCGGTCATGGCACTGGCCACCGCCGCGCTGAAGGACAAGGAGGTTGTTTCCGGCCGCCGGCATGAAACCCGCCTCCAGCTTGAAACCTACGCCACCCAGCGCGACGGCGCCGGGCGCGTGGCCGCCTGCATCCTCGACTGGACCCGGCGGGGCGGGCGGCCTGACGCCTGCGCGGTCATCCTGCGGGCGCCGTACCAGTCGATCCATATCGAGAACGCCCTGCTGGAAGCCGGCATCGGCTGGCGGGTGGAGGGGCTGGAAAGCTACCTGCTCCGCTCCGAAATTCTCATGCTGCGCGGCGTGATCGCTTTTGCGCTGGAAGACTACGAGTCGATTCCCGGAGTTGAAAAACGTCTCCAGGTTTTGCAGGCCTTGCTGTTCTGGCAGCAGTTTGAATGGGGCGCCGACCGGCGCGACGATGACGCGCTGAAGACGGCGGCGGCCCAGCCCGAACTGTTCGATGCGTTTTTGAAAGGCAAGCTGCTCAAGCCACAAACCCGCGCCGATAAAAAAGCGGCCGAGATGTCGGGCGACGAGGAGATGCAGAGCGAATTCCATTTTCTCGAAAAGCTCGCCCAGCTTCGAAAAAGCGGCCACCACCACGAAGCCAACGCGCTGGCCAACATTCGTCAGGCCGAATCCGAAACAATCGACGAAACGCCCGCCCAGCGCAGCGCCCGGGTTCGCCTCGAGCAGACTCTGGCGATGCTCCGCGCGGCCCCGCCGGATGAGCTCGCCCATGCCTTGCTGGAGCGGGCGGTTGGCCTGCTGGCACTGAAAAGCGTGGCCCGGCAGCTTTTCATCGCGCCGAGCACGGCGGCCATGGTTTCAAGATCGATCGACGGTTTCATCGACGCATCGCGCCGCAACGCCATGTCGCTGCGGGATTTTGCCGGCTGGCTGCGAAAGGCCGAGGTGAAGGCCTCCAGGCTGCGGGCGTCCGCCACCGTGCTGCTGTGCACCGTCGAGGCTGCCAAGGGGCAGGAGTTCGAGTCCGTCATGTTGCCCTTTCTGGAAGACGGCGCCTTTCCGATGACAGGCTGCGACCCCGCCGAAGAGCGCAACCGTTTTTACGTCGCGGTCACTCGCGTGCGCGACGAGCTGACGCTGTTCGTGCCCGAAACGGCGCCGCGTGTCAGCCCCTATGTGGCAGCCATGAAAATCGACAAGGCGCGGTCTCGTGGAAGCCTTCAACTCGATGCGCAAACCGGATTTCAGGATTGAGGCCTTAAAGCCGCGATCACCCTCACGCCCCCCGTCACATCTGCAACCATGACCACCGCCATCGCCCCCCAATCTCCCGCGAGGCCCACCGGCAGCACCCGTCGCCAGTGGCTGCGCTTCGTGCTGCCGCTGCTTGCCATATCACTCGTGATCGGCGCGCTGGGCGCCGTGGGCTATCGCTACCTGAGCGAGGAGATCCGCCGCGAAACCCACCGCACCCTGGCGGTGATCACCGAGCAGAAGCGCCAGCAGGTCGAGGCCTGGCTTGGCGAGGCCCGGATCGATGCCGACCTGGCCTTCTTCGGGCACTCCCAGCTCGAAGTGCTGTTTGACCAGTGGTCGAAGGGCGGACGCCGGGACGATGTGAGCCTGGCGCGGATGAAGAGCCTGATGGAGGCCATGGCCAAGGCGCGGGGCTGGGCCGGGCTGGCGGTGGTCGATGCCGGGGCAAACCCGGCCTTCGTCGTCGGCGACGCCGACGTTCGGGACCACGCCGCGCTGATCCGCGACATCCTGAAGCGGCCCCGTGTCGAACTCGTCGATCTGCATCGCGACGCCAGCGGCAAGGTGCAATACGGCGTGCTGGCGCCCATCGGGTCGCCCGACATGGTGCCGCTGGGGGTGGCCTACGTAACCTGGCGGGCAGACCTGGCGCTGAACAACCTGGTCGAATCCTGGCCCGTACCCACCCGCACGGCCGAGACCTACCTCGTTCGGCGCGACGGGGAAGGGGTCCGCTTCCTGACACCGCTGCGCTTCAAGCGCGATGCGGCGCTCACACTCACCCTGCCCTTGAGCACGCCCGACATGCCTGCCGCCAGGGCCGCCCGCGGAGAGCGCGGCATCATCGAGGGCGGGCGCGATTATCGACGCGTTCCGGTGCTCGCCTACGCATCTGCCGTGGCCGGCACGCCCTGGCTGATGATTGCCGAAATCGACGAACTGGAGGCCTATGCGGGCCTGCGCACCATGTCGTGGGCCACGGCGGTGGTCATGGGGCTCGGGCTGTTGCTGTCCTATTCGGGCGGCTACCTGCTGTGGCGGCGGGGCCGCCAGCGGCAGGAACTTGCCGCGCTGCAGGCCCAGCGGGCCGCCGAAGCGCGCTTTCGTGTGATCTTTGAACAGGCGCCGCTGGGCGTGGCCCTGATGGATTCGCGCAGCGGCCGGATCATGGAGACCAACCTGCGCTTCGCGGAGATCGTCGGCCGCGCGCCGGCCGAGCTGGTCGGGTTCGACGCAATGGAAGTCACCCACCCCGACGACATTCGCGAGAGCGCCGACAACATTGCCCGGCTCAAGTCCGGCCAGATTTCCGGCTACCGCCTGAACAAGCGCTACCTGCACCCCGACGGCTCGGTGGTGTGGGCCAGCGTAACCTGCGCGCCGGTGCGGGTAGAGGCCGAAGAGGCGCCGCGTTACCTGTTCATCGTCGAGGACATCACGGCGCGCCGGCAGATCGAGGAGCGCCTGCAGATCAGCGAGATGCGCCACCGCCTGCTGGCGGACAACGCCATCGACGTGATCATGACGATGGACCTCTTCGGCCGGTATTCCTACGTCAGCCCCTCCGTTGAAAAGCTCCGCGGCGTCACCCCGGATGAAGCCCTGCAGCAAAGCATGGCCGATGTGCTCATGCCGGATTCCCTTGCCATTGCCGAAGCCTATTTTGAAGGCCTGCGCGCCGATCTGGATGCCGGGCGTCCGCTGGCGGCCTTCCGCGGCGAAATGGAGCAGCGCTGCAAGGATGGCTCCACGGTCTGGACCGACGTCACTGCCAGCCCGCTGCTCAGCACCGACGGCGGATTTGTCGAAATCCTTGGTGTGGCCCGCGACATCAGCGAGCGCAAGCGTTACGAGCACGATCTGCGGCAGGTCTACGATGCCGCCGAGGCCGCC
Source organism: Zoogloea sp. (assembly GCF_030157465.1). Lineage (GTDB taxonomy): Bacteria > Pseudomonadota > Gammaproteobacteria > Burkholderiales > Rhodocyclaceae > Zoogloea. The sequence goes on from NZ_JAOAUU010000061.1 coordinate 14,710, forward strand.
AATGCCGCCAAGAGCGAGTTTCTGGCCCACATGAGCCACGAGATACGCACGCCGATGAACGCCGTGCTCGGCCTGGCCCAGGTGCTGGAGCGCGAGCAGCTGGCCCCGAACCAGCGAGAAATGGTCGAGCGCATCCGCATCGCGGGCCAGTCGCTGCTCGCCATCCTCAACGACGTGCTCGATCTGTCCAAGATCGAGGCGGGCCAGCTGCGCATCGAACCCCGGCCGTTTGATCTGGCCCCGCTGCTGGCCAACCTCGACAGCCTGATGGGCCAGGCCGCGAGGTCCAAGGGGCTGGCGCTGGGTATCGAGGTGCCCGCCGTGTCGCCCGGCTTGCTGATCGGCGACCGGCTGCGCCTCGAACAGGTGTTGTTCAACCTCACCGGCAACGCCATCAAATTCACCGAAGCGGGCGAGGTGGTGCTGCGTGTCGTGGCGCGCGAAACCGGCGACAGCGCCCTGAGGCTGCGTTTCGAGGTGCGCGACAGCGGCATCGGCATCACGCCCGAGGCGCTGTCACGCCTGTTTGCGCCCTTTACCCAGGCGGACGCGGGCATCGGCCGCCGCTTTGGCGGAACGGGCCTGGGACTGTCCATCTGCAAACGCCTGGTGGAGTTGATGGGCGGCGAGATCGGCGCCGAAAGCCGGGTGGGCGAGGGCAGTGTTTTCTGGTTCGAGCTGCCCTTCCAGCGCGGCGCGCTGGGCGAGACGGAAGCGCCGGCCGCCAGGCCGCCAAAGCCCGCGTCGGGGCCGCGCCTGGTGGGCGCGCACCTGCTGGTGGTGGACGACAGCGCCATGAACCGGGATCTGGTCGAGCGCGCACTGGCGCTCGAAGGCGCCACCGCCACCCTCGCCGCCGACGGCCAGCAGGCGGTGCAGCTTCTCAAGACCCGGCCCAAGGGCTTCGACGCGGTACTGATGGACGTGCAGATGCCGGTGATGGACGGCCTGACCGCAACCCGGTTGATCCGCGGCGAACTGGGCCTGCTCGAGCTGCCTGTGATCGCCTTTACCGCGGGGGTGCGTGACGAACAGCAGGCGCTGGCCCGCGCATCCGGCGCCAACGACGTGCTGGCCAAGCCCATGGACCTGGAGCAGATGGCCGAGCTGCTGGCCAAATGGATCAAGCCCAGGGTTGCCGCCGAGTGTCAGTCCGAGTTCGAGCCCGAATCCGAGCCCGAAAGCGCCGCCGCTAAAGATGCTGTGGAGGGCTTCCCCGACATCGCCGGCATCGACCGCGAGCGGGCCGCGAAGCGACTGGGACAGGACAGGGCCATGTTCCTCGGCCTGCTGGAACTCTTCATCGCCGACAACGCCGATGCCGCTCGGCGTGCCCGCAGCGAGCTGGCCAGGGGCGAACGGGAATCCGCCGCCCGGCGGATGCACACCCTGCGCAGCAACGCGGGCTTTTTGTGCGCCCTGGACCTGATGGCCCTGGCGGGCGAGCTGGAAGAAGCGATCGAGCGGGGCGAGACGGAGGCCGCGCTGGACGCCGGGCTTGTCGAGCTCGACCGCCAGATCCGCGAACTCGTCGAGGCCGGCACGCCCTGGTGCTGACCGGCACGCATCAAGGGAATCGTGCTGGGGCAGCATCCCTTTGTGGTGCCCACCGCGGGGCCGCTGCACCGTGCCTGAGCGCATGTCAGCGAAAGTGGTGCTCGCGGCCGGATTCGTCCTGACAGGCCGAACCCCAGTTGCCGCCGGACAAACCCAGCGTGGAAAGCCTGGCAGAACGGCTTTCCTGCGTGGTTTCCACCATCCACGCTTGTGCCGCGCGTAAGAAAGCATCGAAGCGGATACGCAAGGACTGGATATTCATGTCGGGATCTCCCGTTGATGTTGGCTTCCGTTAAAGCAAAAAATGTGCCATAAATACGGCAGTGCGTTTCACGCGGCATCCGGCCCCGCAAGCAAGCTTTCACTTCCACCGCCGGACGCCAACTCCGCGAGCGATCTCACGCTGCCAGTCGCGCCGTTTTCGACTTGAATGAGAAATGGGTCGGGGCGGGGGCTGGGAGGGCCGGTACTGTCGCAGCAACGCCTTGTGCACAACCCACACTTGAAAGGGCGCTTCAATGCAATCCAAAGATCACTGGGAAAAGATTTACACCGGCAAGGCCGCAGATGAACTCAGCTGGTTTCAGGCCCACGCCGAACTGTCCCTCCGCTTGATCCGGAATGCCGGCACGCCGCCCACGGCTGCCATCATCGACGTGGGCGGCGGCGCGTCCACCCTCGTCGATGACCTCCTGGCCAGCGGCCATGAAAACCTGACCGTTCTCGATCTTTCCGGCGCGGCGCTCGCCGTGGCCCAGGCCCGGCTGGGTGGCCGCGCCGCGGCGGTAAAGTGGCTCGAGGCCAATGTCCTCGAGGCCGATCTGCCGGTGCATGGCTACGATGTGTGGCACGACCGGGCCGTGTTCCACTTTTTGCTCACGCCCGAGGAGCGACACGCCTACGTGCGCACCGTCCTCCGCGCGGTCAAGCCCGGCGGGCTTGTCATCGTGGCCAGCTTTGCCGAAGACGGCCCCACCCAGTGCAGCGGCCTGCCCGTCATGCGCTACGGCGCCAACGAACTCCACGCCGAATTCGGCGAGCCGTTTCTTCTGCTCGGCCACGAGGAAGAGTCGCACCACACCCCCGGCAATAGAGAGCAGAAATTCGTTTACTGCTTTTGCCGCAAGCAGGCTTCGTGATTGGGTGTTCGGGGGGGGAGTTGGGTGGGGGTTTGAACGCGCGCCTGGATTGCCTTGGCGCGATTTGCGTGAAGTTTCAAACGTTCCCCGCGAGGCGGTGAGCCGGTCGCGAGTAGTTGTTCGGTTAATCCTGGCTGTGGCTGGTTGGATGTCGGGTTATCTCAGGAAGCCGAGATTGGCAGGATGGGGGGGCGTCTCTATTTCGGCCGGAGTGGATCGTGATGCTGATGCGATAAAATGACGGCTGTTGGCCAGGAGCGGCCGGTCGCCACCCGATCCAGATAGCGGCCATCCGGGCAAATGGATATGCTATCGACTTGTTGTGCTACACGAGCGTTCCCCCTTCTGCCGTCGGGTGCTGTTTTTTGTCTTGTGATTTTGCCTCGTGCTTAGCTATTGCATCTAAACAGGAACTTGCAGGGCAAGTTATACGACGCTGCAATGGTATGCAGCAGAACTGTTACCCGAAGAAAAAGTTAGCCATCACATGCCCCGCAAGAACAGCCCCCCGCCCAACCCAACGCATGTTCCCGAGCTCGATATCTCGTCATGGCATGGGGGCGAGTTGATCTCGAGCGTCGACGGCGAAGTGCGGTGTTATCTCGGATACAGATCCGAACGGCAGCCCTTCGATCTCCCCTGGTATTCCCCATCTGTGGCATTGCGAGACAAAGACGGACGTGACTCTCATCGATTCGTGGAGCTGCGGGGCGGACTGCTTCGCACAAGCTCACTCCCACGCGCGGAGCAGCCTCAGAGATTGCTCACCGACCGATGGTTGATACTTCCATGCGGAACAGACTCCTCCTTCGGAGTTGTCGATCGTCAGACTAAGAGCCTCGACGAAGAGTTGACCCGACGGCTATTTGGTGGAACGCGCGACGATATCGAATCAGTAGCCGAAGCTTTGGCTCGTGTAGTTGGTCGCGGGTTTCACGAGATGATGCAGTTGCCACGAGTGACGTTCTCTAAGACACGAAACAACAGATGGGCGCCTCGAAAAACCTCGCCTCGCCCAGCCTTGGTAAAATTACCGCGTTCTGA
>NZ_JAOAUU010000062.1 GCF_030157465.1 Zoogloea sp.
GCGGCTGTCTGAGCCCGAAGGGCGAGTTCCGCGCCGGCCGCCTGCTGGGAGCAGCGCAGGGGAGTCGGCCGAAGGCCGACCGGTGAAGCCGGGTCGCCTTCTTTGCCTCCTTTCTTGGCGAAGCAAGAAAGAAGGTCGCCCGCCGGGGGCGAGTCCCCGGCCAATGTGACGCAAAACACGGGAAAGCCATACCGCAAGGCCTCACCGGTTTGCGGTCGAATGGAATGAACCACCAAGGTTCGCGCAACGTGTGGAAAGCGCTTCCCCCGACAGGTGAGACTCTCCAAGCCCGGCGGGTCGGCCAGGAAGAGTCATTACACACTTAACGCGAACATAGCCAAAGCAAACCGGCCACCTGGGTTGCAGGTGGCCGGTTGAAGGAATGCAGCGAGGGGATGCGGTGCTAAGGCTCAGCCCTGGTAGGGCCCTGCGCCCAGGCCGATGGGGGCCGGCGCCGAGGCGACGAGCTTGGAGAAGACGGCGGCGAAATCCTCCGGCTTCTCGCGGGTGCCGCCCATCGGGTCGGGTTCGGCGGCAAAGACGCGGTCCACGTCCCACCAATCTTCGGTGGTGAGATGCTCGCGGGCCAGCGGAATGATCTCCACCTCTTCCAGGATCATGTGGTTGCGGTAGAACTCGGCGTAGTTGTCAAAGGCGCGGGAAAACTCGACCAGCCTGCTGCTGTCGGCCTTGTAGACCTGCAGCGCGTCTTCCAGCGCCTTGATGCGCGCGGCTGCGCCCAGATGCTGGCGCTCGACCTTGGCCAGCGCCTCGGCACCGTCGGGGGTGCGCGTCTTTAGGCGCTCGAAGAGGAAATCCTCTTTCGGGTGGTGGCGCTTTTCCGGGTAGGCGTCGAGGTAGTGGATCATCGCCTCGAACAGCTTCAGGTCCGGCGTGAGTCGGCCGGCCGCCACTTCCTTGATCATGAAGCGGACGGCGTGAAGGATGGCGGCGAGGGACTGGTGCTCGTCCGAAATGATGCGTAAGGCTTCCATGGGGTTCTCCTTTGACGAAGCGGGGTGGACTGGCCACCCCGCTTCGATTTCGGTGATCTTTACGTTGAGAGCAGTTCCTGGTGCTTGCTCCCCAGGCCGAGGTAGCTTTCGATGACGCGCGGATCGTCACGCAGGGCGTGGGCTTCGCCGTGCATCTTGATGCCGCCGTTTTCGAGCACGTAGGCGTAGTCGGCCACCTGCAGCGCGGCGCGGGCGTTCTGTTCGACCAGCAGGATGGACACGCCGCGGCGGCGCAGCTCGGCGATGATGCGGAAGATCTCGCGCACGATCAGCGGCGCCAGGCCGAGGCTGGGTTCGTCGAGCATCAGGAGCTTGGGCCGGGCCATCAGGGCGCGGCCCACCGCCAGCATCTGGCGCTCGCCGCCGGACATCGTGCCGGCCTGCTGCAGGCGCCGCTCCTTGAGCCGCGGGAACAGGGCATACACCTCCTCCATCGTCTCGGCGTGGTCGCGCTTGCCGGTGCGGTGGCGCTGAAAGGCGCCGAGCAGCAGATTGTCCTCGATGGTCATGGTGCCGAACAGCTCGCGCTTTTCAGGCACGAGGTTCATGCCGCGCACCACCATGCGCTCGACTTCCGGCACCGATTCGATGCTGCCGTCGAAGGCGACTTCGCCGCGGGACGGCAAGAGGCCCATGATCGCCGACAGCGTGGTGGTCTTGCCCGCGCCGTTGGGGCCGATCACCGTGACGATCTTGCCCTCGCCAACGGCAAGGCTCACGCCGCTCACGGCCTCGACCTTGCCGTAGGCCACCGAGAGGTTTTTGACTTCAAGTACGTTTGCCATGTCAGGTCTCCTGCCGGGCCGCCCCAAGGGAGGCCTGCGCCCCCCGGGGGGGCAGCGAACAAAGTGAGCGTGGGGGCTGTTTTACATTCATCAGACACCTCCGAGGTAGGCTTCGAGCACGGCCGGATCCTTCTGGATCTCTTCCGGCAGGCCCTCGGCGATCTTCTCGCCGAATTCCATCACGACCACGCGGTCGACCAGGCTCATCACGAAATCCATGTCGTGCTCGACGATCAGCACGGCCATGCCTTCGGACTTGAGGCGGCGCAGCAGTTCGGTCAGGGCCTGTTTTTCCTTGAAGCGCAGGCCGGCGGCCGGCTCGTCGAGCAGCAGCAGGCAGGGGTCGGAACACAGGGCGCGGGCGATCTCGAGGATGCGCTGCTGGCCCAGGGCCAGGCTGCCGGCCTCGGTGTGCATGAACTCGCCCAGGCCGACGCGCTCGACCTGGATGGCGGCTTCGCGCATCAGGCGGGCTTCCTCGACGCGATCAAGACGCCAGGCGGCGGGCAGCACGCCCTTGCTGCCGCGGAGGTGGGCGCCGATGGCCACGTTTTCGAGCACCGTCATCTTGGGCAACAGGCGCACGTGCTGGAAGGTACGGCTCATGCCCAGCCCGGCGATCTCGCGGGACTGGTGGCCGGCCACCGGCTTGCCGCGGAACAGCACCTCGCCGGAAGTCGGCGTATCGACGCCGGAGAGCTGGTTGAACATGGTGCTCTTGCCGGCCCCGTTGGGGCCGATCAGCGCCAGGATCTCGCCGGCCTTCACCGACAGGCTCATGTTGTTGTTGGCCACGAGGCCGCCAAACTTGCGGGTGACGTTCTTGGCTTCCAGGATCATCTCGCCCATCGGCGGCTGGGGCTTCTTGTCCAGCGGCTGTGCGGACGCATCGATGACGCGGGGCGCCTCGCGCACCGGCACGATCTTGGCCAGCAGCGGCCACAGGCCGTCACGGGCGCGCTGCAGCACGATGACCATCATCACGCCGAACACGATCACCTCGAAGTTGCCGGCGCTGCCGAACACCTTGGGCAGAATGTCCTGCAGCCACTGCTTGAGCACCGTGATCACACCGGCGCCCACCAGCGCACCCCACACCTGCCCGGCACCGCCAACCACCGCCATGAACAGGTACTCGATGCCGATATGCAGGCCGAAGGGCGTCGGGTTAACAAAGCGCTGGAGGTGGGCATACAGCCAGCCTGCGGCACAGGCCTGGAGCGCGGCGATCACGAAGATCACCATGCGCGCGCGGGACGTATCCACGCCCATCGCCTCGGCCATCACCATGCCGCCCTTGAGCGCCCGGATCGCCCGGCCCTCGCGGGAATCCAGCAGGTTGCGGGTGGTGAACAAACCCAGCAGCACGAAGGCCCACACCAGATAGTAGTAATGACGGTTCTCGATCAGCTCGAAACCAAAGAGCTTGAGCGCCGGAATGCCCGACAGGCCGCCGTGGCCGCCCAGGAACTCCATGTTGCCGAACAGGAAGTACAGGCTGATGCCCCAGGCCATGGTGCCCAGCGGCAGGAAGTGGCCCGACAGCTTGAGCGTGACCGAGCCGAGGATGATCGCCACCAGGGCGGTCAGCACCAGACCGGCAATCAGCGCCAGCCACGGCGAACTGCCGATGGCTGCCAGCCAGCCCGGCAGCTCCTGGGAGGTGGTGAGCCAGGCCGTGGTGTAGGCACCCAGCCCGACGAAGGCCGCCTGCCCGAAGGAGGTGAGGCCGCCGACGCCGGTCAGGAGCACCAGCCCCAGCGCCACCAGCGCCGAGAGGCCGATGTAGTTGAGCAGCGTGACGTAGAAATCCGGCAGCACCAGCGGCGCCGCGGCGAGCAGCACCAGGAAGAGGCCGAGCACGTGCTTGGGCCCGACGCGGGAAGCCCCCGGCGCAGGCGCGCGGGAAGCGGTTTCGATACGGGAGTTCATTCTTCCTCCTCCACGTGATGGGAAGTCAGGGAGCGCCACATCAGCACCGGAATGATCAGCGTGAACACGATCACGTCCTTGAAGGCGCTGGCCCAGAAGGATGAGAAGGATTCCAGCAGGCCGACCAGGATCGCCCCGGCCGCGGCCAGCGGGTAGCTCGCCAGCCCGCCGATGATCGCGGCGACAAAGCCCTTGAGACCGATCAGGAAGCCGCTGTCGTAATAGATGGTGGTGAGCGGCGCGACCAGTACCCCGGACAGCACGCCGATGACGGCCGCCAGGAAGAAGGTCAGGCGTCCGGCCAGCGCCGGCGAAATGCCCATCAGGCGCGCACCGTTGCGGTTGATGGCGGTGGCGCGCAGGGCCTTGCCGTACAGCGTGCGGTCGAAGAACAGGTAGAGCCCGACGATCAGCACCAGCGAGGCGAGGATCACGACCAGCGTGTGGCCACCCACCATCAGCGTGCCAAGCTCAAGCTGGGCTTCGCTGAACGGCGTGGTGCGCGAACCTTCGGGGCCAAACGCCAGCAGGCCGAAACCGACCATGGCCAGGTGCACCGCCACCGAGATGATCAGCAGCACCAGCACCGGCGCCTCGGCCACCGGCTGAAAGGCGACGCGGTAGAGCATCGGGCCCATCGGCACGACGATCGCCAGCGTGACGATCACCCGCGCCCACGTGGACAGCTCTGCCAGCGGCAGAACCCACAGCAGGCCGGCCAGCGCCAGCGGGTAGGCCAGGTTCCAGAGCACCGACCTGCCGATGGTGCGGCGGCCCGTGGCGGAGAACAGGTCGACACCCAGCGCCAGCACGCCCAGGCCGGCCAGCAGCCACACCGTGGTGGGCAAATGGCCACCTTCGAGGGCGGCCATCGTTAAGGCACCCCAGGCCAGGAATTCGCCCTGGGGAATGAAAATGACTCGGGTTACGGCAAACACCAGCACCAGCGCCAGCGCCAAAAGCGCGTAGATGGCACCGTTGGTGACGCCGTCCTGCCCGAGCATCGCAATGATTTCTGCATCCATGAGCGAACTCCTGTGGAGCGACGACGGGCCTGCCGGGCAGGTCCGTCGCGATGGAACGACAAGTTGGAGCAACACACGGGGCCGGCGCGCCGGCCCACGGGCGCTTGCTTACTTCACCAGTTTCCAGTGATTGTTCTCGACCTTGATCAGGACGATGGCGCTGGCGTCGTAGCCGGCGTGGTCATTGGGGCCCATGGTGTAGACGCCGTTGGTGCCCACCAGCTTGGAGGTCTTCTCGATGCCGTCACGCAGGGCGGCGCGGAATTCCGGCGTGCCCGCCTTGATCTTGGCCTTCTGCGCGCCGGTGATGGCGTTCTGCAGCAGCAGCCAGGCATCCCAGCTGGCGCCGGCAAAGGTGGAGCGGGAGTCCGCGCCGTACTTGGCTTCGAGGGTCTGCACGAAAGCCACGGCGCTCTTCTTGGAGGGGTGGCTGTCGGGCAGCTGTTCAGCCACCAGCACCGGGCCCACCGGAATCAGCGCGCCTTCGACGTTCTTGCCGCCGACCCGCAGGAATTCCTTGCTGGTGACGCCGTGGGATTGATAGATGCGACCCTTGAAACCGCGCTCGCGCAGGGTGATCTGGGGCATCGCGGCGGGCGTGCCGGAGGCGCCGACGAACACGGCGTCGGGCTTGGCGCTGATCACCTTGAGGGCCTGGGCCTGGACGCTGGGGTCGGCACGGCCATAGCGCTCGGAGGCGACGATGGTGATCTTGCCTTCGGCGGCCTTGGTCAGCGCCTTGTGCAGCACTTCGCCCCACGAATCCGAGAAGCCGATGAAACCGACCGTCTTGACGCCGTTGGCCAGCATGTCGGCCACCACGCGCTGAACCATGAGGTCGGCCGAGGGCTCGCTGCGGAACACGAAACCGCGCTTGTCGCCGGACACGTCGAGCGGCGCGACGGAGATCATCGGCACCTTTTCGGCGTTGGCCACGTCAGCGATGGCGGTGGCGGTGCTGATCAGGTTGGGGCCGAGAATGGCGTCGACCTTGTCTTCGCTGATCAGCTTGCGGGCGTTCTTGACGGCCGCGGTGGGGTCGGTGGTGTCGTCGAGCAGGATGAAGTTCACCTTCTCGCCGCCCACGGTGGCCGGAAACAGCGACACGGCCTTGCGCGTTTCGGCGCCCAGCGCAGCGGCCGGGCCGGTCATCGAGGCAATCACGCCAACGTTGATGTCGGCCAGGGAAGGGGTGGCAGCCAGCGCGGCGGCGGTCATCACGAACAGGTTTTTCAGTTTCATTTTTTTCTCCTCAGTGGGGTGGTGCGTGTGGTGCGGATTCAGTCGGGCCGGGATACGCCGGTAAGTGCGGCGAATCCGGCAATCCATTCGGGAATCGCCCGGTAGTAGCGGGCACGGGCTTCGTAATGGCCGCCGGTGGCGGCGTTCATGGCGGCGTTGGCGGCAACCCAGGTTTTCACTTCGTGGGCCGATGCGCCGGCCGCTTCGGTGATGGCGTCGTTGCCGTAGCCGTCGAGGGCGGCCCAATCCTGGCAGGCCAGGTTGGCCATGAAGTCCTCGTCCCAGCGCGGGTTGAGCGGGTGCAGCGGGCTGGTGCCGGCAGCAAACTGGGTGGCCGCGTCGATGGTGCGCTGCTGGCGCGCGGCGCGGGCTTCGGCCGTGGGGTTGCGGCCGGCGATCAGGCGCTCGGCGACTTCCGGCGCGGCGGTGGCCATCTGCGGCACCGGCGGGTTGTGCGAGAGGCCGCCGGAGCCGATGAAGAGCACGCGCTTGTCGAGCTGGCGGGCGAACTCGCCCACCGCTTCGCCAAACTGGCGGGCACGCCGGAAGCTGATCACCGGCGGCGCCACGCTGTTGATGAAGAGCGGAATCACCGGGTAGCGGGCGAGGCTGCCGGTGAGTTCTTCCAGCGGCTGGGCGAAGCCGTGGTCCACCTGCATGCGGTAGGACACGGCCAGGTCGATGTCCCGGCCCACCACGTGGGCGGCGCAGGCTTCGGCGATGTCGCGCGGCACCGGCAGCGGGCCGGCCGAGGTGCTGTAATCGCCCACCGACTCGGCCGCGGTGCCGATGCACAGCTGCGGCATGGCATCAAGGAAGAAGCCGTTGTAGTGGTCGGGGGCGAACAGGAAGATCAGTTCCGGATCGAAGGCCACAACCTCTTCACCCAGCTGGGCGACGAGACGGGCCACCTCGTCCACGACTTCCGGCAGCGGGTCCACGTTGCCCTTGAGCGGCGTGTGGGACAAGCAGGTGAGCAGTGCCTTGGTCATTTACGCCTTGCCTCCGGAGGTCACCACCAGGCCCATCTTGTCGGCCACCGCGGCGATGAGTTCGTTCACTTCGATCGGGAAGGCGATGCCGGCCACGAAGCGGTCGGGGCGCAGCAGCACGATGGAACCCGGATGCTGGCCGAACCATTCCTTGAAACGCATCTGCTCGTCGCCGAGGACGTCGGTCTTGTCGGTCATGTCCACCGTGCGGTCGATCTGCACGGTCGGCTTGAGGGTCACGATCTTCGCGCCAAGGGCTTCGAGAATGGCACGGCTCCTGGGGTTCAGCCAGTAGTTGGGATCGGCGCCCCAGGCCAGCAGCGCGAAGCCCTTGCCCAGTGCGTCGTCCAGCAGCTTGACCTCGCCCTGGCGGGTGCGGACCTTGGGCTGGATGAACATGCGCCCGACCGGCGAATTCTTGCGGCGGGTTTTCTCGTGCACCACCAGGCCGTTCTCGTAGAAGGGCATCGGCTTGAAGCGCATCTCCATGAAGTAGCGCTTGACCGGCGGAATGTAGTTGAGCACCCAGGTGGTGGCGTCGCGCAGGCCGGCCAGGAGCGCGCTGCGCGGCGAGAAGATGCGCCCGGCGGTCACCGACAGGTCGATCATCGCCTTGGCGTGCAGCGGGCGCTCGGACTGGTAGGTTTCGAGCAGCGCGTCGCTGCCCTTGCCGTTGACCACGTAGGCCAGCTTCCAGGCCAGGTTGGTGGCGTCGCGCATGCCGGTGTTGTAACCCTGGCCCTGCCACACGGGCATGATGTGCGCGGCGTCGCCGGCCAGCATGATGCGGCCGATCTTCCAGCGATCCGCGATACGGGCGTTGTGGGTATAAACGCGCTTGCGGATGAAGTCGAGGCGGCTGATGTCCACATTGGCCGGCAGCACCTTGGCCAGCAGTACGGCCATGCTTTCGGGGGTGGTCATCTGCTCTTCGGTTTCGTTCTCGAAGATCATGAACTCGAAGCGGCGCACGCCGTCGGGCAGCGCCACCGACACGTAGGGACGCTTCGGGTCGCTGTGCATATAGATGTTGGGCACGCCGAGCGGATCGTTACGGATGTCCACCACCAGCCACTTGGAGGTATCGGTGAAGCCGCCGAAGCCCACGTTGAGCGTGGTGCGGATGAAGCTGCGGCCACCGTCGGCGGCCACCAGGTACTTGCAGCGCAGCGCGTTGACCTTGCCCTTGTGCTTCACGGTCAGGCTGACGCCAGTGCCGTCCTGGTCGAATTTTTCCAGCTCGGCGCCCATCCACACTTCCACGCCCGGAAATCGCTTGAGGCCGTCCATCAGTTCGCGGTCGACCGCCGGCTGGTTGAAGGCGTTGCGGCGCGACCAGCCGAAGTCGTCGGTGCGCGGCTCGATGGAGGCAAAGCAACGACCGCTGGCGGTCACGAAGCGCATCCAGTGGTAAGGCGTCAGGTGCTGCTGCACCGTGCCGGCCAGGCCGATGCCCTGAATGCTGCGCAGGCATTCGTCGTCCATGCCGACGGCGCGGGGGTAATCGATGAGTTCCTCGCCCTTTTCCAGCAGCAGCACCTTGACGCCGTACTGGCCGAGGGTGTTGCTGATGGTCAGGCCGACGGGGCCGGCACCGACGACGATCACGTCGGCATCGAAATCTTGAGCAGCGCTCATGGGGTATCTCCTCCCGGGTGGGATTGGGCAGGCGGGAGGAGAACCTCCGCCGCACGGATCAGTGGTGTGTCAGTCGTCGCCCGCAACGGGCGGACGGCTTTTCTTCTTGGCGCTTCCAGGCCTTGCATTCCGGAAGACGGCAGGCACATGCTTTTTTATGGGCGCATCAACGGGATTGATTCTAGGATCACCCTGATCCACATCAAAAAATCAAAACAAAACGTCCACCTGTTGCACAATCTTGTTTTGGCGAGGGTTTCAGATGCGCACAAACAGCGGAGCCGATTACGCACCGGTTCGCGGCCTGACCCGCGGACTCGACCTGCTGCGCACCCTCAACAGCCAGGAAGGCGGCCGCTCGACCCTCGCCCAGCTGGCGCAGGTCACCGGCCTGCACCGCACGACGGTGCGCCGCCTGCTCGAAACCCTGATCACCGAAGGCTACGTGCGGCGCAGCGAATCCGACGACCGCTACTGCCTGGCCCTGCGCGTCCGCTCGCTGGCCGAAGGCTTTCGCGACGAGGACTGGATCTCGTCCATCGCGGCCCCGGCCCTCAGCGAACTGCTGCAATCCGTGGTGTGGCCCTCAGACCTCACCACGCAGCAGGGCGCCAACATGGTGATCCGCGAATCGACCCACCGCTTCAGCCCGCTGTCGTTTCACCGGGCGATGGTCGGGCAATCCCTGCCGATGCTGCTGACCGCCGCCGGACGGGCTTTCTTCGCCCACAGCCCGGACGAGCAGCGCGAACAGATCCTCGAACTCATCCGCGGCGGCGGCGACACCGAGCAGGCCCGCCTGGCCGCCGACGACCGCTTTGTCACCAAGATCGTCGCCCGCACCCTCGAAAGCGGCTTCGCCAGCAACGACGGCGAGTGGACATCCCAGCGCAAGATCGGGGCCCTGGCCCTGCCCATCCTGTTCAAGAACCAGCCCGTGGGCGCCGTAAACATCGTCTATCTGAACCGGGCGGTCACGCTGAAGGAAGCCGTGCGGCGCTACCTGCCGGCCCTGCAAAAGGCCGCCAGCCGCATCGAGGCACAACTGACCGACGCCCCGCCCACGCTGCCTGCCGCGCCCTGAAGCGCCCGCGGCGCTCGTGCGTTGCGCCGCAACAACAAGGCACCGCCCCAATCCGTCTCTTCCATCACGAATGCCTGTAACGGCAATCGTGTAATCATTCGGCCACACTTTGACGCACCGCAACATGGTGCTAGTCTTTCAACTTGAAATAACCCGACGCCGAGCGAGAAACACCATGAGCGAAGTCGATCTCAAGAAATTCTTCCTCGAACAGGTACGCCTGTTTGAAAGCTTCCCGGCCGACAAGGTCGAGAAGATCGTCAACCTGTCCAGGCTGACCACCTACGAAGGCAACGAAGCCATGCTGGAGACCGGCGACGAAGGCCGCGTGATCGGCGTGATGATCAGCGGCCACGCCGAAATCTCCACCACCGACAAGACCGGCACCCGCACCGTCATCAGCCAGCTCGGCCCGGGCGATGTCTTCGGCACCCTGTCGATCCTGACCGGCGACCCCGTGAGCGCCGACGTCATCGCGGGCAACCGCTGCTTCGTGCTGCTGATTCCGGAATCGGTCTTCCACACCTACATCCTGACCAACCCGAAGGCCGTCGCCCTGCTCTCGCGCATCCTGGCCGAACGCACCCGCGCCATGACGGCGGATGCCGGCAACACCCAGGCCCGCGACGTGGCCTGGGCCGATGACCCCTACGCCCTGTCGCTGATCACCCACGCGCCGGGCAAGGTGCTGGTGCTCAACGTCGGCATCAGCCAGATCCACTTCGGCATCTACGATACCCACGACCTCGGCTCCGACGTCCACGGCATCATCGACAACACCGAACCCGCGGCCGCGCGCATCAGCGTCACCGTCGGCACCCAGACCCGCAGCTTCGAGCGGCCCCGCTTCCCCATCACCGAGCTGTTCGCCGTGATGCAGGAATCGACCAGCCTGCTCGGCGAGGCCTTCGCCTTCCACCCGCAGGACGTGAGCGCCGTCGGCCACCGCGTCGTGCATGGCGGCAGCAAGTTCGCCAGCTCGGTGGTTATCACGCCGGCCGTCATCGCCGACATCGAAGCCCTGTCGGTCTTCGCACCGCTGCACAACCCGGTGAACGTGGATGGCATCCGCGAGGCCATGAAGCAGCTGCCCGGCGTGCCCCACGTGGCCGTCTTCGACACCGCCTTCCACCAGACGCTGCCGCCCTACGCCTATCTGTACGGCCTGCCCTACGACCTCTACAAGCAGGACGGAATCCGCCGCTACGGCTTTCACGGCACCTCGCACCGCTATGTTTCGCTGAAGTCGGCCGAAGTGCTGCAGCGCCCGCTGGGTGAGCTCGAAATCGTCTCCTGTCACCTGGGCATCGGCGCCTCCCTGTGCGCCATCGACCACGGCCGCTCGGTGGACACCAGCATGGGCATGACGCCCACCGACGGCCTGATCATGCCGAGCCGCTCCGGCAGCATCGACCCGGCGGTGATGATCCACCTCCTTGAACACCACAAGATGTCGCCCGACGCGCTGTCCACGCTGATCAATACCGAGAGCGGCCTCAAGGGCATTTCCGGCATTTCCAGCAACATCCACGACATCGAGAACGCCGCCAGCGACGGCCATCACCGCGCCCTGCTGGCCCACAAGGCCTTCTGCTACCAGGTGCGCAAGAACATCGGCGCCTACGTGGCGGCGATGGGCGGCATCGACGTGCTGGCCTTCACCGGCGACATCGGCGAAACCAGTGCCGCAGTGCGCAGCCTGGCCTGCCAGGGCCTCGGCTACATGGGCATCAAGCTCGACGAGGAAAAGAACCGCAACCTCGGCAACGTGGCGGATTTCGCGATCATCTCGGCCGACGACTCGCCGGTCACCATTCTCGTCATCAACAATGACGACGAGCGCCTGGTGGCCTGGGAAACCCTGCGCGCCATCGAGCGCAACGAACTCATCCTCGAGATGAAGGAAGACCAGGCCGACGCGCCGATCCCCGTCGAGATTTCCGCCCACCACGTGCACCTGTCGCAATCCGACGTGGAAAAGCTCTTCGGCCCCGGCCACCAGCTCACGCCGGAACACGAACTGTCCCAGCCCGGCCAGTTTGCCTGCGCCGAGAAGGTGCACCTCGTCGGCCCCAAGGGGCGCATCGCCAATGTTCGCGTGCTCGGCCCGACCCGCAAGGAAACCCAGGTCGAAATCGCCATGACCGAGCAGTTCAAGGTCGGCATCCAGCCCCCGATCCGCGAATCGGGCGACCTCGCCAACACGCCCGGCATCACCCTCGAAGGCCCGTACGGCTCCACCGCCATCGAGCGCGGCGTGATCTGCGCCCAGCGGCACATCCACATGACCCCGGAAGACGCCCTGCGTTTTCGCGTGCGCGACAAGTACATCGTGCGCGTGCGCGTCGAAGGCGAACGCGAGCTGATCTTCGGCGACGTGGTGGTGCGCGTGAACCCGGCCTACCGGCTGGCCATGCACATCGACACCGACGAAGGCAACGCGGCCAACATCCGCACCGGCATGCAGGGTTACATCGAAGAAATCCAGAGCCGCCACTGACGGGCATGAGTTGATCGCCGGCTCAGTGCCGGAATTCGGGACTAGACTGGAAAGCGGTGGGGCGATGCCTTGCCGCTTTTCTTTTTTCCACGGAGAAAAACATGCCCGAACCCCTTATCGCGCAAAAAGCCCCCTACCCGGTTGACGTGGAGGCCGGCCAGACTTACCGGTGGTGTGCCTGCGGCAAGAGCGCAAAGCAACCCTTCTGCGACGGCAGCCACAAGGGCTCCGAATTCACGCCGCTGAAGTACACGCCGGACGCATCGGGCACGGTGTACTTCTGCGGCTGCAAGCACAGCGCCACCCCGCCCCTGTGCGACGGTACGCATAAAAAACTCTAGCCTGACGGACCGGGTCCGGGCGTCGTCGGCGTCCGGACCTGCCGGAAAAATCAACAGTTTCGCCACCAGACACCGACGCATCCGGCCCTTCTCGGCGGGCATGAACAAATCCACACCCGCGCCCCGGAGAAGTGGTGAATTGCCCGGAAGCCCCCTTCCGATCGGCCCGCAGCTCGCATCCAGGGAGTATAATTTCCGGCTTTCGCCCGGCTGCTGCAGTGCACCATTTCGCAACCACGGCCCGCCTGCTTGCCGGCCGGCCCGCGTCGGGCACCGATTTCTGCTCCGGAGGATGCGCAAACATCATGCGCCGTGAAGCTTCAAGAATGCCCGCCGTGGACGCCCTCAAGGCCACCGCCTGCGTGCTGATCGTCCTGCACCACCTGGCCTTCTACGGCCCCATGGCCGACGTGGCCAAGCCACTGGCGCCCGGCGTCATCGACTTCCTGTTCGAATACGCCCGCATGGCCGTGCAGGTTTTCCTGGTCACCTCCGGCTTCCTGTTCGCAGCCAAGTTCGGCCCGCTCGGCGGCGCCGCAATCCAGACGCCGCTCAACCTGCTGTTCCAGCGTTACACGCGCCTCGTGGTGCCCTATTCGGCCGCCCTGCTGCTGGCCATCGCCTGTTCAGCCGTGGCCGCAGTCTGGATGGATCACCGCTCGATTTCCGATCCGCCCGACCTCGGCCAGCTGCTCGCCCACGTGCTGCTGCTGCACGACCTGCTCGACCAGGAAGCCCTGTCGGCCGGCGTGTGGTACGTGGCCATCGACTTCCAGCTCTTCGCGCTGGCCGTGCTGCTGATGTGGCTGCCCGGCCGCCTTTCCGGCGCGCGCCCCGCCCTGCAGGCCCTGGCGCCGCTGCTGGTCATCGGCATGACCCTCGCCTCCCTGTTCGGCTTCAACCGCGATGCCCTCTGGGACGAAACCGCGCTCTACTTCTTCGGCGCCTTCGGGCTGGGCATTCTCGCCGGCTGGGCTGTTCGCCAGCGCCGCTCCGGGCTGTGGCTGGCCGCCCTCACGCTGGTCGCACTGGCCGCGCTGGCGGTGGATTTCCGCGAGCGCATCGCCGTGGCCACAGGCGTGATGCTCTTTCTCGGCCTGTCGGCGCGGAGCGGCCTGCTTTACACCCTGCCGCTGCCGGCGGCAGTCGGCCGCCTGGCCCAGATTTCGTACTCGGTTTTTTTGGTGCACTTTCCGATCAGCCTGCTGGTGAACGCCGCGGTCAGCGGTTTCTTCCCCGCCAACCCGGTCATCAACGCCATCGGAATGGTCACCGCACTGGCCCTGAGCATTGCCGGCGGCGAGCAGTTCTATCGCCGCATCGAAAGCCGCAACCTGCCCACCCGCACCCGCCTGCTCTTTCCGGCCGGTGTCGTGGCCGGCGGCTGGCTGGCCGCGCTGGCGGCCACCAACCTGGGCGGCTGACCCGCCCCGGCGGCAGCGGTCGCAAAAACGGCAACAATCCGGCCTGGATTGTTGCCGTTTTTTATGGCTCTGTCATCGTTGTCTGTGGAAATGCATTAACCCGACGATCCAGGGACCATGTAGGGGCGACTTCAGTCGCCCGCGGACTCCGGGTCAACGGCTTGCCCGTGATTCAACGCGTGGATGGGCGACTGAAGTCGCCCCTACAAGTCGCCCCCACACAGGCAAAGCAACGTACCTGCAACTGAAGCAAAGATTCCACAGGTAACGGTGACATAGCCTTTTTTATTGCCCCGCCAGCGCCCGCCGGTATTCGCCCGGCCGGGCGCCGGTCCATTTCTTGAAAGCCCGGTGAAAGGCGCTGGCCTCGGCAAAGCCCAGGTCGAGGGCGATGTCGAGCACCGACTTCTCTGAATGGCACAACTGGCTGATGGCCAGATCGCGGCGCAGATCGTCCTTGATCGACTGATAGGACTGACCTTCATCCAGCAAGTGACGGCGCAGGGTCGACACCGAGCTGTGGAGCTGCTGGGCCAGGGTTTCGAAATCCGGCCAGGTATCGGGCGGGATGTGTCGCAACTGGCGGCGGATGCGCGCCACGAGACCGTCGCTGTTGCGGTATTTGACGAGGAAGTTGGCCGGCGCACTGCGCAGGAAAACCTTCATCGTGCGCTCGTTCTGCACATTGGCCATGGCCAGGAATTCAGCCGGAAAGGCAATCGCGGTTTCCGGCTCGCCAAAACGCAGGTCGGGTGAAAACAGCACCCGCCACTCGGGGCTGTAAGCGGGCTCGGCGCAGCGAAAGCGCGCCGAATCCAGCGGAATCCGCCGCCCCACCAGCCAGCAGGCAAGGCCGTGCAGCATGATCAGGAAGGTGCCGCAGGCAAAGGCCCGCCCCGGCTCGGAGTGGCGCTCCCTGATCACCACCCGGGCGGTTTCGCCATTGGCCTGCAGCTCGCCTTCCATGTCGTCGAGGATCAGGCGAAAGAAGCGCAGCGCCCGGCGCAAGGCCCGCTCCAGGGTGTCGCAGTGGATCACGCTGTGGCACAGCAGCGTGAAGCTGCCGGCCTTCATCGGGTGGCTGTCCATGCCAAAAAACTCGTCGTCCATCGCCTCGGCGATCAGGTGCCACAGCAAGCCGAAGTGCGCCGACGACACCCGCGCCTGCGGGGCGTTGAGGAGTTCGGGCGAAATGCCGGCGCGATTGAGCAGATCGAGGGCATCGAAGCCCCGCTCGCGCACGCCGACCAGCGCTTCCTGGACGAAGCCGATGGAGATGGTGCCTTTATCGGATGTACGATCGCGCAGCAGGGGCATGTGGAAACCGGAAAAAGTCATGCGACGGCCGAGGGCCGAAAGAGCCGTTTTGCGGCGCCGCAATATGGCAAATTCTATCATTCACATTGAGCGTTTATGGCATGGAGGCCAGCCGGGCGAGGCCCTAGACTGCGCCACACATCGAGCCCCCGCGGGCAACCCATTCACCGACAGCAATCAGGAGAGCTTCATGGAGATCAAGGGCAACGTATTCGTGGTGACCGGCGGCGGTTCCGGCCTTGGCGCAGCCACCGCGCGGATGATCGTCGCGGCAGGCGGCAAGGCCGTGCTGGCCGACGTGAACAAGGAAGCCGGCGAAGCGCTGGCTGCCGAACTGGGCGCCAATGCGCGCTTCGTCGCCACCGACGTGACCAATGAAGACAGCGCCAAAGGCGCCTTCGCCGCGGCCGTCGAAATGGGCACGCTGCGCGGGCTGGTGAACTGTGCCGGCATCGCCCCCGCCGAGAAGATCGTCGGCCGTGAAGGCCCGCACAAGCTGGAATCCTTCACCCGCACGATCACCATCAACCTGATCGGCAGCTTCAACATGATCCGGCTCGCCGCCGAGATCATGAACAAGAACGAAGCCAACGCCGGCGGCGAACGCGGCGTGATCGTCAGCACCGCCTCGGTGGCCGCCTTCGACGGCCAGCTCGGCCAGGCCGGCTACGCGGCATCCAAGGGCGGCGTCGTCGCCATGACCCTGCCGATCGCCCGCGAACTGTGCCGCACCGGCATCCGCGTGATGACCATCGCCCCCGGCATCATGGAAACCCCGATGCTCCTCGGCATGCCCGCCGACGTTCAGGACGCCCTCGGCAAGATGGTTCCCTTCCCCTCCCGCATGGGCAAGCCGGCCGAGTTTGCCGCGCTGGTCGAGCACATCTTCAGCAACAGCTACCTGAACGGCGAAGTCATCCGCCTCGACGGCGCCATCCGCATGGCCGCCAAGTAAGAACCACGCCCGGGGCGGCGACCAGTGGGTCGCGCCCCTTCGCTTCTTGCGCACCCCACCCGAATTCAAGAAAGGTTTTCCTTCATGACCACCACCAACGATCCGATCGTCATCGTCTCCGCAGTCCGCACCCCGATGGGCGGCTTCCAGGGCGACTTCGCCAGCCTCACCGCGCCCCAGTTGGGCGGCGTGGCCATCAAGGCCGCCGTCGAGCGCGCCGACATGTCGGCCGAAGCTGTCGAGGAAGTGATCTTCGGCTGTGTGCTGCCCGCCGGCCTCGGCCAGGCACCCGCCCGCCAGGCCGCCCTCGCCGCCGGCCTGCCGCTGTCGGCCGGCTGCACCACGGTCAATAAAATGTGCGGCTCGGGCATGAAGGCCACCATGCTGGCCCACGACCTGCTTGTCGCCGGCACCAACGACGTGATGATCGCGGGCGGAATGGAATCCATGACCAACGCCCCCTACATCCTGCCCAAGGCCCGCGGCGGCTACCGCCTCGGCCACGGCCAGATCTTCGATCACATGTTCCTCGACGGCCTCGAAGACGCCTACGACAAGGGCCGCCTGATGGGCACCTTTGCCGAAGAATGCGCCGGCGCCTACGGCTTCACTCGCGAAGAGCAGGACGCCTACGCCATCACGTCCACCACCCGCGCCCAGGCGGCAATCAAGGATGGCTCCTTCGCGTGGGAAATCGTCCCCGTCACCATTTCCGGCCGCAAGGGCGACGTGACCATCGCCAGCGACGAGCAGCCGCCCAAGGCCAACATCGACAAGATCCCCAGCCTCAAGCCGGCCTTCAAGAAGGACGGCACCGTAACCCCGGCCAACTCCAGCTCCATCTCCGACGGCGCCGCCGCGCTGGTGATGATGCGCGCCTCCACCGCCGCCGCGAAGGGCTTGAAGCCGCTAGCCAAAATCGTCGGCCACAGCACCCACGCCCACCAGCCCGCCCTCTTCGCCACCGCCCCGGTCGGCGCAATGCAGAAGGTGCTGGCCAAGACCGGCTGGACCACCGCCGACGTGGACCTGTGGGAAATCAACGAAGCCTTCGCCGTGGTCACCATGGCCGCCATCCGTGACCTCAAGCTCGACCACGCCAAGGTGAACATCCACGGCGGCGCCTGCGCCCTCGGCCACCCCATCGGCGCCTCCGGTGCCCGCATCATCGTCACGCTGCTGGGCGCCCTGCAAAAAACCGGCGGCAAGAAGGGCATCGCCAGCCTCTGCATCGGCGGCGGCGAAGCAACGGCCCTCGCCGTCGAGATGCTCTAAGTGGCATGCGTCGGGTTACGCCCTGCGGGCTAACCCGACCTACGCATCACCCGCATCCCCGTAGGTCGGGTTAGCGCAGCGTAACCCGACACCCGCGCCGCCCGCCACGCCATCGCCCGCGGCCGAACCCATCATCAAGAGACAAACATGATCCTCACCCAAGAACAGGAAATGATCCGCGACTCCCTCCGCGCCTTTGCCCAGGAGCGCCTCGCGCCCTTCGCCGCGGAATGGGATCGCAACAGCACCTTCCCGGCCCAGGCCCTCAAGGAGCTCGGCGAACTCGGCGCCCTCGGCATGTGCGTGCCCGAAGAATGGGGCGGTGCCGGCATGGATTACATGTCGCTGGTGCTCGCGCTGGAAGAAATCGCCGCCGGCGACGGCGCCACCTCCACCATCGTCAGCGTGCAGAATTCGCTGCCCTGCGGCATCACCAACAAGTACGGCACCGACGCCCAGAAGGAAGAATGGCTAAAGCCCCTGGCCCGCGGCGAAAAGCTCGGCTGCTTCTGCCTGACCGAACCCCACACCGGCTCCGACGCCTCGGCCATCACCACCCGCGCCGACCGCGACGGTGACGATTTCGTGATCAACGGCGTCAAGCACTACATCACCACCGGCAAGTACGCCGACATGGCCATCGTCTTCGCCGTCACCAACAAGGCCGCCGGCAAGCGGGGCATCTCCTGCTTCCTGGTGCCCACCGCCACGCCCGGCTACAGCGTCGCCCGCATCGAACGCAAGATGGGCCAGCACGCCTCCGACACCTGCCAGATCGTCTTCGAGAACTGCCGCGTGCCCGCCTCGGCGCTGCTCGGCAAGGAAGGCGAAGGCTACAAGATCGCCCTGTCCAACCTCGAAGCCG
>NZ_JAOAUU010000063.1 GCF_030157465.1 Zoogloea sp.
TCGCCGGCGTCGTGCACGTCGAGGCCCAGCCAGTGGCCGGTGCGGTGCATGTAGAACTGGCGGTAACTGCCGGATTCGATGGCGTCGTCGAGGCTGCCTTTGATCAGGCCCAGGTCGATGAAACCCTGGGTGAGCACGCGGGTGGCGGCGTCGTGGCCGGCGTTCCAGCTGGCGCCGGGGCGAATCTCGGCGATGGCGGCGGCCTGGGCGGCGAGGACGAGTTCGTAGACGGCCTTCTGCGGCCCGCTGAAACGGCCATTCACCGGGAAACTGCGGGTGATGTCGGAGGCGTAGCCATCGAGTTCGCAACCGGCGTCGATCAAGAGCAGCTCGCCGTCCTGCATCTGGCGGTCGTTTTCGATGTAGTGCAGCACGCAGGCGCCGGGGCCGCTGGCAACGATGGAGGTGTAGGCCGGGGCCTGGCTGCCGTGGCGGCGAAATTCGTGGATCAGTTCGGCTTCGACTTCGTACTCGAAGGCGCCGGGGCGGGCGGTGCGCATGGCGCGGCGGTGGGCGCCGGCCGAGATTTCAGCGGCGCGGCGCATGGTGGCGATCTCGGCGGCGTCCTTCACGAGGCGCATTTCGTCGATGAGGCTGCGCACGTCGCGGATCTGGCTCGGGGCGTGGCAGCCGGTGCGGGCCTGGGCGCGGACGCGGTTGAGGGCCTCGGCGACGCGGCGGTCCCATTCGGGCTCATAACCCACCGAGTGGAAGATGGCCGGCTGGTTGGCCAGCAGAAGGCCGAGTTGCTCGTCGAGTTCGGCGATCGGCCGGGCCTCGTCGAAACCAAAGGCTTCCCGCGCGGCGTCGGGCCCGAAGCGGTAGCCGTCCCAGATTTCCCGTTCCATGTCCTTGGTGCGGCAGAACAGGATGCTGCGCGGCGTGTCCCCGGCCACCAGCACCAGCACCGCCTCGGGCTCGCGGAAGGCGGTGAGGTAATAGAAGTAGCTGTCGAAACGGTAGGCGTAGGAGGTGTCGCGGTTGCGCAAGCGTTCCGGCGCGGTCGGAATGATCGCGACGCCACCGCCGGCGGCCTGCATGGTGGCGAGCAGGCGGGCGCGGCGGGCCTGGAAGGGGGCGATGTCGATGGGCATGGGGCGGTGGCCTGGTGCGAGGGTGTCGGATGCGATTGCGGGCAAAGTCCCGGTTCGGCCGGGCAAGCATCCGAGGATATGACTGAACGCCGCCCGGTGGCAATCCGTTCGCGCAGCCGTCCTGTACGCGCAGGAGGTGGTATGCAGGTGACGGCAGAGGCATCCGGCCGGCTTGAAATCCGACCGGATGCGGGTGAGGTTTTACTGGAGCATGGCGCTGCTGAAGAGCCACAACGCCGTGGCGGGGGATTGCCAGTAGGTCGCGCCGAAGCGCAGGGCCACCTGGCCGGCGGCTCCGGCGACGAGTTGCGACGGGGCTTCCTGGTTGCTCGACAGGAGGTAGGCCGGGGTGGCCTGGATCACGAAGCTGCTTGCATCCACAAGCGCCAGGCGTCCGTCACCGCCGTTGCCCGGCGCGGTGTAGAAGCACACCAGGCGATTCGGCACGCTGTGCGCGCGGCAACCGGCGGGGCTGGCCAGAGTGTTGACGGTGCCGAGCTGGGCGAGATCGGAGGCGCGGTAAAGCGTCCGTTCGAGCACGATGCCCTGGGGCGACCAGTCGAGCGAGCGCGGTGTGTATCCGCCGCTGGTGGTGACGGTGAAGAGCTCGACCAGGCCATCCACGCGGACTTCGATCTTGCGCAGCCCGTACTCGGTGCTTTCGTTGTTGTAGCCATACACGTATTGCCCGGCGGAATCGAAGGCGATCAGGTTGCTCCCGGTATGCGGCTGGGTGATCCGGGGCTGCAGGACGCCTCCGTCGATCAGCGCCACGCCACCGTGCCGGGGACTGAGGTTCGGGCGGATCAGCGAGACGGCGACGACGTCCGGATTGGTCGGGTTGGCGGCGATCTGCTCGGCCTGGAACTGGCCGTAGAAAGCGTCGTTCGGCAAGCGGGTGCGCCACTGCTCGGCCGTACCCGGCAGGCTCAGCTTGACCACATCCCCGCTGCCGTTGAGGCCGACGTAAAGCGCGCTGCCATCGGCAGTCATGGCCAGCGCGAAGGGTTCGGCCCCGACTGCCGCCGAGTAGCTGACCGCGCCGCTGCTCGCATCGATGGTGGCGATGCGATTGCCGTTGCCCGGCACGCTGCCAGGAATGGACGCATAGTAGCGATTGCGGCCGGCGTCGAAGACCAGGGCGTTGTGGGTCAGGGTGATCTTGTTGAGGGTGCCATCCGGCGGGGCCACGAACAGCGTGGAGCCGCCAACCTGGCCGCCGGTGATCTGCAGCGAATAGGGCGCGATCACGCTCGTGTTCAGGGCGTCGACGGCCGAGCGGTCCGCGCGTATCAGCCCGATGCCCGGCGCCCACCAGGTTTCCTCGGTGGCGCTGATCGTGTAGGGCGTTTCGCTCGGTTTCGACGGTGACAGGGTCAGCGCCATGACGGTGCGAAAATGCGCCGTTTCGGCGCTGCCGAGGGGCAGGCTGACGGTTTCCAGGCCCACCAGTTGCTGGGTGAGTTCCAGACGGAAGCTCTCGTTGATGCCGTCGCCGTCTTCGTCGCTGCTCCAGTCCCCCTGGCGGACGCTGCGGCGCGTGCCGCCCACCGGATAGAACGGCTCGGCGAACTCCAGGATTTCGCCGATCAGGGCGCGGGCGGCTGCGGATACCGAATCGCCCATCAGGTCGACTTGCACGAGGCCTTCGGTGCTGCGCCGGTAGTTCGTGTATTCGGTAGTGCCGAAGCCCGCCTCGGCGATGGTGAACTCGTTGCCGCTGACGCTCGACACGCTGCGCGTAACGGTGCCGACGCCCGCTCCGCCCTGGACGAAGGAGTAGGTCCAGGTGTCGCCCGTTGCGGCCGGAAAATAGTTGCGACTGCGCAGGTCGAGACGCTCTCCGGCGGGAACAGTGTCTTCGACAATCCGGGGCAGGGCCGCGCGTACTGCCGGGCCCGAGGAGCCTCCTCCGCCGCCGCAGGCCGACAGGATTGCCACGGCAACGCTCAGGAGAATGATGCGCAAATGATGGTTTTTCATTTCCGGCCTCCCGTTGATGAGTTGTCAGGCCAGGCCGAATGGATCTGCCGCAGCCTTGTTCAACTTTATGCCGATTGCGCAGCCCTGCCTTGACATGGCGCAATCAGTTCGGGGGCGACAGGCTTTCAGGGTGGCCGGCCGCCGGCGCCGGCGTTGCGTGGATCAGCCGGCGCGCAGGCGAGCGTCCAGTTCGGCGAGGCGTTCGGGCGTGCCCACATCGACCCAGTGGCCGTCGAGGCGGGCGGCGGTGACATGCTCACCCGCCATCGCGGCGCGCAACAGCGGGGCCAGCTTGGCCGGTTCGTCGGGCGACAGGCCGGCGAACAGGGCCGGGTGGTAGGCGCCGAGGCCGGCGAAAGTGAGGCGCTCGCCGCCTGCGTCGCGGATCAGGCCGTCGGGGTGAAGGCCGAAGTCGCCACCCGGATGGTGGGCCGGGTTGGCGACGAGGATCAGGTGGGCAAGCGGGCCGTCGACGCAAAGGGATTCCGCCGCCCGGCACAGCGCGGCCAGGTCGGCGTCGCAGAAGACGTCGCCATTCACCACCAGGAAGGGCGCATCGCCGAGCAGAGGCAGGGCGCGGGCGATGCCGCCGGCGGTTTCCAGCGCCTTGCCCTCTGGCGAATACGCAATGCGCACCCCGAAGGCGCCGCCGTCGCCCAGCGCGGCCTCGATCATCTGCCCGAGGTGGGCGTGGTTGATGACCAGCTCGGTGATGCCTGCCGCGGCCAGGCGTTCGATGTGCCAGACAATCAATGGCTTGCCGCCCGCCACCAGCAGCGGCTTGGGGCAGGTGTCGGTGAGCGGGCGCATGCGTTCGCCGCGGCCGGCGGCAAGGATCATCGCTTTCATGGCCGGGCGCTCAGAACGAGAAACCGACTTCGGTGACGGTCGGCTCAAGCTCTTCGAGCAGGCGCATCAGCGGCCGGAGCTGGTTGTAGCGCTCGCAGGTCTTGCGCAGGTGATGGAGGACCAGCGGCATGTCCTTGAGGTAACCGTCCTTGCCGTCGCGGTGATAGAGGCGGGCGAAGATGCCGAGCACCTTGATGTGGCGCTGCACGCCCATCCATTCGTAGTCACGGTGGAATTCGGCGAAATCCTCGCGTACCGGCAGCCCCAGGGCGCGGGCGGTTTCCCAGTAACGGGCCAGCATGTCGAGGACGAAATCTTCTTCCCAGTGAATGTAGGCGTCCTTGAACAGCGAGGCGAGGTCGTAGCTCATGGGCCCATACACCGCGTCCTGGAAATCGAGCACGCCGGGGTTGGGCTCGGAAAGCATCAGGTTGCGGCTGTGGTAGTCGCGATGGACGAAGACCTTGGGCTCGGCAAGGTTAACGTCGAGGATGCTGTCGAAAATCTCGTAGAGCTGCCGGGTTTGCTCTTCGGTGAGGGTGACGCCCTTGTGGCGGGACACGTACCACACCGGAAAGAGCTCCAGCTCGCGCATCAGCATTTCGCGGTCGTACTCGGGCAGCACGCCGGGCTGGCTGGCGTTCTGGATGCAGATCAGCGCACCGAGGGCGTCGGCGTAAAGATTGTGGGCGTTGTCCTTGGTGAGGGCCTGCAGATAGGTGGTGCTGCCGAGGTCGGACAGCAGCAGGAAACCTTCCTCGAGATTTTTCCGGATGACCTGTGGCACGTGGGCGCCGGCGGCACCGAAGAGCCCGGCCACCTTGATGTAGGGGCGGCAGTCTTCGTGGCTGGGCGGGGCATCCATGACGATCAGCGAAACGGGATCGTCAGCGAATGTAAGCCGGAAGTAACGCCGGAAGCTGGCGTCGGCACTGGCCGGGGCGAGTTCGAAGGCGCGGCCGGGAAATTCGGCGGCGATCCAGGACTGGAGTTGTTGGCGTCGTTCCACGGGAGTCTGAGATGCGTTCGTGTAAAATCGCGCAGTTTATCAAACCACGCGGTCGGCTCGCCGGCTGGTTCCAGTCCCGGGATGAAACCACGTACGCAATTACGCTTCTTGTCCATCGCCTTGTTCGCCCTTTGGGGGCGTGCGGGTGCCGAGGTTCTTCCTCCCTTTGTGGTTCCGTCCGCACTGCTCGGCCGCGCGCCATCGGCGGCGCCTGCGCCCGTGGCAAGGCCGGCTTCGGCCACGCCTGCGCCGGCTCGGGCCGCGGCAGGCGTCCGGCCGGCCGGCAAGGCGGCACGCCCTGTCAGCGCCGCCGCGCCACCCGAGCCTGCCCCGCCGGGCTCCACGCGGATCGTTGCCGCAAAGGTTTCTGGTCGCCAGGATGTGGACGCGATCGCCGAAGGCTCCGCCGAACTCATCCGCGACAACACCCGCTTTCTGGGTGACAAGCTTCATTATTTCGAGCAGACCGACGAGGTCGATGCCACCGGTAATGTGCAGGTCATCCGCGGCACCGACACGATGAGCGGCCCCCATGCGCGCATGAAGGTCGGCGAGCAGGTCGGCGTTTTCGATTCGCCCAGCTATGTGATCAGTCGCCCGCCGCGTCCGGCGCCGCCGGGGCAGTATCTGCTGCCCAACCAGTCGGTGCCGCGCTCGCAACAGCCGCTCACCGGGCATGGCTCGGCGGATTCCCTGGTGCTCGAAGGGGAAAACCAGTTCCGCTTCCTCAATGGCACCTGGACCAGCTGCAAGCCGGATCAACCCGACTGGTACCTCCGCGCCAACGAACTCGAACTCGACTACGACCGGGAGATCGGCGAGGCCAAAGGCGGCACGCTGGTGTTCAAGGGCCTGCCGCTGGGCTACCTGCCGTGGGCTGATTTTCCGCTTGCCGACCAGCGCCGCTCGGGTGTGCTGTCGCCCACCTTCGGCACGTCGAACAAGGCCGGTATCGATCTCTCGATTCCGTATTATTTCAACCTCGCGCCCAATTACGACGACACCCTGACGGTGCGCTACATGGGGCTGCGCGGCGTGCAGCTGCGTAACGAGGCGCGCTACATCACGCCTCAGTACAAGGGCATCACCTACCTCGAATACCTGCCGAACGACCAGGTCGAGCAGCGCAGCCGCTACGCCGGCTCGGTGCGCCACAGCCAGGATTTCGGCAGCGGCTGGTCCGGCAACATTGATTTTGCTGGGGTTTCCGATCCGCGCTACTTCATCGACCTGAGTACCCGGCTGGCCCTGACCTCACAGGTCAACCTCCCGCGCCAGGGCGCGATCGCCTACTCGGGCGGCGGCTGGTGGACGGCCACCGGCATGCTGCAGTCCTTCCAGACCCTGCAGGATCCCAAGACCAACGTGAAGGTTGGCGAGCCCTACAAGCGCCTGCCCCAGCTCACGCTCACCGCCAACCGCCCGGAAGTCTTTGGCGGCACCACCTTCCAGCTGGCCAGCGAATTCGTCGATTTCAGCCACCCGACCCTCACCGAAGGGCGCCGTCTCAGCTTTTACCCCCAGCTTTCGCTGCCGCTGCAGACCTCCGCGTTCTACATCACCCCCAAGGTGGGCCTGCACGCCACCCGCTACGACCTCACCCGTCGCAGCGATACCGTCGGCGACGAAACCCTGACCCGCGTCCTGCCCATCGTCTCGGTGGATAGCGGCGTCACCTTCGAGCGCGACACGAACTTCGCCGGCAAGGATTACATCCAGACCCTGGAACCGAGGGTCTATTACCTTTACGTGCCTTACCGCGACCAGTCGAAATACCCCAACTTCGACTCCGGCTTCTACGACTTCAACTTCGCGCAGATCTTTGCCGAAAACGTGTACACCGGCGGCGACCGCATCTCCAATGCCAACCAGGTCACCACGGCCCTCCAGACCCGCATCATCGATCCGGATACCGGTGCCGAAAAGATCCGGGCCGCCATCGGCCAGCGCTACTACCTGGTCGACCAGCGTGTTGCGCTGAACTCCTACACTCCCGTGCGCACCAGCAAGGAAGCCGACTTTCTGGCTGCCTTCAGCGCCACCTTTGCCCCCAAGACCCAGTTCGACACGGCCTGGCAATACAACCCGCGGGACAACTGGACCGAGCGCTTCAACGTCGGCGTGCGCTTCCAGCCCGCCTACGCCCAATCCCTGGGCGTGAGCTGGCGCTATCGGCGCAACTACTCCACCGTGCCAGGCTCCCCAGACGGTTTTCGTGACCTCGACATCACCGGCCAGTGGCCCCTGATCGGTAACTGGCACGGCGTCGGTCGCTACAATCGCAACCTGCGCGACCATCGCCTGACCCAGGGCATTGCCGGGCTCGAGTACAACGGCGGCTGCTGGGTATTCCGCAGCGTCATCCAGCACATCACCACCAGTACCAACGACGTCAGTCGCTCCTTCTTCTTCCAGCTCGAGTTCAGCGGCGCCGGCAGCATCGGCTCCAGCCCCTTGAACATGCTCAAGCGCAGCGTGCCCGGGTATGGGAAGATCAACGACGGTTCCACGCCTTTCGTCGGCCAAGACGACGATTTCTGAAAGACAAGCCCCGCACCATGAAACTCATTGTCACCCTGCTGGCCGTATCCCTGTTCGCCAGCTCAGCCCTTGCCGCCGATGGCCCGATGGAAGTGGATCGGATCGTGGCGGTCGTGAACAGCGAGGTCATCACCCGTTCCGATCTGCGCCTGCGGGTCGGGCAGGTCACGCGCCAGCTCTCGCGCCAGGGCACGCCACTGCCGCCGGCCGACGTGCTCGAACGCCAGGTGCTCGAACGCCAGATCATGGAACGCCTTCAGATCCAGCTCGCCAACGAAACCTCGCTGCGGGTCGATGACGTCACCCTCGACCGGGCTCTCGGGCGCATCGCCGACAACAACAAGCTGTCGATGACCGACTTCCGCAAGGCCCTCGAGCGGGACGGAATCACCTGGGAGCGCTTCCGCGAGGAAGTCCGCAACGAGATCCTCCTGACCCGCGTGCGTGAGCGCGAAGTGGAAGGCCGGATCGTCATTTCCGACGCCGAGGTGAATAATTTCCTCGCCAATCCCGAGAACGTGGTCGGGCAGGAAGAGTACAACCTCGCCCACATTCTGTTCCGCGCGCCCGAAGGGGCGAGCCCCGAACAGCTTGCCCGCCTGCGCGCCAAGGCCGAGGACGTGGCCGCCCGGGTGGCCCGCGGCGAAGCCTTCGACAAGCTCGCTGCCAGCTATTCCGACGCGCCGGACGCCCTGTCCGGCGGCAATCTCGGCTGGCGCAGCGCCGAGCGCCTGCCGGGCGTGTTTGCCGAAGCCGTCACCAGCCTCAAGCCTGGCGAGGCAACGCCCATCCTGAGAAGTGCGGCCGGCTTTCACATCGTCAAGGTGATGGATCGCAAGGGCGGCAGCCACTCCGCGGCGGCAACCCAGGTCCAGCAGACCCGCGCCCGCCACATCCTCATCAAGACCAGCGAAGTGGTTTCCGACGCCGATGCCCGCCGGCGCCTCACCGATCTGCGCGAGCGGGTCGTGCAGGGTGGCGCCAACTTTGCCGAACTCGCCAGGCAGCACTCGGCCGACATTTCGGCCGCCAAGGGTGGCGACCTGGGCTGGATCTACCCGGCCGACACCGTGCCCGAGTTCGAGCAGGCGATGGATGCCCTCAAGCCCGGCGAAGTCAGCCAGCCTGTCCAGTCACCCTTTGGCTGGCACCTGATCCTCGTCGAAGAACGCCGCGTTCAGGATATCTCTGACGACCGCAAGCGTGCCGCGGCCCGCAATGCCCTGCGCGAGCGCAAGGGCGACGAAGCCTACCAGGACTGGCTGCGTCAGCTCCGCGACCGGGCCTACGTTGAATACCGTCTCGAAGAGCAGTAAAACCGGAAAGGCGCGAGGAGTGAGGGTGAGAAGGCCTCGCTCCTCGCGCGCTGCGTCGCCACCGCGGCAAGCGTAAAACATCCCGACTCTGCATCGCCGGCGCATTCGCTGCGATCATTGCCCCCTGACCTCCTCGTTCCCCACCATCATGCCCCTCCCCATCCTCGCCATTACCAGCGGCGAACCAGCCGGTATCGGCCCTGACCTGTGTGCCGCCCTGCCGCGTCGCGAATGGCCGGCGCGCCTGGTCGTGCTGGGTGACCGCGCGATGATCGCGGCGCGCATCCACGCCGTCGAGCCGGCGCTCGACATCGTCGACTACGCCCCTGACGCAGCCCCCCGCCCCGGCGCCCTCGAGGTGCTCCACGTGCCAATGGCCACCAAGGCCGTGCCCGGGCGCCTCGATGCAGCCAACGCCCGCTACGTGCTCGACGTGCTCGACCGGGCCATCGCCGGCTGCAAGTCCGGCGAGTTTGCCGGCATGGTCACCGCGCCGGTGCACAAAGGCATCATCTGCGACGCCGGCGTGCCGTTTTCCGGGCACACCGAATATCTCGCCGAAGCCACCGGCACACCGCTGGTGGTGATGATGCTGGTGGGCGGCGGCCTGCGCGTGGCCCTTGCCACCACCCACCTGCCGCTGAAGGATGTTTCCGCGGCGATAACCCGCCCGCTGCTCACCGACACGCTGCGCATCCTGCACACCGATCTGCGCCAGCGCTTCGGCCTGGCCGCGCCGCGCATCCTCGTCGCCGGCCTCAACCCCCACGCGGGCGAAGGTGGCCACATGGGCATGGAAGAGATCGAAGTCATCACCCCGGTGCTCGAGCAACTGCGCGCGGAAGGCATGCAGCTGATCGGCCCGCTGCCGGCCGACACCCTGTTCGTGCCGCACACACTGAAACAGGGCGATGCCGTGCTCGCCATGTTCCACGACCAGGGCCTGCCGGTGCTCAAGCACGCCAGTTTTGGCGGCGGTGTGAATGTCACCCTCGGCCTGCCCATCATCCGCACCTCGGTCGACCACGGCACCGCGCTTGATCTGGCCGGCAGCGGCCGCGCCGATCCAGGCAGCCTGTTCGCCGCGGTCGAGCTCGCCATTGCCATGGCCCAGGGGCAGACAAAAACATGAACACCCGCCGGCGCCTGCTGCTCGGCGGCGCATCCGCGCTGGGCCTGGCGGCCTGTGGCGTGCAGCCGCAAAAGCCCGAACCCTCCGCCCCCCGGGTCGCCCGCAAGCCAAGGATCGCACTGGCCCTGGGTGGTGGCGCAGCGCGCGGCTTTGCCCACATAGGCGTGATCAAGGCCCTCGAAACCAGCGGGATCAGCCCGGATTTCATCGTCGGCACCAGCGCCGGCTCGGTGGTTGGCGCACTTTACGCTGCCGGCCATGGCCCTTTCGAACTGCAAAAGCTGGCCATCCAGCTGGACGAGGCATCCGTAACCGACTGGAGCCTCTTCGACAGGGGCCTGATCAGGGGTGTGGCGCTGGAACGTTTCATCAACACCCACGTGGGCAACAAGCCCATCGAAGGCCTCAAGCGCCGCTTTGCCGCGGTGGCCACCGATCTGCAAAGCGGCGAGCCGGTCATTTTTCAAAGCGGCAACACCGGCACCGCGGTACGCGCCTCGTCGGCCATTCCCGGCGTCTTTCCGCCGGTCGGCTTTGGCGGACGTGAATACGTGGATGGCGGCCTGGTTGCCCCGATTCCGGCGCGCGAAGCCCGCAACCTTGGCGCCGACATCGTTATCGCAGTCGATATCTCGGGCCGCCCCAGCGGCAAGAAAAACCAGGGCAGCCTTGATGTGCTGCTCGACACCATCGCCATCATGGGCGGCGCCCTCGGCAAAGCCGAACTCACCGCCGCCGACGTGGTGATCCGCCCCGAACTGCGCGGCCTGCCGGCCACCAACTTCCAGCAGCGCCACGAGGCGATCCTGGAAGGTGAAAAGGCTGGTTTCGCAGCAATAGCGCGGGTGCGGGAGACGATTGCCGCCTGGCAACGCAAGAACGGATAAGGAAACACGCATGAGCGAACCACACCAGGCGCGAAAGCGCTTCGGGCAAAACTTCTTGTCCGACAAGAACATCATCTACAAGATCATCGAGGCGATCCGCCCCGATCCGGCCGACCGCATGGTCGAGATCGGCCCGGGCCTGGGCGCGATGACCGAGCCGCTGATGAGCCGCCTCGATCACCTGCACGTCGTCGAGATCGACCGCGACCTGATCGCCCGCCTCAAGGAAGCCCACTCGCCGGACAAGCTGACGATCCACGAGGGCGATGCCCTAAAGTTCGACTTCGGCAGCCTGGTGGCCGACGGCGCCCCGCTGCGGGTGGTCGGCAACCTGCCCTACAACATTTCCACGCCCATCCTGTTTCACCTTGCCGACTACGCCGACAAGGTGAAGGACATGACCTTCATGCTGCAAAAGGAAGTCGTGATGCGCATGGTGGGCGACCCGGGCACCGAAGAATACGGCCGCCTGTCGGTGATGCTGCAGTACCGCTTCAACATGCGGCGTGTTTTCGACGTGCCGCCCGGTGCATTTCGCCCGGCGCCCAAGGTCATGTCGAGCATCGTGCGGATGGTGCCGCGCCCGGCGTCCGAATGCACCGCCAAGGACTACGCGCTGCTCGGAAAGGTTGTCACCGCGGCCTTCGGCCAGCGCCGCAAAACCCTGCGCAACACCCTGCGCGACTACCTCGACGAGGCGGACTTTGCCGCCCTCGGCATCGACCCGGGCCTGCGCGGTGAAAGGCTGTCGGTGGATGACTTCGTGCGCATCGCCAACCACATGGCGGCAAAGGGCCCACAGCCGGCCTGATGCCTGTCCGGCAGTACACAGGGTGCGCCACCATGGCGCACCACTGGCACGCTTCAATCAACGGCCATGGGCAGCAAACCACGCATCGGCGGCGGCGATCGTCGAATCGATGTCGGCTTCAGAGTGAGCCGCCGACACGAAGCCGGCCTCGAAGGCCGAGGGCGCAAAGTAGTGGCCGGCATCCAGCATGGCGTGGAAGAAGCGGTTGAAGCTGTCCTTGTCCGAAGCCATCACGTCGGCGTAGCTCTGCGGCACAGCCTTGGCAAAATACAGGCCGAACATGCCGCCGACGGAATCCGCAGTAAAGCCCACGCCGTGCTTCGCGGCAGACGCCTTGAGGCCATCCACCAGCCGCGTCGTGCGGGCAGTCAGCAATTCATAGAAACCCGGCTTCGAAATCTGATCCAGGCTGGCCAGCCCCGCCGCCACGGCCACCGGGCTGCCCGACAGCGTGCCGGCCTGATACACCGCGCCCAGCGGAGCGATCTTCTGCATGATGTCGCGACGGCCACCAAAGGCGCCCACCGGCATGCCGCCGCCGATCACCTTGCCCAGCGTGGTCAAGTCCGGCGTGATGCCGAAAAGCCCCTGCACGCCGCGCGGGCCCACGCGAAAGCCCGTCATCACCTCATCGAAGATCAGCACCGCGCCGTGCTCGGTGCACAGGCGGCGAAGCAGATGCATGAACTCGGCGGACGGCTTCACGAGGTTCATGTTGCCGGCAATCGGCTCGATGATCACGCAGGCGATCTCGCTGCCGCGAGCCTGGAAAATCTCCTCGAGCGCGGCCGGATTGTTGTAATCGAGCACCAGGGTGTGCTTGGCAAAGTCGTCCGGCACGCCGGCCGACGACGGGTTGCCGAAGGTGAGCAGACCCGAACCCGCCTTGACCAGCAGGCTGTCGGCATGGCCGTGGTAGCAGCCTTCGAACTTGACGATCGCGTCACGGCCGGTAAACCCACGGGCCAGGCGGATCGCGCTCATGGTGGCCTCGGTGCCGCTCGACACCAGACGCACCATTTCCATGCTCGGCAACAGCTCGCACAGCCGCTCGGCCATGTCGATCTCGCGCTCGGTCGGCGCGCCAAACGACAGGCCATCGAGCGCCGCTGCACGCACCGCCTCGACCACCACCGGATCAGCGTGACCCAGGATGGCCGGGCCCCAGGAGCCGACGTAATCCAGGTATTCCTTGCCATCCGCATCCCACACACGCGCGCCCTTGGCCTTCTTGAGGAAACGTGGAGTGCCGCCCACCGAGCGGAAGGCACGCACCGGCGAATTCACGCCGCCGGGAATGGTGCGCTGGGCGCGGGTAAAGAGTTCTTCGTTGCGACTGGTCATGCTGACGGTTCCTGATGGGATCGATCGAACAACCCGGCGTAGGCCACCGCGCGGGCGGCCGGGTCGGGTGCGGAGAAGACGTCGCTGATCACGGCCAGCAGGTCGGCGCCGGCATCGATCAGCGGTGGCGCGTTTTCAAGGGTGATGCCGCCGATGGCCGCCACCGGCAAGCCGAATTCACGCTTTGCGCGGGTCAGCAGATCAAGGGGCGCCCGCAGAGCGGCAGGCTTGGTGGGCGACGGATACATCGCGCCAAAGGCCAGGTAATCGACTCCCGCGGCCGCTCCGGCAACGGCCCGCGGCCATTCGTTGTAGCAGCTCACACCCAGGATGCGGCCGGCACCGAGCTGCTGCCGGGCCGCTGCCGGATCACCATCGTCGCGCCCGAGGTGAGCACCGTCGGCGCCGATATCAAGCGCCAGCAGGAGATCGTCGTTGATGACGAGCGGCACACCGGCAGCGCGACAAACCGCGAGCAGACGCGACGCCTGCTCGCGCCTGAGTGCGCCGTTGGCAAGCTTGTTGCGGTACTGCACGAGGGCCGGACGCGCTGGCAGCAAGGCCGCCACCGCAGCGACGAGCGCGTCGGTGTCCGGCCAGTCGGGCGTGACCAGATAGAGTCCGGAGTGCAGCATTCTCAGGCTCCGGAAGCGTCGCCGGGCGAACGAGCCCAGAAGAAACGGTCGGGAATGTGCTGCCCCATGCCTGGCCGGAAGGCAGTCGCCAGCGTCTGCCAGGTAAAGCCCTGCGCCTCGTAAACCGCCGCCGAGACGTCCAGGCCGTGGGCCATGGCTGCCGCCACAGCGGAGGCCAGCGTGCATCCGGATCCGTGGTAACTGCCCTGCAGGCGCGCCCAGGTGTCGGCGCGAAGCACGCCTGCCGACCCATAAAGGGTATTGACCACCTGAGGCGTATGAGCGTGGGATCCGGTAATGAGCACGTACTCGCAGCCCATGGCAAGAAGCCGCGCGGCGCAATCGGACATGCTGCACTCATCGAAATCGTCGCTGCTTCGGGCAACCAGGCGACGGGCTTCCATGGTGTTGGGTGTGATCACCGTTGCCTGTGGAATGATGAGTTCGCGGAGGGTCGCAAGCATCGCCTCTGAAGCCAGCTCGTCACCGCGCCCCGAAGCGATCACCGGATCGACGATCACCGGAATATGCGGATAATCAGAGATGATCTCTGCAATTACGGCGATATTTTCGACGCTACCCAAAACACCAAGCTTGAAGGCCTGCACCGGCATGTCTTCAAGCACGGCCCGGGCCTGCTCGGCCACGAAGTCGGCATCGACGGGCAGCACATCCTCGACGCCAACGGTGTCCTGCACGGTCAGCGCCGTGATGACGGTCAACGCGTGGCAGCCCATGCCGGACATCGTCATGATGTCGGCCTGGATGCCCGCGCCACCGGTGGGGTCGGACGCGGCAAAGACGAGAACGAGAGGGGGCGTTGGATCGCTGGGCTGAGTAGTCATTCCGGGAAACAAGGACGCACAATTTTAACTGTGACTGCGCTACCATTCACGATCCAAGCGATTCTAGCCGAAATCACGGCAACGCACCCGAATGCCAAGCCTCCCCTACAAGACCTGGATGTGTCTGATCTGCGGCTACATCTACAACGAAGAATCCGGCGCACCCGAAGAGGGTATTGCCCCCGGCACGCGTTGGGAGGACATTCCTCCCAACTGGACCTGTCCCGAATGCGGAGCACGCAAGGACGATTTTGAAATGATCGCAATCTGAAGGCTTTCAGCCTCGACAGCGCTACAGTGAACGCACGAAACGACATCAGCACGAAGCCCGGAGGGTCAAGGTGAATCTCAGCGGAATCAAGGTCATGGTCATTGATGACAGCAACACCATCCGCCGCAGCGCCGAAATCTTCCTTGCCCAGGCAGGCTGCCAGGTGGTTCTGGCCGAAGACGGCTTCGATGCACTCGCCAAAATTGCCGACCACGCGCCCGACCTGATCTTCGTCGACATCATGATGCCGCGCCTTGACGGCTACCAGACCTGCGCGCTGATCAAGAAAAACGCCCGGCTCAAATCCACGCCGGTCATCATGCTGTCCTCCAAGGATGGCCTCTTCGACCGCGCCCGGGGCCGCCTCGCAGGCTCGGACGAATACCTGACCAAGCCCTTCACGAAGGAAAGCCTGCTGCGCTCCGTTGCAAGCCACACGCGCGCCAGGCAGCTCTCCGCCAACGACTGACAGCACAAACGCGCCCCATGCCGATCCAAAAAATCCTTGTCGTAGACGACTCCCCGACGGAAAGACTCGCCCTGTCGGAAGTCCTGGTCAAGAATGGTTTCCAGGTCGTTACCGCCGAGAGTGGCGACGAAGCTGTCATCAAGAGCAAATCCGAACGTCCCGACCTGATCCTCATGGACGTGGTCATGCCCGGCACCAACGGCTACCAGGCCACCCGCACCATCGTGCGCGACGAAGCCACCCGCGACATCCCGGTCATCATCTGCACCAGCAAGGGCCTCGAAACCGACAAGATCTGGGGCATGCGCCAGGGTGCCTTTGACTACATGGTCAAACCGCTCGACCACGCGGTACTCCTCGAAAAAATCCGGGCACTGAGCTGACGACCCCCATGGCGAAGCGGATCAGCCTCCACGAATTCCAGGCCGGGCTCGCACGGCGGCTCGCCGGCGCCCAGGACAACCGCGCCTCGGCGCTCCTCGCCGTTCAGGCCGGCAAGCGCAACTGGCTCGTCGACCTCACCGAAGCCGGCGAAATCCTCGCCGTCCCGCCCCTGGCCCCGGTTCCCCTAGCCCAGTCATGGTTCCGCGGACTTGCCAGCGTTCGCGGCAACCTGTTCGGAGTTGTCGATTTCGCAGCCTTTCACGACGACCTGCCGATTGCTCCCGTCGGACATGCGCGCCTGCTGCTGGTCGGCGTGCGCCATAACCAGAATTGCGCCCTGCTCGTCACGCGCGCCCTGGGCCTTCGCTCCATTGAAGATTTCGAGCCAGTCCCCACCCATGCCGACGCAGACCGACCCTGGATCGGCGAGCAGGTGCAGGACGCCTACGGCAACACCTGGACCCGGCTCAAGGTGGCCGATCTTCTGAATCACGCGCGTTTTCTTGACGCCGCCCAATCGTGAAAAACCATTCTGGAGGAGCAGCGGGCAACGCTCGCTGAAAAAAGACAAACATGGCATTCAAGCTACCGGGACTGTCACGGGACAGCAACAAGGCAGCATCCACGAACGTGGACACCATTCTCGAAGCCGGGGACAAACCCCAGGTCGGCAGCACCCTCCCCTTCCTCGCGGGCAGGAGCGCGTCCGAACAGCTGCGCATGCTGCGCACCCCGTTCCTGATCCTTGCAGCCCTGACCGCCGCGCTGGTGCTCTACCAGGTTCGGGTCAGCAGTTTCGGCACCGCATATGTCGCGGCTGCCGGTCAGATGCGCACCCTGTCCCAGCAGCTCGCCAAGGCCAGCCAGCTCGCGCTCCAGGGTGAGCCCGCGGCCTTCGGCGAACTGAAGCGCAGCCGCGAGCAGTTCAACACCCTTCTGGCAGCAGTGACCGACGGCGGCGACATCAACGGCACCGGTGTCCCGGGCGGCAGCAGCGCTGTTACCGACGAACTCGCCGCCGTGACCGAAGCCTGGAAAAAAACCGACGCCGACGCTGAAAAGCTCGTCAAGGAAGAAAAGAACCTGACCAACCTGGGCAAGGCCGTCGCCACCATCAATGGCAAAAACCCCCAGTTGCTCGACCTCTCCGAGCAGGTTGCGGCCCTCAAGCTGCAGGGCGGCGCAGCTGCACGTGAAATCGCCACCGCCAACCAGGTGGTGATGCTCACCCAGCGCATCGCCAAAAACGCCAACGCCCTCCTGATCGCCAACGCCATCGACCCGGAAGTCGCCTTCCTGCTCGGCAAGGACACCAACACCTTCCGCGAACAGCTGGAGCAACTCCAGAAAATGACCGCAGAAGGCAGCGACACCAAGGCCAAGCTCGCCGAACTGGAAGCGGTCGGCAAGGACAACCTCTCCGCCGTCGCAACCATCCTCGGCAGCATCCAGCTGCTCGTCAAGGCGAAGGAAGCCGGCAGTCACATTTTCATCGACTCCACCCCGCTCCTCGAAAAGACCACCGCCCTGGCCGAAGGCTACTCACGCGCCTACACCGGCTTCTTCACCTGGGTCAGCATGGCGATCATTCTCTGCGCCCTGCTCGCCCTGGCCTGCCTCGCGCTGATGGCAAAAACCTACAACGACGACATCGCCCGCCGCCGCCACTCATCCGACAACCTGCGCGAAGCCGCCGAAACCGAGCGCAACAGCACTCAGCAGGCCATCCTGCGGCTGATGAACGAAATGGGCGACCTGGCCGACGGCGACCTTACCGTGCGCGCCACCGTCACCGAAGACATCACCGGCGCGATTGCCGACTCGGTGAACTACACGATTGAAGAACTCTCCGTTCTCGTGCGCCGCATCAACGACGCCGCCCTGCGCGTAACCAGCGCCACCGAATCGGCCCAGCGCACCTCCGACGAGCTGCTCTCATCCACGGAGCGCCAGTCCCAGGAACTCCGCCTCGCTGGCGAAACCGCCCAGAGCATGGCGAGTTCGATGAGTGCTGCGTCCGAAGATGCACTGCAGTCCGCCCACGTGGCCCGTCGCTCCCTTGAAGCCGCCCAGAAGGGCGCCGCCGCGGTGGAAGACACCATCAAGGGCATGAACGAC
This sequence comes from Zoogloea sp., assembly GCF_030157465.1. GTDB lineage: Bacteria > Pseudomonadota > Gammaproteobacteria > Burkholderiales > Rhodocyclaceae > Zoogloea. The sequence continues at coordinate 17,689 of NZ_JAOAUU010000063.1, forward strand.
ATCCGCGAGAAAATCCAGGAAACCTCCAAGCGCATCAAGCGCCTGGGCGAATCGTCCCAGGAGATCGGTGAAATCGTCGAACTGATTTCCGACATTACCGAACAGACCAACGTGCTCGCCCTCAACGCAGCCATCCAGGCCGCCTCTGCCGGCGAAGCCGGCCGCGGCTTCTCGGTGGTTGCCGAAGAAGTGCAGCGCCTTGCCGAACGTTCCGCCGAAGCCACCAAACAGATCGGCGCGATCGTGAAAACCATTCAGACCGACACCGGAGACGCCGTGACCGCCATGGAAAACGCCACCCGCGACGTGGTGGACGGTGCCCGGCTGTCCGAAACCGCCGGCCAGGAACTCGCCGAAATCGAACGTGTTTCCGCCGAAACCGCCGAACTGATCGAACGCATCTCCGTCAGCACCGAAATCCAGGCCAAGGCCGCAACCCAGGTGGCCGAAAAGATGAAAGGCATTCTTGCCATCACCGACCGCACCACCACCGGCACCCAGCAAACCGCCGTCTCAATTGGCGAGCTGGCTGACCTGGCAGTAGAACTCAAGGGTTCGGTCTCCGGCTTCAAGGTCTGAGCCCGGCACACCGCCCTTCCCCCGATCTGGAACGGATTCCGACCACGTACCACTGATGAGCTCAGCACATGAACTCGACCTGGGTCCGCTGACCTGGGTCAAAGGCGAGATC
>NZ_JAOAUU010000064.1 GCF_030157465.1 Zoogloea sp.
AGGCTTGAGCATGCCGCTATTATAAAAAAACGAAGCCCCCGGCGGGCGGGGGCTTGGGGCTTTGTCAGCAGTCTGAAATGCCCGCCGAAAAGGCGGGCATTTGCATTGCGGTAAGCTCCTGGCCAAACCCTACCCGGCAGCAGCCTTCTTGCGGGTCGCCGGCTTCTTGACGGCAGCTTCCTTCTTCTCGGCGGCATCCTTTGCAAGCTCGGCCTTGGCCGCAGCCGCCTTGCCGGCCGGCGTCTTGGGCTCTTTCTTCTCGAACTCGAAGCCGACCTTGCCGTCGTCACCGCGCACCAGGAAAGCAGAGAACTTGCGCTTGGTGCGGCTCGACACGAAACCCTTGAGCAGATCGGTCCTGCCGGTATCGAGCAGCTTGTGCATCTGCTCCCGTTCGATCGGCTGCTGCAGGATGATCTTGCCGGACCGGAAATCGCAGGACTTTTCAGGACCCACGGATTTCTCGCAGACGTAGGACAGGCCGTGCTCATACACCTGGGCGCTGCACTTGGGGCATTGCCCCATGGAGTCCTGGCCGGAGAAGTCCACCGGCTCGGCCGCTTCATCCTCTTTCGGCTGGCCAAAGTCAAACTCGGGCAAGTGATCGTCGTTGAGGCGGATCTCGGCGTTGAAAAGCCGCCCCATCTTGTTACGGAAACCCAGCAGCGGCCCGACCCGGCCGGTGGACAGCAAGGTTTCGATTTCGGGAATCTCGAACTGGCGTCCGGCCACGATCTTCCAGGCCTGCCAGTCACACGCCTGGCAGGCGAACTTCTTGTAGTTCTCCTTAACCTGGCCGCCGCACTTCGGGCAGGGCGTGGACAGCGTGGCAAAATCGCCGGGCACGGTATCGGATTCGTAGCGCTTGGCCCGCTCGACGATGTCGCGGGTCATGGACTTGATATGCTCCATGAACTCGGCGCGACTCAGGGCGCCGCGCTCCATCTGGCCGAGCTTGTGTTCCCACTCGCCGGTCAGTTCGGGCGAGGTCAGTTCGTTGGTGCCGAGGCCGCGCAGCAGGGTGATCAGGGAAAACGCCTTGGCCGTCGGGATGAGTTCCTTGCCATCGCGGATGACGTAGATTTCACCAATCAGGTTTTCGATGATCTGGGCGCGGGTGGCCGGCGTGCCGAGGCCGCGGCCCGCCATCGCGGCGCGGAGTTCCTCGTCGTCGACCATCTTGCCGGCGCCTTCCATGGCCGACAGCAGCGTCGCTTCGTTGAAGCGCGCGGGCGGCTTGGTGACCAGCGCCTTGACGAGGATCTCGTCGGTGCTGACTGTCTCGGCGGCCTCGACCGCCACCAGCTGCGGCGCGCCGCCTTCATCCTCGCTCACCGCGGCGGCCTTGCCATACACGGCCAGCCAGCCCGGATTGACGAGGATCTTGCCTTCGGTCTTGAAGGCTTCGCCCTCGACGCGGGTGATGCGGGTCGTGATGCGGTATTCGGCCGCCGGGTAGAACACGGCCAGGAAACGCCGGGTGACCAGGTCGTAGATCTTGGCTTCCACTTCCGACAGGCTCTTGGGAGCGGTGCCGGTGGGGATGATCGCGAAGTGATCGGAAATCTTGGCGTTGTTGAAGATGCGCTTGTTGGGCTTGACCCAGCCGTGCTTGACGATTTCGTTGGCAAACGGCGCGAAGGCGTCCGGCAGACCGGTGAGGATGCCCTTGACCTGGCCGACGTAGTCTTCCGGCAGCGCCCGGGCGTCGGTACGCGGGTAGGTCAGCACCTTGTGCTTTTCGTAGAGGGCCTGGGCGATCTGGAGCGTGGTGCGGGCCGACAGGCCGAAGCGGCCGTTGGCTTCGCGCTGCAGCGAGGTCAGATCGAAAAGCAGCGGCGAGAGCTGGGTGGTGGGTTTGGATTCCTCTTCGACGACACCCGGCTTGCCTTCGCACTTGGCCTTGATCGCTTCGGCGCGGGATTTCTCCCACAGGCGGAAAGCGGTGGCGTGCTCGGCCAGCGGGGCATTCTCTTCGGGCTTCCGGAAGCCCTCGTCGAACCAGCGGCCAGCGTAGGCGCCCGCCTTGCAGCCGAAGCTGGCTTCCAGCTCCCAGTAATCGGTGGGGCGAAAGGCGCGGATCTTTTCTTCCCGCTCGACCATGATGGCGAGCGTCGGCGTCTGCACCCGGCCGACCGTGGTCAGGTGGAAACCGCCGGTCTTGGAGTTGAAGGCGGTCATCGCCCGGGTGCCGTTGATGCCGATCAGCCAGTCGCTCTCGGCGCGGCACACGGCCGCTTCGCGCAGGCCTTCCACGTCCGAGGCGGGGCGCAGCTGGGCAAAACCGTCACGGATCGCGCCGGCGGTCATCGATTGCAGCCACAGGCGCTGCACCGGCTTGTTGGTGCCGGCATGCTGGGCGATGAAACTGAAGATCAGTTCCCCCTCGCGGCCCGCGTCACAGGCGTTGATCAGGCCGGTGACATCCTTGCGCTTGATGAGACGGGTGAGGAGCTTGAGGCGGTCCTCGGTCTTCTCGATGGGGTTCAGTGCGAAATGCGGCGGGATGACGGGCAGGTGGGCAAAGGACCACTTGCCGCGCTTGACTTCGAACTCCTCCGGCACGGTCAGCTCGAGCAAATGACCGACTGCCGAGGAAAGCACGTAGTGCTCGGACTCGAAGTAATCCTTTTCCTTGGTGAAGCCGCCGAGGGAGCGGGCGATGTCCGCCGCAACCGAAGGTTTTTCCGCGATGATCAGCTGCTTGCTCATGCCTGTAGTGCGTTTTGCAACGCCTGACTCAGGTTATTGGGGGAGCGGCGCATCATACGGAAGCCTGCGCCGGGCATGCAAGCAGCCCGCCGATCAGTGCAGCGCGTATGAAGCCGTCTCTTCTTCGTCTTCGTCGGACTCGTTGAGCAGTTCGTCGAGGATCAGGCCATTGATCGGGCGATCCTGCTGCCACAGCACCATCAGCACGATGACTTTGAGATTGTCGAGTTCGATCTCGGTTTCGCCAAGCGCCAGCGCCCGCTCGACAATCATCTCGCGGCATTCGGCATCCAGGATGCCTGCGTTTTCGAGAAACAGCAGGAAACCGCGGCACTCGACACCCAGCCGGACGAGTTCGTCGTCGGCGTAGATGCGCAGCGACCCGGGCCGTGCGCACTGGGCCGGGCCTTCGCCGTCGGACAGCTGGCGCAGGCCGGACAGCCAGTCGAGGGCTTCGGCGATTTCTTCTTCCTCGAAACCGGCTGCGGTAAGTTTGCGGGCCAGTTGCGCGGGTTCCGGGCACGCGTCGGCGTGAACGTAGTTCTCGAAGAGGTACACGAGGATATCGAACATGGCGCGTGGGCCTGAGGCCGGTCGTTTTTTCAGAGGCGCTGGAGACGCCCTCCGGGCAGGCGTGACACGCGCCCGTCGAGTTCCAGCGCAAGCAGAATGGCGTAGAGCGCTTCCGGCGTCAAGCTGGTGCGGTGCACCAGCGTGTCCATGTCCACGGGATCGTGACCAAGCGCCGCAAAAATCCGGGCCTCCTCGCCCTCCACGGCCGGAAGGGCGGAATCAAAGGCTGCGGCGCTTTCCGGAGGCGCAAGGCGGAGTTCTTCGAGGATGTCGGACGCGGCTTCGACGAGCTTGGCACCGTCGCGAATAAGACGATGGCATCCCCGTGCGACCGGCGAGTGAATGGAGCCGGGAATCGCAAAAACGTCGCGTCCGCAGTCGGTGGCGAGTCGGGCGGTAATCAGCGAGCCGCTCTTGAGCGCTGCCTCGACAACCAGCACGCCACTCGCCAGGCCGGCAATAAGGCGATTGCGGCGCGGAAAATTGTGGGCCAGCGGCGCGGTGCCGAGGGGAAACTCGCTGACGATGGCGCCGGCCTCGGCGATACGGCGAGCCAGCGCTGCGTTGCGCGCCGGATAGATGCGGTCGGCGCCGGTGCCGATCACCGCCACCGTGCTGCCCGGCCCGGCCAGACCACCGCGGTGGGCGGCGGCGTCGATGCCCAGCGCCAGCCCGCTGACGATGCACAGCGCGGCCTGGGACAGGCTCGTGGCAAAGGCTTCGGCGTTGGCCTCGCCCTGGGGCGTGGCGCTGCGCGCACCGACGACGGCAATCGACTGGCGCGACAGAAGGAGCGGATCGCCCTTTACATAAAGCGTGACCGGCGGATCGGGAATTTCGAGAAGCAGGGCCGGATAAGCCTCGTCGCCGAGCGTCAGGATGGTGTTGCCGGGCTGGTCGGCCCATTCGAGGGCGAGTTCGACGGCCGCGGCGCTGTCGTGATCGAGCAGTGTGCGGGCGGCAGGCGCACCGATGACACCCGCGATGGCGCTGTGCCCGGCCTCGTAGATGCGCCCGGGCAAGCCGAAAGCCGCCAGCAGCTGGCGCTGGACCGACGGCCCCACGCCGGGCGTGAGGGTCAGGCGCAGCCAGGGAGCGAGAGAGTCGAGGTTTGACACGGCTTCGAGGATGGAACCGGGCGATTGACGAAATCGCGACAGTCGGGGGCTGGCATCGCCCCCCGCTGTCGCCTGCTTCAGATGCTCAGGGCTTGCGGACGCTGTCAGCCACCGAAACCGGGCCGTTGTTTTCCATCACCAGGGCGTAGGCGATACGGTCGAAAACCCGGAACACGAAGACCAGGCCGTAGCGCTGCTCGGGCAGCTGGAAGCGCTGCGGCGTGCCGACGTTGTCCTCGCGGTAGACCGTTTCGCCACGATTCCGGTGCAGCGACAGGACATGGCCGATCTCGATGCCTTCGCGCTTGCCGAGGCTGAGCGAAACAACGTTGTAGCGCCCGGCTTCGGCAACCCCGTTGTAGATCGACACGACCCGTCCGTTCATGTCCTGCGCGGGGGCGTGGGGCACGTAGCTCGGCAACTCGGGCTGGCCGGCCGGCAGCAGGCGGTCACCCTTGCCGACTTCCTGCTTGGTGGAGAGGAGGACCAGACTGGCCGGAATCTGCAGCTGATCCTTCGCCTGGGTCTGGGCGGTGATCACCGATGCGGGCGTGTCGGCACCGGCCTCCGAGCTGACCCGGGCGCGACCGAGATAGACCGCTTCGTAGCCGAGAACCTCGCCGGTGACGGGTTCCTTGAGCGGCTTGGCCTTGCGATAGACGTTCCAGTCGTAGACGCCCGGCAGGATGCGGGTGGCGAAAATCGTGTCGCCCGGCCCGGTGAAGACCCGGCCTTCCTGGGTGGCCACGACGATGGCGGACTCGGTTTCCTGCTCGTCATTCACCACCAGCGGCTCGGACAGGAAGGGCTTGATGACGCGCAGCGGAATGCTCTGAATGGCGGCCGTAGCCGACTCGGAATACACCTGCGGAAAGCGTTTTTCGTAGAGCGCGCGATCGCTGCCGCCCTGGCCGATACGCCGGCCGAACTTGAGCACAGGCGTCGGGCCGCTGCGGTCGAGGACGATGATCTGGCCCGGATAGATGAGGTGCGGGTTGCTGATCTGCTCACGGTTGAGGCGCCAGACTTCCGGCCAGCGCCACGGTTCCTTCAGGAACTTCCCGGAGATGCCCCACAGGGTGTCGCCGGTCACAACGACATGGCTGTCGGGTGCGTCGTCGGCCAGGCGGACAGGCGCGGCAGCACCTGCACCCACCGGAACCAGGGCCGCGACGCCGATGAGGAGGGCGGATATAATGCGCTTCATTGGATTTCCACTCGCTTTCGGCGGATAGCTTTGCCGCGCCGTAGGCGGCCTGTTTGGGCGGTCTGTCTGGCGAAGCCCGATGCTTGCCTCGATACAACGCGAGCATTCCAGATTTGACTCAAAATTCTGCACGTAAAGTCTTCATCCGGCAATATTTATGGCCCTGCTACCCATTCTCCGCTACCCCGATCCACGCCTGCACACGCGCGCCGCGCCCGTGCTCAAAGTGGATGACAGCATTCGCAAACTTGTCGCCGACATGGCCGAAACCATGTACGAGGCACCCGGCATCGGGCTCGCCGCCACGCAGGTGGACGTCCATCAGCGCGTCGTGGTGATCGATGTGTCGGAAGACAACTCGGCGCTGCTGGCGCTGATCAACCCCGAAATCATCTCCCGCTCGGGCGAACAGGTCTGTGAAGAAGGGTGTCTGTCGGTGCCCGGCATCTACGACAAGGTCACCCGGGCCGAACAGGTTCGCGTGCGCGCCCTGAACCAGAAGGGTGAAACCTTCGAACTCGACGCCGAAGGCCTGCTCGCGGTGTGCATCCAGCACGAGCTCGACCACCTGGACGGCAAGGTCTTCGTCGAATACCTGTCGAAGCTCAAGCAGACCCGCATCAAGGACAAGCTCGCCAAAAAAGCCAGGATCACCGCCTGATGAAAGTCGCCTTCGCCGGAACCCCCGAATTCGCCGCCGCGGCGCTGGAGGCGATTCTCGCCGCCGGCTTCGAGGTGCCCCTCGTGCTCACCCAGCCCGACCGCCCGGCCGGACGCGGCATGCAGCTGCAGCCCAGCCCGGTCAAGCAGGTCGCCCTGGCGGCCGGCATTCCGGTGCATCAGCCCGAAAAACTGCGCACGCCCGAGCAGCAAGCCCCGCTCGCCGACGCGCAGGTGGATGTGCTGGTGGTGGCCGCCTACGGCATCATCCTGCCCCAGGCCGTGCTCGACATGCCGCGCCTTGGCTGCCTCAACATCCACGCCTCACTGCTGCCGCGCTGGCGCGGCGCGGCGCCCATCCACCGGGCGATCCAGGCCGGCGACCTTGAGACCGGCATCACCATCATGCAGATGGACGCCGGCCTCGACACCGGCCCGATGCTGCTGAAGCGCATCGAAGCGATCCAGGATGACGACACCACCGGCAGCCTCCACGACCGCCTCGCGTGGGTCGGCTCCGAACTGATCGTGGAAGCCCTCGACGCCCTCAAAACCGCACCCGACAGCCTCGTCGCCACCCCCCAGCCGGCCGAAGGCGCCACCTACGCCGCCAAGATCGGCAAGGCCGAGGCCACGGTCGACTGGACTCGCCCGGCCACCGAGATCGCACGCGATGTCCGCGCCTTCAACCCCTTCCCCGGCGCGCTGGCCACACTGGAGGGCGCCCCGATCAAGCTTTGGCGTGCCCGCGCCATTGACGCCGTCGGCGCGCCCGGCGAAGTGCTGCTGGCCGAACCCGCCGGCGTCATCATCGCCTGCGGCGAAGGCGCGCTGTGCATCACCGAGCTGCAAAAACCCGGCGGCAAGCGCCTGTCGGCGGCCAACTTCCTGCGCGGCATGCCCATCGCCGTCGGCGCGCACTTCGACTGCCCAGCGCAATAACACCCCTCCCCGCCAGCACGTCATTGCGGGATCAAACCCGCCCGCCGGGCCTGCGTGAACGCACAGGCCGCGGCGCGCCGATTGAATTTTCGGCCACCTCCCCCATCTAAGCATTCGCTTACCCCCCGAATCTCGAAAGGACGGATACACGCAATGCTAGGCAACTGGCTCAAGACCTCGATCCTGATGGCTGGAATCATCGCCCTCTTTGGGGCGATCGGCGCCATGATCGGCGGCAAGTCGGGAATGCTCCTCGCGCTGCTGTTCGGTGGCGCGATGAATATTTTCTCGTACTGGTTCTCCGACAAGATGGTGCTGCGCATGTACAACGCACAGCCGGTGGATGAAACCAGCTCGCCCTACCTCTACAACATGGTTCGCGAACTGGCCGCCCGCGCCCAGCTGCCGATGCCCAAGGTGTACATCATCCACGAAGACCAGCCCAACGCCTTCGCCACCGGCCGCAACCCCGAGCACGCTGCCGTAGCCGCCACCTCGGGCATCCTGCAGATGCTCAGCGAGCGCGAGCTGCGCGGCGTGATGGCCCACGAGCTGGCCCACGTGAAGCACCGGGACATCCTGTTGTCGACCATCTCGGCCACCATGGCCGGTGCGATCTCGTCCCTGGCCAACTTTGCGATGTTCTTCAGCGGCCGCGATTCGGAAGGTCGTCCGTCCAACCCGATCGCCTCCATCGCCGTGGCGCTGCTGGCGCCCCTGGCCGCCAGCCTGATCCAGATGGCGATCTCCCGCGCCCGCGAGTTCGAGGCCGACCGGGGCGGTGCCGAAATCGCCGGCGACCCCCACGCGCTGGCCGATGCCCTGCTGAAGATCGACGCCTTCGCCCGTGGCATTCCGATGCCGACCGCCGAGGCACACCCCGAAACCGGCCAGATGATGATCATGAACCCGCTCTCCGGCGGTGGCCTGCGCGGCCTGTTCAGCACCCACCCGGCCACCGAGGAGCGCGTTGCCAAGCTGCGCGCAATGGCCCAGCGACGCTGAGATCCCGCCTGCCTCCGCATGAAAAAACCCGGCCTGGTGCCGGGTTTTTTCATGATTCAGGCCGGGAACTTCAGCTCAGCGGCAACACAACCCGGAAGCAGCTGCCCTTGCCGGGCACGCTGTCCACCTCGATGCGTCCGCCGTGCTGGTGGATGATGCGGTAGGTGGACGACAGGCCCAGCCCTCGCCCCTGCCCGACCGGGCGGGTCGTGAAGAAGGGATCAAAGATGCGGCTGCGGGTCGCCTCGTCCATGCCGCAGCCGGTGTCTTCCACTTCCACCTGCAGTTCGCCGTCGCGCTGCCCGGCACGTATGCAGACCTGGCCGTCCGAGCCACCCAGCGCCTGGCCGGCGTTGTCGATGAGGGCCTTGAAGGCTTCGCCGATAAGCGTCGGATTAACGGGCAATGCCGGCATTTCGTCGTAGTTGCGCGTCACTTTCTGGCCTGGACGACGGCTGTCTGCGGTCGCGTCGATGGCAGCGTCGAGGAGCTTCGCCAGCGAGACGCGGCTCGTCTCGACCGGCTCCGCCTGGGCAAAGCCCTGTAGCGCCTGGACGATTTCGGTGACCCGGACGAGACCGCGGGTGGATTCGTCGAGCAGCGCGGGGAGATCCTCACGGATGAAGTCGATGTCGGCCGCCGCCCGGGCGGCCTGCCAGTCGTCGCTGCTGGCCGCGGTGCCGGCCAGGCGATCGGCCGTTTCGGCAAGGGCCAGCAGGCGCTCCGCGTAACAGCGCAGCGTACTGAGGTTGGAGGTGACGAAGCCGACGGGATTGTTGATCTCGTGGGCCACGCCCGCGGCAAGCTGGCCCACCGCCGCCATCTTGTCGGCCTCGATGAGGCGCTGCTGAGCCTGGCGCAGGTCGAGGTTGGCGGCGGTGAGTTCGGCGGTGCGCTCGGCAACCCGCTGCTCCAGGCTGGCGTTGATCAGCGCCAGTTCGTTGTTGCGCTCGGCCACCAGCCCCAGCAGGCGGCGCACCGCACCGATAAGGGCCGTGTTGCCGGGGTCGCGACCCTGCCCGGCCTCAGCCTCGAACGCCTCGGCGGGCGTGGCGCCGGCCTGGATCGCCCGCAGCTGGCGCGCCATGCCCTGGTCGGTATCGAGAATATGAAAGGTGAGCCAGCTGGTGACGAAGTCGTAGAGCACCGGCACGACGCGGGTGGGGTCGGCGGTATGACGCATGGCCTCCACCTGGGCCACGAAATCCGCGTGGAGCTGCCGGTGCATGCGCAGGTGCCGGGGGTCGAGACCACCTTGCTCCATCAGCGCCTCTTCGGCGGCGAAGTGGTGAAGCGCGTAGCGTCCCAGCCCGTCGAGCACATGGGCGAGTTCGGCCGGCTCGATTTCTGCCCCGCTGGCGGCACGCTGGGCGAGCACATTGACCAGGTCGACCAGGCGGTGGTGCTGGCTGTCCACCTCGCCGAAACCGGTTTCGAAATAATCTGCCCAGACAAACGGGGCAAAGGCCGGAGCATGACTCATCAGGTTTTCTCTCCTTCATCCGGCAGGCGCAGGTGCAGCGTGACCAGCAGGGGTTGCAGCACCCGGACCAGGCTGGCCACGGGGCGCGCCAGGGCTTCTGCGCCCTGTCCGTCGCGCACGGCGTTGCAAACGGCGGCCGCCAGCTCGAACACGCGGCTGGCGCCGATATTGCCGGCCGACCCCTTGAGCCCGTGGGCCTGGCGTTCGAGTCCGGCAAGATCGCCGGCGGCCAGCGCGGCCTGCAGGCGATCAACAATGTCGGAATTGGTGGTCACGAAGATGCGCAGGATGCGCAGGTAGGTGGGCCACTTGCCCCGCACCATGCGCAGGCCGCGCTCGGTATCGAGGCCCTCGATGTCGCGCATCCGCGCCGCCCAGTCGTCCTCGGCGACCGCAGGCGCAGCCGGCGGCGAGCAGGGCCGCGCCTCCGGCCCCAGCCACTTGAGGATCATCCGGCGCAGGGCTTCCGGCTCCACCGGCTTGGCGATGAAGGCATTCATGCCGGCGGCAAAGCAGGCTTCCTGATCCTCGTCGAAAGCATTGGCGGTCATGGCGAGAATGGGCGTGCGCGACCGTCCGGGCAGTTGCCGGATGCGGCGCGTGGCCTCGAGTCCGTCCATCACCGGCATCTGCATGTCCATCAGGATCAGGTCATAGTCGGTCATGCCGGCCAGCTCGACGGCTTCCTGGCCATTGACTGCCCGGTCGATACTGAGGCCCAGCCCAGCAAGCATGTCGACCGCGACTTCCTGGTTCAGCAGGTTGTCCTCGACGAGCAGCACGCGGGCCCCCTGCAGGTAGCGGGCGGCCGCCATTTCACCCATTTCCGGGGCATCGGAAACGATTACCGGCAAACTTTGGCTGGATCGCTTGCCCAGGCGGGCGGTGAACCAGAAGGTGCTGCCGTGCCCCGGCTCACTCTCGACGCCGGTCTCGCCGCCCATCAGCCCGGCCAGGTGACGGGTCAGGGCCAGACCGAGGCCCGTACCGCCGTATTTGCGGGTCGTCGAGGCGTCGGCCTGCTCGAAGGACTGGAACATCCGCGGCAACTGGTCGGCCGCGATGCCGATGCCGGTATCGCTCACCTCGAAACGCACCAGCAGGGTGTCGGCTTCGTCGGAAACGACCCTGGCCCTGAGGGTGATGCCACCGTGCTCGGTAAATTTGACGGCATTGCTGAGATAGTTGAGCAGCGCCTGACGCAGGCGCGTGACATCGCCGCACAACACCGGCGGCAAGCCGTCGGTGTCGGCCTCGAAGTCCAGCTGACGGGCCGCCAGGCGGTCGTGGACCAGCGAGTGGACCTGATTGAAGAGGCTCTCCGGCGAGAAATCCGCCATTTCGAGATGGAGCTTGCCGGCCTCGATCTTGGAGAGATCGAGAATATCGTTAATGAGCGACAGCAGATGGGAGCCGGCATGGTGGATGCGGGACAGGCGGTCCTCCTGCTGAACGCTGAGGGCGCTGCGCTCAAGCAGCCGGGCCTGGCCGAGGATGGCATTCATCGGCGTGCGGATCTCGTGGCTCATGTTGGCCAGAAAGACGCTCTTGGCCCGGTTGGCCGCCTCGGCGCGCTGGCTGGCTTCGGCCAGTTGGGCGGTGCGCTGGTCCACCAGATCCTCGAGATGATGCCGATAGTGATCGAGCTGGGCATCCAGCTGGCGCATTTCGGTAATGTCGAAGTACGTCACCAGGGTGCATTCCCCCACCGCGGCGCCGGAGGCCATCACCGTGCGCACCTCGCCGTTCTTGCAGGTCAAGCGCACCTCCAGGGGCTCGACGGCAGAATGCGTGGCATTGGCCTTGCTCACTGCGGCGCTCCAGGTCCGGATCACCCAATCACGGTACTCGGGATCGGGATAGACAAGCGGCCGCATGACCGACAGGTTTGGAATGTCTTCATGGGTGTAGCCGAAAGTCTCGGTGTAGCTGCGGTTCAGGCCACCCAGGCTGCCGTCGGCATTGATCAGGCACAGAGGCAGCGGCGCCACTTCGAAAAGCTGCCGGAAACGTGCCTCGCTTTCGCGTAACGCCGACTCCTCCTGATAGCGGGCGATCGCCACGGCGGCCAGATCCGTCGCCAGCGCCACCAGATCGAGCTCGCGCGCGCCCGGACGGGATATTTCATTGGGATACAGCGCAAAAGTTCCGAGTACCCGGCCCTCCCGGCTCAGGATCGGCGACGACCAGCAGGCCACCAGTCCGTTTGCCTCCGCCAGGGCCCGGTACGGTACCCACAGGGGATCGGTGGAGATGTCCTCGACGACCACCGGCGTTCCGCGCCACGCCGCAGTCCCGCAGGAGCCAACGCCCTCCCCGATGGCCACGCCGTCGATGGCGCGGATGTAGCCCTCCGGCAGGCTCGGGGCTGCGCCATGGCGCAGACGGCCGTCCCGGTCGAGCAGCAGGACCGACGCCCGCACGTGCGGCACGAGGGCCTCGACGCCCTGAACGAGGGTGTTCAGGGTTGCCGGAAGGGGCGCGCCCGACACCACCATTTCAAGCACGCGCCGCTGGTTTTCGAGCGATTGCTCGATGTGCTTGCGGGCCGTGACATCGGTCAGCACACCGACGATTTCAGGCGCCCCCGACTCGCCGTCACGTTCGAGGCGCACCTCGTCATGCAACCACAGGTAATGCCCGTCCCGGTGTGCAAAACGATATTCGACGGCAACCTGGCCGAGGCGAAGAACTCCGCGTTTCGCCGCGACGGCCGCCTCCACGTCATCGGGATGCACACCGCGGCGCCACCACCCCGGATCGAGCGTCTCCTCGCGCGTGTACCCGACAATGCGCAGGAGGTTATCCCCGACCGTCACCGGAATCGCCTCTCCGTCAACCAGTTGCAAGGCGTACAGGATGGTCGGGCTCGCCTCTACCATGTGGCGCAGCTGGCGCTCGGTGTTCTGTTCTTTCTGCTGGGCGAGGTCGCGCTCCGCACGGTCGCGCAGGGCGCGCAGACCGAATGCGAGATCGCTGCCCAGTTCGGAAAGCAGCTGCACCTCCTCATCGTCGAAGGCGTCGGCGTCTGCCGAATAGACGCTCAGGGCGCCGAAGCAGCGGCCATCGACCGCCATCAGCGGCAGCGCGCAGGACGAGGCATAGCCATGCCGAAGGGCCGCCTCGCGCCAGAGGGTCAAGTGCGGATCGGCCTGGATATTGCGGCAGATTATCGGGCGGGCTTCACGGATGGCGGTGCCGGTGGGGCCGCGACCGTTGTCCGAATCAGCCCAGGCAAGCCGAAGACTGCGCAGGTCACCCCCGAAACCGGCGTCCGCGACCGGCCGCACCGAGCGCTCCGGATCGTCTTCGGCAAACCCGATCCAGGCCAGGCGATAGCCGCCCAACTCCAGCATCAGGCGACACACGTCTTTCAGCAGCAGCGTCTCGTCGGTGGCACGGGCCACGGCCTGGTTGCATTCGCTGACCGTACGCAGCGCGGCGTTGGCCCGTTTGAGGCACGACTCGGCGCGCTTGCGGTCGGTGATGTCGCTCCAGATTGCCGCCAGATAGTGGCGCGCTCCGCGGATCGTGACGCCGCGGGCACTGACCCGCACATCACGGAGTTCGCCGTTGCGGCAGCGCTGGCGGGTTTCGATGGCCAGGCGCAAGGGCTGGGCCCGCTGCTGCATGTCGGTCCAGAGCGCCGCCAAAGGAAAGGAGACATCGATATCCGCCACCGTCAGCCCGGCAAACTCCGCGCGGCTGTAGCCCAGGTTGCGGTGCGCCGCGTCATTGAACTCGATGAAATGGCCTGTCAGCACGTCCACCACGGCGATCGAGTCACCGGCCTGGCTGACGATGCTCGAAAAAATTTCCTCACGCTCGCACAGCGCCTCGCGGGCCCGCTTCGCGTCGGTGACGTCCCGCCCCACGCCAAGCACGCCGAGCAGCCGGCCTTCCTGGTCGAACATGGGAGTTTTGATGACTTCGAGCAGCTCCTGGTGTCCGTCATCGGCAAAGCGGACCTGCTCCTCGTGTCGCTGCGCGCAGCCGGCCTGGATGGCGGCCAGATCGTCGCTGCGAAAACTGTCCGCCAGATCCCCGGCGACGAAGTCGTAGTCGGTCTTGCCGATGATCGAAGCCTCCGGCGCACCGAAAAACCGTTCAAAACGGGGATTGCAGGCAAGGTAGAAACCGTCGGCATCCTTGAGCCACATCAGGTCGGGCAACGTCCGGATCACGGCCACGGCCAGCCAGTCAAGCTCCGCACGGGGCTCGTCCTGCAGCAACCCGGCCACCTGCTCCCGGTCGAGCACGCCCACCAGATCACCGGCCGCATCCACCACCGCAACCGGATGCGAAACGGGGCACTGGCGCACCCGGGCATGGACGCTGCGCAGCGTTTCGCCCAGCGGCACGCACAGGCAGGGCGAATGCATCACCGCACCCACGCTTACCCGGCCCCCATCGGCCTCGAGAAATGCGCGCAGTCCATCCTGTCCGGTAAAGCTGCCCACCGGCTTAAGCCCGTCGACGACCATCAGCCAGGGCGCAGACCCCGACACCATGCGTCGGGCCGCCTCGGCAACGGGGCAATCCCGGGGGACGGCCTCAACCGGGAGACACATCGTCTTCAGAAGGCGATGCTCCGGTCTGCCGCTCAGGGTATCCGACGAAAAAGACATGAGACAGAGACCTTGTGAGCTTGCCAGGCGATACTGAAAAAAACATCCGGAGACGACGAAAGAGTACTCCGCCACTGCTCTCGCGCAAACGTCTTAACGGCTGTGCAGCCGGGGGATTGAGGGTATCGGGCGGTGATCGTCACAAGCGCCACGTCGCCCTTAGTCAGGGCTCCCGTCCTCATCGGGCATGGCAGATTCGTCGGAGGCGCCCGGTGCGCTGCCATGCAGGGGCAGAAAAACCTGAAAGATGCTGCCATGCCCCGGCCGGCTGGACACTTCGATGCGTCCCGAGTGCTTGCGGATGATGCCGTAGCTGATGGACAAGCCCAGCCCCGTCCCCTTGCCGACCGGCTTGGTGGTAAAGAAGGCGTCGAAGATGCGCTTGAGGTTTTCCGGCGGAATGCCGCAGCCGGTATCCTCGATCTCAACCACCACGAACTCGCCTTCGACCCGCGTTCGCACCGTGATCCGCCCCCTCCCCTCGATGGAATGGGCGGCGTTGGCCAGAAGGTTGAGGAAGACCTGGTTGAGCTGCGAGGACTGGCACCAGAGCTCGGGCAGGCTGGCGTATTCACGCACAACGTCGGCCCGGTGCTTGATCTCGTTACGCAGGATGTTGAGCGACGAATCCAGGCCGCGATGGATGTCGGCATAGCCCCAGCCCTCGCCGCCCAGGTGGGAGAAATCCTTGAGGTCGCTGACGATGCGCTGCACCCGCTGGATGCCGTCACGGGTTTCCGAGAACAATTCGGGGATATCGCTGCGCAGGTAGTCCAGCTCGGCAAGCGCGAGTTGCTCGCGTACCTCATCCAGCTCCGGCACGCCGGCCATGCCGGCCGTGGCCTGCTGGTAGCCGGCGAGCAGCTCAAGGAGCGTTCCCACGTAGTTTTCCAGGGTGCCGATATTTGACTTCACGAAACCCAGCGGCGTGTTCATCTCGTGGGCGACACCCGCGGAAAGCTGGCCGATGGAGGCCATTTTCTCGCTCTGCACAAGCTGCACCTGCGCCTCCTCGAGTTCGGCGTTGAGGCGCTGGGTCTCGGCAAGCTGCCCCAGCAGGGCGGCTTCGGCCTCGTGGCGCTCGTGCACGTCCCGAAGGGTGCCGACCATGCGCAGCGGCTGGCCGTCGGGGCTACGCTCGGTGATCAAGCCACGGGAACTGACCCAGCGGCAGGCGTCGTCCGGGGTACGCATCCGGAACTCGCACTCGAAAAGCGGCCCCTCCGGCTCGAAGGCGGTGCGCAAGCTATTCACCACCCGGAACCAGTCGTCCGGATGCACCAGCTCGCGGAAGGACTCGAAACTGGGCTCGAAGGCGTTCTCCTCGTAACCCAGCATGGCGTAGTAACGTGGTGCGAAGTAGGCTTCTCCGCTCACCACGTTCCAGTCCCACACGGCGTCGCCCCCCCCTCCAGCGCAAATTGCCAGCGCTCCTCGGCGGCCTTGAGGCGGGCTTCGGCGCGGGCCCGCTCGGTCACGTCGCGCACGATCCCGAGCGCCTGCCAATGGCCTTCCAGGCGATAGGTGCTGATCGAAACCTCGACTTCGAGGCTGCTGCCATCCTTGCGCAGCGCGGGCACGCACAGCACGGAACAATAGCTGCGCCCCTCGCCCTCCGGAGACCACGCGGCAGCACCCGGCGCCGCGTGAAAGCGCGCGCGCTCCGCCGGCCCGGACAGCGTGGCATGCAGGCCGCGGCCAATGGCCTCACTGGCCGTCCAGCCGAACATGCGCTCGGCGGCCGGGTTCCACTGCTGGATGCGCCCCTTGTTATCCATCGCGATGATCGCCTCCATCGCCGCGCCGGTAATGGCTCGCAGGCGGTTCTCGCTTTCGCGCAGCGCCTTCTGCAGATTGATCAGCTCGGTATGGTCGTGCAGCAGCAAGATCAGGCTCGTCGGCGCGTCCTGGTCGGAGCCCTCCTCGTGCAGGTCGGCCAGGTAGGTCCGCTCGCCGTCGGGCGCATCCAGCGTCAGCATGAACGGCCCATCCACGTGGGAGAGAAGCTCGGCCAGGCGCGCCAGGCGTGGCGACTCGGCAACGGTTGCGTCCCCCGCCGGCAAGCCCTCGACGTTCAGCGCGCGGGCGGCGGCCAGATTCCAGTGCAGGATGCTGCGATCCGGTGCGAGCAGAAACACCGGATCGCGGATCAGGGAGGCAACCTCACTGCCCTTGAGCCTGCGGCGGATGGGGAAAGAGGGAAACGACTGGACCATGGCTTGTCCGGACAAGGCGCGATGAATCGGGGTGACTGCGCGGGTGTTGAAGTTCAACGGCGATCCGGCCCCGAACTTTAATCGCCGAGGCCTCTGGGCGGGCTCAATCGCAGCCCCGCGCTGCCGTTAAAGGACGCGTACGAGCAAGGAGACCAGCGTGCCGTTTTCCGCCCCCAGCGAGCGAGTCGTCGAAATCGACCCGTCCCAGCTGCGTCCGGGATTGTTCATCCGCCTGCCGTCGGGCTGGATGAATCACCCCTTTCTGTTCAACCAGTTCCGGATCCACAGCGCGGAACAGGTCGAGATCATCCAGAAGCTCGGCCTTAAGACCGTGCAATACCTGCCCGAGCGCAGTTCGACCCAGGCCTTGCCCCGCGCGCCCACGACGGCCCCCCCGCCGCCGCCGCCCGCAGCACCCAGCCCGGCGCAACAGGCCGCGCTGGAAGAAAAACGCCAGCGGGCCGAGCGCGCCGCCGCGCAGCGACAGCTCATCGCCAAGTGCGAAAAGCGCTATCAGAGCGCGGCCCTGCAGATTCGCGACGTGATGCGCAACGTGTTCGCCGCCCCCGCCCGCTCGGTGGTGGCAGCCCGCGAACTGGTGGACAGCGTGATGGAATCCTTTGCCGCCGAGGCCGGGCTGATCATCCATCTGATGGGCGACAAGGTGGCCGACGACAATGCCTACTTCCACTCGCTCAACGTGATGATCCTGTCGCTGCTGGTGGGCCGCTCCCTAGGCCTGTCGCCGGACGAACTACACACCCTGGGCGAAGGGGCCCTGTTCCACGACATCGGCAAGACCCGCGTACCGGACGCGGTGCTGCGCAACCCCCAGCGCAACCGCCACGAAGAAGAGTTTTTCCGGCTCCACACGATTTACGGAGCGGATATCGGCCGCGAATTGCAGGTGCTCGGCCCGGCCGTCATCGAGATCATCCTGAACCATCACGAAACCATGGATGGCAAGGGCTATCCGAACCACCTGAGCGGACGCCAGATTTCGCTGGCCACGCGCATCGTGGCGATCACCAACCGTTACGACAACCTGTGCAATCCGCTCCGCCAGGACAAGGCGGTGACCCCCGCCGAGGCAATGACCCTGATGTTCAAGAGCGAACAGGCGCATTGGGATCCGGATCTGCTGCAACGCTTCATACGCGCCCTCGGGGTGTATCCGCCGGGCTCGCTGGTGCAGCTCTCCAATGGCAACCTGGGCCTGGTGGTGGCGGTGGACCACGCCGACCTGCTGCGCCCCTCGGTGATGATCTTCGACCCCGCGGTGCCCCGCAGCGAGGCCCTGATCGTCGACCTGGCGACCGAAAGGGACGTGAAGGTGGATGCCGTGGTGCGCCCGACCGAGATCGATCCCGCCGCGCTGGCCTACCTCGCGCCACGGCGCCGGCTCAGCTACTTCCACGGCAGCCCCACTTAGGGGTAGAGGCTGCCGGCTCAGGCCTGGCGCAGCGGCGCCCGGCTCCAGTTCATGATGCCCGCCGCGATGTCGTGGAGGGGCAGCACGTTTTCAACCGCACCGCGCTGGATCGCCTCCTTGGGCATGCCGAAGACCACGCAGGTTTCCTCTGCCTCGGCGAGGGTCGAGGCGCCGGCGTCGCGCATTTCCTTCAGCCCGAGGGCGCCGTCGTCGCCCATGCCGGTCATGA
>NZ_JAOAUU010000065.1 GCF_030157465.1 Zoogloea sp.
GAGCCAACGAAACACGCCCACCCTGGAGATATTCCCCCATGCGCAAACTCAGCCTGATCGCGGCTGCCACCTCGGCCGTACTGCTCGCTGCCTGCGGCAGTGACAGCAGCAACGACACCCCCAAGAACGTCATCTTCTTCCTTGGCGACGGCATGGGCATGACCACCCAGACGGCCGCGCGTATTTACAAAGTTGGCGAAGACGGCGAACTCACCATGGACACGCTGCCGGAAACGGCCTTCGTCCGCACCTACTCCAACAACGCCCAGGTCACCGACAGCGCGCCCTCGATGGCGGCCTACATGACCGGCGTCAAGATGAACAACGAAGTCATCTCCATGACCCCGGAGACCTCGGCCTTCAACACCACCACCGGCGCCGACTACCTCAGCGGCACCGACAGCACCTGTCCGGCCACCGGCAACGGCAGCGCCGTTACCACCCTGCTCGAACTGGCCAAGGCGGCCGGCCGCAGCACCGGCGCGGTCACCACCACCCGCGTCACCCACGCCACGCCCGCCAGCACCTACGCCCACGTCTGCCACCGCGACGCCGAAAACACCATCGCCGCCCAGACCGTGCCCGGCGGCGCCGGCTACAACAGCGCCCTCGGCGACGGCCTCGACGTGCTGCTCGGCGGTGGCCGCCAGTTCTTCCTGCCCACCACGGCAGGCGGCAAACGCACCGACGGTCGCGACCTGACCGCCGAGTTCGTCACCAAGGGCTACACCTACGTCAAGACCAAGGCCGAATTCGACGCCGCTTCCGCCAGCGGCACCAAGAAGCTCGTCGGCCTGTTCACCAACAGCCACATGAGCTACGACATCGACCGCGACCCGGCCGTGGAACCCAGCCTGGCCGAGATGACCGGCAAGGCCATCGACATGCTGTCGAAGAACGACAAGGGCTTCTTCCTGATGGTGGAAGGCGGCCGCATCGACCACGCCCTGCACGAGACCACCGCCAGAAAGGCGCTGCAGGACACCGTGGCCTTCGACGACGCCATCAAGACCGCCATCGACAAGATGAAGCTCAAGGATGCCGACCTTAAAAACACCCTGATCGTCGTCACCGCCGACCACGACCACACCCTGGTTCTCAACGGCTACGCCGCCCGTACCGGCAAGACCACCGACAGCAACCCCGGCGTGCTCGGCCTGCTCAAGAACTACGTCACCGGCGCACTCGGTGCCGACCTGGACGGCAACCCCTTCACCATCATCGGCTTCGGCAACGGCGAAAACCGCCCTGCCACCCGCACCGCCCTCAGCGATGCGCAAGTGGCCGCCAAGACCTACCACCAGGAAGCCGCCATTCCCATGGGTGCCGGCAGCGAAACCCACGGCGGCACCGACGTCTTCCTTGGCGCCACCGGCCGCGGTGCGGACAAATTCACCGGTGTCATCACCAACACTGAAGTCTTCAACCTGATCCGCCAGTCGGTCGGCCTGTAACCCGGAGACCCACACCATGAAAACCCAGATCAAGCTCTGCGCCGCCGCCCTTGCCCTCGTCGGTGCCACCTCCGCCTTCGCCGCCGGCGAAGCCACCAACGTCATCTTCTTCCTCGGCGACGGCATGGGCCCCACCACCGTCACCGCCAGCCGCATCTACAAATACGGCGAAGCCGGCCAGCTGACGATGGAATCCCTGAAGCGCACCGCGCGCATCAAGACCTACTCCCTCGACGGCCAGACCACCGACTCCGCCCCGTCGATGGCCGCCTACATGACCGGCGTGAAGATGCGCAACGAAGTCATCTCCATGAGCGCCGACACCCAGCCGCGCGATCCGGTCACCAAGAGGAACTACACCAGCGGCGTCGACAGCACCTGCCCGGCCGGTAACGGCACGCCCGTCACCACCCTGCTCGAACTGGCCAAGGCTGCCGGCAAGTCGGTGGGCGCGGTCACCACCACCACCGTCACCCACGCCACCCCCGCCGCCACCTACGCCCACATCTGCAACCGCAACGGCGAAAACGCCATCGCGGCCCAGGCCGTGCCCGGCGGCGCCGGCTACAACAGCGCCCTCGGCGCCGGCCTGGATGTGCTGCTCGGCGGCGGCACCGACCACTTCCTGCCCATCAGCCTCGGCGGCAAGCGCACCGACGGTCGCGACCTGACCGCCGAACTGAAGGCCCAGGGCTACACCTACGTGAACAGCGGCACCGCCCTCAAGGCGCTGGACACCGCCGCCACGACCCGGCTGGTGGGCCTGTTCAGCAAGTCGCTGATGAACTACGAGCTCGATCGCGCCAAGCCCGCCAACGCCATCGACGAGCCCAGCCTTGCCGACATGACCGAGAAGGCCATCAAGCTGCTGCAGAAAAACGGCAAGGGCTTCTTCCTGATGGTGGAAGGCGGCCGTATCGACCACGCGCTGCACAACACCAACGCCAAGCGCGCCCTCGAAGACACCATCGCCTTCGACGACGCCATCAAGCGCGCCCTCGGCCTGGTCGACCTGAAGAACACCCTGGTCGTCGTCACCGCCGACCACGACCACACGATGACCTTCAACGGCTACTCCCACAAAGGCAACAACATCCTGGGCAAGGTCAGCGACATCAAGCCGACCACCGTGCAGGGCAAGACCGTGCTCGCCAAGGCCGGCGACGGCCTGCCCTACACCGCCCTGGTGTTCGGCAACGGCGCCGTGCGCAAGCCCGTGCGTGACGACCTGACCAGCGTCGACACCACGGCCGACGACTACTACCAGGAAGTCGGCGTCAAGCTCGGCACCGCCGGCGCCTACCCGGAAACCCACGGCGGCGGCGACGTCATGCTGTTCTCCTCCGGGGCAGGCAACGCAGGCTTCAAGGGCACCCTCGATAACACCAGGGTTTTCGGCCTGGTCAAGTCGGCCATGGGGCTCTGATCGCCACAACGATCCCAAGGGTTTGCCGGCAGTAAAACGGCAGCCATTTCGCCCGGCCTCATCAGGCCGGGCCTTTTTTATTCCTCACGCCCCACACTCATGAACAAGCTGATCCTCGCCGCGCTGCTCGGCGGCCTCATCCCCTCGGCCGCCCTGGCCAGCGACCTCGCCATCAAGGTCGAGCACGAAATCACCACCCTCAGCGCCGACGGCGTCACCCGCGTCACCCGCTTCGGCGAACGCCTGATCCGCCGCGACAACCAGAGCTGGGTTGCCCGCATCATCCCCGCCGGCGCCCACGAGGAAACCGACCACCACACCGCCGGCAAGGGCCACAAGCACATGGACATCGCCGCCGCCTCCCGCTGGGTCGAGCGCGGCAACGATGGCAAGCTGCGCGTGCGCATCGTCAATGCCCACGAAAAAGTCACCGTGGACATCACCCCCGTCGACTACAACAACATCGGCTTCGACGGCAAATGGACCACCGCCAGCCAGCTCCTCGACCCGGAGCAGATCAAGCGCATGAAGGCCATCACCCGCAGCGCCCCGGCGGGCGCCCGGTGGTACGAAGGCGGCACCCGCGACGCCAAAGTCCAGGTGCTGTGGGATGAAAAGGAGAGCTATCCGCGGCGCATCGACTCTGCCAACGCCGCCGGCACCAGCCGCAGCAGCATGGTCGTGACCCGCGAGAAAATGCCGGCCGTAATGCCCTGGACCCAGCTCAAGGGCTACGAACAAAAGGAGTACTCGGATCTGCTCGACTGAGCGCTGCCGCGCAAATCCCGGCTGCGGCGGCTATCATGACGCCGCACCCCACCCCTCCTTGCCGCCATGCCGCCCCACGAAAGCTCCGTCCCCTCGCAGCCCCCGGCCGCCGCCTCCCACACCCTGATCGAAGACGTCCAGGCCATCGTGATCGGCTGCCTGTTCGTCGCGCTGTCCATCGTCATGCTGCGCGAGAGCCGGCTGCTGACCGGCGGTATCGCCGGCCTCTCCTTCGTCGTGCATTACCTCACCGGCTGGCGCTTCGGGCTGGTGCTGTTCTTCATCAACCTGCCCTTCTACATCTTCGGCCTGCGCGCGCTGGGGCGGCGCTTCACGTTCAAGACCTTCTGCGCCGTGGGCGTGCTTTCGCTGCTCACCGAAATCGTGCCCAAGCTGATCAGCTTCCAGCACCTCGACCCGTTGTTCTCGGCCATCATGGCCGGGCTGCTCGCCGGCATCGGCATCCTCATCCTGATCCGCCACGGCGCCAGCCTGGGCGGCATCGGCATCCTGGCGATCTACCTGCAAAAGCGCCGGGGCTGGCGAGCGGGCACGGTTCAAATGAGCTTCGACTGCATGATCCTCAGCATCGGCCTGCTGGTGGTGAGCCCCGAAAAAGTGGTGCTGTCCATCATCGG
>NZ_JAOAUU010000066.1 GCF_030157465.1 Zoogloea sp.
AGGCAGGGCTTTAACCCGTTGCACGTGGGGGCAGGCATCGGACAACCCTTAACCTTTCCTGCCGTTGGCCTGATGATCAGAGTCAGTCAGAAATACGCCGGTTACCTGCCGTTCAGCCAAAAATCACGTTGAAGGGCAGCTCGTCGATCCGGTGAACTCACACTGCCGACCCAAACCGGACGTTGGATGAATGTCTAATTGTTCTGCTTACGGTGCCACCAAACGGTCGCTATGCGTTTTTACACATCCGGCCCTAGCGGCGACGCAGCTGGTCGTGCTTCTTCCAATATTGGAGTTCTTCTTCGTGCACTTCGAATTCGAGGTCAGCAATTCTAATTTGCAAGCGCTCTTGAACGTCAGACACAGCCTTGTTGTAGATAACTGGGCCAATTTCCTCCAACACAAATCCCAGCAAGCCACCAGCGGCAATGTTGCCAATCTTTTCATCCAGCTCCTCTTCAAAGTACCGTTGGATAGATTGAATTAACTGGTCGCGAATTTCTTTCTTTAAAGCTATGGCCACTTAATTTCCCTTTCAATGAATGGCTGCTTCTGGCCGATAGTACCCTCTCAGCATCATTGCCGGTAGCGGCCCGTCGCTATGAGTTCAAGAATCTGACTCCGATCAACAGCAAGGAGCCAATCATGGAAACGCGAGAACATCCGCATCGGGAAGCCTGGAACAAGGAGAAGTAGGTTGGGCAGAAGGCACCGCTCAAACCCAAAGACATCTGGGCAATCCGCATTCATCTACAAAATGCGCACGCGGTGCGCGACCTCGCCATGTTCAACCTGGCGATCGACAGCAAGCTTCGGGGCTGCGACCTTGTCGCCCTGCGGGTGCGCGACGTGACGCACGGAAGCCAGTTGCTCTCCCGCGCTATGGTCGTACAGAGGAAAACGCAGAGGCCAGTGCAGTTCGAACTGACTGAGCCTACACGCTCGGCCGTGGCGGCATGGATCGCGAAAGAGGGATTGAAGTCGGAAGACTTCCTCTTTCCGAGCCGGCTAGGCAATTCCCCGCACGTCTCAACGAGGCAGTACGCGAGAATCGTCGAGCATTGGGTCGTGTCGGCCGGTCTTGATCCAACCGCCTACGGTACGCACTCCATGCGGCGAACGAAAGCGACCTTGATCTACAAGCGCACAAAGAATCTGCGAGCCGTTCAGGCTGGGACACTCGAAGCTTGAAAGTACTGTCCGATACCTCGGCATCGAGGTGGATGACGCGCTTGAGATCTCAGAGCAGACGGAGATCTAGACCGTCATCTGTGGCCACATGGACGAAGCCCCGTGTGGCCGCTTTCTGGCATCATGTCGAATGCGTACTGCCGGCCAGAAACAGACAGCCGCAGTGAACCTCCGATCGACAGCTTCAGGCTGGTTACAGACGTTCACCAGCGACTGCTTGCAGCACATAAGTGCTGGACATCTAGTTGTGCAGTCTCAGTAGGTTATTCACACCGCTGCCCATCCGCAACAACTGAGGGCTGTTGCGACATTGGCATGACCCAGTAGTCCCTTCGCGGGGCGACTGTCGCTGCCCGCCTAAGGAAAACGCCGGCGGACGGTGTTGAAATATTTGTCATATATAAAAATATTTTTCTGTGCGATGACTCGGAATCTTGCAGCAGAGACAAGTCCACATCCATGCCACCAAAACCAGGCACGACCCGCAAGCCGAGGAAGACCCAGCACGTCACCGCGGGCGGCGTCATCCAGCCATCGTCGCAAGTTCTCCTGCTGAACCCTGATCAGTGGGAAGAGTTCATTCTGGACGCCGCGCGCCAGCGAGTTCTTTTCGGCGGCGCCCGCTACGCGGCTATCAAGCGGCTGGGCGGGGCGGGCGACGGTGGCCGCGACATCGAGGCGCGATATGGCCCGCCGTTGGTGCGGGACGGCTGGGACCTGTACCAAGCCAAACATTACAGGCAAGGGTTGACACAGAGCGACGCATTCCCGGAGATGGCGAAGTTCTTCAAGCAATTGGCTATGAAGACCTACCCGCGTCCGAGTTGCTACTACTTCTGCTGCCCGCATGCGGTCGGCAACGAGCTTCACAACACGATGGCTGCTGGGGCTGCCTCCTTCAAGGCGAAGTTCGTCGATGCATGGAAGAACGGAAAAAACGGCATGAAAGGCAGAGCCGCCGAGCTGACCGCTGAGGTCCAGGCTGCCATCGACGATTTCGACTTCGATCGCTTCATCGAGTGCCCGGTACATGAACTGCTGGCTTGGCACGCGCTCGACAAGGCCGCCCACTATCACCTGTTCGGCATCGTGCCTGAACGCGGAGACGATGATCCGATGCCCGCCCAGCCCACGTTGCACGAGGGACTGTATGTCGACGAGCTCTTGCGCGTCTACACCGAGCACAAGGCGTCGCCAGTCACCCTGGCCGACCTGCCGGGCAGCGAGTACGAAGACCACTTCGATTCGCATCGACAGATCTTCTACTGCGCGGAAGGCCTGCAACGGTTCAGCCGAGACATCTACCCCAACGAACCGGAGTTCGATCGGCTGCTGGACATGGTCCATGCGGGCATCCGCCCCACGGTCGTGCAACTTCGCCTTAAGACGGGCATGGAACGGGTCGACGCGGCCGTAGAACGAGCGTCGTCGCTGCAGGTCCAGGAGAGCCGTCTGTCGCCCCAGCTTCGCGGAGGTGACCTGCCCGGCACCTGCCATCACCTGGTCATTAGAGATGGTCTGAAGTGGGTCAAATGAAAAAGTCCAAGCCCCTCACCGCTTTCAACTCGCCGTTCGAATTGGGCATTCGGATGGTGTACCTGCTCAATTCCTTGCAGCCGGCTGGCGCCGACCTCCAAAAGCTGGTTCTGCTCGACTATGCCATCGTGTACTCCGACGATCTTGATGGGCCACCCAGCCTTCACACGCCGGTCCCCTATCGCGGTAGCGAATACATGAGTCGTCGCGACCTCATCGCCCAAAGCCTGCATTTGATGAGCACCCGTGGCCTCGTCGCCGTGTCCATGGATGAGACCGGCATCACCTACTTCGCCGGCAACACCGCCAGAAGCATGGTCGGCGCGCTGACGTCACCTTACCTGCGTGAACTGGAGGGCCGGTGCCGCTGGGCGGCCGTCACCTTCGCCACCCTCAGCTCAAGAGACATGACCAAGAGATTCGCTCAGCAAGGCCACCTGTGGGGTGCTGAATTTGAAGGCGCCACCGCGAGGGGGCACCAATGGCAATAACGCTGAAGCACTTGTCCGTGCACGGTCCCGGCCTATTGCCAGCGAAGATCGTGTTCGACGGTCGTCGCACCCTCATCCGCGGTCCCAGTGACACTGGCAAGTCGCACATCTGGAAGTGCATTTGGTTCTTGCTAGGCGGTACTGGGACACTCGAAGCGTTCCCGGAGTCGCAGGGATACGACTCGCTGGAGCTCGCCTTCTCGCATGGTGAGCATGAATACCTTGTTCGCAAGGCGATGTCTGGCGGCGCCGCGCGCGTTCTGGTGCGGGTGGACGATCTTTGGGTCTCGGACGGTACGCCGAACCCGCTCGAAGACGTCGATCAGGATCTTGGCGAGCTCCTCGTCAGGCTGTCTGGAGCCGCAGGCAAACTAGTGCTTCGCAAGCGAAGTGAGAAAGGCCCCCTCACTGGTGACGACCTGCGGCATTGGGCGCTGCTCTCCCAGCCCGGCATGATTTCCGAGGACGCGACGAAGGGCAAGGGTCATGGCTCGGACAAGCATGTCTCTTCATACTCGCTGTTCCTGAGTGGCCTCGATGACTCTGCGGTCGAGCTTTACAAGACCGCTTCCCAGAAAGACCAGGCCAAGGGAAGATTGGCGGCTGCCGAGGCAGAACTGGCGCGCCTGCAGGGCGTGATTCCAGCGGAAACAGATCGAGCATCCGCAGTTGCAGCCCTAGCACAAGTCGATGAGCGACTGGATATGTTCGCCACGCAGCTCCAGGCGCGCTCTTCGGTCTTAAAGGAACTGCGGCAGCAGATCTTCGTGGAGGGGGACGCTCTCACG
The DNA here is from genome assembly GCF_030157465.1 of Zoogloea sp. Lineage (GTDB taxonomy): Bacteria > Pseudomonadota > Gammaproteobacteria > Burkholderiales > Rhodocyclaceae > Zoogloea. Next base: position 4,007 of record NZ_JAOAUU010000066.1, read on the forward strand.
ACCGCAATGACACAACTTGCCAGCGCCACATCGATGCGGGAGCGTTTCGCGCTACTGGACCTGAAGTATGCGAGCGACCTTGCCCGCCTCGGAGCCACGGACGAAGGCATCGCGTTCTTCCAGGCTTTGGCCGAGACGCCGTGCCCGCTCTGCGGCACGCCGGTTGAGCAGCACGTCGATCCCGGCAACCTGAAGCCTAGGGCCTGTTCTCAATTATCGAACCAGCAGTATGCCGAATGGAAGTCTCGTTA
>NZ_JAOAUU010000067.1 GCF_030157465.1 Zoogloea sp.
GCGTGCTCGCGCAGCATGCGGTTGCACCAGCCGTGAATCGTGGATACGGCGGCCTCGTCCATCCATTCGGCGGCCAGTTGCAGCTTGCGGGCGCAGGCGGTCCAGGCGTCGGGCGGATAGTCGGCGCGCAGGTCGTGGAGCAGATCTTCGCCCGGTGGCTTGTCTTCGATGTCGGCCGGATCGGCGAGAAAACAGCGGGCCGCTTCGGCAAGGCGGGCACGGATGCGGTCGCGCAGCTCTTTGGTGGCAGCGTCGGTGAAGGTGACGACGAGGATTTCGGGCGGGGTGAGCGGCCGGGCGAAGGCGGCTTCATCACCGCCGTGGCCGAGCACCAGACGCAGGTAAAGCGCCGCGATGGTGAAGGTTTTGCCGGTGCCGGCGCTGGCTTCGATGAGGCGGCTACCGCGGAGCGGAAAACGCAGCGGATCGAGGGAGGTCGGGGTCATGCCAGCTCTCCGGTGTTGGCAGCGGCTTTTTGCGCTCGGGCAGATCGGGCGAAGGTGGCCTGGTAGAGACGGCGCAACAGGACTTCGGCCAAATGGGCGAATTCGCCGCTGGCCGTGAGCGTTGCAAAATCCGGCCAGGCGCGCTGCAGGTAAGGGCTGGATTCAACTTCACCAGGCTGCATGTAGCCGTCGCCCTCGTAGATGCGGGGGGCGCTGCCGATTGCACCGCCGGCACTGTCGTCAAGCCAGGCGAAGGCGGTTTTGGCGGCTAGCGGCAGCGGCCGGGTCTGACCTTCTAGCCACGCCTTGAGGATTTCGTCGAGCTGCTCGCGGGCGACTTGCGGGTCGAGGGGTTCCAGCGTCACGTCGCCGGCCTTGCTGATGATCTGCGTGGTGAGCGCCCCGCCCGAAAGATGGGCGCCCAGGTGGCTGATCCAGTGTTTGATCAGGTTGTGGCGCTGGTATTTGCCCTTCTTGATCACATCGCTGCTTTCCAGCAGGACGCGCCCCCGGTTGCCGTCGGCATCAGTGCGAATGTCACGCAGCCAGTCTTCAACGCGCAGGCCGGTGGCGTCGCTGTGATAGCGCAGCTCTTCGTCGTGGGGGGCGGCAATGGGCCAGCGTGCAAGGCTGCTTGCGTAGCGTTCGAACATTTTTTCCATCGGCTCGGCAAGCGCGTCGACCATCACGTCGGCAAAGGCGCGGGCGGCCAGCTCACCGCGACGGCGGATGCGCTGAAGGCCTTCGGCGAGCGCGTCCTCACGCGGTGTTCCGGCATGCACGGCGTTTGCCTGCAGCGCGATGAGTTCGTTCCACAGGGCCCACTTCTGCAAACCGTCGAGATCAAAAGGCTCCTGGTCTTCACTGGCCGGATCGTCCATTTCGAAGCTGACGTGCAGGCGCTGGCGGAAGAAGGCTTTGACCGGATCGCGCAAAAAGCCGGCCAGATCAGCCAGCTTGAGGGGCTCGCTGCGGGGCAGGCTGGCGAGCCGCCCGGTGTCGGCTGCCGGGCGATCGTCGGCAATGCGCCATTCCCTGGCGTAGGTAAATAAACGCGCACCGGTGACATCAGCCGGGAAGTAGTCGGGGTTGAAGGGCTGCAGGCGGTGTTCGATGGTCAGCACGTCGAGCAGTGCGCCCTCCTCTTCCTGATACCCGGCCAGCTTCCAGCCGGCGGCGAGGTGATCGCGCAGCTGGCCAACCAGCACCGACGGCGGGCGCACCGTGTTGTCGTTGATGCTGCGCCCGACCCATGAGACGAGCAGCCGCTCCCGCGCCGAAAGCAGCGCTTCGAGAAAGAGATAACGGTCGTCCTCACGGCGGGAACGGTCGCCGGGGCGGTAGTCACGCCCCATCAGGTCGAAATCCATCGGCACCCGGGTACGCGGGTAATCTCCGTCGTTCAGCCCGAGCAGGCAAACCTGGCGAAATGGAATCGCGCGCATCGGCATGAGGGTCGCAAACGTTACCGTGCCGGCAAAAAAACGCTGCGACAGGCCGCTGTCGTCAAGCTGGGCCAGCCAGTGTTCGCCCACCACGGCCAGCGGCAATGGGCTGTCGAGCCCGGCCTGGGCGCAGGCATCCTGCCAGCGCTCGAGGGCAAGTTCGAGTTGCTGCAGCGTGAAGGCGTCGGCGCTCTCTTCCGGGGCAAAGAAATCAGCCATGAGGCCACGCAGGCGGCGGCACCAGTCGGCGGCACTCGCCTCGCTGGCAAACGCGCGCCAGGTGGCTTCGAGCCGGTCGAGCAGTTGCACGAGCGGGCCGAGCAGCGCCGCATCGAGGCCGCCGATTTCGTCGAAAGGCTCGATGTCCTGCCAGGCGCCCCCGGTAGCCCCCACGGCGTAGCCCAGCAGCATGCGACGCAGGCCGAAAAGCCAGGTGTTGCCATCCGGCGAGTCCGGCAGGTCAAGGCTCCGCCGGTGTTCGGAATGCAGGCCCCAACGCACATTGGCGCCGTGGATCCAGCGATGGAGCAGCGGCAGATCGTCGTCGGCAATGCCGAAGCGGCTTCTCAGGGCCGGCACTTCGAGAAGATCGAGCACATCGCTCACAGCGATGCGCGAGGCCGGCAGATCGATGAGTTTTGCGATCGCATTGACCAGCGGATCGTGATGCCGGCGGCCCTGGTCGGCAATGCTGAAGGGGATGAAGCGCGGATCAAAACTGTCGACAAGGCCAAACACGGCCTGGATATGGGGCGCGTAGGCGTCGATGTCCGGCACCATCACGATCACGTCCCGCGGCCGCAGGCTGGCATCCGCATTGAAGGCAGCGAGAAGCTGGTCGTGGAGAACCTCGACCTCGCGCTGGGCACTGTGCGCGACGTGGAAGCGGATCGAGTCGTCGTCGGCCGACACATCCGGCCAGCGGGCGCGGGTTTCGGATAGCGGGCGCAGATCGCGGATGTCGTCCTGCAACTGGTTGAGCAGGCAATCCTGCCCATGGGATGAAAACAAATCGATGCGCTGACGGATATCCACAAAATACTGCAGGTAGCCCGCACGGGCAGCGTCGCTGTCGTGCTCGTCGAGCAGGCCGATGAAGTCGCGCCCCTGCTTGCCCCACGCGGCCAGAAGCGGATGGGCATGAAGATGCAGGTTCTCGTCGGCAATCTCGGCCGGCATGCCGGCGCGGCGCTGCTGGCGCGTGCGGGTGGCGCGCAGCAGATCCTTGTCAGCGACGATGTCGGCCCAGTAATGCTCGCAGGGGTTATGAACGCACATCAGCACTTGAGTCCAGCGAGCCAGCGCCGCGAGCACTTCCAGTGACTGGCGCGGCAGCGCCGAGATGCCGAATACCATGACCCGGCGTGGCAGACCGGAAGGGCGTTCGCCCATCGGCCCGTGCTCGGGCCACGCCTCCACCTTGCGCAGAAAAGCGTCGTGCACTGCAGCACGGCCCTGCCCCGCCAGAGCGTCATCACCTTCTGTCACAGCCACGTCGGCTAGCAGGGCCCGCCAGAGGCCGGCCTGCCAGCGCTGCTCTTCGGGCAGGCTCACGCGCTCTCCGGCGACGCGGATCAGCACATCGTCGCCTGCGGCCCACGCAGCCAGCCAGTCCGCACGATAAACCTGGTATTGGTCGAACAGATCCGCAAGACGTTCGGCAAGCTGGAAACGCTTGCGCAGGTCTGCATCGCTTGCAAGGAAGCGCCGCATCGGTGCATAAGCCGGCTGATCCATCAGCTCGGGCAGCAAACGCATCAGCCGCCATACCAGCAAGGGCTTGTCGAACGGAGAGGTTTCGGGCACCACATCGCGCCCAAGCACAGCCCGATACACCTGCCACAGGAAACGTGACGGCAGGGACATGTCGAGCCCGGCTGCAATGCCGCAACCTCCACCGTCGGCATCCTCTGCCAGTGCAAGCCTCAGCCACTGGGCGATGCCGTTGCTGTGCACGAGAAGGGTTTCGGTTTCGAGGGGAGCGAGCGGATAGCGCCGAATCCAGGCAAGCAGCAAATCGCGCAGCGATTCTGGGTGGTTACCATGGACCAGAATCAGGCCGGGCATCAAATCGGGCGTCAAATCAGCCTCCGGAAACGCGGAAATAATCTCGAAGAGATCAGGGATATTTGCAATTGCACACGCAATGCCCATCGACATGCGAGGATCATCGCGTCTTCCCGTACGGCAGCCTCCTGCAAAATGCCGCTTTATTCGGGGATCGCTGGCTAAGTTTAGCCTGCGTTAATCCAGCCGGGACATCGCGTGAGGACAGGTTTCGGAGTTACTGCCTGGCTCGCAGTGGAGAGTGTTTTGTTTTTTGGGGGTTGATTGGAGCGTGATGTTG
>NZ_JAOAUU010000068.1 GCF_030157465.1 Zoogloea sp.
AGGGACCTACGGATTAACAGTCCGGCGCTCTACCGACTGAGCTATCGAGGAACAGAGGCGCGCATTTTAGGAAGAAACGCGATGTACGTCAACCCGATTTGCGCGCTTTTTTGCTCCCGGCGAACCGGGAGCGGGTGAAACGGACAAAACTCAGGCCTTGATGACGGCGGCGATGGCGTCGGCGACGTAGTCGAGGTTCTTGGTGTTGAGCGCGGCCAGGCAGATGCGGCCGGTGCCGACAGCGTAGATGCCGAACTCGTCCTTCATGCGTTCGACCTGGGCGGTGGTGAGGCCGGTGTAGGAGAACATGCCGCGCTGCTTGATGACGAAGGAGAAGTCCTGGTCGATGTTGCGGGCAGCGAGCTTGTCGACGAGGCCGGTGCGCATGGCGCGGATGCGGTCACGCATGCCGGCCAGTTCGGTTTCCCATTCCTGGCGCAGGGCCGGGGTGGACAGCACGGACGCCACGATCGCGCCGCCATGGATCGGCGGGTTGGAGTAGTTGGTGCGGATGACGCGCTTGAGCTGGGACATCACGCGGCCGGATTCGTCCTTGGACTGGGTGACCACGGAGAGGGCGCCGACGCGTTCGCCGTAGAGCGAGAAGCTCTTGGAGAAGGAGCTGGACACGAAGAAGGACAGGCCGGAGGCGGAGAACAGGTTCACCGCGACGGCGTCCGGTTCGATGCCGTCGGCAAAGCCCTGGTAGGCCATGTCGAGGAAGGGGATCAGGCCGCGGGCCGCACAGGCCTTGACCACGTCGGCCCACTGGGCTTCGGTGAGGTCGGCGCCGGTGGGGTTGTGGCAGCAGGCGTGCAGCACGATGACGGAGCCGGCCGGCAGGCTGTTCAGCTTGGCGATCATCGCCTCGGCGTTGGCGCCGCGGGTTTCCGGGTTGTAGTACGGGTAGGTGTCGACGGGGAAGCCGGCGGCTTCGAAGAGCGCGCGGTGGTTTTCCCAGCTCGGGTCGGAGATGTACACCGTGGCGCCGGGCACGACGCGCTTGATCAGGTCTGCGCCGATGCGCAGGGCGCCGGTGCCGCCGAGGGCCTGGGCGGTGATGACGCGGCCGTCGCGGATGATGGCGCTGTCGGCACCGAAGAGCAGGTTCTGCACGGCGTTGGCGTAGGTGGCCGGGCCTTCGATGGGCTGGTAGCCACGCGGGGGCGCGGCTTCGAGGCGGGCCTTTTCGGCGGTGCGCACTGCGCCGAGCAGCGGGATCTTGCCGTTGTCGTCGAAATAAACGCCAACGCCGAGGTTGACCTTGGTGCTGCGGGTGTCCGCGTTGAAGGCTTCGTTCAGGCCAAGAATCGGATCGCGGGGGGCCATTTCCACCGCAGCAAAGATCGAAGAGCTCATGGGGTCTCCAGAAGGGACTAAAAGGGACTAAAGGTGCGGGGCACTGTGTGCCGGCCGCTGGGTGATAATACGGGGTTGCCCGCGGGTTTCGCAGGCAGCGCCGATTGACTTAAGACAGAAATTTTATCATGGCCGATCAAGTAGGTAGCGGGCGAGTAATGGTTTACGAGGGAAGCCCGTTCAGGCTCCACCAGCCTTTTCCTCCCGGTGGCGACCAGCCGGAGGCGATCCGCCTGCTCGTCGAGGGAATCGACGATGGCCTGATGTTCCAGACCCTGCTGGGGGTGACGGGCTCGGGCAAGACCTTCACGATGGCCAACGTCATTGCCCAATGCGGGCGGCCGGCGCTGGTGCTGGCCCACAACAAGACGCTGGCGGCGCAGCTCTATTCGGAGTTTCGCGAGTTTTTTCCCGAGAACGCGGTGGAGTATTTCGTGAGCTATTACGACTACTACCAGCCGGAGGCCTATGTGCCGTCCCGCGACCTGTTCATCGAAAAGGATTCGGCGATCAACGAGCACATCGAGCAGATGCGCCTGTCGGCCACCAAGAGCCTGATGGAGCGGCGCGACGTGGTGATCGTGGCGTCGGTGTCGTGCATCTACGGTATCGGCGATCCGCAGGCTTACCACAGCATGGTGCTGCACCTGCGGGAGGGTGAAAAGATCCTCCACCGGGATCTGGTCCAGCGCCTCGTGGCGATGCAGTACGACCGGGCGGACGTGGATTTCAAGCGCGGCACCTTCCGGGTGCGCGGCGACGTGATCGACATCTTTCCGGCGGAAAACGCCGAGTACGCGCTGCGCGTCGAGATGTTCGACGACGAGATCGAGCATCTCACGCTGTTCGATCCGCTGACCGGCCACCTCAAGCAGAAAATCGTGCGCTTCACGGTGTTTCCGTCGAGCCACTATGTCACGCCGCGGGCGACCGTGCTGGGCGCCATCGAGGCGATCAAGGACGAGCTGCGCGATCGCATCGAAACCTTCCAGAAGGCCGGCAAGCTGGTGGAGGCGCAGCGCATCGAACAGCGCACCCGCTTCGATCTGGAGATGCTCAACGAGCTGGGTTTCTGCAAGGGCATCGAGAACTATTCGCGTCACATGTCCGGGCGCGAGCCCGGCGATCCGCCGCCTACGCTGATCGACTACCTGCCGAAGGACGGGCTGATGTTCATCGACGAATCCCACGTGTCGATCGGCCAGGTGGGCGCCATGTACAAGGGCGACCGGGCGCGCAAGGAAAACCTGGTGGAGTACGGTTTTCGCCTGCCTTCGGCGATGGACAACCGGCCGCTCAAGTTCGAGGAGTTCGAGCGCTTGCTGCCGCAAACGGTGTTCGTGTCGGCCACGCCGGCGGCCTACGAGAAGGAGCACCAGGGGCAGGTGGTGGAGCAGGTGGTGCGGCCGACCGGCCTGGTGGATCCGATCATCGTGGTGCGGCCGGCGGTGACGCAGGTGGACGACCTGCTTGGCGAGATCAAGAAACGGGTCGTGGTGAACGAGCGCATCCTCGTTACCGTGCTGACCAAGCGCATGGCCGAGGATCTGACGGAATATCTGGCCGAGAACGGCATCCGGGTTCGCTATCTGCACTCGGACATCGACACCGTCGAACGGGTCGAGATCATCCGCGACCTGCGTCTGGGCGAGTTCGATGTGCTGGTGGGCATCAACCTGCTGCGTGAAGGTCTCGATATTCCCGAGGTGTCACTGGTCACCATCCTCGACGCCGACAAGGAAGGCTTCCTGCGCTCGGAGCGTTCGCTGATCCAGACCATCGGGCGTGCGGCGCGGCACCTGCATGGCACGGCCATCCTTTACGCCGACCGGATCACCGATTCGATGAAAGCGGCCATCGGCGAAACCGAGAGACGGCGGGCCAAGCAGCTGGCTCACAACGAGGCCAACGGGATTACTCCCAAGTCTGTGATAAAGCGCATAAAGGACATCATCGACGGTGTCTATGATGGTTCATCCGGAAAGGATGGCGGCGCTGATGCCCGCGCAGATTTTGCGATCCTCGACGAAAAGGCGCTGGCCAAGACAATCCGCCAGCTCGAAAAGGACATGCAGGAGCATGCCCGCAACCTGGAGTTCGAAAAGGCGGCCGCAGCACGGGACAAACTCTTCCGGCTGCGCCAGCAGGCATTCGGGGCGGACGCCCACGATGTCTCTCCCAACCCTGAGGGAAACTGAAAATTGGTACTCGCCCTTGTACGTTCGGCCCGTCGGCTGTTTAAATTGCCGGCAGGAGGGACACCAATAATGAAAATACTGTTTGTCTGCACCGGCAACATCTGCCGGTCACCGACAGCGGAGGGCGTGGCACGTCGCTGGCTGGCGATGTCGGGGCTCGAGGGGCAGGTTGCTGTCGATTCGGCTGGAATCCAGGGATATCACTCGGGCGAAGCGCCTGATCCGCGCAGCCAGACTGCCGCACTCCGGCGTGGCTACGATCTTTCGCGCCTGCGGGCGAGAAAGGTCCAGCCTAAGGATTTCGTCGAGTTCGATCTGCTGCTGGCGATGGACCGGGATCACTTCGAGTACCTGCGTGACAGGGCGCCAGAAGGTACCAGCCACAAGGTTCGCATGTTCATGAGCTTTGCCCGGGGTGTGCGCCGCGATGAGGTGCCTGATCCTTATTACGGTGGCAACACTGGCTTCGATGTCGTGCTCGATTTGTGCGAGGAAGCCGTGCAGGGCCTGATCGATGAAATCCTGCCGGAGATAAACCGGCGGAAGCAGTCGGCGGTCTGAGTTCACCGGATGTAAAGCGCGGCCTTGTTTTCAGGTCGCGCAGTTTGTGTCCCGTCCTGCTATAGCTTGACAGCCTTCGGCGTGCCGTTTCGCCGATCAG
>NZ_JAOAUU010000069.1 GCF_030157465.1 Zoogloea sp.
AGAACGCGGTAATTTTACCAAGGCTGGGCGAGGCGAGGTTTTTCGAGGCGCCCTATAGGATTTGCCCTCCAGCATCACCTCGGAAGCCTTGTCCTGCTCCAGCCCGTCCAGGTATTTCAGGAAGAGCAGCCATGAGGTCTGCTCGGTGTAGTCGAGTTCGGTGGTGCAACCACTCTCTTTCCAGAGCGAGTCGTCGATATTCTTAAAGGCTTGTTCAAACATGAGCTACTGGATTCCAGGCGGTGAAGCATGAGGGCGAAGGCGTTCATTTGCCCACTATCGTTTTGGCATTTTAATGCCCATTCCCAATTAGCCCAAGCGTTACACTCAGCCAGACCAAGCAAGGTGTGAGGGGGCCATACGACGACACTGGTTGAGCCATGGGTGAAACAGTGGCCAGTCATACGGCGCGTGCGGCCGAGAGATTGCGGCCCAGCCCCACGCTGCGGGGGAGCTCACGGCGACGATACGCAGCAATCCGTTCTCAAGCCTTGGGAGCCTCAGTACAGCCGCAGTGAGGTGGTTCCTCTGCCTGAGCCGTAAGCCGATACGCTAGAACTGTTCCGGGCAGCCCTGTGGGGACTACGGGGGCTATGCCTACAAAAAAGTCGACGTGATGCAGGCGATGGACAGCATCAATGCACGATGAGGACGCGGGAGTCTGCGACTCTTGGCGACTGGATTTGATGCAAGTTGGACGATGCGCAGTGAAAAGCTCTCCCCGGCTTGGACCACACGGCAAGACGCCTTACAGAGGGTGACTGGCGAATCAAAGTGTCCCATCGAGACATCTCTGGGCCGGATGTTCATCCCTCACGCCAACACGGGAAGATCAATCACGTCCAAAACCACTCAAATCGAGCCAACATGCCGTGGCAGGCTAAATGGCAGGCTATCGGAGCACAAAAACAAAAAAGCCCTTGATTTTCAAGGGCTTATTCGTTGTTATTGGCGGAAAGGGTGAGATTCGAACTCACGGTACGCCTAAACGTACACCGGATTTCGAGTCCGGCGCATTCGACCACTCTGCCACCTTTCCGCTCGAAGCCCACTATTATATAGAGGCTTTTAGGAAGATCAAGTTTTTTATGCAGGCTTTGCTGCACGCGCTGCGGTGAATTCATCGTAGGCCCGCACGGCTTCGGCAGCGTACATCAGGCTCGGGCCGCCGCCCATGTAGGTGCAGATGCCAAGGGTTTCCATCAATTGCTCGCGGGTGACGCCAAGGCGGATCAGTGCCTTGACGTGAAAGCCGATACAGCCGTCGCAACGAACCGACACCCCGATCGCAAGGGCGATCAGTTCCTTGTCGAGAGCGCTCAGGGCCCCCGCCTTCATCGCCTCCTTGGCCATGCTGCCAAAGCCCTTCATGGTGTCGGGAATTTCAGCGCGAAGGGCTTCCATGCCTTTGGTGAGGTCGGTGGTGATCTGGACGAAGGATTTGCTGCTCATGATATCGGCTCCGTATATTAGATTTATATAATAATCTAATATACACGATCACCGAATCACTGAAAACCGGGCGAGCAGCTGCTCGCCCGGCGTGGTCACTCAGTTCGCAGGCTGAAGAACCGTGATGCCACCCATGTACGCTTGCAGCGCTGCCGGCACGCGCACCGAGCCGTCCGCCTGCTGGTAGTTCTCGAGTACCGCAACGAGCGTGCGCCCCACCGCCAGGCCGGAACCATTGAGCGTGGCGAGCACTTCGTTCTTGCCCTGGGCGTTCTTGAAACGGGCCTGCATGCGGCGCGCCTGGAAGCTTTCGAAGCACGAGCAGGACGAGATTTCGCGGTAGGTATTCTGGGCCGGCAGCCAGACTTCAAGGTCGTAAGTCTTGGCCGCGCCAAAGCCCATGTCGCCGGTGCACAGCACAATCTTGCGGTACGGCAGTTCGAGCTTCTGCAGGATGGCTTCGGCATGGCCGGTGAGTTCTTCCAGCGCATCCCAGGCTTTTTCCGGCTGCTCGATGCGGACGAGTTCAACCTTGTCGAACTGGTGCTGGCGAATCATGCCGCGGGTGTCCTTGCCGTAGCTGCCGGCCTCGGAGCGGAAGCACGGGGTGTGGCAGACGAACTTCAACGGCAGCGAATCCAGCGGCACGATCTCGTCGCGCACAATGTTGGTGACCGGCACTTCAGCGGTGGGAATAAGGTAGAACTTGCTGCCGTCCGCCTTGGGCACCGAGAACAGCTCCTCCTCGAACTTGGGCAACTGGCCGGTGCCGTACATGCTGGCGGCGTTGACCATGTAGGGCGTGTAGAGCTCGGTGTAGCCGTGCTCAGCCGTGTGGGTGTCCAGCATGAACTGGGCCAGCGCGCGATGCAGGCGAGCCAGGCTGCCCTTCATCAGGGTGAAGCGGGCACCGGAAATCTTTACTGCCGTTTCAAAATCCAGGCCGCCCAGACGGGTGCCGATATCCACGTGGTCGCGCACCTCGAAATCGAAGCTGGCGGGCGTGCCCCAGCGGCTGACTTCAACGTTGTCTTCTTCGGACTTGCCAACCGGCACGCTGTCGTGGGGAAGGTTCGGCAGGGCGGCGACGAAGGCATTGAAGCGCTCGAGCAGCTCAGCCAGGGCAACTTCGTTGGCTTTGAGTTCGTCGCCGATACCGGCCACTTCGGCGAGCACCGCGGAGGCATCCTCGCCCTTGCCCTTGAGCTGGCCAACCTGCTTGGACAAGGCATTGCGACGGGCCTGCAGATCCTGGGTGCGGGTCTGGCGCGTCTTGCGCTCGTCCTCGAGGGCCTGGAAGGCGGCGGCATCAAGGCTCATGCCGCGGGTAGCGAGACGCTCCGCAACAAAATCCAGTCGGGCACGGAGCAATTGAACATCAAGCATGACAATCCCTATTCAAATCGGAAAACCGGTGTATCGATAGCGCCACGGCCCGGAAGTTGCTTTTCGCGGACCCGGCTTTCAGTTATATTGCACCGCAACATGCGGCAATCAGCCTGCATAGCAGAAATAATGAGAACCAGAAAGTCCATAGCTCACAAAAGCCAAAATTCTTCTTGATTTTCTCAACTTAAAAACCACACTAAGAGAAAAACGTCCGCAGACGACGTCATTTCTAATTTGACTTATCAGGAGACACCCATGTTATCCATCCGCGACTGCCTGGATTACTGCGACCTGACCGACGAAGACGTCGCCATCATCGCCGAGCACCACGACATCCCCGATGCCGCCGCAGCCCAGATTGCTTGCGGGCTGGTGCAGACTCGGGAAGGCACCTTGATGCTCACGCAATTCATGCTTGATCTCGTTGATGAAGCCGAAGAACGCGGTGACCGCGCAAAGGCCAAGCGCTTCCGCGAAGCCTGCCAGCGCTTCATCGCGAGCCACCCCGTCCAGCACTGAGTTCAGACTGCCCTGCGCGGGCTTCGGCCTGCCTGTCCAGTTCGCGCAGGCGCTCCAGCTTTTCGGCTATTTTGGCCTCAAGACCACGCCCAACCGGTTCATACCAGTTGGGCTTCGTCATTCCGTCAGGCAGATAGTTTTCACCGGCTGCGTAACCGTCGGGTTCGTCGTGGGCGTAGCGATAGGCCTTGCCGTAGCCCAGCTCCTTCATGAGCTTGGTCGGCGCATTGCGCAGATGGATGGGCACCGGACGCGACACGTCGTTGGCCACAAACTTTCGCGCAGCATTATACGCCTTGTAAACCGCGTTCGATTTGGCCGCACAGGCCAGGAAAACCGCCGCCTGCGCCAGCGCCAGCTCGCCTTCCGGCGAACCCAGGCGCTCAAAGGTCGAACACGCATTGAGACAGATTTCCAGCGCCCGCGGATCGGCCAGGCCGATGTCTTCGCTGGCCATGCGCACCAGCCGGCGGCCGAGATACAGCGGCTCGGCACCGCCATCCAGCATGCGGCACAGCCAGTAAAGCGTGGCGTCGGGATCGGAGCCGCGCACGGATTTGTGCAGGGCCGAAATCTGGTCGTAGAAGGCTTCGCCGCCTTTGTCGAAACGGCGCAGGCTGCGTGACAGGGCCTCGTCGATGAAATCGGGCCCCACCGGATTGACGCCGGCGGTTTCGGCCGCCGTCTGCACCTGCTCCAGCAAATTGAGCAGACGCCGGGCGTCGCCGTCGGCAAAGCCGGTCAGTCGATCGCGGGCATCATCCTCAAAAGCCAGTTCCGGGCAGGCATGGGCACGGGCTCGCTCGAAAAGCTCGGTGAGTTCTTCGGCCGACAGCGGCTGCAGCACGTAAACCGCAGCCCGCGACAGCAGCGCCGAGTTCACCTCGAACGACGGATTCTCGGTCGTCGCGCCGACCAGCGTGACCAGGCCCTGCTCCACGAACGGCAGGAAGGCGTCCTGCTGGGCCTTGTTGAAGCGATGGACTTCGTCGACGAACAGGATCGTGTGGCGGCCGCGGGTACGGGCGGCTTCCGCCTGGGCGATCGCCTCGCGGATATCCTTGACGCCCGAGAACACCGCCGACAAGGCCGTGAAATCGGCATCGAAGGCCTTGGCCATGAGCCGCGCGAGGGTTGTTTTGCCAACCCCGGGCGGGCCCCACAGGATCATCGAATGCAGCTTGCCCGACTGGAAGGCCAGCGCCAGCGGCTTGCCCGGCCCGAGCAGGTGACGCTGGCCGATGACGTCGGCGATGTGCTGCGGGCGCATCGCCTCGGCCAGGGGAAGGCGCGGCGGGTCGAGAGAATCGAAGAGATCGGCCATCAGTTGGAAGGCGGGCGCAAGCTACTCGCCGACCACATCGGCGCCCTTGGGCGGCACGAAGCGGAACTGCCCGGCGTCCAGCGCCGGGTTGCGCTCGATCTGGCCGAACAGCAGGGTCGTGGTCTGGCCGAAGTTGTCGTGGAGCACCATGGCCTTGAGCTGGCCTCCGGCAAAACCCATGCGGATGCGCTCGAAGCTGCTGTCCTCGGCCTTGGGGGTGGCCTCGACCCATTCCAGGCCTTCCGCGCTGCCGGCATCCTTCAGCACGAAATTCTTGTCGAGGGAATTGTCGCCGGCCAGGATGGCCGCCGGCGTGCTGCCGAGCGCCTGGCCGAGCTTTTTGGTGGTGACCTGGTTGAGCTCCTGGTCGTAGGCCCACAGCTTGCTGCCGTCGCCCACCAGCACCTGAGCGTAGGGCTTTTCGTAGACCCAGCGGAACTTGCCGGGGCGCGAGAAGGCAAAGGTGCCGCTGGCCTGCTGCGGCTTGCGGCCGGATTTGGAATAGACCTGCTGCGAGAACGTCCCCCGCGCCGTGCGGGTGCCGTCCATGAACTGCTTGAGCTGGGCCAGCCCGTCGGCGTGGGCCGAGCCAGCAGAAACCACCAGCGCCAGCCCGAGGGCACGCAGGATGTGGGCAGGTTTGCGAATCATCATTCTCCTTCGCGGGGCGGCGTGACGACGTCCCGGTTGCCATTGCTACCCATCGGCGTCACGAGACCGGCGCGCTCCATCTGTTCGATCAGGCGCGCGGCCCGGTTGTAGCCGATGCGCAGGTGACGCTGAACCAGCGAAATCGATGGCCGACGGGTCTTGACGACGATTTCCACGGCCTGGTCGTAGAGCGGATCGGCCTCGCTGCCCTCCCCGCCGCCTTCGCCGCCACCGAGCAGGTCGCCGCCTTCTTCTTCATTGGGCGCAAGAATGCCCTCCACGTAGTCGGCCTCGCCGGTGGCCTTGAGGTATTCGACCACCTTGTGCACTTCATCATCGGCCACGAAGGCGCCGTGCACCCGCACCGGCAGGCCGGTGCCCGGCGCCAGGTAAAGCATGTCGCCCATGCCCAGCAGCGCCTCGGCCCCCATCTGGTCGAGAATCGTACGGGAGTCGATCTTGCTGGAAACCTGGAAAGCCATGCGGGTCGGGATGTTGGCCTTGATGAGGCCGGTGATCACGTCCACGCTGGGGCGCTGGGTGGCGAGAATCAGGTGGATGCCGGCCGCCCGCGCCTTCTGGGCCAGGCGGGCGATGAGTTCTTCGATCTTCTTGCCGACGACCATCATCAGGTCGGCCAGCTCGTCGATGATCACCACGATGTAAGGCAGCTTGCCGAGGGGCTCGGGGCTTTCCGGGGTGATCGAGAACGGGTTCTTGAGCGGCGAGCCGGCCCGGGCCGCGTCGGCCACGGCCTTGTTGTAGCCGGCCAGGTTGCGCACGCCCAGCGCCGACATCAGCTTGTAGCGCTTCTCCATCTCGGCCACGCACCAGTTGAGCGCGTTGGCGGCGTGCTTCATGTCGGTCACAACAGGCGCCAGCAGGTGCGGAATCCCTTCGTAGATCGACAGTTCGAGCATCTTCGGATCGACGAGGATCAGGCGCACGTCGGTGGGTTCGGATTTATAGAGCAGCGACAGGATCATCGCGTTGATCCCTACCGATTTGCCCGAACCCGTGGTGCCCGCCACCAGCAGGTGGGGTGTTTTTGCAATGTCGGCCACCACCGGCTGACCGCCGATATCCTTGCCCAGCGCCACGGTGAGCGGCGAGTGCATGTCGTGGTAGGCCTTGGAGCCAAGAATCTCGGACAGGCGCACGGTCTGGCGCTTGGGGTTGGGCAGCTCGAGCGCCATGCAGGTCTTGCCCGGCACGGTTTCGACAACGCGAATGCTCACCACCGACAGCGCACGGGCGAGATCCTTGACCAGGTTCATCACCTGGCTGCCCTTGACGCCCACCGCAGGCTCGATCTCGAAGCGGGTAATCACCGGGCCGGGGTAAACCGCCAGCACCTTTACCTCGACGCCAAAATCGGCGAGCTTGCGCTCGATCAGGCGGGAGGTGAATTCCAGGGTTTCGGGCGGCGGCGGTTCCACGTCGTGAGACGGCTCGTCCAGCAAGGCCAGCGGCGGCAACGGCCCGCCGGGGATTTCAGTGAACAGCGGCTTCTGGCGTTCCTTCTCGACGCGAGGAGATTTTTCGATCTCGATGTGAGCCGGCTCGACCCGCACATGCCGGTCGATCTCGACAATCGCCGGGTCGACGCGAACGGCTTTTTCAAGCGCACCGATCGTCGGCTCGGCGTGCACCGGGGTGTCGGCATCGTCAAACACCGGCTCCTTGCGCACCGCCATCTCGACCTCGGTGAAAGCAGGCTCAATGCGCAGCGGCGAGGCCGGCTCGGCCTCTTCCTTCTTGCGCTTGATCTCGACGACCTCCTCACGCTTGTGGGCCACCTCGCGGCCGATGCGGCGGTCCTGCCAGCCCTGGTAGACATTGGTGACAACGGCCCACACCCTCTCGAGGACGGTGCCGAGGGCTTCGGAAGCCTCCACCCAGCTGATGCCCGAAAAAAGGCTCAAGCCGCCGGCGATCAGTGCCAAAAGCAGCAGGGTGCCGCCAGTGAAGCCGAGGTACTGGAAGATCAGCGTGCCCAGCTCCAGGCCAATCAGGCCGCCGGGTTCGAGAGGCAGGGTTGCCTTGATCGAATGGAAACGCATCGACTCCAGCCCACTGCTCGCCAGCAGCACCATCACAAAGCCGATCACCACGATGACGAACGAGCGCCGGTCGGCGCCGAAGAATTTGTGCAGGCGCCGAAAACCGACCGCCAGGCCGAGGCCCAGGAAAGCCACCCACCACCAGGCCGACAGGCCGAAAAGGTAGAGCAGCAGGTCGGACAGCCAGGCGCCGAAGCGTCCGCCGGGGTTGCTGACACGCTCCAGCTGCACGGCGTGGGACCAGCCCGGATCACCCTTCGAGTAGCCGAAGAGAATCATCGCGACATAGAGGGCCAGCACACCGAGAAGCAGCCAGCGAGCTTCCTGCAGCAGGCTGGCGATTTTTTCCGGGAGGGGAAGCGGACGAGTGGAAGGACGATTGAGCATGAGTTGGCGGTACAAGGCCTTGCAGGGCGCAGCAAAAAACAAAAGCGCGGTGAAGCACCGCGCTTTTGATTATAAACCAGGGTCTCTGGTTGCCCCCTCCCCGTCTCTATCCGAAAGAGTGAGGAAGGATTTCCGGACCAGTCACAAATCGATGATTTTTTCCCGGAGGATGATGCCGCCGTCGGTTTCCTCGATGAGGCCGCGCAGGCCCAGATCTTTCATGACCCGGCTGACCATCTCGCGGGAGGCGCCGATCATCTTGGCGATATCCTGCTTGGAGATCTTTTTCTTGACGACCTTGAGACCGTCGATTTCCTCGGACATTTCGAGCAGCAGACGGGCCACACGGCCATAAACATCCATCAGCGCAAGGCTTTCGATCTTGCGGTCGGCGTCGCGCAGACGGCGAGTGAGATTGCACATCACGTGCCACGCGAGTTCGAAGTTATCCTGCATGAGGCGCTTGAAATCGGTTTTGGCGATGGTCACCAGATCGGACGGGGATACCGCAACCACGGAAGCCGAGCGCGGGCTGTCTTCCAGCACACCCATTTCGCCGAACATCTCGCCCTGACCAAGAATGGTCAGGATGACTTCACGACCATCCTCGTCGCTCACCATTACCTTAAGGTTGCCGGTAAGAACGAAGTAAACGAAATCGGTGCGATCACCCTCGTGCACCACCGCGGCACCCCGCGGCACCCGTCGCATCATTGCGCAACGCGCAACGGCCGCCAGCCGGTCATCGCCCAGGCCCTGGAAGATGGGAAAAGTTCGCAGGGCGATCGTGGACACGGAGCTGGTAACGGTCATAAAGCCTCTCCTCAGCAAGAGCTAGATTGTTTCTTGGCGTCGTGACGAAATTGTCATGCGCTTACTACGGACAAGTATAAAGCAAACTTGAGGTTCTCCGGACGGGAGGGGCCGTGGCCCGGCGTGATCGCGGCCCCATTTCGGGAAGTCACGGAGGAAGCCGGCGCCTTATAATCAGCCCTTCCTGCCCCAGACCTCAGAGAGATCCACCACGATGGCCACTCGTCACATCAAGCTGCTCATCCTTGGCTCCGGCCCCGCCGGCTACAGCGCCGCCGTCTACGCTGCCCGCGCCAACCTGAACCCCGTGCTCATCACCGGCATCGCCCAGGGCGGCCAGTTGATGACCACCACCGAAGTGGACAACTGGCCCGCCGACGCCGACGGCGTGCAGGGCCCGGAGCTGATGGCCCGCTTTGAAAAGCACGCCGCCCGCTTCAACACCGAAATGATTTTCGACCACATTCACACCACCTACCTGGCCGAAAAACCGATCCGCCT
Organism: Zoogloea sp.; assembly: GCF_030157465.1. GTDB lineage: Bacteria > Pseudomonadota > Gammaproteobacteria > Burkholderiales > Rhodocyclaceae > Zoogloea. The sequence goes on from NZ_JAOAUU010000069.1 coordinate 9,100, forward strand.
GGTGGGCGACGAAGGCGAATACACCTGCGACGCGCTGATCATCGCCACCGGCGCCAGCGCCCAATACCTGGGCCTCCCCTCCGAGGAAGCCTTCTCCGGCAAGGGCGTGTCGGCCTGCGCCACCTGCGACGGTTTCTTCTACCGCAACCAGGAAGTCGCCGTGATCGGCGGCGGCAACACCGCGGTCGAAGAGGCGCTCTACCTCGCCAACATCGCCAGCAAGGTCACCCTGGTGCACCGCCGCGACAAGTTCAAGGCCGAGCGCATCCTGATCGACAAGGTCAACGAGCGCGTTGCCGCCGGCAAGATCGTGCTGGAACTCGACTCCACGCTGGACGAAGTCCTTGGCGACAACACCGGCGTGACCGGCATGCGCGTGAAGAACGCCAAGACCGGCGCCGCCAAGGATATCGCGCTGAAGGGCGTGTTCATCGCCATCGGCCACAAGCCCAACACCGACATCTTCGAAGGCCAGCTCGAGATGGAAGGCGGCTACATCGTCACCCAGGGCGGCAGAAAGGGTAACGCCACCGCCACCAGCGTGCCCGGCGTGTTTGCGGCCGGTGACGTCCAGGACCACATCTACCGCCAGGCCGTCACCAGCGCCGGCACCGGCTGCATGGCTGCGCTCGACGCCGAACGCTACCTCGACAGCCTCGGTCTGGCTGGCTGACAAGGTCGAACAGATCTACCGCGCGGCCAGATCCCGCACTCTCGTTGCAGGTTCGGGCCGCTCAATACGATTTCTTCGCCCTGTTCATCATTTGAAAAAACCAAACCGCGTTCCATGAGCCATCGCAAGCAGCCTTCCGGGCTCGACGCCCTCAAGGCCATCCGGGACCGCGTCCCGAACAGCGTGCTGAAAACAGTCATCGGCCGCCCCGGGCCGGCAACCGGAACAGCGCCCGCCAAGACCTCCAAGTCACCCGCAACCACCGAGCCCGCCCCACCCGCCGAACCCGACGACGGCGCGCTGTTTCGCAGCCAGGTCGGCCGCATCCAGCCGCTCAAGACCGCGGCCCACGCCGAAATCGCACGCCCCAAACCGGCTCCGGTGCCGCGCCCGCGGCAGCTCGGGCCGGAACCCGAAGCGCCGCGGCGCGCCCCGCGCATCGACGAAAACGATCCCATGGCGCTGTTTCGCGCCTCCCTTGGCGACGTTGCCCCGATCCGCGACTTCAATCGCGTCGATCTCAGCGCCCAGCGCCAGCAGGTGCATCCCCAGGTCCGGGCAATGAGCCACGTGGAGCCGGCTCCGCTGGCCATCGACGAGCGCCTGCTGCACGACCCGCAGGCACTCTTCCGTCACGCCGCCGGCGAGGTGGCGCCGCTCAAGGACAAGAACCTGGCCAGCGTTGACCGGCCGCTGCCGGCACCGCTGCCGATCAAGCGCGAACAGGACGAACGGAACGTGCTGCGCGAAGCCCTCGAATCGCCCATCAGCTTCGAGGATCGCCTCGACATGGGCGACGAGGCCGCCTATCTGCGCGTCGGCCTGCCCCGCCGCGTCCTCACCGACCTGCGCCGCGGGCGCTGGGTCGTGCAGGGCGAACTCGATCTCCACGGCCTGACCCGCGACGAAGCGCGCGCCAGCCTCTCCCGGTTCATTGCAGCCGCGCTCCAGCAGGGCCGCCGCTGCCTGCGCATCATCCACGGCAAGGGACATGGTTCGCCGGGGCGCATTCCGGTGCTCAAGCACCTTTCCCGCGGCTGGCTGGCCCAGCGCGAAGACATCCTCGCCTTCTGCCAGGCCCGCCCCCACGACGGCGGCGACGGCGCACTGCTGGTTTTGCTTCAGGCCGGCAGCGCCGGCAACGGCTGAAACCGGGCGCGTCCTGCGCCTGGCATTTGACGCAAAACGGGGTGCCCAACCCCGTCAATTGGCCTGTTTACAGGGGTAAATCAGCAGTTCTTGTGCCTCGTCAATTTTTTTCCCGCCACCTGGATCTAGAGTGACCTGCGACAGATTGCCGCAGGGGCAAAGTGCCGCAGGGCGCGCTTTCCTCCCTGCCTGATCTTGGCGCCGCAGACTGAAGTTCGCGGCCTTATCGCTTTAGCCCAGGGAAGAACGGAGACCAATAATGAGCACCGATGACATCAAGCACGACGACCAGACCCTCGTTCCGGGACGTCGCAAATTCCTGAACACCGCCGCCCTCGCCGGGCTGGCCGGTGCCGGTCTGTCCGTGGGCCTCTCGTCCTGCAAGCAGGAAGCCGCACCCACCGCTGCAGCGCCTGCCGCCGCCCCGGCCCCTGCCGCCCACACGGCCGGCGCGGGTGACCTGAACCTGCACCCGGCCCCCGGCCAGCTCGACACCTACTACGGCGTGTGGTCCGGCGGCCACTCCGGTGAAGTCCGCGTCCTCGGCCTGCCCTCCGGCCGCGAAATCAAGCGCGTGCCGACCTTCAACATCGACTGCATGAGCGGCTGGGGCATCACCAACGAATCGAAGGCCATCATCGGCACCAAGGCCGACGGCAGCCTCAAGTACAAGACCGGCGATACCCACCACATCCACGGCTCGTACGTCGACGGCACCTACGACGGCAAGTACTTCTTTGTGAACGACAAGATCCACGGCCGCATCGCCCGCGTCCGTGGCGACATCTTCGAGTGCGACAAGATCACCGAGATCCCGAACATCCAGGGCTTCCACGGCATCTTCCCCGACAAGCGCGACCCGGTCGACCAATCCATCAACCGCACCACCCGCGTGTTCTGCGGCAACGAATTCCACATCCCGCACCCCAACGACGGGCGCGACATGGATGACCCGACCAAGTACAAAACGCTGTTTACCTGTGTCGATGCCGAGACCATGGAAGTGCGCTGGCAGTGCCGCGTCGATGGCAACATGGACCTCGTCGCCACCTCGTACAACGGCCGGCTGGCAGCCGCCAACCAGTACAACGTCGAAGGTGGCGCCCACTACGAGGACATGATGTCCGCCGAAAAGGATGCCTGCGTGTTCTTCGACGTGGCGCGCATCGAACAGGCGATCAAGGACGGCAAGTTCGTCACCATCGGCGACAGCAAGGTGCCCGTTGTGGATGGCACCAAGGACGCCAACAAGGATCCGAAGACCGCCCTCACCTGCTACGTGCCGGTTCCCAAGAACCCCCACGGCGTCAATGCCAGCCCGGACGGCAAGTACTTCATCTGTTCCGGCAAGCTCTCGCCCACCGCCACCGTCATCGAACTGACCAAGGTCGAGGAATTCCTCGACGGCAAGCTCGACGACCTGAACAAGAGCATCGTCGCCGAAGTGGAAATCGGCCTCGGCCCCCTGCACACCACCTACGACGGCCGCGGCAACGCCTTCACCACCCTGTTCCTCGACAGCCAGATCGTCAAATGGAACATCGACGCCGCCATCAAGTTCCACGCCGGCGACAAGGCCGCCAAGTACGTGGTCGATCGCATCGACGTGCATTACCAGCCCGGCCACATCAGCGCGGACATGGGTGAAACCAAGGAAGCCGGCGGCCAGTTCCTCGCCGTGGGCTGCAAGTTCTCGAAAGACCGCTTCCTGCCGGTCGGCCCGCTGCACCCCGAGAACGAACAGCTCATCGACATCCGCGGCGAAAAGATGGTGATGCTGGCCGACCACCCGGTCTACCCCGAGCCCCACGACTTCGTCATCGTCAAGCGCGAGAAAATCAAGACCCGCCAGGTGTTCAACGTCGATGACTTCCCGCTGGCCATCAAGGATCCGAAGGATTCCGGCGTGTTCCGCACGGGCAACAAGGTCACCGTCAAGCTGGTGTCCCAGGCCCCGGCCTACAGCCTGCGCGAGTTCAAGGTGAAGAAGGGCGACGAAGTCACCCTGATCCTCACCAACCTGGACAAGGTGGAGGATCTGACTCACGGCTTCGCGATTCCGAAGTACGACATCAACTTCATCGTCAACCCGCAGGAAACCAAGTCCGTCACCTTCAAGGCCGACAAGCCGGGTGTGTACTGGTGTTACTGCACGCACTTCTGCCACGCGCTGCACCTTGAAATGCGCACGCGCATGATCGTCGAGAAGTAATCGACGCCTCTGCAACAGATCGATAAGTGAAGTGATTGGGGGAGGCGCTTGCGTCTCCCCATTTTTTTACAGCGCCCCACCGCCTACCGACGCCAGGAGATAGACCCATGCGCCTTGCCCCTGTTTTTGCCACCGCCGCCACCGCGGCCTTTCTCGCCCTGGGCTGCGCCTCCACGGCCCTTGCCAGCACAGGCGCCGCCCACGAAGCGACGGCCGAACTCGCCGAGCAAGGCCGCATGCTCGGCCAGCGGGCCACCAAGGCCTACCTGATGACGCTGCAGGGCGTCAGCCCCGATGCCGGCCGCAGCATCCTCGCCGACTCGGTATCCCGCTTCGAGCGCAACCTGGCCGCACTCCGGGCCGGCAAGCTCGACGACAGCGCACGCGCCAAGCTCGCCGCCGTGGACAGCACCTGGATCGAAGTGCGCGCACTGCTCACCGCAGCGCCCAGCGCCAGCGGCGCCAAGGCGCTGTACGACAGCACCGCCGCCCTCGATCAGGCCAGCCAGCATCTCGTGATGGCGATCAACGACCGGGGGCCCGAAGAGTCACGCCGGCTGATCCTCGCCTCCCGGATGCGCATGCTGTCCCAGCGCATCGCCATGCATTACCTCTACCGCGCCAGCGGCCTGATGACGCCCAACGCCCCCCAGATGGAGCTGACCTACGCCCGCAGCGAATTTGCAGCCAACCTCTCCCGCAGCACGCAGAACAACGCCTTCCCCGCCGAAACCCGCGAGGCGGTCGCCAAACTGGCCGGGATCTGGCCCGCCTACCAGGGCGCCGCCGGCAAGACCGGCGAACCCGTGGCCATGCTCAGGAACGCCCCGGCGGTGATGGAAATGAGCGAACAGGTTCTCGGCGCCACCGATAAGGTCGTCGGCAGCCTGCTCGCCCCGGCCCGGTAGAAAAAAGCTTTCGCGGCGGATTGACTCAGCTTAAGGATAAGGCGACGCAGCTACATCAGAATTCCATGAAACGCTGATTTACCGGAGCACCCCATGAGATTCGATCTTTTATCCCGCCTGCGCCACCGTGGCACCGCCCTGCTTGCGGCAACGCTGGCAGGACTCGCCATGAGCAGCGGCGCGCTTGCCGACACCTACGAAGTCAAGCTGCCGCCCGAGCTGTCATCCTCGCCAAAGATGTGCGACTACGCGCCGTGCAAGGACGTGATGCCCGGCGCCACGTCCTTCTCCGAGCGCAAGGGGCAGCCGCCCTTCGTGGAAGCCTACAAGGATGAAGCCGGGCAGAAAAAGCTCCTCGGCTACGTGATGCTGTCCACCGACATCACCGACACCCCGGCCTATTCCGGCAAGCCGGTGGTCACCCTGATCGGCATGGACACCACCGGCAGGTTCACCGGCGTCAAGATCCTCAAGCACTCCGAGCCCATCCTGCTGCTGGGCATTCCCGAGTCGGCACTGATCAAGTTCAACAACCAGTACCTCGGCCAGTTCGTCGGCGACAACATCGAGATCGGCAAGTCACGCTCCGAAGAACACCTCATCGGCCTGGATGCCATTACCGGCGCCACCGTCACCGTCATCGCCCAGAACCAGGTGATGATGACCTCGGGCAGCGCGGTGGCCAAACAGGTCGGCATCCTCAAACCGGTGATCCGCCCGCAGGCAAAATTTGCGGCCACCACCGCGGCGCCCACCTGGGCGCAACTGGTTGAAGACGGCAGCGTGCAGCGCCTTGTCGTAAAGGCCGAGGAAGTCGGCCTCAAGAGCGACGGCCGTCCCTACATGGATCTGTGGTTCGGCTACCTCAACCAGCCCACCATCGGCCAGGCCATTCTCGGCAAGGACGGCTACGCCGGCCTGATGGCCCGCCTCAAGGAAGGCGAGCACGCCATCTTCATCATCAAAACCGCCGGCATGGACTCCTTCAAGGGCTCCGGCTTCGTGCGCGGCGGCATCTACGACCGCGTGCAGGTGCGCCAGGATTCCGACAGCTTCACCTTCCGCGACCTCGATTACGTCAACCTGTGGGGCGTGTCCGCCGCCGGCTCGCCGGCCTTCGACGAATCGGCCATCTTCATCATCCGCGGCAAGGGTTTCTCGGGCGCCTTTCCCTGGAAACTGGTTTTTCTCGGTAACAAGATCGACAAGGAAACCTCCACCAAAACCTTCGCCAACTTCGACAAGGAATACTGGCTCGACGCCAAATATCTCGAAGGCGGCCGCCCGGTGGTCATCAAGCCCGACCCCACCTGGCTCAAGGTGTGGAAGGAGCGCGCGCTGGAGATCGGCGGCTTCATCGCCTTCCTGCTGGTCATTGCCGCCGCCTACGCCAGCCGCGACGCCCTGGTGCGCCGTTCGAGCCGCCACAACAAGTGGCCGGTCAATGTCTTCAAATACACCGGCTGGGTGGTGAGCATCGGCTTCGTCGGCTTCTACGCCATGGCCCAGCCATCCATCACCCAGGTCCTCACCTGGTTCCACTCCTTGCTGTTCCAGTGGAAGTGGGAACTGTTTTTGTCCGATCCGCTGATCTTCGTGTTCTGGATATTCATCATCCTCAGCACCTTCCTGTGGGGCCGCGGGCTCTTCTGCGGCTGGCTCTGCCCCTTCGGCTCGCTCTCCGAACTGCTCTACAAGATCGGCGGCGCCATCGGCCTCAAGCGCTTCCAGTTCCATCTGCCGCAGGCCGTGCACGACAAGCTCAAGTGGGTGAAGTACGCGGTGTTCTTCGGGCTTCTGGCGGTGTCCTTCTTCAGCATGGGCCTGGCCGAAAAGCTCGCCGAAGTCGAACCCTTCAAGACCACCTTCCTCGTCGGCATCACCAACCGCAGCTGGCCCTACAGCCTATTTGCCGCCGGCCTGCTGGGCCTGGCGATCTTCATGGAGCGGCCCTTCTGCAAGTACCTCTGCCCGCTGGGCGCCGCGCTGGCCATGCCCACCACGTTCCGCTGGTTCGGCCTCAGGCGCAAAGACGAATGCACCAGCTGCAAGGCCTGCGCAAAGGGCTGCGGCTCGCTGGCCATCGACACCAAGGGCAACATCGACCAGCGCGAATGCATGCTCTGCCTCGACTGCATGGTGCTCTATTACGACGACCACGCCTGCCCGCCGCTGGCCCAGGAGCGCAAGCGCCGCGACAAGGCCGGCCAGCCGCTCACCCCGATCAACGGCAAGGGCTACTTCATCCCGATCCACCCGGTTCCGGCCGACACAAAGAAAGGCGCCGCAGCATGACCATCGCCGACAAGAACGAACTGCGCCAGCCCGCCTACGGCAACGCGAGCGGCCCTGGCTGGCTGATCGCCGAAATCGTTGATCACCTGTGGCCCTGGGCCGGCAAGGGTCAGCCGGCCAAAAAATCCATCCAGCTGGCGGGCTTCGCCCTCGCCATCGCGGCCACCATCGCCTGGGTGCTGGCCGCCCTCGGCCGCCTCGAAGCCGGCGCCATCATCGGCTGGTGGTTCGGCTGGAGCGTCTTCGAAATCTTCGTTCGCCTCGACGCCAAGCCCTACGTGAAGGAAGGTCCGTGGTGGGGCCACCTATACCGCCGCGCCACGGTCATGGACATGATCTGCTACGTGAGCTTCAAGAACCTGCTGATCGGCGCCGCGCTGTTCATCGGGCTCAGAACGCTGGGCATCGTTCAGGTGTAAGACACCCCGCCCCCGCTGCACCGCAGCATGTGTCGCCCGCCGGACAGTCGTAAGATGAAGCACTGACTCTGCCGCGAGGCCACGCATGGACCCCCTTCTGTGGCTCACCCTGTGCGCCGTGCTGACGGTGCTGCTCTTCGATTACACCAATGGTTTTCACGACGCGGCCAACGTGGTCGCAACGGTGATCGCGTCGCGGGCGATGAGCCCGGCGATGGCTGTCAGCGTGGTTGGCGTGTTCGAATTTCTCGGCCCCCTGCTGGGGGGCACGGCCGTCGCCAACACCATCGGGGGCGTCGTCGATCTGGCGCCCCTGCCCCGCCCGCTGGCGCTGCTCGTGCTGGTATCCGGGCTGCTCGGCGCAATCATCTGGAACCTGATTACCTGGTGGAAGGGAATTCCGTCCTCGTCGTCCCACGGCCTGGTGGGGGGGCTGGTCGGCGCGGTGCTGCTCGCTGCCGGCAGCGGTCACGTGGTGTGGGGCTGGCCGCCCGAAGGCCATCTCGTCGGCGTGGCAAAGGTGCTGCTGGCCCTGGTGCTCTCGCCGGTGCTGGGCTTCGTCGTGGGTTACACGGTGCATAAGCTGTCCCACCTGCTGACCCGCGCCGCCCACCCCCGCATCAACCAGAAGCTGCGCCTGGCCCAGTATGTAACCACCGCGGCCCTGGCGTTTTCCCACGGCGCCAACGACGCCCAGAAAAGCATGGGCGTGCTCACCCTCGTGCTGGTGCTGGGCGGCTTCATCCCCCGCTTCGAAGTGCCGTTCTGGGTGATGCTGGCCTGCGCCACCGCGATCACCGCCGGCATCCTGTCCGGCGGCTGGCGCATCGTGCGCACGCTGGGTTTTGCCGTCTTCAAGGTGCGCCCCCTGCACGCGCTGGATTCCCAGCTCACCTCCGGACTGGTCATCCTTTCCGCATCAATGATGGGCGCCCCGGTATCCACCAGCCACGTGGTCGCGACGTCGATCATGGGCATCGGCGCCTCCGAGCGCCCCCGCCGCGTTCATTGGGGCAAGGCCGGCGAGATCGCAACAACCTGGCTGATTACCCTGCCCGCCTCCGCGGCCATGGGTGCCCTGGTGCTGCTGGCCCTGCGCCCCTGGGTGGGCTGAAGCTGCAAAACGGAGAGCAAACAATGGACAACAACCGCCACCGTTCCATCGTGCGCCGCGTGCTGGAACGCATCTTTCCCTCCGCGCCGGATTTCTACTCCCTGCTGGCCAGCCAGGCCCAGCAAGTGGAGCACACCGTCAATCTGCTGGTGGACTTCATGGAATCACCGGAGGCGGCCATTGCCAAACAGATCAAGAAGGACGAGCACACCGCCGACACCCTCAAGGTCGAAAACATCCACACCCTCAACGAAGCCTTCTCCACCTCCATCGACCGGGAGGACATCTACCGGGCGATCATGGCGCTGGACGAGGTGGTTAACTACTGCAAGACAACGGTCAACGAGATGGACATCCTCGGCGTCAAGCCCGACATCTACACCCACGAGATGGCGGTGTGCCTTGCCGAAGGCGTCAGGGCGCTGACGGCCGGCTACCACAAACTCGGCAAAGCGCCGCTCGAGGCCGCCACCCATGCGGACATCGCCCGCAAGGCCGAGCGACGCGTGGAAAAAATCTACCGCAAGGCCCTCGCCGCGCTGTTTCAGGGCGACGACTACCTCAACATGCTCAAGCGCCGGGAGATCTACCGCCACCTCTCCAACGCCGCCGACCGCATGGCCGCCTGCGCCAACACCCTGCACGACATCGTCGTCAAGCTCACCTGACCCAGGCGGCCTTGCGCGCCGGACATCGCAGGCCCGGTGGCCCGTGCGGTAAAGTGCCACCCATGCGCTCCGCCCACCCCATCTCTGAAAACGAAGTCGAGCTCACCGCCATTCGCGCCCAGGGCGCCGGCGGACAAAACGTCAACAAGGTTTCCAGCGCCGTACATCTGCGCTTCGACATCCTGGCCTCGTCCTTGCCCGAACACCTGCAGGAGCGCCTGCTCAAGCTGGGCGACCAGCGCATCAGCAAGAGCGGCGTCGTCATCATCAAGGCCCAGGAATACCGCAGCCTCGAAAAGAACCGGGCCGAAGCCCTGTGCAGGCTGCAGGAGCTGATCGACAGCGTCTCGGTCGTACAAAAGGCCCGGCGTGCCACCAAGCCCACCCGCGGCTCGGTCACCCGTCGCCTCGAAGGCAAGGCCAGACGCAGCACCATCAAGGCCGGCCGGGGGCGTGTCGAATGACAAGCTCCAAGAGCTTGTCCCTGAATAGGAGGCCGAGGCCTGGGAGGTGAATCGCCGCCAATGCCAGGCGCGCTTTCGCAGCTTGGGTGGTGCCCAAGCAAGGAAGCGCAACAACGCAGTGGCGGTGATTCGGCCCCAGGCCGACGCCGGGTTATTTACGGACAAGCTCCACAAGGCCAGAACCCGGCCCGATAGGCGATAATCACGGCCTCGGTTTTCAACTTGGCGCCCTCCGGCTTCACACCCGAACTCCCTGTTTCGCGCCCACCCGGCGCCCCTCGCCACGTCGGCCACCCCGACAGGCGGTTTTCCCCTTCACGCCCTACCGGGCAGGAACATCACCGTGCTCCCAAAAACCCTGCTGGCCCTGGCCATCGGCGACGACAACGCAAACGCAAACGCATGAAAACACCTGAAAGACTCGAACCGCTGGTCACCGACGGCCTGGTGGACAGCGTCCTGCGCCAGCTCATGAGCGGCAAGGAAGCCACGGTATATGTCGTTCGCTGCGGCGACGACATACGCTGCGCCAAGGTCTACAAAGAGGCCAACAAGCGCGGCTTTCACACCGCGGTGGATTACACCGAAGGGCGCAAGATCAAGAACAGCCGCCAGGCCCGCGCCATGGCCAAGCGCTCCCGCTACGGCCGCCAGGAACAGGAAGCCGCGTGGCAAAGCGCCGAGGTCGACGCCCTGCGCCGCCTTGCCGCGGCCGGAGTGCGCGTGCCCACGCCCTACAACTTCCACGAAGGCGTGCTGCTGATGGAGCTGGTGGCCGACGAGGACGGCGAACCTGCGCCGCGCCTCAACGACCTCTCCCTCAGCGAGGAAGATGCGCTGGCCTACCACGCCGTGCTCATCCGCCAGGTGGTGCGCATGCTGTGCGCCGGCATCGTCCATGGCGACCTCTCCGAGTACAACGTGCTCGTGGATGCCGGCGGCCCGGTGATCATCGACCTGCCCCAGGCCGTGGATGCCGCCGCCAACAACAACGCCAAGCGCATGCTCGGCCGGGACGTGGACAATCTGGCCGACTACTTCGGCCAGTTCGCCCCGCAACTCCTGACCACCCGCTACGGCGACGAAATCTGGGCGCTCTACGAATCCGGCGCGCTGCATCCGGATAGCGAACTCAGCGGCCACTTCGAGGAGGCCGCCGGCGACGTGAACCTGGACGAAGTCATGCAGGTCATCGAAGCCGCCGACGAAGAGGAGGAAGAACGCCTCGCCCGCCAGGCGGCTGCCCGGGCAGAGGGCGAATGGCGCGAAGGGGAATGATTCAACCCTGACCCGCCGGCCGGGGGCATCCACAGCTCCCGGCCGCTGCAACGGGCATTCAGTTGCCCGGTGCGCGCAGGCCGGCTTTGTCCAGACGATCTTCCAGCTCGCCCACACACGCGGCGAGACTGTTGGCAGACTGCTCGATCACGACCCGAAGATCCCGGTCGAGCTGCCCGACCCGTTCCAGCACCGCATCCTGCGACTCGCCCTTGTGGCCGCCCCGCCGTGCAAACTCCGCCTCCAGAAAGCTGCGCAGCTCGGTAAAGCGCGATGCCTCCGCCTGGTCCGCCAGCTCCCGGCTGGCCTTGATCTCGCGGGCCTGACGACGCGTTTCAAGCAGAACAGAAGTCTGCAGATACACCACGAACACCAGAAACAGCGCGGTAATCAAAACCAGCAAACCCACCAGCACCAGCCCCAGAGGCATCTTGACGATGGCGATGCCAATCGACAGATCAGCCGGCGCCACGACGGCTTCCCAGTTCAGCGTGACAAAGGCGGCCGTTGCGGCCAGAACCAGAAACAGTAAAAGCGTGCCAGCTTTCATGTCGGACTTCCTCGGAAAACTACGGTTGATCTACGGTTGATGAAAGCCTGGCCGTCAAGCCGGGCTTCATGCCTGTGCGTCGTAAGTCGACAGCGACACCCCCGACGCAGCAAGGCATTCACGCAGATGCTTGATCTCCGTCTTCGCAAATTCGTTGCCGTGGTGCGGGTGATGCACAAAGAACTCGTGCTTGTTGAGCAGGACACGAAAACGGGCGCCATGGCTGGCTTCGACCGTGGCGCCCAGATGGGTCAGCAGGGATTCCACCTCGCGCCACTGGATGTTGCTGCTGACAGGGTCGCGAAAAATCGCTTCGAGAACATTCCGGTGCTTGTGGCTCATGGCTTGATCCTCCCGTTGATTGTCCCCGACATTCTTGCACCATGACGGCAGCACAGGTATTGCCGCAACCAAAATTGAGCAAACTGTTGACCTGAAGCCAATCCAGTTCCGGCCCGTTCAGACTTTGCCCGCCCGCCCCCATCCGGGGTAGCCTTGGCGCCGACATTCACGCAACCGAGGACGCATCCATGCCCGTACTCCTTCAAGTCGATTTTCCGTTTTCCGGCCCCTGGGGCGACGACATGACCCATACGCTCAAGGGCCTTGCCGAGTCCATCGCACAAGAGCCCGGCCTGATCTGGAAGATCTGGACCGAAAACGCCGCCACCCATGAGGCGGGCGGCATCTACCTGTTCACAGACCGCGCCAGCGCCGAGGCTTATCTGGCGATGCACACCGCACGGCTCAAGGGTTTCGGAGTGCCGCAGGTCAATGGCAAGCTGTTCGACGTGAATGCCGATCTATCGGCAATCGACCGGGCGCCGCTGTAAAGTTTTTTCTACCCGGCCTGGCGGGCGGGGCCGATCAAGGCCCATTCCGCCCGCCTCCCGGAAATATTCATAGGCCAGCCTCCCTCCGGTCGCTATCATGCTCGGTTCTCCGCAGCATTTCCCCGCTCATGATCACCCTCAAAAACGTCACCTTGCGCCGCGGCGCCAAGGTGCTGCTCGACAGCACGTCCGTCACCCTCAACCCCGGCGAGAAGGTCGGCCTGGTCGGGCGTAACGGCGCCGGCAAGTCCACGCTCTTCGGCCTGCTCAACGGCAGCCTGCATGAAGATGGTGGCGACTACTCCATCCCGACCCAGTGGCGCATGGCCCAGGTTGCGCAGGACATGCCCGAGACCGAGCAAAGCGCCACCGACTTCGTCATCCAGGGCGACACCGTCCTGCTTGCCGCGCAAGAAGAAGTGAGCGCCGCCGAGGCCAGCGACGACGGCATGCGCATGGCGCACGCCTACATGGAACTCCATGACGCCGGCGCCCACGATGCCGAAGCCCGCGCCCAGGCGCTGATCCTCGGCCTCGGCTTCAAGATTTCCGAGCTGTCCAATCCGGTCAACAGCTTCTCCGGCGGCTGGCGCATGCGCCTGCAACTGGCCCGTGCACTGATGTGCCCGTCGGATCTGCTGCTGCTCGACGAACCCACCAACCACCTCGACCTCGACGCCCTGGTGTGGCTGGAAGCCTGGCTCAAGCGCTACACCGGCACCCTCATCGTAATCAGCCACGACCGGGAATTCCTCGACGCCATCACCACTGTCACCCTGCACATCGACAACGCCAAGCTGGTGCGCTACGGCGGCAACTACAGCGCGTTTGAAGACATGCGCGCCGAACAGCTGCTGCTGCAGCAATCGGCCCTGGCCAAGCAGGCCGAAAAGATCGCCCACCTCAAGAAGTTCATCGACCGCTTCAAGGCCAAGGCCAGCAAGGCCAAGCAGGCCCAGAGCCGGGTCAAGGCCCTCGATCGCATGGAGAAGATCGCCCCGGTGCTGGCCGATGCCGAGTTCACCTTCGAATTCCAGGAGCCCGCCAACCTGCCCAACCCCATGCTGTCGATGGTGGATGTGAGCTTTGGCTACCCGCCCGCCGACGATGCGCCCGCCGGCACGCCGCCCACCACCATCGTGCACAACATCAACCGCTCGGTGCACGCCGGCCAGCGCCTCGGCATTCTCGGCGCCAACGGCCAAGGCAAATCGACGCTGGTCAAAACGGTGGCCCGCGCGCTGGCCCCGATCAGCGGCGAAATCACCGAAGGCAAGGGCCTCAACATCGGCTACTTCGCCCAGCAGGAACTCGACGTGCTGCGTCCGCTGGATACGCCGATGGAGCACATGATCCGTCTCGCCAAGGACACCATCGCCGCCGGCCGCAGTGGCTGGGTGGCCGGCCGCGAGCAGGATCTGCGGGGCTTTCTGGGCACCTTCAATTTCAGCGGCGACATGGTCAAGCAGCCGGTGGGCACCATGAGCGGCGGCGAAAAGGCCCGTCTCGTGCTGTGCATGATCGTGTGGCAGCGCCCCAACCTGCTGCTGCTCGACGAGCCGACCAACCACCTCGATCTGTCCACCCGCGAAGCGCTCAGCGTGGCCCTCAACGAGTTCGAAGGCACCGTGATGCTGGTCAGCCACGACCGCGCGCTGCTGCGCGCCGTGTGCGACGAGTTCTGGCTGGTGACCCGCGGCGGCATCGAACCCTTCGACGGCGACCTGGACGACTACCAGCGCTTCCTGCTCAACGAAGCCAAGCGCTCCCGCGAGGCAGGCTAAGCGCAGCGCCCCCGGCTTGGCCGGGGGCCGCTAAGGCCCCGTCACCCCAGGCGGTGCTCGACGACGTAGCGGGTCAATTCGGCATTCGATTGCAGGCCGAGCTTTTCGATGATGCGGGCCCGGTAAGTGCTCACCGTTTTGACACTCACGTGCAGAATTTCGCCGATGCGCGTCAGCGGGGTGCCCTTGCTGAGCATCAGCAAGACTTCGGTTTCGCGGCGGGACAGGGTTTCGTGGGCCAGCTTGCGACCGGACGGCGCAACGCCCGCCAGCAGTTTTTCGGCCAGGGTCGGGCTGAGGTAGCGCGCCCCGCCCACCACCGTGCGAATCGCGGTAAGGATCTGGTTCGGCGGGCTGTCCTTGTTGAGGTAGCCGGACGCACCGGCCTCGAGGGACGGAATGGCGAATTCGTCCTCCGAGAACATGCTGAAGATCAGCACCGGCAGGTTCGGGCGCAGGCGCTTGATCTGCTTGAGCACCTCCAGCCCGTTGAGATCCGGCAACGCAATATCCAGCAGCACGAGGCTCCAGTCGCCGTCCTCGACCAGCGCCACCGCCTCGAGCCCGCTCGCCGCTTCGGCCGTTATTTCCAGGTCGTCGGTGTCGGCAAGAAACTGCCGCAGCCCCCCACGCACCACCGCGTGGTCATCGACTATCAGTACGGTCGCCATCACCTGTTCTCCAGCCTTGTGCCCAGTCTTCAAGCGGAATGTGCAGGGTCAGGCACGTGCCCTCGCCCGGCTGGCTGCATATCGACAGCCAGCCGCCCAGATACTGGGCCCTTTCCTGCATTCCGATCAAACCAAAGGAATCGTGTTTGTAGCGTTCGCTCTCGGCCAGACCAATTCCGTTGTCCCGGATTTTTACGTCCAGCATGCCCTTGACGATTTCCATGCTGATCGAGGCCTTGCTGGCCCGGGCGTGCCGGGCGATGTTGGTCAGCGCCTCCTGGACAATCCGGAACACCGCGGTGTCGCGGACCACCGAAAGCTTGAGGTGCTCCGGCATGCTGACTTCCGTCGCGATGCCGGTCATGCGTGAAAAATCAGCGGCGTACCAGTTTACCGTCGCCACCAGTCCAAGCGTGTCGAGCAGGGCCGGTCGCAGGTTGGCCGAAATGCGCTTCACGGTTTTCAGGGCGGAATCGACCTGTTCCAGCAATCGCTCGAAGCGTGCCTGCGTGTTTGGCGGCAATTCAAGCCCGCTCACCGTGGTGGCAAGGCCGAGCTTGAGCATGGTCAGTGTTCCGCCGAGTTCATCATGCACTTCGCGCGCGATGGTCGCGTTCTGTTCTTCGCGCACGGTTTCCAGGTGGGCGCCCAGCCGCTTGAGGCGCGCCGCACTCTCGGCCTGCTCTTCAGCCGAACGTTTGCGCTCGGAGATGTCCTTGTGCATGGCAACGACACGCAATGGCCCGCTCCCCGGAAAGCAGCTCAGGCTCAGGAGAAACCAGCGCCGCTGGGTTGGAGAGGAACATTCGTATTCAATCGAGATCTCCTCCCGGCTCCCGGCGCAGGCCGCACGAATCGCCGCCGCCACCTCGCCGGCAACCTGGCATTCGGCCTGCGCGGCCACATCGCAGACCGCCAGATAATTTGCCCCCTCGCTCACCCGCTCCGGAACTCCGCCATTGGCGAGGGCGAAGTCACGCCAGGCCTTGTTGACCGCAATGATCGTTCCGCCGGCATCGAGCACGCACAGCGGCACGTTGAGCGCATCGATCGTCGCCCGGGTGAAACGCTCGGACTCCAGCAACGCACGGGCGCGCGCCTCAGCCTCGGAAGTCCGTTCGGCAACCTTCTCTTCGAGCGTGTCGTTCATGCGCAAGAGCGCGGCCTCGGCCTCCTTGCGGGCGCTGATGTCGGTCAGGCTGCCCACCAGGCGCACCACCCGCCCGGCGGCGTCCCGGATGATGCGGGCGCTGTCCGAAACGTGCACCCACTTTCCGTCATGGCGCCGCACCCGGTATTCCACGTGAATACGATCGCTGCGCGCCTTGAGACAGCGGACGACTTCCGGCCGGATCAGGCGCAGATCATCCGGATTGACCCGCGCGCGCCACCCGTGCCGGCCAAATTGCGCGTCCGGCCCGCCCTCCCCGAACACCTGCCTGAGCCCCGTCGAGCAATACACCGAATCGGCCTGCCGGTCCCAGTCGTAGACCACCCCCGCAACCGCCTCCATGGCCAGCCGGAAACGCGACTCGCTGGCCGCCAGGGCGGCATCGGCACGCTTCTTCTCGGTAATATCCTGGGTGCAGCCAAGACCCCCAAGCAGCGTGCCCTCGGCATCGAACTCCAGCTCGACCCGCTCCCTCACCCATCGAATCTCGCCATCGGCAACGACGCGATGCTCGATGTCGTAGGGCTCGCCACGCAGGGCGGCCTGCCAGGCTTGATCGACGAAGGCCCGGTCATCGGGATGAATCGTCGCCAAAAAGATTTCGTAAGTCAGCGGCACCCCTTTGGGAACGCCGAAGATGCGATGGCTTTCGTCCGACCAGTGCAGTTCGTTGCGCCTGACATCCAGCCGCCAGCTGCCTGTACGGGCAACGGCCTGGGCGCTCTGGAGTTCGGCCTCGCTGTCACGCAGCGACTGCTCAACCCGCTTGAGACGCCCGATGTCGAGGTTGATGCCGGCCCAGTGGGTGATCTCGCCGCGCTCGTTGCGCACCGGCACCCCTCGGGCCAGCACATCGTGCCAAAGTCCGTCGGCGCCGCGAAAGCGGTGTTCCACATCCCATACCGCGCCGTTCAGGACGCACTCCATCCAGGCCTTGAGGGTGCGCTCGGCATCGTCCGGATGCAGCAGGCTGGACCAGCCGAAATCCGAACACTTTTGCTGGCTCATCCCCACCAGCTTGAGGAATGACTCACTGGCGTAAATGTTCCGGCCATCCGCGGCGCACACCCACACACCGTAATCGATCGACTCGCCAATGGCGCGATACAGGCGTTCGCTGTCGCGCAGGGCCGCCTCCATCCGCTTCCTCTCGGTCACATCCATGAGGAAGCCATGCCACAGGATGCTGCCGTCCGGCTCGCGTTGCGGCATCGAATGGCCTTCGACCCACAGCGTCCCCTTGCGCGGATGCAGCACCCGATACTCCGCGCGCCAGGCGGTCATGCTCCTGGCCGACGCAGAAATCGTTTCCTGAACATAGCCGATGTCGCCGGAATGAATCCGTTCGAGCAAAGGCGTCGCGTCCTCGCACACGTCTTCCGGCCGCAGTCCGTAAAGCGCGTCCAGCGCCGCGGTGGCGTAGGGCATGGCCACGCTGCCGTCCGGCCGCAACTTGAACGAGCAGATCACGCCAGGCACCGTTGCGGCGATCTTGGTCAGCTGCCCCTGCAGGTCGAGGTTCTCGCGCGTCACCGCCTCGGCCTTCTTCCTGACGCTGATGTCCTGGATCACCGCAATCGTACTCAGCGGCCGGCCCTGCTCGTCGCGCAGCGCCTTCACCTGCACATTCACCCAGACGATTTCGCCGTTCTTGCGCAGGTAACGCTTGTCGCTGATGTAAACATCCAGCTTGCCTGCCACGAGATCGAGAAGGCCGCTCCAGCACGCCTGCCGGTCATCCGGGTGGGTGATCTCGATAATCGACTTCCCGAGCAGCTCGTCCGCGTCGTAGCCGGTGATCTCGCACAGCTTGCGGTTGACGTGCAGGAGACACCCGGTAAGTGGATCGGTTTGTGCGCTGCCCACCATCGACAGCTCGAACAGATTGCGGAATTCGGCTTCGCTGCGATGGAGAGCCCCTTCCGTCGCATTACGCTCGCCCTCTGCCTGACGCAAACCGGCGTTCTCGATCTCCAGCTCGGCCTGGCGCGCGCGCAGCGCATCCAGCACACCGCCGGCCTCCCCGACGCCCGCCTCGAGAGCGTTTTTGTCAGGCTTGTCTTCCTTGGTCATTCTGCGCATCCGTCGTTCGCCCAATCGTAATTATCTCGCTGATTCGACTCCGATCGGTGGAACGCGCGGCCCGCGTGATGCAGCGCGCTCAGCTCGAGCAGGCCTCATGGCATAGCACCACCTTGTTGCGCCCTTCGTGCTTGGCCGCATAGCAGGCAGCGTCGGCGGCCTTCAAAACGGCGGCCGTGTCGGGCACGGTGTCGTTGATGACGGCCATGCCAAAGCTTGCGCTCACCTTGAAACACCGGCTTTCCCAGTTAAAGCACAATGCCGCGATCGCCTCGCAGAGCCCCTCGACAAGACGCCGTGCATCGTCGGCGCTGCAGGCTCGCAAAATGATGGCGAACTCGTCGCCCCCGACGCGGCAGACCAGATCCTGGGCGCGCACCCCTTGCAGGATCAATTCAGAAACCTCGCACAGCAGGGCATCCCCTGCCGCATGGCCCCCCACGTCATTGACGGTCTTGAAGTAGTCGAGATCGATGAAGCACAGCACGCCTTGATCCGACATGCGCCGCGCGTTCGACACCGCGTCGTCCAGCGCCCTGTCGAACGCGCGCCGGTTGGGCAGCCCGGTCAGGTGATCGTGCAGGGCCTCGTGGGCAAACCGGTCGGTCGCCTCTTCCATTCTGGCCTGCATCGTCCGGCGCACCTCGTCGATGCCCCCGGCCAGCGTATTGAAGCCTTCCTGCAAGCTTCGCAATTCGCGGCTCGCGGCATCGACGGGCACCCGCGCCTCTTCCTGGCCGGCGCGGATGCGTCGCGCCGCTTCGGCCAGCCGCGCCACCGGGTCTCCCACCGCATGGGCCAGACGCAATGCGGCATACGCACCGCCAAGCAAGGTGGCAAAGGCGAAAAACAGATTGACCAGCACGAATTTATCGCCGTAAAGCGTCGTGGCGCCCGGATCGATTTCCAGATAAACCCAGCCAATGGCCGGCAAGGCCGCATACGTGCCGGGTGGCTCGTCGTGGCGGTCCAGCCTGGCAAGAAGAATCTGTCCGGGCTCCACGGGCGCGGCAAAGGCCAATCGCCCGGCCTGCTCGTGCAGGAACCCGGCGCTGCGAACGCTGGCAATGCGGCCCGGTGCCGGAAGATCCGGGTGCCCCCTGACCACCAGGGGTTCGCCCGATCGCTCGTAAATGGCTACGGCCGCCACGCCATCCAGCGCACGCACGGCTTCAACCATGTGCTCGAGCTGCCGCGGGCTTTTGAAATAAACGCCGGATTCGGCCGCCGACGCCAGCAGGCGGACGGAGGCCAGGCCACGCTCCAGGTCGCCCTGCTCATGCGGGCGGGAACGCGCCATTTCGTGAAGCATGAGCAGCGCCGCCAGCAAAAAAGGCAGCGGCGCAAGCGCCATCAGCAGAAGGTGCTGGGTCAGCGAGCGCCCCTCTATCCATCGGGTGCAGACCGCAAGGAAAGTGCCGGGCCATTTGTCATCATGAACAAACTTGAGCAATTCCATCGCCTTCACGGCCTCCTGCAGCACTTCCGAAGCGCTCTGGGGAACTCCCGGCACGCGAGCGCGCACCTGGAGTGAGCCCGGCCCCGGGTTCGTCGATCGAGTAGAACCCTTGTTTGAAAGTAGCGCGACAACACGGGGCCTCACGCCCCTCGCATCACACGCCCCGGCCGTGCGCCGAGCCGTGTGACGCGACGATCTGGCGGTGTTACGCAGCCGCTCTGGTGTCGGAAGCCTGAGCCCGCCCTTTAGCCACGAGCGTGGTGCCGGAAATCTGGCGAGAGGTGTCGATCACGTTCTCGCACGCCTTTTTCGCTGCATTCAATGCCGAATTCAGCACTTCCGAATACTTTGAAGGGTCTGCCGGCAGCACGTTGACCAGTTGCTCGAATTGCGCAGCCAGTTGCCGGGCAAACACTTCGGCATTGGCCGAACCTAGCGTAAAGACTTCGACCTGGGACTTGACCCAGACATCGCTGATATCCCGAAAGTAAGCGCTGGCAAGCTCAAGCTGCTTGGCTTGTGCAGCAAACTGCTCCTGATAATTCGAGCCGCCTTGATGCGTCACGGCCCCTTCAAAAAAAGAACGGGCAAAATCAGTGTTCAGCGAAAAAACCTGTTCGCTCGCCTTCAGCGCCACTTCGTAAATGGACTTGAAGGCATTTCCGTGGCCGGCAGCAGCTTCGGAAAATTTTTGCAGGGTATCGGTGAGGTTCATATTGCGGTTCTTTTCCATAAAAATGAAATAAATGCAGTTGTTTAAAGCAGGCCCAGAGCGCGTGCACTGGTCCGCATGAAACTCACTGCGTAACGGTTGCTATAAGGGCCGAACGCACACAATGCCGTCAAATTGGTGCCTCCTTTTTTCTGTTTTCGATGCTGGATCGGAAACAGGAAAAAATAACGGTTCAACACGCGTATATCAGACTCGTCGGGTAATTCATCGCCCATCATGGATGCGATGAAACCCATCTTCGGCACGCTGGCCACCGGATTGCCATGTGTGTGCAAGGCTGTCTCCTCCACCGTTCACATTTTTTGATCGGCGCGCTCTAGACTGAAGTGCAACACCCCGATTTGGTAGGGTGTATGCATGGGAAATCACTACAGCCAGTTGTCGATGGACGAACGTAATCAGATTCATCGGTGCAGCAATGAGGGATTGAGTCTTCGGGCAATTGCCCGAAGACTCAATCGGCCGACCTCCGCAGTGTCGCGCGAAGTGGCGCGGAACACGGTGGGCAAGAGCTACGATGCCGCCCGTGCCGAGCGCGCGACGCTGGCGCGCAGGCGGCGCGGAACGATCAAGCTGAAGAGCGGTTCTGTGCTGCTCAACCGGGTTCGCGCGCTGATGGCCGAGGGCTGGTCGCCGGAGCAGGTTGCGGGCAGACTGCGCCGGATGAACCCTGACGATCCTGCCTTGCACGTCTCACACGAAACGATCTACTGCGCCATCTATGCCGTGCCACGGGGCGAGCTGCGCGCCGAACTCATCGCCCAGCTGCGCTTCGCCCACAAGGCACGCATGCCTCGCGCGCGAGGCCAGGACCGGCGCGGCACGCTGCCGAACATGACCTCCATTCACCAGCGCCCGATTGAGGTGGCGGCCCGCCTCGTGCCAGGGCACTGGGAAGGCGATCACATCAAGGGGCCGGGCAACCGCAGTTCGGTGGGCACCCTGGTCGAGCGCAAGAGCCGCTACCTGATGCTGGTCAAGCTGCGTGACGGCTCGGCCGAGGCCACTCTGGAAGGCTTCACGCGCAAGTTCCGCCATGTCCCGCTCGCCATGAAAAAGTCGCTGACTTACGATCAGGGCAGGGAGATGGCCCGCCACGAGATTCTCGCCAAGCGGGTCAAGATCGACGTCTATTTTGCCGACCCGCACAGCCCCTGGCAGCGGCCGACCAACGAGAATACCAACGGCTTGATCCGCGAGTATCTTCCCAAGGGCCTGGATTTGGCGCCGATCTCCCAAGGCTACCTCAACGCAATTGCCCGACAATTAAACAACCGCCCGCGCAAATGCCTCGACTTTGAAACACCGGCGGAGGTCTTTGCGAGGGAAATCATGAACTTTCAACCCGGTGTTGCACTTCAGACTTGAAACCGCCATCCGAAACACCACGGAGTAAATGACA
This sequence comes from Zoogloea sp., assembly GCF_030157465.1. Classification (GTDB taxonomy): domain Bacteria; phylum Pseudomonadota; class Gammaproteobacteria; order Burkholderiales; family Rhodocyclaceae; genus Zoogloea. The sequence continues at coordinate 30,965 of NZ_JAOAUU010000069.1, forward strand.
CTCACGCTCCCGGCTTTCTGTGCGCCCTTGCTGGAGCCCGGTGATCTTATTTGTGGGACGAATAATCTCATTACGCAAATTAATAGTCTGTCGGCACCCTGCCCGATCTGCGTCGGAATTCGACAAGCCGTTTGTCAGAAATTTCTGACACAAGCCGGCACACACACTGGCGCCCCCCGGGCTGGCGCGCAGCAATCAAAAAAGCGATCCTTGCAGGCTACTTAGCAGTGCCTTTATCCCCAATGACTTGCAAGCTCGCCGTCTTCGATTTCGACGGCACCCTCGCCGACTCCTTCGACACGTTTCGCCGCTGTCTCAACGAGGCAGCGGCACATCATGGCTTTCGCGGAATCGCCGACGGCGAGGACGACACGGTGCGCCGCATGTCGAGCCGGCAATTGATGGCCCACCTGGGCGTACCGCTCTGGAAGGTGCCGACGCTGGCCATCGACATGCGCCGCCGCATGCTGGCGCGCATCGACGAAATACGCCCCTTCGCAGGCGCCGGAGACACCCTGCAGCAACTGGCCGACCAGGGCATCCAGCTCGCCCTCCTGACCTCCAACACCCGCAATGCCGCACGCCAGGTGCTCGGCGACGCCACCCTGCGGCTGTTCCACCACGAACACTGCGGCACCTCGATGTTCGGCAAGCGCTTCAAGCTGCGCGAGCTGCTGGGCACCACCCGCCTCAGGCCGGCCGAGCTGGCCTGCATCGGCGATGAAATCCGCGATGCCGACGCCGCCCGTGCGGTGGGCGTCGCCTTCATCGGCGTTGCATGGGGCTACACTCACCCCGCTGCCCTGCAGCCGCACAGTGCAAGGCCGCTGCTCCCCAGCCTTGCCGGGCTGCCCGGCGTGCTTGCCGACTTCACATAAATCAAGGCTGGCTGCGGCATTTCGCCGCACACTGGCACGCATTCCGGATCCGCTCTCACTTCATGCATCCAAGCCGTTTTTCCCTTCGCCCGATCCTCGCCCTGCTCTTTGCCGGGCTGGCGGCAAGCGCCCACGGGGCCGAGTGGCAAATCAGGCCGGGCGAGTCGATCCAGGCGGCCATCAACAAGGCCGCCCCCGGCGACACGCTGCGCGTGGCCCGCGGCATCTACCCCGAAAACCTGCGCATCGAAAAGCCGCTGAAACTCATCGGCGAAGGCCGCCCGACCATTGACGCCGGCGGCAAGGGCGACACGGTGCGCATCGTGGCCACCGACGTCAGCTTCGAGGGCTTCATCGTCGCGGATTCCGGCGCCGACCTGGGTGCGCAAAATGCCGGCGTGTACATCCAGCCCGGCGCCCACCGCGCCCGGGTGGCCCATTGCGACTTCACCTACACTTTGTTCGGCCTGTGGATCGAAAAGGCCCAAGACGTGGTGATCGAAGGCAACCTCATCACCGGCAAGCGTGACCTCGGCTCGTCCCAGCGCGGCAACGGCATCCAGCTCTACAACACCACCGGCGCGCAGATCATCGGCAACAACATCAGCTTCGTGCGCGACGCCATCTACGTGGATGTGTCCCACCGGGCGGTGTTTCGCGGCAACAAGATGCACCACAGCCGCTACGGCACCCACTACATGAACTCCTACCACAACCTGTGGGAGGACAACGACACCTACTACAACCGCGGCGGCCTCGCGCTGATGGAAGTGCGCGACCAGATCGTGCGCAACAACCGGGCCTGGGGCAATTCCGACCACGGCATCATGCTGCGCACCATCCAGGACGCGGTGGTCGAGGGCAATATCGTGGCCGGCAACGCCCGCGGCTTTTTCATCTACGACGCCGAATACAACGTGCTGCGCAACAACCTGGTGGTGGACAACCAGGTGGGCGTGCACCTGTGGGCCGGCTCGACCCGCAACGTGGTCGAGAAGAACGACTTCATCTCCAACCGCGAGCAGGTCAAATACGTGGCCTCGAAAGACGAACCCTGGGGCGTCAAGGAAGGCAACCACTGGAGCAACTACGTGGGCTGGGACCGCAACGGCGATGGCCGTGGCGACGTGCCCTACGAGGCCAACGACATGGTCGACCGGCTCTCCTGGCGCCACCCGATGGTCAAGCTACTGATGGCCAGCCCGGCCATCCAGACATTGCGCCTGATCGCCCAGCAGTTTCCGCTGCTGCGCGCGCCCAGCATCGTGGATAACAATCCGCGCATGCGCCCCGAACATTCCGACTGGAGAAAATGGCTTGGCAAGCAATATCGTTGAAGCCCGCGGGGCGACCAAGGATTTCGGCACCGTGCAAGCGGTAAAGGGTGTCGACCTCACCATCGCCGCGGGCGAGCTGTTCGGCCTCATCGGCCACAACGGCGCCGGCAAGAGCACCCTGTTCAAGATGATGCTCGGCCTCATCACTATCACCTCCGGCGACATCCTTCTGGACGGCGAAAAGGTGAATGGCCCGCGCTTTCGCGAAACCCGGCGCAAGATCGGCTACCTGCCGGAAAACGTGGTTCTCTACGACAACCTCACCGGCATCGAAACCCTGTATTTCTTTGCCGACCTCAAAGCCGTGCCGCGCAAAGACTGCCCCGCGCTGCTCGAAAAAGTCGGCCTCAGCCACGCCGCCAGCCGGCGAGTGCGCGAATACTCCAAGGGCATGCGCCAGCGCCTCGGCTTTGCCCAGGCCCTGCTCGGCACGCCGCGCCTGCTGTTTCTCGACGAGCCCACCACCGGGCTCGACCCCGGCGCCATCCGCGACTTCTACCGCATCCTGCGCGAACTGCGCGATGAAGGCGTGACGATGGTCCTCACCTCCCACATCCTCGCCGAAATCCAGGAACGCGTGGATCGCCTCGCCATCATGGAAGGCGGCCTGATCCGGGCCACCGGCACCGTGCAGGATCTGCGCGAAGGCATGAACCTGCCGCTCACCCTCGAGATTGCCGGCGGCGCCGGCCTCGCCGAGCAGGTCACCCGCGTGCTCCAGGGCATTGCCATCGAAAGCATCGAGGAGGCCGGCAGCATTCTCCACATCCGCCTCTCCCGCGATTCCAAGATGCCTGCGCTGGCCCGCCTCGCCACCCTCGGCGACACCATGCGCGATCTCCACGTCCGCGAACCGTCCCTCGAAGACGTGTTCTTCGGCTACCGGAACTAAGCCCATGCTCTCCATCGACTTCAGACAGATCGGCATCATTGCCGGCAAGGAATTCTGGGACCGCATCCGCAACCGCTGGGTGCTCGCCGTGGCGGTCGTATTTACCGTGTTTGCGCTGGTCATCGCCTACTTTGGCGCGGCCCAGCAGGGCGCGGTGGGGTTTCGCTCCATCGACGTCACCATCGCCTCGCTGGTCAGCCTGGTGATCTACCTCATCCCGCTGATCGCCCTGATCCTCGGCTTCGACGCCATCGTGGGCGAGCGGGAACGCGGCTCGCTGGACTTGCTGCTCACCCTGCCAATCACCCGCAAGGAACTCATCCTCGGCAAATACGCGGGCCTTGCCGGGGCGCTGGCCTTTTCCACCATCGCCGGCTTTGGCGCGGTGGGGCTGATCCTCTCGCCCCAGCTCAACCTCAACGCCCTCTTCCACTACGCCGGCTTCATGGGCTCGGCCATCCTGCTCGGCTTCGCCTTTCTGAGCATTGCGGTGATGCTCTCGGTGTTCGCCGCGGATCGCACCCGCGCCTCGGGCCTGGCCATCGGCACCTGGTTCTTCTTTGTGCTGGTCTTCGATCTGCTGCTGCTGGGCGCGCTGGTGGTTACCGCCGGCGACTATGGCGGCGCGATCTTCCCCTACCTGCTGCTGGCCAACCCCGCCGATGTCTTCCGCGTGCTCAACGTGTTCAGCCTTGACGAAGTGCGCACCCTTTATGGCCTCGCCACCGTTTTCCCCGAAGCCCTGAGCAACCCCGCCACCCTCGGCGGCGTCATGCTCGCCTGGATCGTCGGCCCGCTCGCCGTGGCCATCTGGAGATTCGAACGATGAAAATTCCGCCGCTTGTTGCCCACACCGCCGCGCTGCTGCTGGCCGTCAGCCTGCTAACCGCCTGCGGCCAGAACACCGACACCCGCGTCGCCCCGGTCGAAATCGGCAAGGACACCTCCTGCTCCCTCGACGGCATGCTCCTTGGCGACTACCCCGGCCCCAAGGCGCAAATCCACTACGACGGCACGCCCGAGCCCGAATTCTTCTGCGACACGATGGAAATGTTCTCCCTTTACCTCAAGCCCGAACAGGCCCGCAAGGTCAAGGCCATCTACGTGCAGGATCTCGACAAGACCACCTGGGAAGCCCCCACGGGCGCCTGGATCGACGGCAAAGCCGCCTTCTACGTGGTCGGCTCCAAAAAGCGTGGCGCAATGGGCCCGACGATTCCGTCCTTCGGCACCCGCGAAGGCGCGCAAAAATTTACCGAGAGCAACGGCGGCAAGGTCTACCCCTTTGCCGAAATCACCGCCGAAATGGCCCGCCTCGACGGCGGCGCCCTGCACGACCAAAGGATGTAGTCATGCACGTTTTCTACGAAAACCTGGCCACGGATGACGCCATCGAAATCGAACAACTGTCGCGCCTGATGTACGAAATCCGCGTCTCCCGCGACGCGCTGCTGGCCCAGCTCGGCGCCGCAAGCCCCGAGCAAGCCCTCGCCCGCATCGCCGCTGGCGAGCTGCCCGAACACCCCGCCTACGAGCACTACCTGTCACTCCGCACCCTCGCAGAACTGCACGGCCAGGTTCGCGCCGACCTCGCCGAGCGGCTCAAGGAGACGAACACATAATGAGCACCCACATCGACCTCGCAGCCCGCATCGAAGAAACTTTCGGTGAACACCTGGAAAGCCCGGTGGACGTGAAGCTCGACGCCCTCATCGTGCAGCTCGACAACGGCGCCACCCTCGAAGCCCGCATCGCCGCCCCCGACGCCTACGCCATCGCCTGGGCCTGGGGCGAGGCCGAACTGCGCATCGACACCGCCCCGCTGCACGAACAACTGGAAACCTTCCCCAACCACCTCCACGCCGCCGACGGCAGCCTGCAGCGCGACCCGCTAACCCATTGCAACGCCGCCCCGTGGGACAACCTGCGCGCCGTCATCGAAGCCATCCTCATCGACCCGCTGCTCGAAAACCTCACCGGAGCCGCATCATGATCCGCCGCCTGCTGCCCCTGCTCACCGCCGCGCTAATGCTCGGCCAGCCCCTCACCACCAGCGCCGCCGATCTATCACCCCAATACGTACAGCGCTCGACCCGCTGCCCGGTGTGCGGCATGTACCCCTACCGCACCCCCCAATGGACGGCCCAGATCGTCTTCAACGACCAAACCGCCAGCAGCTTCGATTCACCGGTAGACCTGTTCCGCTTCCTGAACAACATGGTGGTCTTCGACAAACAGCACAAGCCTGCCGACATCGGCGCCATCTACGTCGCCGACTACAGCACCAAAGCCTGGGTGGACGCCAAAAAAGCCTTCTTCGTGATCAGCTCGAAAGCCCTCGGCCCAATGAACGACCCCAACCTCCCCGCCTTCGCCACCCGCGAAGCCGCCGACGCCCACATCAAGGCACAAGGCGGCAAGGTGCTGCTGTTTGGGGAGGTGACGCGGGATGTCATCAAGAGCCTGGCGGGTGGGCACAATCATTGAGGTAGCAATGGCAGGCTGATGCGGTCGAGAAGGCGGTAAGTGGCTTTCTCTTCTCCGGGTGCGTTCGGAGAACCTGGCACTGAAAAAATAAAATCGGGCTGGTCATCCTTTAAGACAGGATGACCAGCCCGATTTTATTTTGGGGAATTAAAGAGGCTGATTGAGTGAGAGGTTATTTCGGCAGGGATTTGTGATGATGCAGACTGAAATTCCGCGACCCTAAGCGGAAGTAGCTGGTTTGAAGAAGCAGACGTTCAGGAAACGCAGAAGTGAGCGGACTGCGCGGCTTTTGTGCAGGTCCACTCGACTGCCGGGTTGGGCTTCAATCTGTTCATGAGAGTTGCATCGCGGAACTTGCCTTTATCGCAGACGTAACGTCCGGGCGTCTCGGCGTAATAACTGCGTCGAACATCTCTTGGATAAATGGGGCAACCCAATACTGCGAATCCTCCTCCGGTTGCATGCCGCACTCAAGTGCATCCATGTGGTCACCGGACATCATGTAATGATCGTTCAAGAAGAAAATGTAGCCTAGGTGAAGAATGAATAGGTCTTGCGCGTCCTCAGAAAAGCGGTCAAGCCACCAGCCCCGATTTTCTATGTACACTTCATTGTCATTCAGCATTGCGTGGCGATAAAAATTGTAATGCGTGTGATCGTTACACCTGTCGCGGAGCCTCTTGTATCGATCATCGATACCAAACACGCCATTGATTGGTTTGAGGGCGTCGGAGGTCCTTATGTATTGGGACATCACGCGGTATTCCGGTAGCTTCTCTTTTCCTTGGAGCCAGTTGCTTATCTTTTCGACGATGAAATTTTCGATGCTGAAATTATTGCGAAGATACAGATTCGAATAGATATTAATTACTGCGGAGTCGTGGTACTTCCGAAGCAATGTATAGGCGTCGTTGATGCGACCTGCGAGAAGAATTGTTCTCATCGACTCCAATGTACCCTGCATTGAGGAATAAACGTAAGTGTCGATATTGCAGATGGCCTTTGTACCCATAGTCGCGAACGAGAAAACGGACATGGAAAATTGCCCGTAGAAATCCATATAACGCTGAAGTTCAGCGAATACACGATGCTTTTGGTATGTTTTGTCTGTTACTTGCACGGGTGATGCTCCGCATTAATTGAGGCCCAACAGTCCGTAGGTCGGGTTAGCGCAGCGTAACCCGACATCGCACCATCAGCCCTACTCATGCCCGACGCCTTCAAAGCACATTGAATCGCCCCCCCAATCCGACGCATAAACACCCGCTTTCACAAAGCGGCCGAAGCTGGAGTAAGGCCAATCCAGCGGTGATCGGGCCAGGCCGTGTTTGACCGGATTGTAATGGATGTAATCGACATGGCGGGCAAAGTCGGTTTCATCGCGTATCTGATGTTCCCAATATCGATGTTGCCAGATGGCTTGTTCGCCTTTCTTCAGCCGCGTTGCGTCGGGTGTGCGCCGGAGTGTGTCCGGGCAATGTTTGGAAAACCAGGTTTTAATCAGGCGCCAACGGGTGGAGAAGTCGGTATCGTCAGGCGGTAAAGTCCAGATGCAATGAAGATGATCGGGCATGACGACGATAGCATCGATTTCGAATGGACGCGATTGACGAACAGATCGGAAAGCATTGCGCAGGACATCGACGGCTTCATCCGAAGCCAGAATGGGGCGGCAGCGATCCGTCACAAGAGTAAAGAAGAAGGTGCCGCCGGGAACGATAGAGCGCCGATATTGCATGGGAAATGTCGGGTTACGCTGCGCCAGCCCGACCTACTTAAAACTGTTGCATCCATCGGTTGAATCCACAACCCTAATGAGTCATTCGTCTTTCGACGCTATTAAGGTCGGCTATGCAACGAACCACTGACGTTAGGTTGCATGCATACAGAGTTGCTCGGAGCGATGAATCTGGGCGTCAGAGTGAAGTCCTGATAGTGCCCAGATTGTTTTCCAGAGACGGACAAAGATTAATATTGAGCGAGAGAGATACGCCCTAACCGTTCCGCTGCTTAATCGCAGCTTCTACCCAGCCCGACAGATTTGTCGCAATATCGTTGTAAGCATCGCTCGATTTTGGGTCATAGACCTTCGGCACAACCGCTTTGCCATCCAGCGTAAAATTGATCGCGTCAAATGGGTTTGTCCCCTTAGAGCTTTTTCCATTGTTCGGACAGGTCAGATTATGAATATGAATCCCCAACAGACCTTTTCCATCTTTCCATGCTTTTTTAATTTCGTAATTGACCCAAGGTCGTTTGTGGGTATCGGTGCCTATCAAGACGATCACACATGACTTTCCAAACATGTTGTCATCGATCCACTTTTCGACGGCAGCATTGCCTTTTTTCTTCACTTCCTCCCAATTATTTGGTGATACCGGCGTATTGCCTTCAACAACCCCCATGTTTCTCACTTGTTGCACGCGCATAACGTCGTTATCAAAGTGAAAACTATAGAATATCTTTCGTGCCATATCATTTCCCCAGTCGTTGAACAATCTCGATCAGTTTTTTCACCAGCTCGGTTCGAGGGACGGCTGGATTTGAAAGCTCTTGGATCATCGGCACAATCCATTCGACGCCTGTGTAGTACTCGTCTGGCGCTCCTAACACTTGAGCCGCAATTTTCTCGGCAGCGAATCCAGTGACTCCTACTGGTACGGGAATGCGGCCGTGGCTTACGGCAATCTCAAATTCCCGGATCATTCCATTTGCCACAACGATGCTTCCATCAGTCGCAGCTTTGTTGCCAAATATGAATATTGCGATGCCTGATAATGCGATCATCCTTTGGCGATACTCTTCCCACAAACTCGGGAGGTCTTGGTCTCTCGTGGGAAATTGTGGAAAGGGGCGCATTACTAATTGCTCCTCCGAGTATTTTTCTGGATTTGCGTAAATCGCCTCCAAGGCACCATTGATCACTGCACTACCAATTCCCCACCCGAACCCATTCACGACCCGCAGGTCGGATCGAATAAGACTTCCAGTAAGTGAGTGCACAAAATTTAGGGCTTCCTGGCGCTCCCAGGCGCCGTACGTCTCTGCGCTGCCAGCGATAAAGACTGTCTTCTTTAAAAACCTAGCTTTAATGGCTTCCAAGATTTTGGGGATATCAGAGTACTCGTCAATCAAAAGGGTTTGGATGCCGTATCGCTTTAAATCATCAACACGCAAGTCTTGCTTTCTTGCCCTGTATTTATTTAGCTCCTCGTCTTCCGCAGTATCGATTTTTTCCTTTCTCATGAAGCAATAGTGATTTCGCTTTGTGCTTGTATGAAGTCGACTGAGAACGTAATCGAGGTTGGGGTCGGTGAAACTAAAACCAATAAATAGGAAGGTTTTTGAAACCAAATCACCCATTAAGGCGGTTACAAACGGAGCGTGAGATTGGTAGTACTGCTCATACTGTTCCTTATACAGAATTGCTTTATTGGCGTGATGCACATCGCCGTGCATCTTGTAAACGACCACATCTCTTTTCGGCCGGGTTGTACTTAGCTGGTCAACATCGTGCTTAACGTCCGGCACTTTGAAGGCCGCTTTGATCGCATCCTCAATTAGCGTGTCGTAATTGGTAGTCCAATATGTCCTTATCGGAAGTTGAGCCAGAATTTCGTGAGTGGGTGAGGATTCAGCTTGGTGAGAAAACTCCTCCACAATGCGCCGGGTGAGCTTTGCCGAGCCTCTCAATTGGTTGACGTGGAATTGAGCAAGAGAGATAAGGTCCTGCTCGCGGTCGACATCGAGTCCAATTTCTGACGCGATATCACGCAGCAGCTCAGGCCAATCTACATAGCCCGAGCCCTTCGACATGCCCGCACCTGCGAATACGGCCGCATTGCCAGCATCTAGATCTTTTGCAAAGTCTCTGATGAAGGCTTCGACTTCGTTAGAAAATGACATCCTGCCTCCTGCCTTCCCGCGACCAAATAGCACGGGGATGCTATGAATATATGGAAAGAGACAAGGCTACGCGTTTTGCATCATTAATTCAATAAAAACTGCCCATAGCATTACCCCAAACGCATACTCTCAGTAGAGGGCTATGACAGTGACCGATTTCTGAAACGTCCGCTGCCTGTGGCCATGCTGACGTTCAAATGTATAGCTTCAGGGGGCCGGCGAGAGGCCGCTTCTGGCCGATAGCTATCACCCTCCTATCCGCCATCTATTCAATCCCAACCCCCGACCAGCCCAATCCGCACCGCCCGGGGTTCGCGACGCTTCATTTTTTACCCCTCGCTCGCCCCCTTCTTCACCCCTCTATTCCCTGTCTTTTTCTCGGACTTCTTCTTCAGCCCCAGCGCCGCCAGCTCGTCGGAGTCTTCGCCGTAGATGGCGCGGACTTGGGTTTTGGCGCCGGTGATGGCGTCGTGGAAGGTGCTTTCGGTGATGGCGAGGGCGTCGCGGGCGGCGGCGAGGGCTTTTGCGGCGATGGCTTCGGCTTCGCGATGGGTGCGGTAGGCCTCGTAGGCGCGGGTGACGGCCTCGAGGGTGTAGGCGTCATTGGGCGGTTTGTAGCCGGTGATGGTCTTTAGGCCGAAGTAGGCATCTTCGTCGGCGCGAAGGACGGACGCGGGGACGCCTTTGAGCTGGATTTTCTGCATGATGGTTTCCGTTGCGGGTTGAACGTGTCGTGGGCTACCACGCTCAAATCTTATAGTTGCATGACATTTTGTGAAATATGTCATTCGATATAGCAAGGCGGAAAAACCCCAAAAATATTCAGCATCTGGCACGGGTGGCGCGGCTCGCGGATGACAGCGGCGGCTTGGGGGATTCTGCGGCAAACGGGCGAGCCCGGCGTGAGAACGCGCGGGGTTTGTGCGCTGACGCATGAACACGCTGTGCGGTGGTAGGGCTGTGTGCAGCTTGCGCAGCGCTTGTAGCGGGGTGGCAAGTTTTTCGCGCGGCGGGCGATTGCCTTATTCCTTGGCCGGAATGCCTTCTTTGGTGGGTGCGCGCGAACCTGTGAGGGGCGGATGGCTTTTGTTCAGCCCCGAAATAAAGATGTTTGCACCCGAACATCTTCATTCTGGCCTCGAACATCTTTTGTTTGCATTCGAACATCTTCATTCGGGCAGTGAACATCTTTTGTTTGTGGCCGAAATGCTTTTACTCACCCAAGAAATGCTTTATTCGAGACGCGAGCAGCTTCTACCTGGCCATGAGCAGCTTTATCTCAGCGCTGTACATCGTCTTTCGCGGCGCGGAATCTTTCATTCCAGATCACGCATTCGTGCTTTTTACGGCGAGGGCTTTTCTGAGACTTCTCGCGCCCTTTCCTCACGCATCTCACTGATGCAAGGATCTCCATGATGATCTGCTGCGGGAGCGCCGATGCGCCGTGGAGATCGGGCCACCGCTCCGCTCTTGTTCCCGCATGACCCACCGAAGGCGCCTGCCATCCCAGGCACCAGACGAAAAAAACCCGGCCGCAATTGAGGCCGGGTGGTGGCGCGCGGGGGGATGCGCGCCGAGGTGAAACAGCAGTGAGGCTTATTCGGACTTGGCGACCATGAAGTCGACGATTTCCTTGACTTCGTCGTCCTTGAGCGCGGGGTTGCCGCCCTTGGCCGGCATGGCGCCCTTGGCGCCGTTGTAGCCTTCGGTGGCGTGCTTGTAGAGGGTGTCCTTGCCCTGGGCGATGCGCGGGCCCCAGTCGGCCTTGTCGCCAAGCTTGGGCGCGCCGGCCACGCCGGTCTGGTGGCACATGGCACAGGTTTTCTTGAACAGCTCGGCGCCCTTGCCGGCGTCGACGGCAGCCTGGGCGACGGGAGCCGGGGCTGCCGCAGCGGGTGCAGGTGCCTGGGCTTCGGTCTTGGGGGGTTCGGATTTGCCGCAGGCCGCCAGGAGGCCAACGAGGATCAACGGGAGCAGTTTGCTTGCACGCATGGAATTTTCTCTTTTATCTGGATTGGGGGAGGCTTCGCCCATGGAGCGAAGCATGGGTTAATCGTAACCCGCCCCCCCGCCCGGCTCATTGACCCGAATCAAATTGCCGGTTTTGGGCTTCAATTCAGGCTCTGTCATCGTTGAATATGGACATTCATCAAGCCGACGATGCGCCCTGTGCGGTACAGGGGCCATGTGGGGGCGACTTCAGTCGCCCATCCGCGCGTTGAATCACGACCATTCGTTGATCGGAGTCCGCGGGCGACTGAAGTCGCCCCTACAAGTCGCCCCCACATGAAGCGTGCCCGTAAAAGCCCCTAGCGCGACCGGGCCAGATCCACGTCGGCGCCATTCTTCTCGTCGGTGTAGGGCGTTTGCGGCCGGGGCTGGCTGCCGGCGTAGCAGCTCACGATCACGTTGGAAAGCGGCTTGGCCTTGTGCAGCACCTCGACGGCGCAGCGCCCGAAAACGCTGTCCAGCGTGGCCAGCAGGTTGCGGGCGTAAGGCGTTTCGAGGCGGCCGTCGAGGATCAGGTTGGCGAGCAGCACGCCGTCCGGCGCCAGTGCCCGGCGGGCATCCAGCCAGAATTCGCGGGTGACCAGATGACCGGGAATGGAGGTGTGGCTGCTGAACACATCCACCACCACCCCGTCGTAGCGCCTAGCCGTGGTGCGCACGTAGCGGCGGGCGTCATCCACCACGAATTCGCCGCGGATTGGCGCCTTGAGAAAGCGCGTTTCAGCAATCTCGCGGATCTGCGGATCGATATCCACGAAGGTGTAGCGGTTGGCCGGCTCCCGGTGCGACAGGGTGAAACCACCAGCGCCCAGCACAAGAATCTCGCGGTTCTTGAAGGCCAGCTCGTTCAGCAAAACGTGGCGCAGGTGCTGCACGTAGCGGGCATAGCGGGGCGGCTCGCTGTCGTCGATCAACGAGGCGAGCGAATTGTTCACGAAGAAGGCGCGGGGGTCGACATGCCCGGCGAGCGCCACCGGCGCCACCGCGTAATCGGCATAGGCCGTGTCCTTGACCTCGGAAGGCGGAAACAGGTTGATCGCCAGCGCGGCGGCGCCCGTCAGCCCCAGCGCGCCCCAGCTGCGCCAGCCGCGTGCGGCAAGTCGCAGGCTGCCCAGCACCAGCAGCAGCGCGCAGATCACCACCGCGGCCGACACACCGAGCCACTGCATCACGCCCAGCGACAGGCTTACCGAACCGAGAAAGCTGCCCAGCGTGGACCAGTACAGCGCGTAGCCGCTCGCCTCGCCGGCACGCATGTGCTTCATCAGATTGGTGAGCACCGGCACGGTCTGGCCGAGCAGCCAGGCCAGCGGGCACAGCACGCCGCCGATGAACATCACGTAGGCGACGCCCACCGGCTGCAGGTGGGCGAACAGCCCATCCACCGTAAGCCGCGCCAGCCCGATGCCGGCAAGGAGCGCCGAAATCAGGAAGTTGCGCGCCACCACGGCCGTGAAGCGTTCGCTCACCTTTGCCCCCGACGCATAACCCAGGGCCAGCGCCAGCAGAAAGAAGCCGATAGTCGGCGCCGTCACCACGATGGAGCTGCCCACATGGGGCACCAGCCGGCGCAGCGCGATGACCTCGGCGCCCAGCGAGCAGAAGCCTTCAATGAAAACGATCAGGTAGAGCAGGTGTCGGGGCATGGTCGAATCTTTAAATGATTTCAGCAGGTGATGAGCAAGGCTTGCCGCCAGGCGCTGACCATTGCCGGGTGAAAGGCCTCGTGGCCGCAGCCCTCCACCCACACCAGCCGGCTGCCGGCGATGCGGGCGTGGATGCGCTCGGCGTTGGCCGGTGGGCAAACCTGGTCGAGGCGGCCGTGGATCAGCGTCACCGGCAAACCGGCCAGCGTTTCGCAGGCAGAGAGAAAGGCGGCTTCGTCGAGAAAGCAACCGGCCCGCAGGTAATGGGCCTGAAGGCGGTACTTGAGGACCAGCCGATCAAGCTCGGCGCTGCCCGGCAGCCAGTCGTCAAGCGGGGCCGAAGGCTCGGCGAGCGCGCGCTCGTAACGCGCCCAGGCCAGTGCGGCGGCGCGGGCGGCCGCGTGGTCGGCAGCGTTCAGGCGCACCTGCAGCGCCGCCAGCAGATCATCCCGCTCGCCCTCCGGCACCAAGGCCGCCAATGCCTGCCAGGCGGCCGGGCTCACCTCGGCCAGATCTTGGAAAAACCAGCGCACATTGGCCGCGCCCGGCATGAAAGTGCTGCGCAGCACCAAGCCGGATGTGGCCAAAGGCGTGGCCGCCGCATACGCCAGCGCCAGCGTCGCCCCCCACGACCCGCCGGTAACACGCCAGCGGGCGATGCCCAGGTGGCGGCGCAACAGCTCGATGTCGGCGATCAGGTGGGCCGTGGTGTTGGCGCGGGTTTCGCCGGCAGGCGTCGAGCGTCCGGCCCCGCGCTGGTCGAACAGGATGACCCACTGCCGCGCCGTGTCGTACAGCTCGGCCAGGCGCGGGCTGCAGCCGCTGCCCGGCCCCCCGTGGAGCACCAGCACCGGCTCGCCGGACGGGTTGCCGAGGGTTTCGAAGTACAGCCGGTGCGTGTCCCCGGCGTCGATAAATCCGTTGCTCATCAAAAAAGGCGATGTAACCGTTAGCTGTGGAGTTTTTGCGTCGGTAGCAGGTGCGTTGCTGTGCCTGTGTGGGGGCGACTTCAGTCGCCCATCTGCGCGTGGAATCACAGGCAAGCCGTTATTCAGCCTCCGCGGGCGGCTGAGTTCGCCCCTACATGGCGCCTGCATTTCCACAGACAACGATGACAGAGCCTCAAAAAATGCCCACCCCGACCTGGCCCGAAAATCACGATTTTCGTGAGGCGCGAGTATGCCGCCCTTTGCAACACTGTGCGCCACGGTCATGCCGCCCGGCAGGCCGACAACCGCAATCAAGAATACGGAGACTTCTCATGACCTGGACCACCCCGCAAGCCTGCGACCTGCGTTTCGGCTTTGAAATCACGATGTACATCGCCGCCCGCTAAACCGGCGCTGGCCGTCACCACCCCCCTGGCGGCCAGCCAGGTTCAAAGGCCCGTCATTCACTCCTTGCCTCGCCCATCACCATGCTCATCCGCGTTCTCGGTTCTGCCGCCGGCGGCGGTTTTCCCCAGTGGAACTGCAACTGCGCCAACTGCCGGGGTGTGCGTGCCGGCCAGCCCAATTACCGTCGCCGCACCCAGTCGTCCATCGCGGTGAGCGCCGACGGTGCCGCCTGGACACTCGTCAATGCCTCGCCGGACATCCTGCAGCAGTTCGGGAATTTTGCCGGCAGCTGGCCGGCAAACGGGCTGCGCGGCTGCGGCATCGAATCGGTGGTGCTCGTGGACGCCCAGATCGACCACACCACCGGCCTCTACATGCTGCGCGAAAAAGGCAGCCCGTGGCCCATCTGGACGACCGACCCGGTTCTTGAAGACCTGACCCGCGGCAACCCCATCCTGCACCTGCTCGAACACTACTGCGGCGTAGCCCGCCAGCCGGTGCCGCTCGACGGACGCAGCTTTCACCCGCAGGGCGCCGCCAGCCTCGATTGGCGGGCCATGCCGCTGCTGTCTGCAGCGCCGCCCTACTCGCCCCACCGGGGCAATCCGGTGCCCGGCGACAACATCGGCCTGACGATCCACGACCCGGCCAGCGGCCGCCGCGTGTTTTACGCCCCCGGCCTGGCCGAAGTCGACGATGCGGTTTTCGACGCCATGGCCACGTCCGATTGCGTGATGGTGGACGGCACCTTCTGGACCGACGACGAGATGATCGGCCTCGGGCTGTCAAAGAAGCGCGCCCGCGACATCGGCCACCTGGCCCAGAGCGGCCCCGGCGGCATGATCGAGCAACTCGCCCGCCTGCCAAAGCACGTGCGCCGCATCCTCATTCACATCAACAACACCAACCCGATCCTCGACGAGGACTCGCCCCAGCGCGCAATCCTCAGCGCCGCCGGCATCGAGGTGGCCTTTGACGGCATGGAGATCGAACCGTGATGGAACAACACGCCTGGACACCCGAAGAGTTCGAAGCCCAACTGCGCGACAAGGGCGCGGCCTACCACATCCACCACCCCTTCAACGTCATGCTCAACACCGGCAAGGCCACGCGGGAGCAGATTCAGGGCTGGGTGGCCAACCGCTATTACTACCAGATCATCATTCCGCAAAAGGATGGCGCGGTGCTTTCCAACTGCCCGGACAGGGAAGTGCGCCGCGAATGGATCCAGCGCATCCTCGACCACGACGGCCACGGCGATGACGCCGGCGGCATCGAAGCCTGGCTGCGCCTCGGCCAGGCTGTGGGCCTCACCCGCGAGGAAATCGTCGACCAGCGCCACGTGATTCCCGCCGTGCGCTTCGCCTGCGACGCCTACCTCAATTTTTGCCGCCAGCGCCCGTGGCAGGAATCGGTGTGCTCCAGCCTCACCGAACTCTTCGCCCCCACCATCCACAAACAGCGCCTCGCCAACTGGCCCGAGCACTACCCGTGGATCGAAACCGACGGCCTGCAGTACTTTCGCAACCGCGTCACCCAGGCCCGCCGCGACGTGGAACAAGGCCTCGCCGTCACGCTCGCCTACTTCGACACCCGCGCGCAGCAGCTCAAGGCGCTGGACATCCTCAAGTTCAAGCTCGACATATTGTGGTCGATGAACGACGCGATGATGCTGCGCTACGGCCTCGAAGGCAGCTGCAAGGGCAATGTGTAGGAGCGATGTAGGGGCGACTTCAGTCGCCCATCGGTGCCTGATCAACGAAAAGGCGGGCGACTGAAGTCGCCCCTACAAGTCGCCTCTCCCCCATTGCACAAGAAGGCACCCGGCATGACATCCTCACTCGCCCGCCCGCGCATCAACCGCCTGTTCCGCTTTCAGTGGGAGCCGGCCCAGCAGGCCCACGTGCTGCTCTACCCGGAAGGCATGGTCAAGCTCAACCAGAGCGCCGGCGAAATTCTCAAGCGCTGCGACGGCAGCACAAGCGTGGCCGAAATCGTCGCCGACCTGGAAAGTGCCTTCAACGCAAGCAACCTCGCCGCCGACGTGGACGCCTTCCTGATCATGGCCGACGCGCAAAACTGGATCACCTGGAGCGAAACCTGAAATGAACGCCCCGCTCCTGATCCCCCAGCGTCCCGGCCCCCTGTGGCTGCTCGCCGAAGTCACCTACCGCTGCCCGCTGCACTGCGCGTTTTGCTACAACCCGGTGGACTTCACCCAGGCCGGGCCGGAACTGAGCACCGACGACTGGCTCAAGGTAATCCGTCAGGCGCGCGAACTCGGTGCCGCTCAGTTCGGCATCTCCGGCGGCGAGCCGCTGCTGCGGGACGACATCGAAATCCTCGTCGCCGAGGCGCGCCAGCTCGGCTTCTACACCAACCTCATCACCTCCGGCGTCGGCCTCACCGAAGCCCGGCTCGCGGCGCTCAAGGCAGCCGGGCTCGATCACATCCAGTTGTCCTTCCAGGACGCCACCCGCGAAGCCAACGATCTCATCACCAACACCCGCACTTTCGATCTGAAGCGCAAGGTCGCGGCCATGACCAAGGCCGCCGGCTACCCCACGGTGATCAACTGCGTGCTCCACCGCAGCAACATCGACCACCTCGACCGCATCATCGAAATGGCCGTCGAAATCGGTGCCGAATACCTCGAACTGGCCAACACCCAGTACCACGGCTGGGCCTTCCTCAACCGCCAGTCCCTGATGCCCACCGAAGCCCAGCTGGCCGAAGCCGAAGCCGTCACCGAACGCTGGCGCCAGCGCCTGGGCAAGACAATGCGCATTCTCTTTGTCACGCCCGACTATCAATCGAAAAAACCCAAAAAGTGCATGAACGGCTGGGGCGAAGTCTTCCTGTCCGTCACCCCCGACGGCCTCGCCCTGCCCTGCCACACCGCGCGCATGCTGCCGGGGCTGGAATTCCCCGACGTGCGCGAGCATGACATCGACTGGATCTGGCACGAATCGCCGCTGTTCAACCGCTTCCGCGGCACCGCCTGGCTGCCGGAAACCTGCCAGAGCTGCGACGAAAAAGACAACGACCACGGCGGCTGCCGCTGCCAGGCCTTCATGCTCACCGGCGATGCCGGCGCCACCGACCCGGTGTGCCCCAAATCCCCCGATCACGCCCTCATCGACGCCGCGCTGGCCGAAGCCGAGCGCCCCGGCACGGTCAAACCCCTCGTTTTCCGCGACCCGAAAAACGCCGTCAAGCTGGGACGCGCCTTCTGACAAGCAGACGGCCGGGAGCGCCATGTTAAAATTGCCGGAAGTTCACCTCTACTTCCATGCCTTTTTTCAGACTCCGCCCCACCCTGATTGCCGTCGCGGCAGCCCTTGCCGCCAGCGCATGCACCACGTCCCCCGTGGCCCCGGCAGCCCCCGCCACGCCAGCCCCCCAAGGCCCTGAAAAGCCGCCCAGCGCGGGCGCGCCCACCAGCCGTCCGCCCCCGGTTGCGCCGCCCAAGGCCAAAGCTGCGCGCAGCGACAAGTACATAACCCCACGACCGGACAAACCGGGCAGCCGCGCCGATTCGGCAGGCGACGACGACACCCCCGAGGCCCCGTTCCGCGGGCCGGCATGGCTGTCCCTGTGCATCAACCGGCAGACCGAAGCCGGCCTGGTTCGCTGCGACGCCAACGATCTCATCACCCAGCCGTCACCCCAGGTCAAGGTCTTCACCCGCGATCCGGCCGCCGCCATCCGCACCGCAAGCGGCACCATCCAGCTGCGCACCAACCTCCCCTACAAGTACCGTTTCTTCGTCGTTCCCTGACACGCGCCGGCAACATGGCTGCAACACAGCGACGATTCAATGGCATCGACACTTGGCCAGCTGCGCCAAAAGGGAGATGCCATCACGCACGAACTCAGCATTACCGCGCTCGAGCCCGGCGACGACGCCAGCCGGGATGCGGCCGCCCACATCCTGTTCGTCGCCTTCGACAACCCGGAACGCTACAGCCGGGCGCGCATCACCGAACAGCTGACGCCCGCCGTGCAGCCCTTCTACCGCCACTTCCTCATCGCCCGCCACGGTGACGAGGTCGTCGGCATCGGCGGCATCAAGGCCGCCGACTGGGCCAGCGACACCCACATCCTGTATCTCTCGGCCGTTACCGAACACGCCCGCGGCCAGGGCATCGCCCGCGCCCTGATCGCCGCACGCATTGCCTGGGCCATGGAAAACTTCACCGCTGGCCGCCTGCTGGTATCCACCGCCCGCCCGCGGCGCTTCGCCCGGCTCGGCTTCCGGCTGATGGGCAAACGGGAAGCCGCCGGACGCCGCCTGATGCTGATGGAGTTCTAGCCCCCACAGCGAATTCCGGTGCTGCGCCAAGGCCTTGTATAATCGCGGGCTTTCCAGCAATCGCCGCACCCAAGCCATGTCCGCAGCCGTCCAGCAAATCGCCCGCCGTCGCACCTTCGCGATCATCTCCCACCCTGACGCGGGCAAGACCACGCTGACCGAAAAGCTGCTCTGGTTCGGCGGCGCAATCCAGGTCGCCGGCGAAATCCGCGCCCGCAAGGCCGCCCGCCACGCCACCTCCGACTGGATGGAACTCGAAAAGCAGCGCGGCATCTCGGTCACCTCGTCGGTGATGCAGTTTCCCTACCGCGACTGCGTCATCAACCTGCTCGACACCCCGGGCCACGAAGACTTCTCCGAAGACACCTACCGCACCCTCACCGCCGTCGACTCCGCGGTCATGGTGATCGACTCGGTGAACGGCGTCGAAGCGCAAACCATCAAGCTGCTCGCCGTGTGCCGCCTGCGCGACACGCCCATCATCACCTTCATCAACAAGCTCGACCGCGAGGGCCGCGAGCCCATCGACCTGCTCGACGAAATCGAATCCGTGCTGGGCATGCAGTGCGCCCCCATGACCTGGCCGATCGGCATGGGCAAGCGCTTCCGCGGCGTCTATCACCTCTACAACGACACCATCCAGTTCTTCGACCCGCAGGCCGAAAAAGGCACCTCGGAAATCATCCAGGGCCTCGACAACCCGCGCCTCGACGAAGTGATCGGCGACCAGGCGATCGAGCTGCGCACCGACATCGAACTGGTGCGCGGCGCCTCCCACACCTTCGACCGCGAAGCCTACCTGGCCGGCAAGCAGTGCCCGGTGTTCTTCGGCTCGGCGGTCAACAACTTCGGCGTGCAAAGCCTCCTCGACGCCGTCGTCGATCTTTCGCCCGCGCCGCTGCCGCGCCCGGCCAAGAGCCGCAAGGTCGAGCCCATCGAGCCCAAGTTTTCCGGCTTCGTGTTCAAGATCCAGGCCAACATGGACCCGAAGCACCGTGACCGCATCGCCTTCATCCGCGTCTGCGCCGGCCGTTTCGAACGCGGCGGCAAGCTCAAGCAGGTGTCCACCGGCAAGAGCCTCGCCATCAACAACGCCATCACCTTCATGGCGCAAGACCGCAACACCACCGACGAAGCCTGGGCCGGCGACATCATCGGCATTCCCAACCACGGCACCATCCACCTCGGCGACACCTTCACCGAAGGCGAAGACCTGCAATTCACCGGCATCCCCAGCTTTGCCCCGGAATACTTCCGCCGCGCCCAGATCAAGAACCCGCTCAAGATGAAGCAGCTGCAAAAAGGCCTCGAGCAGCTCGCCCAGGAAGGCGCCACCCAGCTCTTCCGCCCCACCACCACCAACGAACTCATCCTCGGCGCCGTCGGCACCCTGCAGTTCGACGTGGTGGCCCACCGGCTCGAGTTCGAATACGGCGTCGATGTCATGTTCGAATCCTGCAGCTACGCCACCGCCCGCTGGCTGCGCGGCTCCGAAGCCGACCTGCGCGCCCTGGCCGACAAATCCCCGGCCAACATGGCCTTCGACGGCAACGGCGACTACGTCTACCTCGCCCCCAACCGGGTCAACCTGCAAATGGCCCAGGAACGCTTCCCGAACATCAAGTTTCTGGAAACGCGCGAGATTTACTGAAATCCCGGAAGCGGGCTACACCCTGTGGGGGCGACAGAAGTCGCCCCCTTTTCGTTGATCCGGCACCGATGGGCGACGCAAGTCGCCCATCGCAAAAGCGTTGTTGCATAACTCTTGCGAAAGCAAAGTAGCCCCAACCCCATCACCGGCATGCCAAGCCGGTTGAACGTATTCAGAATCGCGCAGCGCACATGCACCTCGGCAGCCTGCCCCTCCCCCAATAACTTGAAGCGCCGCAGTGTGGGATAGCTTGACGCTGGGCATCGGGAGAAAAACTGTGACACTTCATTACTTCACTTCAACCGAACGTCAGCAGCAACTCCGCACGCTGGCCGAGGCCCTGGAGCGATTCCTGGCTGAATTGGAGTTGTCCGGCCACTATCAAGAGCAACTTTCCGCCTACCAGGCCTCTTTTGCGGAGGCACGGCGCCTGTTGGAAAATGGCTTCAATCAAGAAGACCTGAGTTCCCTCAGTCGCAATGTTCCGCGGCTATTCTGGTTACACAAGGATTGGTTGCCTCCGCTTGAAAAATCCAAAAACAAAGACGGCGGACTTTCAGAGCCCGCATGGTTTCAGCGGCTCGCCCCCGTTGAGGAGCAGGTCAGCGCTGCCGCAGAAAGACTGAGAGTCATCGGTGAGTATTGAAGGCTCAATGCCCAGCCCTCTAACTTCAAAAGGAACCCAAGCAATCATGCACAACTCAGTTCTTGCATTCTGGTTTGAAGAAATCGAACCGAAGATGTGGTGGGTGGCGGATGCGGTGTTTGATGATCAGATCCGACAGCGGTTTGGCTCACTGCTGGCTCAGGCTTCGCAAGGTGAGTTGTATGTTTGGCGCAATGAGGCAAAAGGTCGACTCGCGGAAATCATCGTGCTGGACCAGTTTTCCCGAAACATTCATCGCAACACTCCGGCTGCGTTCTCGCAGGATTCAATGGCGCTGGTTCTGGCTCAGGAGGCGGTCGCGGCGGGTTTTTATACGCAGCTATCCGAAACGGAGCGGGCATTCTTGTTGATGCCGTACATGCACAGTGAGTCAAGGCTCATCCATGTAGAGGCTGAACGCCTGTATCGCGAATACGCTCCGGCCGGCAACTATCAATTCGAGCTTAAACACAAGGCCATCATTGACCGTTTTGGACGTTACCCGCACCGCAACCAGATACTTGGCCGCGAATCCACGTCAGAAGAAATCGAGTTTTTGAAACAGCCGGGCTCGCGTTTTTGAGTGTCCGGTTTTTTTGTGGGTTTGACGCGGGCCAATCCCCTTACGCACAGCACAGGCATCGTAAAAATCACCCATGACCGGACTTGTTGTTTTAGCGCTCGCAGCGGCTTGGTTGTTCGTGTCCGCCAGGGTTGCGCGCTGCGTGGCTCGTGCGATCAGACGGCCATATGTCTCGTTCATCAGTGCCGTCTTCACCTTTCTTGCTCTTACAATACTTCCCTTTGTGGACGAAATAGTCGGCCGTTCGCAGTTTCAGCACCTTTGCGCACAAGAGGCAGCGGTATGGGCAAGCCCTGACGCTGCCAGGGTGATCGCGGCAAAGCAGCGCATTAGTTTTTCCGACCGCAAGGGATTGATTTTCCCGGTTCGGGAACAGACAAGCGCATACATCGATTCGGCGACCGGAATGGTCTTCTACTCCGTCACGTCCTTCCACACTCCGGGTGGATTCTTGATGCGAGGGGGGCTCGGCATGGGGAATTCAAAGTCATGCTGGCCCGAAACCCGGAGTGAAAAGGAATTGGGCCTGGATATCGACGCGATGCTGAGGCGCGGCGAGCGGTGATGCGCAATATTTTCAACGATCAGATTTACGACCGCCCGGACGTTTCATTCGGCGATGACTGCGCCCACACCCGACAGGCGCCCCGAAAATCGGGGATCGCCGGCCGCAAGCGAAACCACGCTGCGTTGTTCCCCCTCACGGCCGGTGATGCCCCGCCCCGTTCAATTCGGCGCGGTCCCCTTGTCTGCTCCCGCACTATCTCCGCCGGAGGCGTCCACGAAGGGCGGGCTGTCCTGTAGCAGATCCGAGTAGTACACCTGCCCGGCATCGGTGCGATAGCCGTCGGCGGTCTTGATGGCCTGGGGTTCGACGCCGATCTTCAGCGACGGCACATACACGCCGGGCTTGTCCGGGTCGACCGGGCGCAGCACGACGGCCATGCGCACGCTTACCGGCACGCCGCGGGAATCATTGGCGATGCGCTTGGTGACATCGTCCAGCATGTCCTTCGGCGCGCGCAGCGCCCGCCCCGCTCCGTCTGCCAGTTGCACGCGGGGCCAGGTGGCTTTTACGAGGCTCATGCGTTTGGCGTCCGCCGAACTCACGCGCAGATAGCTGCCTTCGACCAGCACACCGCCCACCGCACGCAGCAAGGTGGTGGTGCCGCCTTCGGCCATGATCGGCGTGCCGGCGGCGGTGGCTGCCGTTGGGGTCGCCGCGCGGGGATCGGTCTTAGTGAGGATCTCCCGGAAGTCGGTAAACATCACCTGCTCGGCCGGAATGCCGAGCTTTTGGGCCAGCGCGTCGTGGGATGCGCGGATGCTCTTGATGCGGCGCGTAAAGGTGCTCCGCGCAACGGGCTTCACGTCTGTCATGCGCCAGGCCACGTAGATGCGCCCGGCTTTCGGCTCGAACTTATAGACCGCGTCGCCCGCGTCGACGAAGTCGCCGGACTTGTCGGGGTCGCGGCTGCGCAAACTGAAAAATTTTTCAAGTTCGGCGCTGTTGGTGATCGCCAGCGGCTTTTCGTTGGCGGTAGCTGCGCGCACCCGCTCCATCACGCGGGCAAGCTCGGCGCTGTCGATGGGCGGCAAGGCCATGCGCACGGCCTCCGCGTAGTTTCTGGAAAACTTGCCGACCGCTGCGGCCGGCGTGCCCAGCGGGTTGTCCGGGCTTTGCGCCCACGCGGGTGCCCCGGCCGTCGCAAAGGCCAGCACCAGCAGGGATGCGATATATCGCGTTTTCATGACCAATCCTCCTGGTGTCGGGTCAGTTGGGCAGCGCCGGGCCGTCATCCGGGTTGCAGCCGGAATTCCAGCGCGTGTGCATCCAGTTGGGCGTGGGGTGGGCCCAGTGGCCGTTGTAGGTTTCGTCGTGGATGGCCTGGGCTGCCGCTGCCGTTGCGCCAAAGCCGACCGCAACCGGACAGATGGTCTTGTAGGAGTTGTACCAGTGGTCCACGTGGTGCATGTTGTCGAGCCAGGCGCGGGCAACGCCGCGGGAGTTCATGGCCTCGCTGGCCAGATCGCGGTATTCATCCACGTACGACGAGCCGATGTACATGAGGCCGTGAAAGCCTGTAACCACATGCACTCCGGCAGCCGCATCGAACCATTGGGTGCGCTGGTCGTAGCGGATGCTGTTGCACGACGAGAGGTGCATGAAGCGCAGCCAGCCGCCGGAACTCCAGCCCAGCCGCATCTTGCTGGAACTGGCCGAGCAGCTCCCGTCGGCGTCTTTGTCGTAGATCGTGCCGGTCCAGCGGCCCGAACCCCAGCCGCCGTGCAGGCACATCAGGCCGGCGTCGTTCCAGTCGATGCCGCTGCCGGTGTCGTCGATGCCCCAGGGCTTGGCACTGTTGTCGGCATAGCGGTTGCCCTGGACAAGATGGAAGTTGCGCCACCACTGCACCCATCCCTTGTCGCCCATCTTGTGGCGCCAGGCCATGCACATGTCGTCCCACCAGTCACGCTGGGATCCACTGCACTGCCCGCCCCAGGTGGTGATCGCCGACGACCCGGCATACTGGGCCCCCACATCGGGCGCCAGGCTCGCCGCCAGCAGGCAAACCATCCAGGCCCTTGCGCGCCGTGTCGATTTAGCTGTTGCTCGCATGCTGCATCCTCCTTACAGATGCCCTCCAGCCGGCGGAGCTGCTGAGAGCAGGCGGTCAATACCGATGGTATCCGCCGGACCCCGGGCGCCTGCGTTCGACGCCTCTTCCTTGCTCGAACCTGGAAACAACACCTGGCCTTCCACCGTCTGGCGGAGGGCATCGTCACGGGGTTTGCTGTCGTTAGCGGGGCTTTCCAGGTCGAATCAGCCCGTCATGTGACCCCGTTGCTTCCAGCATAGACCACACCAGAACACAAATTTGGCAGCCCGCAGGCCACGCCCACGGGCCTTGCCTTGTCGCATGCTGCGCGCGGCTTCTTTGTCGCCAAGGATGGCAAGCACGTGGCCATCGAATGGTCACGGATGATTTTGCGTAGGGGCGACTTCAGTCGCCCGCGGACTTCGATCAGAGGCATGCCGATGATTAACGTGCGATGGGCGACTGAAGTCGCCCCTACGGTTTGTCGTGTGCAATCACGGTCACTGGCGGGCCCGCCGGGCTTTGAGGGTCTTGCCTGTCGGTGGGAAAGCACTCTCCCGCTTTTGCGCTCGCCGGTAATTCGTTCGAGCTCGAACCGTTGAGCCTTGCTAGCTGGTTTTCCCGTATTTTGCGTAACGTTGGCCGGGGACTCGCCCCCGGCGGGCGACATCCTTTCTTGTTGCACGACAAGAAAGGATGCAAAGAAGCGTGCCCCGCTGCCGCGCCCCCTTCGGGGGTTCCCGCCCACGGTCGGATTTGCACATCCGACCGGCTACGGTGGCGCGGAGCATGCTCCGCGAAACCCCACCTCCGCCCTTCCGGGCGCGCCGGGCGGGGTCTTCGCAAACTCGCCCTGCGGGCTCAAACATGCGAAGCCCTTCTTCCGCCCGTCCCACCCTCCAGTCGGCACGTCAGAGGGGACAGAAAAGGCAGGTGATCAACGATCAGTCGCCCAGCCCTGTATCAGTAAAGGCTCGGTGTCCGTGAAAGCCCGTCTGAACCTTTGATCCGCGCAGCAACGGGCGGGGAAGTCCGGCGCAGCTGTCTGAGCCCGCAGGGCGAGTTCTGCGCCGGCCGCCCGTTGTGAGCAGCGCAGGGGAGTCGGCCGAAGGCCGACCGGTGAAGCCGGGTCGCCTTCTTTGCCTACTTTCTTGGCGAAGCAAGAAAGTAGGGCGCCCGCGGGGGCGCGACCCCGCCAACGTCACGCCAAACAACGGAACGCCGTTCAGTAACGGCAAACCCACCAAGTCTGGAGAGCCTTG
>NZ_JAOAUU010000070.1 GCF_030157465.1 Zoogloea sp.
GCGAAGCAAGAAAGAAGGTCGCCCGCCGGGGGCGAGTCCCCGGCCAATGTGACGCTAAACACGGGAAAGCCGCCCAGTAAGAGCTCAACCCAAGAATATCTTAGGTTCGCGCCGGCAGGCCTGCCAGACTCGGACAGCCTGACCTGTCGCGGGAAAAACGCTTTCCACACTTAACGCGAACAGAGCCTTGGAAAAAACGATCGCCGCGCGGCCCCGTTCTTGGCCACACTCTCAGCCCAGTGCCGTATCCAGAAACATCATCACCGCAAAGCCCGCCATCAGCCCGAGCGTGGCCGAGGTCTGGTGGCCGTTGCGGTGGGTTTCGGGGATCACCTCGTGGGAGACCACGAAGATCATCGCGCCCGCCGCCAGCCCGAGACCGACCGGGTAGGCCAGTGCCAGGCCACCGGCAATGCCGGCCCCCACCAGGCTGCCGATGGGCTCCATCAGGCCGGAGGCGCCCGCCAGCAGCACCGCCGGCCACACCTTGATGCCGGCCGCGCGCAGGGCCATGACCACCGCCAGCCCTTCCGGAATGTCCTGGAGGGCGATGGCGCTGGTGAGCGGCAGGCCCACGGTCAGGTCGCCCTGGGCAAAGCTCACGCCGATGGCCATACCTTCCGGCAGGTTGTGAAGGGTGATCGCCAGCACAAACAGCCACACCCGCCCGATGCGCTCGCAGCCGGGGCCGCAGGGGCCGGTGCTGTCGTGTTCGTGGGGCGTGAAGCGGTCGAGGCCGAGCATCAGCACGACGCCGAGGGCCATGCCGGCCACCACCGTCAGCGCCCCCAGCGCGCCGCTGCCGGTCATCGTTTTGGCCGCGGCCAGACCCGGCAGAATCAGCGAGAACGAACTCGCGGCCAGCATCATGCCGGCGGCAAAGCCCAGCAGGCTGTCCTCGGCCCGCGACGACAACCTGCGCAGGCTCGCCCCCGCCAGCGCCCCGACGGCCGTTGCGCCAAATCCGGCCAGGCCGCCCAGCAGGGCCAGGCGCAGCGGCTCGCCGCCACCGGCAAGGCTGGCCCGGGCGCCCGCGGCCAGCAGCAGCGCCACCGCCACCAGCGCCACGCCGAGGCC
>NZ_JAOAUU010000071.1 GCF_030157465.1 Zoogloea sp.
CTTTTTGCACTGATTTGGTGCGAACATGCACGCAATGCGCCTGGCTGGTGCGTGATCACGCACCCGCGACAATCGCAAGCCTTTAATTTAAAACAACTTTTAAAACAGCAGGAGCTGGCACGGCACCTGCTTGGTGCCTCGCTTCGATTCTGGAGCCCAAAATGGAGCAAACCAACCACGCCGGCAATGCCCTCTTCGTCCTGCTCGGGGCCATCATGGTTCTTGCAATGCACGCGGGCTTCGCCTTTCTTGAACTCGGCACCGTCCGCAAGAAGAATCAGGTCAATGCACTGGTCAAGATCCTGACCGATTTCGGTGTATCGGCCATCGCCTACTTCTTCATCGGCTACACCATCGCCTACGGCACCCACTTCTTCCACAGCGCCGAAGTGCTGTCCCAGAAGAGCGGCTACGAGATGGTGAAGTTCTTCTTCCTGCTCACCTTCGCCGCCGCCATTCCGGCCATCATCTCCGGCGGTATCGCCGAGCGCGCCAGGTTTCATCCCCAGAGCATCGCCACCTTCGTGCTGGTCGGTTTTGTGTATCCCTTCTTCGAAGGCATCGCCTGGAACGACAACTTCGGCATCCAGCCGTGGATCGAGGCCACCTTTGGCGCCAAGTTCCACGACTTTGCCGGTTCGGTGGTGGTGCATGCGGTGGGCGGCTGGATCGCCCTGCCGGCGGTGCTGCTCCTCGGCGCCCGCCGCGGCCGCTATACCAAGGACGGCAACGTGGCCGCCCATCCGCCGTCGAACATCCCCTTCCTGGCCCTGGGCGCGTGGATTCTCACCGTCGGCTGGTTCGGCTTCAACGTGATGTCCGCCCAGACCCTCGACAAGATCAGCGGCCTGGTGGGCCTGAACTCGCTGATGGCGATGGTCGGCGGCACGCTGGCCGCGATGATCCTCGGCAAGAACGACCCGGGCTTCATCCATAACGGCCCCCTCGCCGGTCTCGTGGCCGTTTGCGCCGGCTCCGACCTGATGCATCCGATGGGCGCGCTGGCCACCGGCGCCATCGCCGGCGTCCTCTTCGTACAGCTCTTCACCATCACCCAGAACCGCTGGAAGATCGACGACGTGCTCGGCGTGTGGCCGCTGCACGGCATCTGCGGCGCCTGGGGCGGGCTCGCGGCCGGCATCTTCGGCAGCCAGGCCCTGGGTGGCATGGGCGGGGTGAGCTTCACGGCCCAGCTGATCGGCACCGTGGCCGGCATCCTCATCGCGCTAGCCGGCGGCACCATTGTGTATGGCACCCTCAAGACCCTGGTCGGCATCCGCCTCGACCCGGAAGAGGAATTCGAAGGCGCCGACCTGACCATCCACAAGATCACCGCCACACCGGATCGCGAAACGCACTGGTAAGCCACTGATTGGTTGTCGCGAGGAAGCCGGTTCATTACAAGGTCCGCGGCTGCCTTTGCGCGGGGGAGCAGATCACTGGACCCATGTCACTCCAGACCAGTCATGTCTGCGCAAAATGAACCGTGATGACCTGACCTGAGGCAGCCTTGCCAAGGAGTACATTGGGGCCTTCGTACGCGTCCGCCTCCTTCACTCCGGCTTTAGTCTGGGTGATCGAGATGCCGTTTTCGGCAAAGAAGACCTGGAGGGCGCGTACTCGCTTGCCCAGCAAAACCGGGTTGTAGTTTGTCGCCGGATTGTTGCCGAAACCGGTAATGGTCACGTGCACATCGGGCTTGACCTGAAGGATCAGAGTGATGTCCGCCAAAAATCGTGCGTAGTCCGGTTTCAGGCGATCCATGTTGTTCTCGAAAGCAGTCTGGGTCTCTATGGCCAGTCTTGCCGAGGGCTCACCATCACCCAACTCGGCCATGATCCGGACTTCACTCGCTCGTTTGACGATCCCTTCCGCAAGTTCCTGCCACGCTCGAACCCTTGAAGTTGCCGGCTCTGGCTTGTTTTCGCCATCAGCGGGCTGGAGACTGGAAAAGCCGCCGAGAAGCAACACCAGGCAAAGGGCAAGCAGGCTGGAGATCACCAAAGGGAATGTTCTGCACATGACCCGGACAATCCTCACCGCTTTCTTTTCCGTTCATGAATCTGGGCACTGTTCAGGCTTGAAGTCAGTTTCCCCGGAGCTTGCGAGAAGGCATTCCCGCTACCGTTGCCCACTATCAGTCCCTCCCGGCCGGGCCACCTCGTCCCAGAGATTGCGCAGACTGGCCATCAGGAGCGGCGAGTGTCGCTCGGCATGGGAGGCGAAAACGGCGACCACCATGCCGTAATCGAAATCCACGTACAAACTGGTGCCATAGGCGCCGATGATCGCCGTCCGGTGACCGCGATGCCCCGGGTGTGCAAAGCGGTACTGCCAGCCCGTATCCGGCCCCAGTCCGAGGACACTGGCAGGCTTTGCGCTGCTTGCGTCCGAAGGATTGGCAACCGTGTCGACAAACCATGCGGGCGCCAGGGTCCGGCGGCCGGGGCGATTGCGCGCATCAAGAAATGCCTGCCCCAGACTGGCAAAATCACCCAGGCTCAGCGCCAGGCCATCGGCGAGCGGTGTCCCGGTTGTATCCGTCGCCCAGAAGGCGGGGTTTCGTGCCCGGATGATTCCCTGCAGGTCACACAGCAATTCGGGGGCAGATTTCTTCCAGGCTTTCTCTGCCGCCCACACCAGGAGTTCGCCCTCCGGGCCGGCCAGATCCACGCCCGTGTCGCCGGATGCGCGAGGCCAGGACGTGCGGGCATCCAGCCACGCGCGCACACCCGTCCTGCTGCCTGGCACCCAGCCCGCCTCCTGTTGCCAGCGCGCGATTTCGGTTTCCGACCACTGCAGGCCGGTACGCCCGGCAAGCAGGCGTTGCAAGGACAGCTTGCCCAGCTCACGGACACCGGAGAGTTCGGGAAGAACCCGGGTAATTGCCTTTTCCCGGGCAACCCGTCCCTCGGCGGCGGCCCTGGCCAGTTGAGTCACCAGGATTGGGCGGGTGGCTTCGAGAAGGAGTCGGGGCTGGGCGGGATCGAAGCCGGATCGCCGGTAATCGAGGGCCAGCTTGCCACGACGAAGAATCAGAACGCCGTCGGCGTCGATCCGGTTTTCAAGCAGAAAGCGGAGTGATCGGCGCACGCCGTCGGCCGGGTCGGTGACGAGCAGGCGCTCCAGGTCAAGACGCTGGGCCGCAGCGGGTCGGGCCGGTGGAGTGCTCGTCGGGGCAATGCTCACGCCCGGCATGAAGCGGGACGCTTGCCCCAGGCCGAACCGCAGGTTGCCCGGACTCAGCCAGTTGTCGGCTCGCACCGGCCCGCCAGTGGATGCCGCAGGTGGCGCTGCGGTGGAAAGCGTACAGGGCCCGGTGGCGAGAACCGGCGTCGAAGCAAGCAATGCAGCAAACAATACGGGATGGGCTTGCACGGAGGCACCCTATGCGTGAGGTCGATAACAGGAGGGTTTTGCAAAGCGCTCTACCGCTGCCCGGGTCAGGTCGTGGAGGTTGCCTGCAGCCGTCGCCGTTTCCCGCAGCCAGACTGCGTCACCATGCTGACTGTGCGCGAGTGTGCGCAGACCTTCCAGTTGGCGCCGGCAGCCCAGATCGTCGGCATCCGCCACAAGCGTATCGAGCAGATGCAGCAAGGTCTCGCCAAGGGGCTCGGTACGACGGTGAATGGGGTCAGCCAGTTCGGCCTCGAAGCCGAAGCGGCAGGCCTGGAACTTGTTGTAGCGCGCGACCAGCGCCTGCATGGCCGGAACGACCGGAGGCCGTTCCCGCAGCAGGTAGCGGGCCAGGCACTGGGCGAAGGCAGCCAGTTCGATGGCCCGGTCAACAGACAGCGGGGTGTCGCAAACACGGACTTCCACGGTGCCGTACTCCGGCTTGGGGCGCACATCCCAGTAGAGATCCTTGATGCTCTCGGCCACACCGCAGGCCTGCAGCAAGCCCATGTGATCGACAAAGGCGGCCCAGTCGGCTACGTCGGGGGCCTGTCCGGAGAGCGGGAAAGCCGACACGGCATTGAGTCTGGCGGACTCGAAGGCCGTGTCGGTCGCGTCAATGAAAGGCGACGACGCGGACAGCGCCACGAAGTGCGGTACGTAGCGGTTGAGCGCATGGGTCAGCCAGATGGCGTCGTCGCCGGACAGCACGCCAATATGGATGTGCTGCCCGAAAACGGTGAATTGCTTGCTCAGATAGCCGTAGCGTTGATTGAGGAATGCAAAGCGTTCGCCGGGGCAGATCCTGCGCTCGGGCCAGTGGTGGAACGGGTGGGTGCCGCCACCGCAGATGGCGATGTTGTTGCGCTGGCAATGGCTGACCAGCACTTCGCGCAGACCGTCCAGGTCAGCAGCAATGGCCGTGACATCCTGGCGTGGCCTGGAGTTCACTTCGATCATGCTCTCGGTGATCTCCAGTTTTATTTCGCCGAAGCGGTCGTCGTATTGCAAACCGGCCAGCAGGTCGGTGGCGGCACGGGTCAGGTCGTAGTCGCGCAGCGAAACCAGTTGCAGCTCCAACTCGACGCCAAGGGTCAGCGGGCGACTGGAAGTGAAACTCAGTCTGGAAAGATCGCTCATCGTTGTCGTCCTTGAGGAAGGGGCTCCGTCTCACCGGCCTTGTGCAGTGCGTACTTGCACATTTGGGGCCCTGCGAACTCCATCAGCGCAGCGGCCAGCAGCGGCAAAAGCAGTGCCTGACCACTTACTTCCGGATAGATGGCGGCCAGTTCTGCCGCCATGAAGATCGCTGTCGCCGAGAGCGGCTGGATGCCGATGCCCACCAAGCGGCGCTTGGCAGCGGGCAGATCCTGGCGTCCGGTTGCCATCACCCCGGCAAACTTGGCGAGGCCACGCACGATGATCAGGCCAAGGGCCTGCAGCCCGGTGATCCAGTTCAGGTCTCCCAGAGGCAGCATCGCCCCCGTTACCACGAAAAGGACGATGGCCAGAATCCAGTGTCCCTGCGGCAGGCCGGTGTAAGCCAGCACCTTGTCCCGGTCGGCCAGATTGAGGGCCGCCCCCATCATGAACAGGCAGAGGAACACCGGTACGGCGAGCATCCGCGCCACACCTATGGCCAGCAAGGCCACCGCAACGAGAATGAATACTTGGGCCACCGATCCCTTGGCCTGCCGGGAAGCCACCATCAGGGCCAGGCGCGCGCACACCATGCCGATTCCGACGCCGCCGCAGATCACCCACAGGGGATGGGCCAGGGCGTTGAGCCAGTCGCCGGACTGCTCGGCGTGCACGATGCCGAGTACCACCGCGAAAACGACAAAGGACAGCGCACAGTTGATTGCCGTGAGCAGCAGCGTGCGCTGGGTGACCTGCCCCTGGGCGTGGTTCTCCTCTGCGGTGAGCAGCACCACTGCCGGGGCCGAAGCCATCGTGATGGCCGCTGTCGCCGCGCTCCAGCCAAGACTGAGGCCTACGGCAAAATAGGCAAAAACGAAGATGGTCGCGAAGGCCAGTCCCGACTCCGCAGCGGCACTTCTCAGCAGAGACCGGTTGGCACGTAGCCATCCCAGGTCGAGATTGCGCCCTGTCTCCAGCAAGAGCAGGCCCAGTGCGGCATCTGCGACCGGTTTGGCCATTGAGAGGGTTTCCCGGTCCAGCCAGCCCAGCACACCAGGTCCGGCAAGGGCACCGGCAAGCACGTAGCCGACGATACGGGAGAGCCCGATGGTTCGGAACAGCGTTTCGCCGGCCAGCAGACCGCCGACGAGTAACAGGGCGAACAAGGCGAGGGGATCGAGTTGCTCGGGAAAAGGCGGCAGGAAGAAAAACCGGTCCTGAAGGGCCTCCCAAGCCTGGCGGATCGAGATCATCGGGTCAAGGCTCTCCGTGAAGGCCCTGTGCGGCGGGCCATGTAGCGTCTTGCTTCACCAAAGCCGCGAACAGCTGACTGGGTGCAGACAGGACCGACAAGCTGCATCAACACGATTGCCCCCATCAGGGTGCCGCTCAGGGCAGGGCCTGCGCCACCATCCAGCGGACCGGCCTCCCCTAACAGCACCAGGGCCACGCTGGACATGGGGAGCAGTCCCACCGCAGTAAACAATGCATCCTTCGAGGCGAGCCCCAGGTGGCGTCCGGTGACGTGCAGGGCGACCCACCGAGCCCCGAATCGGACCAGAACAAAAGCCAGCGCCGCGGGCCAGTATTCAAGCAGCAGCCCCATTTCGAGCGCCGCACCTGCAAGAACAAAGGTTACGACGAGGAATACACGGGCATCGGAGGCTATGCGGATCGCCACCACTGCATTGCGACGGTCGGCAATCCGGGTTCCGATGCCGAAGGTAAGCAGGGTCAGCAGCGGGGAAATCTCGAGGCTGAGCGGCAAGCCGGTTCCGATGACGATCAACCCGAGCAGCATGAGGTGCTGATGCTCCGCCTGGCGGCCCAGCCAGCCCGCTCCCCTGCATGCCATGAACGACAGGCCGGTGCCCAGACACAGGGAAATGCCGATGTGAATGAGCGCGTCGATAAAGCCCGGCCCGGCCTCAGTCGCACCGCTGGCGGCCAGCATCGGAAGAACAATGCTGATGGCGGCGAACGCCACACAACCATTGAGCGCTACCAGTCCGAAAAGACGGCTGGTGAGCGGCCCTTCAGCACCGACATCGCTACTGGTGGCAATGGTGATCGCAGGTGAGGTTGATACCGCGATGGCCGCGGCAAACAGACCCGCAGCCAGGCCAAAACCGAACAGGCACATCACGCTTGTAACCAGCACAAAAACGGTACCGGTTTCGGCGAGACTCAACAAAATCAGCTTGCGGTCCAGTCCATGTGCCGTCAGCGGAAAACGATGTCCGAGCTCAAACAGGATCAAACCAATGGCGGGGTAGATGAAAAATTGCGCCGAGCCGAGAATGTACGGGTCCACCCATTCCAGACCACTGTTGCCCATCAGCACACCGAAGAGGACGTAACCCGTGGTGCGTGGCAGATTGGCTAACCTTCGGCTTAACTCCCCACTCGCCATTCCGCCCAGCAGGAGTAAACCGAAGAGCAACAGCGGAGATGTTTCCAGATCACGGATGTATGGATACATGGAAAAAGACGGGGGCTCGCTCCCTCAAAGCAGACCACATCAGGCCCACAAGACACTCAAAGGAGCGGGCCCCCAAAAAGCTCTCCTTTGCAGGATGGTCACCGGAGGCCAGGCACGTCTCGGGGACGACCTGAAAATAGCGCTTCCGGAATTATATTTATATAAATATAATTTAGACAAATGTATTTAGCAAACACTACTCCCCCTGATTCGGTCGCGCGCCCCTCCAGCGACACCATGGCGCTGACCGTCTTGAAACAGTTCCGCTTGATTTATGGTTCAGTGAGGCAACATTTCCGGGAGGTAGAGCACAGCTGCGGCGTATCGGGCTCGCAACTGTGGCTGCTTCACGAGATTGCCCGTACACCAGGCATTGGCGTGTCGGAACTGGCAAATCGTCTGTCGATCCATCAATCGACCTGCAGTCAGCTCGTCGACAAGCTCGAGACACGAGGTCTGGTAAGCAAGCAACGCAAGATCGAAGATCAGCGGCGGGTCGGCCTTCAACTGACAGACCGCGCCGCAGAAGTACTGAGTGCCGCACCGGGGCCGGTTGAGGGGGTTCTGCCTCAGGCCTTGCAGGGTTTGACCGATGACACGCTGGAGCAGCTTCAGGCAAGTCTCGCGCAGGTCATCGCCCAACTGACAACCCGGGATGAACGAAGCGCAGACAAGCCTTTGGCAGACTTGTGACCATTTGGGCCAAAAGCCAGAAAAGGAGCATCCATGGTCAGAAACAAACCCCTGAGGATAGGGCTGTCTGCCCGTCTTTTTCATCCCCGGCATGGTGCGGCAGGCATCGAATCCAAGACACTTCAAGTGCTTGAACAATCCATTGCCCAATGGATCATGTCGCGGGACGTACTGGTCCTGATGGTGCCGTCCATCCTCAAGGATGGTCCAATCCACCGAAGCAACATCCGTCTGCGCGACTACGCGGAGTATCTCGACGGACTGGTGCTACAAGGGGGCGCCGATGTCAGCCCCGAGGCCTATGGAGAGACCCCGTTGCAGGAGGCATGGGCCGGCGACCGGGTTCGTGATGCCTACGAGATGGAGTTGCTTCACGAATTCGTGGAGGCAGGAAAGCCGGTCCTCGGTATCTGCCGGGGTATGCAGCTAATCAATGTCGCGTTTGGAGGCTCTCTCTATCAGGACATTCCCACCCAGTTCGATGGGGCTAGCCGACACCAGGATGACGTTTACGACCAGCACAACCATGAGGTGCGTTTCACCGAGAAAGGCCAGTTTGCCAAGTGGTTCAACACGACAGACGGCGGACGGGTCATTTCGATCCACCATCAATGCGTACGCAGCCTGGGAAAGGATCTCATGGTTGAAGCGACATCGGCCGAGGATGGTTTGATCGAAGCGATACGCCACACAGGGCACCGCTTTGTTGTCGGCGTGCAGTGGCACCCGGAGTTCCATACCCCGGGGCACGACACGCTTCTCGACTGTGCCCCGCTACTTGAAGCCTTCTATCTGGCCGTGCGAAGCTGTCGCTAGCATTCCCTACGGCGACGGTGAAACCCCTGCCGGTCATGATTCATCTCCCTGCGTGCTCCCGGAAGACGAACCCGCTCAGGACGGCGCTTGATCTTGCTGCGTCACTAAAATAGCTGATCGATGTCCCGGCCCTGTCCATGAGCGGCAGACACATCGCTGAAGGCTGCGGGCCAGGGATCCGTTGACCATCGATCAAGCCATACGACAACGGCAGCGTCGCGGCCCGCGATTGCAACCCGAACGCTAGAGCGAATTCAGCTCAGCGCTTGATTCTGGAAATCTTCGTACCTTCGATGCTGAGGCTCGCCATGAGTCCCTGCTGGTCGAAGATGAAAGCGTAGGCGTCATCCTTGAGGGTCGAGGTCGAGAGGTTCTTGGCCATGCCTTCATTGACGACCACGACGGTCGGGCCGACACCGAATTCCCAGCCCTTGGACTTGTCCAGGTATTTGACGGCCTTCTCGCTCATCAGGAACACGACATAGCCGTAGGACTCAGCGCCTGCCTGCCAGCCCCAGGAGGCGGACACGGAATTGTAATAACCGACGTGTTCGGAACCCCTTTTCAGCACGCCTTCGCCGTAGCTGCCGCCGAACACCAGGCCTGCCTTGATGATTTTCGGAAACACCAGCACGGCACGCGCCTTCTTCGAAAGCGCCTCGGCGGTGGAATTGGACTTGTAGAGTGTCTGAAGCGCCTGATCGGCATCCCTGTCCAGGTCTTCTGCGCTGGCCGCCTGGGCAAGGCCGCTGACGGTGCCGAGGGTGAGGGAAGCTGCCGTTGCCAGAAGAAGCTTGTGGAAAGTGCGTCGTGCATTGGTCATTTTCTTTTCCTTCACGTGATTCTGTAATCGAAGCCGACTGCAGAAGGCTGATAGAGAGCAGTGCCGAATCAGATATTCATTGGTTAGTCACTGCGAGTTTTGATGATGGGCCTCTGTTGCCGATCTTTCCGTACGCTAACGAACAGAGCGGCAACACGGCGCCCGGATTCACCCCCGCGACGCGCCCATCACCCTGAGTTGCGCCCGCAGGGCCTCCAACTCGTCCAGCAGTTCCAGGGCCAGCGCCGCCCCCGCGAGATTGAGCCCCAGATCCCGCTGCAAGCGCAGCGCCACCGTGGCGCGGCGCACATGCACGCCGGTGAAACGCCAGCGATGGGGTTCCCGCCCATCCGGCGCAAGCACGCCTTCATTGACCAGTTCGACAATCATTTCGGCATGCACCGCGCAGGCTCGGCTGACTTCGCTCAGGCTCAGGCCAACCTGTTCTTCGAGAATCGTTACGCTCACGTGTGGCAGCATTTTTCCGTCGGTCATTTTCAGGCTCCCGGCGTGGATCGCGGGTCGAAGGATTTGAACTGCTCGGCCATTCCGTTATAGAACGCCCGCGCAGCTTCGGTGTCGGCTGGCGGCAGGGCAATCTGCAACACCACGTAAAAATCCCCCGGCGTGCTGCCGGGAATGCCACGGCCCTTCAGGCGCAGTTTGCGACCCGCCGCCGCGCCGGCCGGAATCTTCACCTCGACCGCACCGCCCGGCGTGGGCACCTCCACGCTGGCGCCGAGCGCCGCTTCCCAGGGTGCGATGCGCAGGTCGAAATACACATCCCGCTGCTCCACGCGGTAACGCAGATGGGGCCGAAACTCGATCTCCAGGTAAAGGTCTCCGGCGCCCCCCTGCTCCACCCCCGGCATCCCCTGCCCAGCCAGACGGATGTGCTGGCCGGCGCGGATGCCCCGCGGGATCGTCACGTTGAGGGTGTGCTTCTTCATATGCACGCGCCCCTGCTCGTCCATTTCCGGTGTCTGCAGGGTGATGGCACGGGTGGCGCCGGTGTAGGCGTCTTCCAGATCGATCTGCACTTTGGCGTGGTGATCCTGCCCACGGGCGTGATGCGTGGCCCGGCCGCGATGGGCGCCCGCTTCCTGCCGCCCGAAGATCGACTCGAAGAAGTCGCTGAAGTCACGCTCGTCCATGCCCGCCCCGCCGCCGGAGAACTCGAAGCCTCCGTTACTGCCGGGCGGCGGCCGAAAATCCTGGCCGGCCTTCCAGTTGCTGCCCAGCTGATCGTACGCGGCACGTTTTTCCAGATCCTTCAGCACCGCATAGGCTTCGCCGAGTTCCTTGAAACGGGCCTCGGCGTCGGGAGACTTGCTGACATCCGGATGGTATTTACGGGCCAGCTGGCGATAGGCGCGCTTGATCTCGTCCTGGGTCGCGTCCCGCGCCACTCCCATGATCGTGTAGTAGTCCTTGAATTCCATGTGGCCCCCGTACCTGCTTCAGTGAATCAGCGGCACTCACGCCGCTCCGGATTCACTATAGTCGCCCACGGCGGCTTCAATGACCTGTCGGGCGAGGACGGCCTCCTGCTCGGTCCGGGTTTCGGCCAGCAGCACAACCTGACCCGCGGCAATCGCGTCGCGAACCAGATCGCCGAAGGGGCCTTTCTGCTCGCCGACGCCTGCCGCTGCGCCGATGAACCCGCCGAGACTGGCACCCCAGCCGAGCAGCGCCAACGGCGCGATCAGCGGGCTGGCGACAAACAGACTGACGTTGGCCGCCACCAGCGCCAGCTGGGTGAGCACTCCGACGCCCGTGCCCACTGCCGTGCCGATCGCTCCGTCCTTCAACACATCCATCAGCACCTGATGGCTGCCGGCAACCGGCTGGACCGGTGCCGGCGCCCGGTCGGTGTCGAGAATCAGCAACTGGTCACGGGCCAGCCCTCCGTCCACAAGGCGCAACAAAGCGCGCTCGGCATCTTCCCGGCGCGCAAAAAAGCCCGATACGTGATGTTGATAGTTATCCATGCTGCTCTCCTTTATGGGGCCCGTGCAGAACGGGCGGATTTCAAGCCTGGCGGGCAGGCGGGTTCGCGCCTACTTGGCGCGAGGACGCTTCAGGTTGGGCTGTACCGCCAGGAGCCGCCCCGCGCGCAGCTCTTCGGCAGCCTTCGATACGGCCCGCGCCACGTTGCGGACTTCCTCCTGCAGGGGTTCGTCCTGGTCCAGCGCGTCGTGACTGTTGGCATACGGCTCGTAGTAGCCGATGAAACGGTCCAGCCGCGCCGCCGCGCCAGCGTCGATGAAACCCATCCAGTCAAACCAGTCGGACAAACTGCGACGCGCCCCCTCAATGCCGGCCACATCGCCATGGACCACCACCCCATAGACGCGCCCCGCCAGATGCTGGGGGTAGTTCCAGCCCGCCATCTCGAGGGCCTTCGCCTTGTCGGCATCCTTGCCCGAGGTCGTCGTAGGGTCGGGGTTGCCGCCGTCGGCGCACACCAGACGGTCGATCATCAGCTTCAGCGGGCTGGGGCTCTGGTACCAATACACCGGGGTCACGACGATCACCCCATGGGCGGCCGCCCAGCGGGCATAGATTTCCGCCATCCAGTCCTGGGCCTGGCCGAGGGCGTGGTTCGGGTAGCAACTGCAAGGCCAGTGGCATAGCGGCATGGCCGTGGATACGCAGCCCTTGCAGGGATGGATCGTCCGCCCGTATTCGGAGGTGAGCAGGCTCAGGTCGAGCACATCGGTCACGATTCCGGCCTGTTCGAGGCTTGTCCGGGCGATCTGCAGCAGCCTGAAACTCTTGGACATCTCGCTCGCGCACGACCCTTCGTTGCGTGCCGACCCGCAAATCAGCAAGACCCGGGACGGACTCGCCGGGTCGGCCTGGGTGCGCTGCGCCGCGTCGATGGCCCGACGGGTCGCCACCCATGCGGAAGACAGCTCCTGGGCGGGGTCTTGGAAACCCGGCCCCGCGGGCTCCTTGAAGGGCGATTTGCGCCCTGCAAGATAGGCCTGCCAGGCGATCTCCTCCAGCCGCGCCAGGGACTGATCCTCGCCCCGGAAAGCCGGATCGGCAAAAGCGATCTGAAAACGCCGGCTGAATTCCGCGCGCTCGAGCGGGGCCGGCGCCTGCCCCTCGCGGATGCGGATCACGCTGGCCACCCTGCGCCGGGCCCGGCGTGGAGCGGCCCGGCCGGCGCTGCATATGCATCTTGGACGTGTCGAGCTGTTTGCATGGATCGGACCCTCCTGGGGAAAAGCACACGATCGAATGACTCTAGGAAGATCCCGCACCACCGTCCGTTCGGTGGCGAACACACACGGCCCATCGGGCAAGCAGACTGCCTGTGTTCGGTCCCGCACCGACTGCCGTGCCCGTGCCCTCTAGGTTGAAGCGGCTTCCCCGACACCACGTCACAACTCCAAGGAGTCCTCCATGAAAACCCATCCATTCCTGGCCCTCGTGCTGGCGATGTCCCTGCTTCCGGGGACGGCCGCTTTCGCCCAGGGGCATGAGCGCCAACATCAGCGTGACCGCCATGAACAGTCGCAACGCGGCTATCCCGGCCAGGGACGGGCCGACGCAGGCCGGTGGAATCAAAATCGCGAGCGGGCCTACGATCAGCAGCACGAACGGGCCTACCGCGAGGACGGCCGGGGCCAGGGTGCCGGCCCGAACCATAACCTCCACCGGGGTGATCGCCTCGACAGCCAGTACCGTCACCACAACTACGTGGTGGACGACTGGCGCGGCCACCGCCTGAGCCCGCCGCCGCGAGGCTACCACTGGGTGCAGACCGGCGGCGACTACGTTCTGGTGGCCATCGCCACCGGCGTCATCATGCAGATCCTGCTCAGCCACTGAGCGCCCCAGGGCCCTGTGAGCGCTGCCGCACAGAACCCGCTACCCGTTTCACCTATTCTTGATTGCGGAGGGTGCCGGCTTCCCGTTGCGGCGCTCCCGACTCATCAGCCCTATTACGAGGAAACTTCCATGAACAAGGATCAAGTCAAAGGCCACATCAACGAGGCCAAGGGAAAAGTGAAGGAAATCGCCGGCAAGCTGGTCGGCAACGAGGATCTGGAACAGGAAGGAACGATCCAGAAGGCCGCCGGCAAGGTCGAATCGGCCTACGGCGACCTGAAGGAAGACATCAAGAAAGTCGTAACGGGAAAGTGATTCCCAAGTGATTCCTTCTACCGCTCCGGCGAATGGATGGCGGCCTGTTGTTCCCATGCCGGAAAACCGGCCGGGGAAAGAGGTGCCGCCATCCTCAAGCAGCCCGCCATGACTTCACTCCAGCGCCACAGCGAGCGCCACCGCACCGACCGCATCGGCTGGCTGCGTGCCGCCGTGCTGGGTGCCAACGACGGCATCGTATCCACCGCCAGCCTTGTGCTGGGCGTGGCCGCGGCCAGTTCAAGCCACAGCAGCATTCTGGTAACCGGAGTCGCCGGGCTGGTGGCGGGCGCCATGTCGATGGCGGCCGGCGAATATGTCTCGGTGCATTCCCGGGCGGATACCGAAAAGGCCGACCTGAGCCGCGAGCGCGATGAACTCCAGGCCGCCCCCACCGCCGAACTGCACGAACTCACCGCCATCTACATAAGCCGCGGGCTGGATCAAGCGCTGGCCGCCCAGGTGGCGGAGCAGCTCATGCAGCACGACGCACTCGGCGCCCATGCCCGCGAAGAACTCGGTATTTCGGTGGAGCTGAGCGCCCGCCCGATCCAGGCCGCCCTGTCTTCGGCGGCCAGCTTTGCAGTCGGCGCAGCCCTGCCCCTGGCCGTGACGGCCGCGGCGCCCGGGCCGCTGCTGACCCTGTCGGTTGCCGGAACCTCCCTCGTCTTTCTGGCTGTGCTGGGTGCCGTCGCCGCCCAGGCCGGCGGGGCGAACCCTGTCACCGGAGCCGCGCGGGTGACTTTCTGGGGTGCGCTGGCCATGGCCGTCACCGCTGGAGTCGGCGCCCTGTTCGGCGCGCCGGTGTGATCACCATGAGCCCGGAGCTGACCCGGCGCCCCGAATGGCAGGCGCTGCGCCGGCATTTCACCCAGATCGGCCCGCTGCATTTGCGCACCCTGTTTGCCACCGACCCTGCCCGCGCCGGGCGCTTCACCGCCGAAGCGGCCGGCCTGTGCCTGGACTACTCCCGCCAGCGCATCACCACCGACACTCGCCGGCTCCTGTGCGAACTGGCCGAGGCCTGCGCGCTGCCCCGGCTCATGGCGGCGATGTTCCGCGGCGACCCCATCAACACCACCGAGCACCGCGCCGCGCTGCACGTGGCCCTGCGCGCCCCCGCCGGCGAGCGCATCGTGGTGGACGGCCGCAACGTGGTGGCCGACGTGCACGCCGTACTCGAACGCATGGAGGCCTTCGCCAACCAGCTGCGAAGCGGCAACTGGACGGGCTACACCGGCAAGCCCATCCGCAATATCGTCAGCATCGGCATCGGCGGCTCCGATCTCGGCCCGGTGATGGCCTACGAGGCGCTGCGCGCCTACAGCCGCCACGACCTGCGTTTCCGCTTCGTCTCGAACGTGGACGGCACCGACCTCACCGAGGCGCTGCGCGACCTGGACGCCGCCGAAACCCTCTTCATCGTGTGCTCGAAAACCTTCACCACCCAGGAAACCATAAGCAACGCCAGGGCCGCCCGGGATTGGTGCGTGGCCGCGCTGGGCTTTGAGGCAGCCGTCGCCCGGCACTTCGTCGCCGTCTCGGCCGACACCGGGCGGGTTGCCGCCTTCGGCATCGCGCCCGAGCACACCTTCGGCCTGTGGGACTGGGTCGGCGGGCGCTACTCGATGGATTCGGCCATCGGCCTGTCAACGCTGCTCGCCATCGGCCCCGCGGCCTTCCGCGACATGCTGGCCGGCATGCACGCCATGGACGTGCATTTTCGCGACACGCCGCTGGACCACAACCTGCCGGTGCTGATGGGCCTGCTGGCCGTGTGGAACAACAACTTTCTCGACGCCGCCACCGTTGCCGTGCTGCCCTACGAGCAATACCTCAAACGCTTTCCGGCCTACCTGCAGCAACTGGCCATGGAGAGCAACGGCAAGCA
This sequence comes from Zoogloea sp., assembly GCF_030157465.1. Taxonomy (GTDB): domain Bacteria; phylum Pseudomonadota; class Gammaproteobacteria; order Burkholderiales; family Rhodocyclaceae; genus Zoogloea. Next base: position 15,400 of record NZ_JAOAUU010000071.1, read on the forward strand.
CGTCACCGTGGACGGCGCCCGCGTCGATTACGCCACCGGGCCGATCTACTGGGGCGAGCCCGGCACCAACGGCCAGCACTCCTTTCATCAGCTCATCCACCAGGGCACCCGCATCGTGCCCTGCGACTTCATCGGCTTTGGCCAGCCGCTCAACCCGCAGGCCGTCCAGCACGACCTGCTGATCGCCAACATGATCGCCCAGGGCGAAGCGCTGGCCTTCGGCCGCAACGCCGACGAAGTGCGCGCCGACGGCACCCCCGAAGCCCTGGTGGCCCACCGCGGCTTCGAGGGCAACCGGCCCAGCAACACCCTCCTCGCCGCCCGCCTGACGCCCTGGTCACTGGGCACGCTGATCGCCTTGTACGAACACAGCGTGTTTGTGCAGGGCGTGATCTGGAACATCGACTCCTTCGACCAGTGGGGCGTCGAACTGGGCAAACAACTGGCCGGCACCACCTTCGCCGAACTCACCGCCGACACGCTCCCCGAACTCGCCCACGACAGTTCCACCAACGCCCTGATCCGTCGCTATCGCCAATTGCGCGACGCCCCCGGGCCACAACGGTAAACACCACCATGACCACGCTCAGCCCCGATCTTCTGCGCCGGATGCACGCCTGGTGGCGGGCCGCCAACTACCTCTCGGTCGGGCAAATCTACCTGCGCGCCAACCCGCTGCTCGAAGAGCCGCTGAGCCTCGCCCACATCAAGCCGCGCCTGCTCGGCCACTGGGGCACCACCCCCGGGCTCAACTTCGTCTACGTGCACCTCAACCGGCTGATCAAGGATCACGACCTCGACATGATCAACATCATCGGCCCCGGCCATGGCGGGCCGGGCCTGGTGGCGAGCACCTACCTCGAAGGCGCCTACAGCGAAACCTACCCCGCCATCAGCCAGGACCGGGACGGCATGCAGGCCTTGTTCCGGCAGTTCTCGTGGCCCTACGGCATTCCCAGCCACGTGGCCCCGGAAACCCCCGGCTCGATCCACGAAGGCGGCGAACTGGGCTATTCCCTGGCCCACGCCTACGGCGCCGCCTTCGACAACCCCGACCTGATCGTCGCCTGCATCGTCGGCGACGGCGAAGCCGAAACCGGCGCGCTGGCCACCAGCTGGCACTCCAACAAGTTCCTCAACCCGGCCCGGGACGGCGCGGTGCTGCCCATCCTCCACCTCAACGGCTACAAGATCGCCAACCCCACCGTGCTGGCGCGCATCGGCCACGCCGAACTCGCCGAACTGTTCCGCGGCTACGGCTACGCGCCGCATTTTGTCGTTGGCGACGAGCCGATGGCGATGCACGAACAGATGGCCACCACCCTCGACAGCGTGCTGGCCGACATCCGGGCGATCCAGGCCGCCGCCCGCGCCCCCGATGCGCCCCGGCCGCCGCCGCGCCCGCTGTGGCCGATGATCGTGCTGCAGACGCCCAAGGGCTGGACCGGCCCGAAAACCGTCGACAAGCTGCCGGTGGAAGGCACCTGGCGCGCCCACCAGGTTCCCATCGCCGACTTCAAGACACCCGAACACATCCGCCAGCTCGAAGACTGGATGCGCAGCTACGCCCCTGAAGAACTCTTCGATGCCACCGGCAGCCTCCACGCCGAATTCGCCAGCCTGGCCCCCACCGGCCCGCGCCGCATGGGCGCCAACCCCCACGCCAACGGCGGCGAACTGCTGGTGCCGCTGGTGATGCCCGAATTCCGCGACTTCGCGCTTGCCGTGCTCACACCGGGCAGCGTCCGGGCCGAAGCCACCCGCGTGATGGGCAGCTTTCTGGCCGAAGTGATGCGACTCAACCTGCCCGAGGCCAACTTCCGCCTCTTCGGCCCCGACGAAACCGCCTCCAACCGCCTCGGCGCCGTCATCGACATGAGCGGCAAGGCCTGGATGGCCGACATCGAAACCGGCGACGACCAGCTCTCGGCCGACGGCCGGGTGATGGAAGTGCTCTCCGAACACCTCTGCGAAGGCTGGCTCGAAGGCTATCTGCTCACCGGCCGCCACGGCCTGTTCTCGTGCTACGAGGCCTTCATCCACATCATCGATTCGATGTTCAACCAGCACGCCAAGTGGCTCAAGGTGTGCCGCCAGATCCCGTGGCGAAAGCCGGTGGCGTCCCTCAACTACCTGCTCACCTCCCACGTGTGGCGCCAGGA
>NZ_JAOAUU010000072.1 GCF_030157465.1 Zoogloea sp.
GGTGATGCTGACCGTGGCGCTGGCCAGGGTGGCGGTGTCCACGTCGGAGACGGTCAGGCCGGTGTCCACCGCGGTGGCGCTGTCGTTCTCGGTGTAGGCCAGCGCGCTGCCGCTGGTGGTGACAACCGGGGCGTCGTTCACCGCGGTGATGGTGATGTCGCGCGTGGCAGCGCTGCTGCTGGCGCTGCCGTCACTGGTGACGAAGGAAACCGTGCGGGTGGCCGCGCTCGGATTATCCGAGGTGTTGATGTAAGTAACGCTGCGCAGCGCCGTCTGGTAGTTCGCCAGCGTGGCACTGCCGCTGAGTGTCAGCACGCCGGTGCCGGCGCTCCAGCTGCCGGTGATGCCGTTCTGGTTGGTGAAGGCCAGGGTGTCCTGGCCAGTGACAAAGCCGGCGGTGATGCTGACCGTGGCGCTGGCCAGGGTGGCGGTGTCCACGTCGGAGACGGTCAGGCTGCTGTCCACCACGGTGGCGGCGTCGTTCTCGGTGTAGGCCAGTACCGTGCCGGTAGTGGTGACAACCGGGGCGTCGTTCACCGCGGTGACGGCGATGTCGCGCGTGACGGCGGCGCTGCTGGCGCTGCCGTCACTGGTGACGAAGGCAACCGTGCGGGTGGCCGTGCTGGGGGCGTCCGAGCTGTTCAGGTAGGTGACGCTCCGCAGCGCGCTCTGATAGTTCGCCAGCGTGGCGCTGCCGCTGAGCGTCAGCACGCCGGTGCCGGCGTTCCAGCTGCCGGTGATGCCGTTCTGGTTGGTGAAGGCCAGCACGTCCTGGCCACTGACGAAGCCGGCGGTGAGGCTGACCGTGGCGCTGGCGAGGGTGGCGGTATCCACGTCGGACACCGTCAGGCCGCTGTCCACCGCCGTCGCAGCAGCGTTCTCGGTGTAGGCCAGTGCCGTTCCAGTAGTGGTGACAACCGGAGCATCGTTCACCGCGGTGATGCTCACGGTGGTGCTGCCGGTGGCGGTGAGCGCGCCGCCCGTGCCCTGGGCGCCGGTGTTGCCGTCGTTGAACGTCCAGTTGATCACGACGCTGGCCGGCGGGGTGTCGGAGCTGTTGGCGTAGGCGATCGAGTTCATCACCTCGTTGATTCGTGCCTGCGTGGCGCTGGAGTTGAAGGTGAGCAGCAGCGTTCCGGCCGAGTGGGTGGTTACGGTGCCAACCGTGATGCCGCTCAGGACGAGGTTGCCGCCCTGGGTCAGCGCGGCGAGATTGCCGGTCGCCGAGAACACGTCCTGGGCGCTGGCCCCGCCGCTGCGCACCAGCGTGAGCGTGGCGCCATTGAAGTTGTTGGCGGCGCTGAGTTCGGTGTCGTAGATGCGGACATTGCTGTCGAGAACGACGGCCGAACCGTTTTCCGTGTAGCTGACGGTGCCGCCAAGCGAGGTGGTGCCCGAATTGGCACGGGTATCGAGTTCGCCGCTGCTCGTCAGGCGGGTCAGGACAAAATCCTGGCTACCGCCATCGCTGGTATAGCCCGCCGCAACGATGCGTCCATCCGGGGCCACATCAACGGCATACAGGATTTCCAGGAATTTCAGATTGATCGTCTGCTTGCCGTCTCCGCTGAAGCTGGTGTCCAGCGAGCCGTCGGACAGGTAGCGGGCCACCGCAAGGTCGTAACTCCCGGTTCCGCCGGCCACTACGATCTTGTCATCGCTCTGCAGGCTCATGCCCCAAACCGAGTCGCCGCTCCCCCAGTTGGTGGTGACAATGCCGTCGCCGCCGCCAAAACTGGTGTCGAGTGTGCCGGTGCTCGTGTAGCGGACGATGGTGAAATCGTTGTCGCTTAAACCGCGCGAATAGCCCCCGACCACGATCTTTCCGTCGGATTGCACCTCGACGGCCTGGGCGATATTCCAGTCGGTGCTGATGGCAGTGGTGACGATGCCGTCGCCCCCGCCAAAGCCGGTGTCGACGGAGCCATCGGCGTTGTAGCGGACAAGGGCAAAATTCTGCACACCTCCAACAAAGCCCGTACCGGCCTGAACGATCTTGCCGTCGGTCTGGAGCGCCAGGCCGCGGCCTTCGTCGTTCGCGATGGCGATATCCAGGGTTTGCTTGCCGTCCCCGCTGAACGAGGTGTCGAGCGTGCCGTCGGACAGGTAACGGGCTACGGCAAAGTCGTTTGCCGAGGTTCCGCCCACCACGATCTTTCCGTCACTCTGCACCAGCACGGCCGACACCGTGTCGTTGCTACTGGCGCCGAAATCGGTGATGACAATGCCGTCGCCGCCGCCAAAGGTGGTGTCGAGCAGGCCGTCGGCCGTGTAGCGAAGCACGGCGAAGTCAAAGAACGTGCCGTTCACCGTGCGACCGGCAACCAGGATCTTTCCGTCGGCCTGGAGCGCCACCGCGTACGCCTCGTCGTCGCCGGTACCGATGGCCTGGGTAACGATGCCGTCGCCCCCGCCGAAGCCGGTGTCGAGCGTGCCGTCTGCGTTGTAGCGCACCAGCACAAAATCGAGGTTGCTGCCGTTGTGGGTATAGCCGGCAACGACGATCTTGCCGTCAGGCTGGACGACCGTGGCGTAGGCCCGGTCGTTGCCGGCGCCGATGGACGTGGCCGCAACGAAATCCGCCGCATCGAATGTGGGAGCGTCATTGCCCGCGGTAACCGTAACGGCAATGGCGCTCGTCGCGCGATCGAAGTCGATGGCCAATGCCCCCACCTCGGTGGCCGTCAGCGCGCGGTCATAGATGCGCACGTCGTCCAGCTGGCCCTCAAAATCGAAGCCCGGCGTGGTGGTGGGGTGACGGCCGATGTAGGTGGTGGTCGCGCCCGTGTAATAGATGGTGTTGGTGTTGGCCGCCGAAACGATGAGGCTGCCGTCGATATACAGCGAATGCACATCATTGGCATCGTCGAACACATACATCACGTGGTGCCAGCCGGTGCCGGCAAGAAAGCGGTTCGAGTTCAGGTCGGTCCAGGCCCCGGCCGAGACCTGAACCGAGCCCTTCACACCGCCTGCATCGTCCAGCGCAAGATGCACCCGGTCGTTGAGCGAAATGAACTCGGCCCTGCCGGACGAGAGCGCAGACAGGTTCACCCAGCCACCGACCGTGACGTTCGGTGCTTGCCCGAACAGGCTGTCGATCTGAAGCGCATCCCCATTGCCGTCGAGATTCAGCACCTCGCCCCGGGCAGGGTCAGTCACAACGGTGGCGTTGCCCAGAAGGGTGCCGTTCTGCATGGTTCCGGCGGCCTGGTCAGCCGCGCTGCCGCCGGAGAACGGGTAGTAGCCCGCCAGGTCTGCGGCCAGCGCAGAGGTGACGCTGATCGACGCGCTGCCGTTGAAATTGCCGGCAGGCGTGAACACCAGCCCGTTCAGCGCGGCATTGAGCGCGCTCTTGGTGCCCCACAGCACCATGCCAGCGCTGCCGTTGGCGCCGCCCATGATCGTGAGACCAGCCGTGCCGCCGAGCGTCAGCGTGCCGTTCGGCGATGCCAGCGCCACCTGCAGTCGTCCGTCGCCGGCCATGCCGTCGCCCACGGTGATCGCGTTGCCGTTGACGGACGAAAAGACCAGCGAGCCATCCTCGGCCACGGTCTGCGTCGGGGGCACGGAGACCGTTGGCCCCGCCGCAACGGAATTGATGTTGGCGCTGAATTCCGAGGTACCGCCGTAGGTGCCGCCCCCCAGATCCACCGTGGCCGTCGCGCTCACGACACGGCTGCTTGTCATGCCTGTGCCGGTCAGGCGCACGCTGAAGCTGGCGTTACCGCTGGAGTCGGTGGTGACGCTGGCGGCCCCCAGGAACACCTGACCCTCGCCATGGGCACTGGCGTCGCCCGACACTGAACTGAAAAACTCGAGGCGGAAGGTGGTGGACGCAGTGGAGTTCAGCGTGCCGACAATCAGCACCCGGTCACCCCCATAAGTCGCCGATGTCAGGACGGGGTAGTTCTGGAGGGTGTTGGCGCCGGTATCTCCGTCGCCGGTGTCATTGACCTCCACGCTCCCGTTGTCGCCCAGGTCGATGCCCAGAGTGCTGTTGCCGACGATGGCGTTGCCAAGAATTGTGGCAGTGCCAAGCCTCACGTCCAGACCACGGCCGGTGTTGTACGCAATGAGGTTGCCCAGGCCGGCACCGACGCCGCCAATCGTGGCACTCGCGCCGTTGAGTACCAGAACGCCGCCATAGCCGCCGTTGCCCACCGCTGTCGTGCCGTCGCTGCCCGCACCGATATAGTTGCCTTGCAGCAGGTTGCCGGTAACGGGGGCACCGTTGAAGGAAACCCCGCCCAGGTCGTTGCCGGAGATTACGTTGCGCAAGGCCGCGCTGCTGCCCCCGATGACGTTGTTGCCGCCCGAGACTTCCAGGTCTAAGCCCCACTTGGTATTGCCGCGATCAAGCAGGCCGGTGGTGTCGGTACCGATGTAGTTGCCGGTGATCAGGTTGCCGCCCGAGCCACCTTCGATACGAATGCCGCTCAGGGAAAAGCGGTTGATGACCAAGCCCTTGACCGTGCTGCCCGAACTGCCGCTGCCCAGCAAGATGCCACTGGAAGAAGCACCGGCGCCGGCACCGTTGAGCTCAATCACCGGCGTGCCGGCGAAGTCGGGCTCAACGGTGCCGTCGATGATCACGGCCTGCGTGACGGTGGGCAGGGCCGCGGTGAGGGCGATCGAATGGGGCCCCGGGCCGGCGATGCTGAACTCAATCCGGTCTGCGCCACCCGTGCCGTTGGCGGTGTTGTTGGCCGCGATGATCGCCTCGCGCAGGCTGACGAAACCATCGCTGCCCTTGTTGGCCAGCAGCGTGCTGAGGCTGGTGGTGTCACCATCGTTAGCGGCGCTGGTGTCGCTGACGGTATCGACGGTGATGCTTGCCTGGGTGCTCGAAATCGCGGCGACACCGCGTGAAAACTCGGAGGTCTCGAAGGTAAAGCCGCCGCTGTAGCGCGATGCCGTGGCGGTAATGTACTGGCCCACGGCCACGGCAACCGAGAACGGGTTAGAGAACGTGACATCGCCGCTGGCATTGGTGGTGACGACAAAAGTGCCCAGGCTCGTCCTTCCTTCGCCATAGCCGCCAGCATCCAGCGTCGGGTTGGAGAAAACCTCGATCTTGAAGCTGGTACTGGCGGTGCTGTTCAAGGTGCCGCCCACGGTCAGCGTGTCGCTGCCGTTGGTCTTGGCCAGGGTCAGCACCGGGAAGTTCTGCAGCTGGTTGGGGCCGGTGTCGGCATCGCCCGCGTCGTTGGCGGTAACGCCGGCAACGCCCAGGTCGATGCCCATCCCCACGTTGGAGTAGATCGAGTTGGCGCTGATGCTGATGTTGGCGCCTCCCGTGCCGAGCACTGCGATGCCCGCATCGTAGGCACTGCTCTGCCCGCTGAAAGCCACCGTGTTGCTGGAGATGTAAATATTGGTGGGCCCGGCACCGCCAAGGGAGTTTTCGATCAGGATGCCATTTGCCTGCATGCCCCAGTTGGCTGTGCCCGCCACATCGGTGCCGATGCGGTTGTTGCGAATGTTCGTGCCGGCGGTGGGGCCATCGACCTCCACCCCCTCCAACCCGGCGGCGATCCAGTTGCCCTCGGCAGCCGTCGAGCCGCCCACATTGGTGCCGTCGGCGCCGGAACTGATGTAAACACCATCACCGCTGTTGCCCAGCGTGGCCGTGCCGGCGGCATTGATGCCGATCCAGTTGCCCCGCACGGTGTTGTTGTCGGAGGTTTCGCCGTCAACCTGGACGCCATCCTGGTTGTTGCCGCTGATGATGTTGCGGTGTCCGGCGGTGCTGCCCCCCAAGGTGTTGCTGCTTGCCCCGGCTTCAATAAGCACACCGTCCGCGGTGTTGCCGCGATCGAGCAAGCCGGTGCTGTCGGTGCCGATGTAGTTGCCGACGATCAGGTTGCCGGTGGCCGACGCGCCGCTGACGATAACGCCGCTGGCGTTACCCGAGATGATGTTGCGGGCGCCTGCCGTCGTTCCGCCAATGGTGTTGTTGGCCGAGTAGATCGCCACACCGCCCGCGGCATTGCCCAGCACCGTACTGCCGTCGGCGGCCAGGCCGATGACGTTGGCGGACACGGTGGTGGACGAGGCAGTCGCGCCCAGCCGAATGCCTTCGAAGTTCAGCGTACCGGCGATCACGTTGCCGTATGCGGTGCTGCTGCCCCCCACCGTGTTGGACGCACCGGATTCGATCAACACCCCCAAGTTCAAGTTGCCGACGGCAGCCGTGCCGGCGGCGTTCAGGCCGATGTAGTTGCCGCGAATTTGGTTGCCCGTGCTGGTGGCGTTGTCGGTGCCGATATAAACGCCTTCTCCCGTGTTGCCCGACAGCACGTTGCGATCGGCGGCGGTAATGCCGCCGATGATGTTGTTGTTGGCGTTCCAGATATTCACGCCCTGCTGGTTGCCGGCCGCCCCCGTGCCGGCGGAGTTGAGGCCGATCCAGTTTCCGGCGACGGTGTTGCCGCTGGACGAGCCGATGTCGATGCCGTCCTGCGTGAAGCTCTGGATGATCAAACCGCGAATGGTGCTGCCGCCCGAGCCGGGGTAAAGCCGAAGGCCGTCCTGCACGATATTGCCACCGTCCAGCACGATGGCCGGGCGACTGCCCGCCGCGGTGAAGCTGTCATCGGTGGTGGCGTCGATGCTGAGCGCGTCGACGATGTCGGGCAGCAGCGAGCCCAGCGTGATGGTGTGGATGCCGGTGCCGCTGATCGCAAAATGAATGCGGTCGGCGCCACCGGAACCATTGGCCGTGGCGTTGGCCGCGGTGATCGCCTCGCGCAGGCTGATCTTGCCGTCCGTGCCCTTGTTGGCCATCAGCGCGGCGATGCTGGTGGTCGTGCCGTCGTTGGCGCCGCTGGTGTCGCTGGTCGTATCGACAACAAGGGTATTCACCGTATCGTTGTCGGTATTGATGAGCGACACGTCGGCGGGATTCAGTCCGCTGTAGGCCGGGTCGGTGCTGGTGGCCGCCGCGGTGAGCACCGAAAACGCGGTGTTGCCGTCGATGTAGGTGTCGTCCACGCCCGTCACCGTCACCGTCTGGGCCACGTTCCAGTTGGCGGTGGTGAAGGTCAGGCTGGAGGCCGACAGCGTGCCTTCCCGGGTGTTGGAACTGGTGAGGCCGACCGTGACGTTGGCCGTCGGGGCGCTATCGAGCACAACGCTGAACTGCGCGGTGCCACCGCCTTCGGTCACCGTCAGCCCGCTGATCGGCGTAACCGTGATGCCAGCCGCCGCCTTGAGCGACACGGCCCCGATCACCCAGTTGGTGGATGAACCAAAACTGCTGCTCATCTCGACCGACGCCGCGCCGGCTTCCGAGGTCGAGCCGCCGGTGATGCTCGCGTTCTGCTGCGACCACGTGATGGTCTGCCCCGGACCGGGCGCCCCGCCACTCGGCAGGCCCTGCCACGACTGGGCATCGATGACCAGATCGCCAGGCGCACTGGCCACCGTGACCGAAACCGTCGTGCTGTTGCCAAACGCGCTCACGAAACTGCCACGCACCGGCGTCGTCTGATCGACCCCGTTGTAGGTCGTCGCCCCGCCGGCCGCCGCGGTCGTCGCCGAAAAACTGGCCACGACGCTGGCCGTACCCACCGTCGGGTTGACCAGTTTCCAGATCTCGACCGGAACAACGCCGCTGCTGGAACGACCGACAAGCGTCATCCCCACGCCGCCATAGGTCACCCCTGTGGCATATGTTCCGCTCGTACTGATGGACAGCTCCACGAACATCACGCGATTGCTTCCGGCCGCAACCGTGTGCGACCAGCTCAGGGGCGTCGTGCTGGTGTTGGTGGTGTTGGTGGACGTCGCCGTGCCGTTGGCGCTGATCGCGAGAATGCCGGACCACGCCTGTTGCTCAAACACGCTGGGCGCAACGGCCGTTTCGATGCTGCCGGTGGTGTATTCCAGGTTCCAGTCGCCCCCCAGCGCCGCGGCACCGGTGAGGTCGTCACTGGCCGCCACGTCGGCGCCGGTCAGCTGGGCCAGGGCCGATACGAGCGAACGGCCACCCGCGTCGGCGGCCACGTCACATCCATAAAGCAGCAGATCGGCATCGACGCTCAGCGCATCGCCCCACGCGGCGATCTCGCCGGCCCGCAGGAACACGGATTCCGCGTCGAGGCGGGTGGCGCCCACTTCGGCCACGCCTGCGCTGCCGTGCCCAAGCACATGCACGGCCGCAATGTCGTGACGCCCGGCAAGGCTTGCGCCGATCAGCGCAAGCCCATCGTCGTCGCTGCCTACCACGAAGACTTCGACGGTGCGCCCGGCACGCTGCTGGGCAGCCAGATCGTCGAGCAGTTGCTGGATATCCGGCACCCGCGAGTCGACAAAAACCAGTTCGCTGCCGCCCTGCTGCACCGCGCCGCCGGTGCCGTTCCCCGGCTGCTCGAAACCACCCAGCACGGCCGCGGCCAGGCCTGCAGGGCCGGGATCGGCCGAATACAGAATGCGCGACTCGAAGGTTTCGATCAGGGCCTTGGGGTGCCGGCGAATGTTCATTCGGTCATCCCCTCAGCGCCGGGGTTTTTCCTTGAACGAAGAAAGGCTGGAGTCCATGTGCATGCCACCCACAAGCCTAGCCCCGGTGCCTGCAACGGGCGCTGCCGCAAGCGGCGCCGGCTCGCTGAAGGTGATCCGGCAGCGCAGACCGGCTGGCAGGCGCTGGTCGGCATTGGGCAGTGCAAGGCGAACCCGGAAGGTGTTGCTGGCCGCATCGACCACCTTGTCGACCAGAGCGACAGTGGCCTCCACCGGCCCCGCGCCCGGCAGCTCGGGCTTCACGCTGGCCACGTCGCCGGCACGGATGGTGCCGAAGCGGGCGGCCGGCACGATCACCTCGATCCGCAGCGGATCGATCTTCGCCACCCTGAAAACCGGCTTTTCCTCAACCCGCTCACCCTGCGACAGGTAGCGCTCGACCACTACGCCGTCAAAAGGACTGCGAATCACGCGCAAGCCCACCTGGGCCTGGGCCACCCCGAGTTCGCGGCCCCACACCCGCAATTGCTCGCGGGACTGCAGCATCTTGTGCTCGGCCACCTGAAAATCGGTGCGGGCCTGGTCCAGCGCCTGCTGGGCGATGAAGTTTTTCGCTACCAATTCTTCTGCCCGGCGCATTTTCTGGCGGGCCAGATCCCGGTTGGCCTCAGCGGCGCGCAAGTCGGCCTCGGTTGTCGCGCGGGAGCGCGCCACTTCGGCGGTGGCCCGCTCCACATCACTGCGCAGCGCAGCCAGCACCTGTCCCTTCTTCACCACGTCGCCGCGTTCGACCCGAAGGCTTTCCAGCACGCCAATGACGGAACTCCCAAGATCAGCCACCCTGTCGGGCTCGATCAGGCAGCCGAGCGTCGACGGCGCGGCGGCCGGGGCAGCAGCGGCAGCCACCCAGGACAAGCTCCAGCAGACACAGCACACAATCCATTTCGACATTGTCATCATTCCCCGGGACCGCAAAAGGACAATCCCTTATCCCACTCGCGATCCGCCGCCAGCAAACTGCGCCGCGCACGTCTTTCCCTTTGCGCCTGCCCCCACTGGTAACCGGCCAGCACCCAGCGCAACAGACGCGGGCCCAGCACGACCCGACCGTCCTCATCCTGCTTGGCCCGCTTTGCCAGCGCACCGAGCAGCGACACTTCGGCCACCCGCGGCGTGGCAATGCTGATCCACGTCTCGACGCTTCCCGGATCACCCTGGCGGGCACAACGCCCCTCCAGCTGCCGGTCGATCCGCCGCGACGCATTGAACTGACAACACATCACATGCAGCCCCCCCGCCGCCGCCACACCGGCAGCCAGCGGAATATCCGTCCCACGCCCGGCCATGTTCGTCGCCACCGTAACCTGGCCGGGCTCACCGGCCCGCGCCACAATTGCGGCCTCCTCGGCATCAAAGCGGGCATTGAGCACCGCGTGCCACACTCCGGCCGCCGTCAAGCGCGCCGACAAGGCTTCAGACTCGGCAACCGAGGCGGTTCCCACCAGCACCGGCCGACCCTGCCCGGAGAGCTCCGCCACCCTTCGGGTGACAGCATCCCACAAAGCGTTTCCTGCCCCGTATAAACGGCCCGGCGCCGATTTTCTTGAGCTTGGCATACGTGGCGAAATGCACACTACATCCAGTCCATACACCTCGCGCAGCTCTGCACGCGCTTCGCGAAGCGTGCCGCTCATGCCACCAAGACGGTGATACCGGGGGAAAAACCGCTGAAAGGTGATCTGCGCCAGGGTTTCGGCGCCGGGCGAAGGGCGGCAACCCTCCTTCAGCTCGACCAGGCCGTGCAACCCCCGCGACCACACCCGGCCGGGTGCGGCCCGACCGGTGATCTCGTCGACGATCTCGATCTTTCCGTCGCGCACCAGGTAATGCACATCGCGCCGATACAGGTGCCGAGCGGCCAGCGCCATGCCCACCACCTCGTCGCGCAGGCGGGCCGAGCGCCAGCGCCCCCCCAGCGGCAGCGCGCGCTCAAGCAGGCGCGCGCGCCCGGCCCCGGTAAGCTGAACCCGCATGGCGACGGCATCCGGATGAAAGTCGCGGCCCGATTCCAGCTCGCCCGCCAGTGACCAGGCCTGCCAGAAGAAGGCCCGCGCCGCACTGTCCTGCACCTGGCGCGAAAGGATCAGCGGCATCATCGCCTCGTCGATCAGCAGGCTGTCGGCTTCATCGACCACGGCCATGCACAAACCGCGCAGCAGCGGCCGGCCCGCTTCGGTACCGCTCAGGGTGGCGGCCCGGCGCTGCAGATCACTGCGCGCAAAGCCCCGGCGCTGGCCATCACGCAAATAATCGAAAACCAGCTCACGGGCGGTGACGTAGCTCACCGACGCCGCGTAGGCGATACGACGCCGGGCCTCGTCCATCGGCCCGGTCACGTAGTCCACCCGCAGCCCCAGGCTGCCGAAGAAGGGCGCGAGCTGGGTGGCGTCACGCTCCACCAGATAATCATTGGAGGTCAAGACATGCACCGGCATGCCCGCCAGCGCCCCCACGGCCGCGGCCAGCGCAGCGGCAAGGGTCTTGCCCTCCCCCGTCGCCATCTCGGCGAGGCGGTTGTCGAGCATCACCAGCGCAGCGTGGATCTGGGTGTCGTAGGCGTCCACACCCAGGCTGCGGCGGGCGGCATCGACGGCTGCAGCAAGCGCCTCGACGACGCGCTCGCCGGTCAGTCCGTCGCGACCGAGCCGCCCCTGCTCAAGCCTCAGGCGCGCCGCAAAGGCGGCCTCGTCGAGCGCCCGCCACATCACCACGGCGGCCCGCACCGCTGCCAGGCGCTTCCGGTAAGGGGCCCGCTGCCACGGCCAGCGGGTCCGCGGCGCCTCCCGACGCTCCGGGTAGGCTCCCCACACCAGCCCCGGCAAGGGGGCGCGAAGTTCGAGATGGCGCGGCAAATTCATGTGCCCGGGTTGAAGTGGCGCAGGAACAACTGCTTCAGCTGACGCCCCCACTGCACGGCAAGCGGCGCCCAGCCATGGTCGAAGCGCACCCAGGCCCGGCCACCGGCCCGGTCGAGCACCTGGCCGTCGAGAACGAGGTCGAAGACGAAAACCGGTGCTGGCGTGCGCTGGTGATCCTTGTCGGCCGGGTCAACCGGCAGCGCCCCGCCGGCGTATTCGCCCAGCGCAGCACTGGGCAGCTTTTCGGTGGCAGCCGGCACCGCTCGCAGCAGGCGGGCCGGCAGCGCGTGTTCCGGCGCCTCGGCAAGCCGCACCGAAAAACCGCGCGTACCACTGCGCACAAGGGCGGCCACGTTCTGCTCCACGGCCACCCGAACGGTGGCAGCTTCGCCGGTAAGGATGTGCCCGAGCAGCGCACCGCGGGGCACGAAAGCCCCTTCCACGTCGGCCTGCCGAGGCATGGCCAGCTGGCCGCTCACACCGGCCCGCAACACCAGGTAGCCCTGCAACTCCTCGACACGCCCAAGCCGCGCCTTGATCCGCTCGATCTCGGCTTCGACGTCGCGGACCTTGACCGGATCGCGCTGCATGGCCTGAAAAAGATCGGCATCGAGGCCTTCGAGCTGACTGCGCAGCTTGCCGGCCTCGGCCACCAGCCGCGCGTCCTCGAGCCGTGCCAGCACCTGGCCCGCCGCAACGTGTTCGCCGTTACCGGCCTCCAGCGCCAGGATGAACCCGTCGGTGCCCGCCCGCACCTGGGCCTGCTCGGGAACCCACACGACCCCCAGAGCCGTCGTCGCAAACGGAAACGGCACCAGGCCGACGAGGACAAACACCGCCAGGCTCAGCACACCGGCAGCACGCAGCGCCCGCCGGCGCTGCTGCACGGGCAGGGCCATGCGCAACAGGTTGCGCCAGAAGATGAATACGGGCTTGAGAAACAGCGCAATCACCAGCCCGACGCCGGCCAGCGTGCCCAGAACCATCGACCAGCTTCCGACCCAGCCGACGATGGCAATCGACAGCAGCACCCGGCATACCCACGACGCCGGCGCGTAGAAAAACAGCCAGGGCCGCTCGCCCCGCCCCGGCTCGGGCGAGGGCACATCGGCAAGGTGCAGCAATTTGCCGAGCAACAGGTGACGCCAGAAGGCCTGGCTGCGGGTTGCCAGATTCGGCAGGTCGAACGCGTCGCACAGCACGTAGTAGCCGTCGAAACGCAACAGCGGGTTGCCGTTGAACAGCACCGTCGACACCCCGCCGATGACCGCCACCACCAGCGCCACGTCACGCACCAGGCCGGGCTCGACCAGCACCCAGACGATCAGCGCAAGGGCCGCCAGAAAGAGTTCGGCAATGATGCCGGCCGCGCTCACGACCAGCCGCTTGCCGGCATTACGCAAGGCCGACGCGGCCGAAGCATCGACATAAGGTGCCGGCGTGAGCAGCAGCAGACTGATGCCCATCTCGTGCACTTCGCCGCCAAAACGGCGAATCGCCAGCCCGTGGGCCAGTTCGTGGATCGCCTTGATCGGCGGATAGAGCAGCCAGGCGATCAGCAGGAAGCGCGGCGTCGACATCCAGGTGCGCGCGGCAGAAGTCAGCGCCTCGGCGTACATCGCCGCAATCACCACGCCGGCCACCACCACCGCCAGCCACACCAGCAAGGCAGGGATCGAAACAAGGGTGCGCAACCAGGGATCGAAACGGGCCAGAAGGCTGCTCGGGTCGCCCAGGCGCAGCTTGAAGGCCAGCGGGTTCACGCCCGCACGGCGCACCTGGCGCTGTTCGCTGTCGTGTCGCTTGAAGATCGCCTCCACGTCCGGCGTGACTTCGCACTGGATCAGGCCGCGCTGATTGAGCTGTACCAGCAGGCGCACGATTTCATCCTGGGTCAGCGCCGTGTCCGGGTCATCGGCGAGCAAGGCCTCGGCCAGCGCATCGACGCTGCGTGTGCCGTCGCAGCGCCCCACAAACGCGTAGGCCGCGGCGTTCATGCGGTGAAAGCGCCCGCTCACCGGATCGGCCAGCACGTACCACGCCTCGTCCCGGTAGATCTGCCGCGTAACCCGCACCTGCGCCCGCAGGCTCGGATGGAGTTTTGCCACCCGGTACCACTGGCTGCTGAAGGCGCTGCTGGTTTGACTGGAACTCAATTCAACGTCCCCACCAGCCCCACAAGCCGATGCGGACCCAGTCGGTGAGGCGATGGGTCCATGCCCACAGCAGCGGTTCGCGGCCAACGGCAATCCTGGCCACGCCGCGCAGGCCCGGGCGCAGGCTGTCCGGCTGGCTGGCCAGCGTTGCCTCCACCTCGAACACGTTATGCCCTTCCACCGCACTGGCCATGGGCGTGATGCGGATCACCGACAACGGCAGGGTGTCCCAGGGCAGCGCCGACAGGGCCAGGCTGCCCGCCTGGCCAAGCCGGATGCGCGCGATATCCCGCTCATCGACCTCGACGATCACGCGAAAGCGCTCTCGGGGCGCCACCGTCAGCAGTGCATCACCCCGCTGCACCGGCGCCCCGAGGGACTGGCTCAGATCGCCACGAATCACCACCCCGTCGAAGGGCGCCTCGATACGGATGCGGCCAAGCTGCTCATCCACCAGCGCCAGCTGGGCGCGGGCCTCGTCGGCCCTGGACTGGCTGATCACCAGTTGTGCGCGATCCGCCCGCGCCATGGCCGCCGCGTAGGCGTTTTCGTGCTGGGCCAGTTCGCTGGTCCATTTGCTCCGTTCGAGCTGCAGATCCTGCTCGGCAAGTTCAGCCAGCACCTGGCCGGCTTTCACCAGGTCGCCCGGGCGAACCTCGCTCGACTTGAGAAAACCATCCACCGGCGCCACCAGCACCCGCTGGATCGCACCTTCGACGCGGGCATTCCCGCCCACGCGGTATTCAAAAGGCACCAGCAGCAGCACCGCCATGGCCAGAAACACGGCGCCCAGAGCAAGGCGCAAGCGCCCGCTGCCTGGCGCACGCAGACCTGCCCAACTTTGCCGCAGGCGCTTCTGCAATCGTTTGTTCCAGGGACGCTCGAGCTGCCCCATGAAATGCAGCACCGGCCCGACCAGCGCAATGGCGTCTTCCCACTCGGCAACGCGTCCGGCATCCAGCGCCACCCCCTGGCGGAACTGGAACAGCACCGCACCCACGAGTTCATGCCTGACGACGATGGGAATGGAGCACACCAACCCGCCTTCACGACGCAGCAACTCTTCGTGGGCCAGGATGATGCGCGGCGGCAGATCGGGGCGAGCGGGCGCGATGACGCTCACCGCCTGCTCGATGGCTTCGTCCATGGCTGCACCGATCGCCCGCAGGGCTTCGGTGTTGCCACCGCCGAGCGCCCCGTGGGAAATGGCGACCACGCGGGAAAACCGGTCCTCGACAAAGCCGACGGCAACCCGCTCACAGCCCAGCCGGGTCGCCAGCTCGGTTGCAAACGCCGTGGCAGCCGGGCCGAGCCGCTCATGGGACACCACCGCGGCCTGCAAGGCAATCACGTCAAGGGCAGAAACCTCAGCGGAAAAAGTCTGGAGCCGGGAGTTCAGGATGGCTGTTCCAAAAAGAATATCGTCCTCGTATTGACGACGCGACAGCCACAAACTTTAAGCGGAACAGATGGACTTCCGTGCCATTCGACATGGCCCGGAGCGAAAAAAAACCCCACCGACCGCAGTGCGGGAAGTAGGGTTTTTGTTTGACTTGCCGGGTCTGGCCCGGCCGGGTCGCCGCCCGTGACCGATCAGCGATCAGCGATCAGCCGTAAGCTGGGCGATGAAAGCCGCTTCCTTTTCGGCGGGGAAGGCATGTTCGGCAAGCACACGCTGCACGGCACGCGGATCGCTGCTCTTGCCTGCCACCGAAAACTCGATACCGAGCGTACGACCGTTGGCGGCCAGGGTCATGAAGGCCGTTCTCCAGCGCTGGGATTCGGCCAGCCGCTCACGCACTTCGCTCTCGTTGCGGATCACTACGCCTGCGGCTTTGAGGGAATCCAGAAACTCTGCGTAGGACTCGTTGTAATAACTGCCCATCGACTTCTCCTGTGAAAACCGGTGATCGCTCACCTGTACAGCCTTAACGCAGGGCTTCGCCCGGTGGATGACACGAATTTCAAAAATTTCGGGATTTTTTTCGAATCGCCGAAAAACGCTCAAAGATGGAAGCGGGCGAGCGCGCTGCGCAGGCTGTCGGCGTTGCCTGTCAGGGTTTGCGCCTCCAGGGCGATTTCCTCCGTTGCCGCAGCCGAACGGTCCGACATCTGGGAAATGCGCTCCACGTGGCGGGCAATTTCATGAGCGGCAGTCGTCTGCTCGGACAGTGCATCCGAGATGCTGCTGACAATGTCGCCAACGCCGCAGACCCGGCCGGTGATCAGATCGATAGAATCGCCCGCCTCCCCGGCATGCCCCACGCCCGTATTGACGAGTGTCACGGCACTTTCGATACACCCCAGCACCGACTCCTTGGCACTGCGCATGTCCTGCATCATGTGGCCGATCTCGTTGGTTGCCGTGGTGGTGCGTTCGGCGAGCTTGCGCACCTCGTCGGCGACCACCGCAAAACCACGCCCCAGCTCACCGGCCCGCGCAGCCTCGATGGCGGCATTGAGAGCCAGCAGGTTGGTCTGGTCTGCAATGCCCTTGATGATCGTGACCACTTCGGCGGCCCTTTCCGACTCGCGCCCCAGGGCTTCGACCCGTTCGACGGCGCTGCCGATCACGCCGGCAATGCCCGACATTTCGCCCACGGCGGCCTTGACGACCTTGCTGCCCTGCCCTGCCGCCTCGCTCGAATCCGACGACAGGCGCCGCGCCTCGGTGGCATCGCCTGAAATCTGGTTGATGGAAACAGTCATTTCCTCGACCGCCGCCGCCATCGCCGCAGTGGAATTGTTCTGCTCACCCACGCTGTCCGCAATCGAGCGCGATGTGGCGGTAAGCCGCACGGACAGCGCCTGCAGACTGTCGGCCGTATTGCGGGCCTCTTCAAGGGTGCCGCGCAGTTCAGTCTGCATGCGCGCCACGGCGCCGAGCAGGGGCCGGGATGCAATCTGCTTCGGATCGAAGGGGAAATCCAGGTAGCCGGCTGCCACACGGGCCGAGAAGCTGGAGACGACCACACCGTCTTCCACCATGCCCTTCAGCATGGCCGCGATGTAGCACAGCACGCCGGTTTCGACGACCACGTAGGCCGCGTGAACCAGCACCCGGACGACGCTCCCCTCCATCTGGGGAAACACATAGACCCCGGCGCCGGTGGCCTGCAGCCAGGCAAAGCCGAGGTGATGCACGGCGATCAATCCGGCCGCCGCAACCAGCGGACGCCAGTCGCAGTAAAGCACGATGAAGGCCAGCAGCGCGAAAATGCCGAAGTGGGCTTCAATGGTGCCGTGGGTCTGGTGAATCAGCAGCGCCGCGAAAACCATCGTGGCACAGGCCACGGCAATGCGCGCCACCAGCCCGCCCGGATCGCTGCGACTGAGCAGCAGCGGCACGGCAAAAGCCGGAATGCCCACCGACAGGGCCGGGCCCCAGCTATCGGTCATTGCGGCGACAACCAGGCACAGCAACAGATGGGCGCCGAGGGTGCCTACGAGGAGTGTGTCGGCCCGCGCGCGAAAGGCGGTAAGGCCGTCGATGGACTTGTCTGCGGTCTCGGTCATCGCTGCGAACCCTCGGACCACAGCGGCTGGCTGGGGGCGGTGCTGCACAGCTCACCCTTTTGCACCGCCTCGACCTGCAGCGACCATAACTGCCCGGCCGCTATTGCAAGCCAGCTTCCAAGCAGCAGCCAAGGCCATGCACGTTGCACTCGATGCGGCCCTGCCGGCGGCAAGGCCTTTCCTGAATCAGCCATGAGCGACTCCTTGTTTTGAACGTATGTCCAATATCGGAAGTCGCGAACCTATCTTGAGCGGAATCAATTTTGCGCCGCGTTGCGGCAGCCGATTCCGCGGCAGCCCTCTCTTCAGTCGGCGAGGTGCGCCAGGATGGGGTTGAGCATGGCGGCGCCAAGGCGCTTGCTGCGCTCGCCGTTCCAGCCGGTGAGGCCGTCGGGCAGATTGGCGTTGTCCTTGAAGGGCATTTCCAGCGTGATCGAAACGCAGCCGAAGCGGTGCGCCACCCATTTGGAGGCGAGGGTCAGGAGTTCATCCTTGAAGCGGCCGGAGAGATAACCATGCTCGGTCTGGAAATCCGGGCTGGCGGCCTGGAAGACTTCGACGAAACGGGCCTGGCGGGCGCGCTGCGCATCCGAAAAACCGGGCACTTCCTCGGCCGTGGAAAAGAACACGTAGGGCAGTGCTTCGTCGCCGTGGATGTCGAGAAAGAGATCAACCCCGCTCGCCTCCATGGCCTGCCTCACCAGCAGCACTTCGGGGCTGCGGGCCAGCGTGGGCTCGCGCCATTCGCGGTTGAGGTTGGCGCCTGCGGCGTTGGTACGCAGATTGCCGCGGATGGCGCCGTCCGGATTCATGTTGGGCACGAGGTAGAGCACGGCTTTTTCGCGGATGCGGCGGGCCACGGGATCGGCGCCGTCGAGCAGGCGTTCCAGCAGCCCCTCGACGAACCATTCGGCCATGCTCTCGCCCGGATGCTGGCGGGCGATGATCCAGATCGGCAGCTTGCCGGGCATTGGGCGGCCGATGGTGACGAGATCAAGATCACGCCCATCCACGGTGGCACCGAGATTGCTGACGCTGGCGTAGGGCGACATTTCCACACGGCCGAGCAGATCGAGGTGGCGCTCGTGGGAGTACGGCTCGAAGTAAGCGTAATAAATGCTGTTGCGCTCAGGCGTGTGCTCGACGATCAGCTGGCCGTTTTCAAAGCGGGTTTCGCCGATGCGGAACCAGTTGCGGCGATCATACGAAGCCACACAGCGGTAGCCCGGCCATCCGTCCGGATAGGCGGCTTCGGCGGCGTTCTCGAAGACCAGCCGCACGGCCTGCCCCGCCGCGCCGTGAAGGCGGAAGTGGAACCACTGGCGAAAGGCCGCGTCGCCACCCACGCCCTGGTCGGCCCGAAGGCGCAGGCGGATGTCGTCGGGCTTGTCGATGGAGAGCACCTCGATGGCGCCGGAGTCGAAGTTGCTGCTGATGCGGAGGGTCATGGCAAATCAGGTGATGAGGTGAGTCACGGCGTAGAGCGCCACGCCGATAAGGCCGCCTACGACGGTGCCGTTCAAGCGGATGAATTGCAGGTCGCGGCCAACGCTGTGCTCGATCTCGCGCACGAGGTCTTCGTCGTTCCAGGCGCGCATGGTGCTGGCGATGTGGCGCGAGAGTCCGTCGCGCAGTTCGGGGGCAAGGCTTTCGACGGTGTGCTCAATGTGCTCATTGACCGAATCGCGCAGGGCCGGGTTGCCGGCCATGCTGGCGCCAATGGCCGCGGCGGCCGACGCGATCTTGCTGCGCACGCGGGAATCCGGCCGGCCGATGTCGCGGGCAAGCCAGCCGCGCAGCTCGTCCCACAATTCCTGCAGATAAGCCGCAACGCCGGGGTGGGCGAGAAAATCGCGCTTGACCTGCTCGATGCGCAGCCGGAAGGCCTCGTCGTGCTTGAGGCGTTCGATGTAGCCGGCAACCAGTTCGTTGAAGGCGGCGCGGCGCGGGTGTTTCGGGTCGCGGGCCACCTCGTCGAGAAGGCCATTGACGCCGGCCACGATGCCCACCGAAACCTTCTCGCCCAGCTCGGCCGGATTGATGCCGACGAGGCCCAGCATGGAAACGACCTTGGGGTACTCCTTGCTCGCCACGTCCACGATCATGCCGGCAAAGCCTTCCTTCACGGCGGGGTCGTCAAGCCACGCGGCGAGCTTGCGCAGGCCTTCGTCCAGCAGCGCCTGGTGACGGCCATCCTCGGTGAGCACGTCCATGATGCGGCCAACGCCAGCGGCCAGATCGAGCGTGCCGGCACGCCGCCTGAGGGCGTGAAGGACGAGCCGCCGAACCCGCTTGTCATCCATGAAATCGAGGGATTCGGCCAGCAGCACGGCGATCCGGTCGGCCAGCAGGCGGGCGTTTTTCTCGTCCTGCAGCCAGGCCGCGATGCGGTCGGCAGGCTGCGCCGCGCGCAGGCGGGCAACGAGGGACTGGGTGTCGAGAAAGCGGTCACGGATGAAGATCGCCAGGTTGTCGGCCAGCCGTGCCTTGTTGCGCGGCAGGATCGCCGTGTGCGGAATCGGCAGGCCGAGGGGGCGCCGGAACAGCGCGACCACCGCAAACCAGTCGGCCAGGGCGCCGATCATCGCCGCCTCGGCAAAAGCCGCCACCCAGGGCCAGCCTTCACGCCGGGCAATGACGAAGAGAACGGTCACGGCCACGAACAAGACCGTGGCGATGAGTTTCATGCGGGCCAGTGCGGCCATTTTTTCAGGTGTTGCCATCTTTCCAGCCCCCTTTAATCCTGCCGGCGCCGGAAAACCCAGCGCGCATCGTCGGAGGCTTCCGGCGCGAAGGCGTAGCCGTCCGCGTCGAAACCCTTGAGTTGCTCGATGTCTTCAATGCCGCGGGTGATGGCGTAGCGGGCCATCAGGCCGCGGGCGCGCTTGGCGTAGAAGCTGATGATCTTGTAGCGGCCCGCCTTCCAGTCCTCGAAACCGACATTGAGCAGCCGGCCCTTGAGTCTGGCCGCCTTGACCGACTTGAAATATTCCTCGGAAGCGAGATTCACCAGCACGGCCTCGCGGCCGGCATCCTGCTCGGCCAGCAGCAGGCGGTTGAGGGCATCGGTCTGGGTCATGCCCCAGAAAGCGTAGAGATCCTTGCCCCGGCTGTTTTTGAAGCGGGTACCCATCTCCAGACGATAGGCCTGCATCAGGTCCAGCGGGCGCAGCAGGCCGTACAGACCCGACAGGATGCGCAGGCGGGCCTGGGCAAAATCGAGCTGGGCTTCGGTGAGGGTCCTGGCGTCGAGCCCGTCGTAAACATCGCCATTGAAGGCCAGCACCGCCGGCCGGGCGTTAGCGGGCGAAAAGGGCCGCGACCATTCGGTGTAGCGGGCCACGTTGAGGGCGGCGAGCGGGTCGGAAAGATCCATCAGCCCGGCCACTTCGGCGTGCGACAGATCGCGCAGGCCGGCGATGAGTTCGGCTGCGTCGTCGAGGTATTCGGGCTGGGTGAAACGGGTAGTGGCGAGCGGCGTCTCGTAATCGAGGGCCTTGGCGGGTGACAGCACGAAAATCATGAGGCAAGCGAAATGTGATGAAGGGGAAAAATCAGGGCAGCGGTTCGAGATGGGTCGTGACTTCGATACCGGGCAAGGCAGTGGCAAGGGCGGACTCGATCTCGTCGAGCAGCGCGTGACTGGCGCTTACGCTCCAGTCGCCGGGCACCAGCACGACCACCTGCAAAAAGGATGATGCACCCGCGCGACGGGTACGCAGACCCGTAAAGGCAACGCCCCGGGCATGGAAGGATTCGAGCACCGCGCGCGCGCGAATCTGCTGCTGGCCGTCAAGGCTGCGGTCCATCAGGCCATCCACCGATTCGCGCAGCAGGTGCCAGGCTTCGCGGGTGATGTTGAGGCCGACGGCGATGGCGATGATCGGGTCGAGGGGCAGCCAGCCGGTCAGCGCAACCAGCGCCACGCCGGCGATGACGCCGAACGATGTCCAGACGTCGGTCATCAGGTGGCGGGAATCGGCGGTGAGGGCGATGGAGTTGAAGCGCTCGCCGGCCTGACCAAGCACCCGCGCGACAACGAAGTTGATGGCGGTGGCCGCTGCCGACCACGCTAGGCCCCAGCCGGGCGATTCGATCGGCTGCGGTGCGGCAAGCCGTTCGGCCGCCGCCCAGATGATGGCGAATGCGGCGCCAAGGATGAGGATGCCCTCGAAG
This sequence comes from Zoogloea sp., assembly GCF_030157465.1. GTDB lineage: Bacteria > Pseudomonadota > Gammaproteobacteria > Burkholderiales > Rhodocyclaceae > Zoogloea. Next base: position 21,233 of record NZ_JAOAUU010000072.1, read on the forward strand.
CCGCTGGAAAAATACTCGGCCTTGCCATGCCCGAAGGGGTGGCCGCGATCGGCCGGCTCGCGGGTGACGAGGATCATCCACAGGGCAAAGGACGCGCCCGCCAGGTTGACGAAGGATTCCAGCGCGTCCGAGAGCAGCCCGACCGACCCGGTGATCCACCAGGCCAGGGTCTTGAGGGCAATCGTCGCCAAGGCCGCAGCGATGGACAGCCAGGCAAAGTGATGCCGCTCGAGGCGGGACATGTCGATCAAGGCTCAGCCCCGCTCCACGTCGGTTACGCCCTTTACCTCATGCACGAGGGCGACCGCCCGCTGGATCTGCTGCACGCCCTGCACTTCGAGGGTGAAGCGCATCCGCGCGGCGCCCTTGCGGCTCAGGGTATTGACCGCGATCACGTTGAGTTTTTCGCGGGACAGCACTTCGGAGATGTCACGCAGCAGGCCCTGGCGGTCCATCGCGTGCACCAGCAGGTCGACCGCGAAGACGGCATCCTTCGGCGCACCGGCCCCGCCACCCCACTCGGCGCTGACGAGGCGCTCCGGGTGGCGTTTGACGAGGGCCTGAAAATCCCGGCATTCGACACGGTGGATCGACACCCCGCGGCCGCGGGTGACGTAGCCCTGGATGGCATCGGGCGGCGCCGGCTTGCAGCAGCGGCCGAGGGAGGTCATCAGCTTGCCGACACCGACGATCAGGATGGTGTCGCCCGCGTCCCCGGTGTGGCTGCGGCCGATGAGCACTTCGGGTGCAGCCGGCGCAGCGGCCTCGGATTCGGCGCCACGCAGGGCGATCTGGATCGAGCGCGGCCCGACTTCGCCACGGCCGGCCGCAATGAACAGCGCTTCGGCGTTCTTGAAGCCCAGGCGCACCGCCAGCTCGTCGATGTTGGCCTGGCCGTGTCCTTCGCGCTGGATTTCCTTGACCAGCACACCGCGCCCGCGCGCCAGCATTTCCTCTTCCTCGAGGGCGCTGAAATACTGCTTGATCTTCTGCCGCGCCCGCGGCGTGCCAAGGTAGCCCTGCTGCGGGTTGAGCCAGTCACGGGAGGGGCCGCCTTCCTTGGTGGACATGAGTTCCACCGTCTGGCCGTTTTCAAGGGGCGTGTTGAGCGTGACCAGCTGGCCATTGACCTTGGCGCCACGGCAGCGGTGGCCCAGATCGGTGTGCACCCGGTAGGCGAAATCGATGGGCGTGGCGCCCCGGGGCATGTCGATGACGCGGCCCTGGGGCGTCAGCACGTAGATCGTGTCGTCCAGCGAGGCGCGCTTGAACTGCTCCAGCCACTGGGCCGAGTCGGTCACCTCGTCGCGCCACGACAGCAGGCTGCGCAAAAGGGCGATCTTCTCGTCGTAGTCGCTGGCCACCCCGCCGCCGCTGCCTTCCTTGTAGCGCCAGTGGGCAGCCACGCCGAGTTCGGCATGGTTGTGCATGCCGTGGGTACGGATCTGAACTTCGAGAGCGCGCCCGTCCGCGGCATACACGGCGGTGTGCAGCGACTGGTAGTTGTTGCCCTTGGGCATCGAGATGTAGTCGTCGAACTCGTTGGGAATCGGCGTCCAGATCTGGTGCACGATCCCCAGCACGGCGTAGCAATCCTTCACTTCATCGACAAGCACGCGCAGCGCCCGCACGTCGAAGATCTGCGAGAAATCCAGGCGCTTGGCGCGCATCTTGTTGTAGATGCTGTAGATGTGCTTGGGCCGGCCATACACGTCGGCTTTGACGCCGATCGCCGCCACCTCGCTTTTGAGGCGCTCGACCGCATCGACGATGAACTGCTCGCGCTCGACCCGCCGCTCGTCGAGCATGCGGGCGATGCGTTTGTAGGTGTCCGGCTCGAGAAAGCGGAAGGACAGATCCTCGACTTCCCACTTGAGCTGCCAGATGCCAAGCCGGTTGGCCAGCGGCGCATAGATGTCGAGGCTTTCGCGGGCAACGGCGTCGCGGGTCTTGCCGGGGTGATCGGTGAAGTAACGCAGCGTTTGCGTACGCGAGGCCACGCGCAGCAACACCACGCGGATATCCTCGACCATCGCCAGCAACATCTTGCGCAGCACCTCGCTCTGGGCGCGGATCTCGGGGGCCGTGGCGGTGGTGGTGGTGCGGGTGATGACGCGCAGGCCGTTGAGGCGGCGCAGCCCGTCGACCAGCTGCGCAACCCCCTCGCCATAGCGGGATGCGACTTCTTCGATCGGGTGAGGCAGCGCGTCGCCCACCGCGAAGCACAGCGCCGCCAGGCGCGTGTCGGCATCAAGGCGCAGCGAGGCCGCGATCAGCGCGGTGCCCAGCGCGTGCTGCAACACCGCCTCGCCGGTACCGAGAGTGCGATCGGCGTAAAGCGTCTGCACCCATTCATGGGCCAGGGCCACCCTCCGGGCGTCTTCGGGAATGAGGCCTGCGCACAACAGCTCGAGTGCCGAGGAAGGGGACGCGGACGGGGAAATCGAATGAGTGACGGCTACCATGCAAACATTATCCTATAGGCTGCCAGCGCAGCGCCTGAACTTCGAGTCTGTAAATCAATTTGCCGAACGACAATTTTCTACAGATGTTTCATCGTTCCGGCGGTGACGGGCAACACGCCCGGCGCCGGAATATTCCGCCCCTTCGACACCGACCCACGCTTCATGTTCTCCGCCTTTCGAAAATGGCGTCGCAAACGCGCCGCCAGCCGCATGCAGGTTGCCCCCGAAACCTGGACACAGGTCGAACAGACCCTGCCCTTCCTCGCCTTCCTGCCGGCGGACGATCTTCCCCGGCTGCGCCAGATGGCGCTGGAATTTCTTGCAGACAAGAGGGTGCACGGCGCTGACGGCCTCGTCACCAGCGACGCCATGCTGCTCTCCATCGCCCTGCAGGCCTGCCTGCCGGTGCTCAACATCGGGCTCGACGCCTACGCCGACTGGGTCGGCATCATCGTGTACCCGGGCGATTTCGTGATTCCGCGCAGCGTGGCCGACGAGGACGGCGTCGTCCATGAATACGAGGACGAGGTGCTCGGCGAAGCCTGGGAAGGCGGCCCCGTGCTGCTCTCGTGGTTCGAGGGCGATGACGTCGCGGCCGGCGCAGCGGAAGGCATCAACGTCGTCATCCACGAATTTGCCCACAAACTGGACATGGGCAACGGCGAAGTGGACGGCTACCCGCGACTACCGGCCGAAATGAGCGCTGCCGCCTGGGCCAGCGCCTTTCGACCCGCCTACGAAGATTTTTGCGGACGCGTCGACCGTGGCGACGAAACCCGGCTCGACCCCTACGGCGCCGAGCATCCGGCCGAATTTTTTGCCGTCATGAGCGAGGCCTTCTTCGAAACGCCCGGCCTCCTCAAAGGGGAATACCCCGCTGTTTACGAACAACTTTCCCTCTACTACCGGCAAGACCCTGCCCCTCGCGAGGCAGCCCTGCCGGCCTCCGGAGTCACATCCCTGAAACATTCTTTTGCTAGTGGCCGAAACGCTGTCTAAAGTAACTAAGCCACACCGGCATTCCTTACTGAAAGTGGAGAGAGATTCATGGCTATAACCTGGATTCTGGTCGCCAACGCAAGCCTCGCCCGTCTGTACGCCAACTTCGGCCCCAAACAGGGTCTCCAGTTGGTGAAGGAACTTGTTCATCCCGAAAGCCGAATGAAAAATTCAGAGCTTTCCTCCGACCGCGCCGGACAGATCCAGTCCAACGGCAGCGGCCACGGCGCGCGGGAGCAGCAAACTCCGCCCAAGCTCAACGCCGCAAAGAATTTCGCCCAGATGCTCGCCAAGGAACTCTACCTGGGTCGAAGCCGCAACGCCTTCGGCCGCGCCATTCTCGTCGCCCCGCCTGCGTTCATGGGCATGCTCAACGCCACGCTCGACCGCCCCACCGCCCAGATGGTGACCGACCGCCTGGAGAAGGACTACACCAAATCGTCCGAACCCGATCTCTGCGGCCGTCTCGAGACCTGCATCATCGTTTGACCTTCCCCCGCGTAGCCCTGGCGTCATGGGCCAGGGCTACGCTGCGCTTTCAGGCGGCTGTGACCCGTGTCGCATCCGCCTGTTCTTTGCCTCCAACCCACCGGCATTTCGTGCGGAAGTGCCTCAGGCCGCGCCCCGCGCCGCCCTATTCTCGCCATCACTCGAACCAGATTGGTGTGCGTCATGAACAAAAACATTCTTGCCGGCCTTGCCCTTGCCTGTGCCGCGGCAGCGCCCATAACGGCCCACTCGGCCTCGATCAACGTTGATGGCAACTTCGCCGACTGGGGCATCAGGAACAACGGCACCGCGGCCGGCTGGACGCCGAACGCCGGCGTTCTCTTCACCGTCGAAGACCAGAGCGGCGCCTACCTCGACCCCGGCTGGGGCGGCCAGGCTTATGACGCCGAAGCCCTCTACCTGAGCTGGCAGACCAAGGCCGACGGCCAGACCTACCTGAACGTCGGCCTCATCACCGGCCACAACCCCGATACCGCCACCGTTGGCAACAGCTACGGGCGCGGCGACTTCGCAATCGATTTCGGACGCGACGGAAGCTGGGATTTCGGAATCCTGACCGCCAACCGCACCACCACCCTGCGCCAGGGCGACGTGGTGGCCACGACCAATGCAAACTGGAGCACCGGCCTGTGGAGCACACCCGGCGTTTACGACCCGGCCAACTCCAAGGACGTCACCAAGGTCACCAGCGGCACCGACGTGGGCAACGCCACCCTCGCCATCTCCTCGGGCTTCACGAACATGGGCACCCTCGGCGGCACGCACTGGTTCTACGAAATGGAAATCCCGGTCAGCGTCTTCGGCACCCACTGGCAAGGGGCCAGCCCGTCCGAAACCTTCGACATCCAATGGACGATGTTGTGCGCCAACGACATCGTCATCCTCGACCCGCCGGCCGCAGCAATTCCGGAACCGGCGAGCCTGGCCCTTGTGCTCAGCAGCCTCGGCCTGCTTGGCCTGGCCCGGCGCCGCAAACAATAAGAAAAAAGCCGTAAAGCTGTCGATTCGGGCCGGCGCAAGCCGGCCCTTTTACGTCAGCGGCCAGCCCGCCAGGCGCCGGTAGCCCACCCCGTCGCTCGAGGGGCAGGACACCACCAGCACCCACTCGTCCACCGGCCAGTCGATGGGCTCGAAGTCCGGTAGCGCCTCAACCGCATGGGCCTTGCGCAGCAGCGTGACGTGGGGAAAAAACGCGTTTTCAGCCGCAACGGGCAAGCCGGCATCGGCCAAGGCGCGACGCATGTCGCCCACCAGCGCATCAAGTTGCTCCGGCCAGGCCCGGCCCCCCGCCCAGACAATCCGGTTGTGCGCCCAGTAGCCCGACGTGTCGATGCGCAACCGGAAACGCCCGACCTGCAGCGCGGCCATTGCCTCGCCAATCAGCGGCAGGCGGGATTCGGCCACCTCACCCAGAAAAGCCAGCGTGATGTGCAGGGTGTCGCGGCGCATGCAGCGGCCGCCGCAGCGTTCTTCGGCTTCAAGCGAAATCTGATGCAGGCGCGCGGCCACCTCGGGGCCCGGCCACAGGGCCAGAAAGACCCGCTGGCTGGCTTCAGCCATCCACGCGGCACAGCAGCGCCACGGCCTGCGCCGCGATGCCCTCGCCGCGGCCGGTGAAACCGAGCTTCTCGGTCGTCTTGCCCTTCACGTTGACGGCCGCCGCATCAACGCCGAGATCGGCCGCAATGTTGGCGATCATGGCCGGCACAAAGGGCAAGATCTTCGGCGCGCGGGCGATCACGGTGGCATCCACGTTGACTGTTTGCCAGCCGCTCGCCCGCGCAGCCGCAGCCGCCTCGCGCAGCAGCACGCGTGAATCGGCGCCCTCGAAGCGGGGATCGGTGTCGGGGAAATGCCGGCCGATGTCGCCCAGGCCCGCCGCACCAAGGATTGCGTCGGTGATGGTGTGCAGCAGCACATCCGCGTCGGAATGGCCGAGCAGCCCACGGGAAAAGGGAATCGTCACGCCGCCGATGATCAGCGGACGGCCGGGAACCAGGGCATGGACATCAAAGCCCTGCCCGATGCGAAACGGAACACTCATTCGTCGCCCTCGCGATGCTGGAGAATCCACTCGGCCAGGTGCAGATCGAGCGGGTAGGTTACTTTCAGGTTGGTCGGATCGCCACGCACCAGCCGCGGACGCAGGCCCATCGCCTCGATGGCGCTGGCCTCGTCGTTCACGTTGCGGGCGCTCTCGAGTGCGCGCTTCAACATCACGTAGCGGAACATCTGCGGCGTCTGCGCCTGCCACAGGCCCTCGCGGGGCACCGTGTCGGCAATGCGGTGGGTGCTGTCCTCGCGCTTGAGGGTGTCGGCCACCGGCACAGCGAGAATGCCGCCCACCTCGTCACTGGACAGCTCACGCACCAGGGTTTCGATGTGCCAGGGCGCGAGGCACGGACGCGCCGCGTCGTGCACCAGCACCCAGTCGGATTCGGAGGCCTCGTCGGCAATGGCCCGGAGCCCGTTGAGCACGCTGTCGGCCCGCGAGGCGCCGCCGCAAAAAAGCGGCACCAGGCGCTCGCCGAAGGGGCTCCAGTCGTGGCGGTCCCATTCCTGGTCACCCACCGAAAGCACCACATAAACCCGGTCGATCACCGGCGAGGCGCACAGCGCGGCCAGGGTGTGACGGATCAGGGGCTGGCCGAGAAGCGGAAGATACTGCTTGGGCTGTTCGCTGCGCATCCGGCTGCCGCTACCAGCGGCCGGCACGATGGCGTAACAACGTCGGGTCGAAATTCGCATCGCGCAATTCTACTATCAAGGAAACGCCCGGCCGCCCCTGCGAACCCCGCGTACCGCGGCATATCCCGCGGTGGCGCTTCAGTTGGCGTCCTTTTGTGCCGCAGAATGCAGCATCCATCTCCGGGAACGCCCACCATGCTGTTTTCCCTGCCCTTTGAAGCGCGTCAGCTCGAAGCGCTTGCCCTTGCCACCGCCATCGGGCTCTTGATGGGCCTTGAGCGGGAACGCCGCCCGGCAGCCCGCGCCGGCGTGCGCACCTTCGGCCTCACCGGGCTGCTCGGGGCGCTGGCGGCACTGCTCGCTGAACTGCTGGCGACGCCGGCCTTCATCGCGATGGGCTTCGCGGTGGTGGCGGTGATGATCATCGCCGCCTTCATCCGCCACCCCGAACCGGACGACGACCCCGGCACCACTTCGGTCGTCGCGCTGCTGGTGTGCTACAGCCTCGGCGCGATGGTCTGGCTGGGCCACGGCCGGCTGGCGGTGATGGCTGCGGTGGGGGCCACGATGCTGCTCTACTTCAAGTCCGAACTGCGCGGCGTCGCCGCCCGACTCACCAGCCAGGACTGGCGCTCGATCCTGCAGTTTTCGGTGCTTTCACTCATCGTGCTGCCGATTCTGCCCAACCGGGGCTTCGGCCCCTACGAGGCGATCAACCCCCACCAGGTGTGGCTGATGGTGGTGCTGATTTCCGGCGTCAGCCTTGCTGGCTACGCGGCCCTGCGCCTGGTCGGTGCCCGCTATGGCGCCCCGCTCCTCGGCCTGCTGGGCGGAGTGGTGTCGAGCACCGCCACCACGATGGTGTTCTCCCGCCACGCCCGCGAAAATCCGGCCATGGCCCCCACCGCCACGCTGGTCATCCTGCTGGCCAACCTCATCATGGTGGTGCGCATCCTTTTCATCGCGTGGGCCCTTGCGCCGAGCGTGGTGGAGCCGCTCGTTACCGGCTGCCTGCTGGCCATCCTGGTCGGCTTCATGGTCATCGCACTCAACTGGCACAAACTCGCCAGCCAGGGCGAGTTGCCCATTCCGCAAACCCGCAACCCGACCGAACTGCGCGCCGCCATCGGCTTCGGCCTGCTCTACGCCGGCGTGCTGCTGTGCGCCGCCTGGCTGTCGGACATTGCCGGCAGTGGCGGGCTGTATCTGCTGGCCTTTGTTTCCGGGCTCACCGACGTGGACGCCATTGCGCTGTCCACGCTGCGCCTGCTCAACCTGGGCAAGCTGGAGGTCATGCCTACGGCCATCGCCATCCTGCTGGCGATGATCGCCAACCTGACCTTCAAGTCCTCCCTGGCCTTCGGGCTCGGCGGCGCAGACCTCGGCCGGCGGGTGCTCGGCGGCATGCTCGCCGTTGGCGCGGGGCTCGGCGGAGGCATCGCATGGTTGCTGTACAACTCCCTATAATGAAAGGAGAGGTTGCCCACCGCGTTCAAGGCAAGAGGAAATCATGGCTCAAGCATCACAACGTCCTCCGGCCGTAGCCGGGCTTTTTTACCCGGCCGACCCGCACAGTCTGCATGCCCAGATCTCGGGCTTTCTGGCCGGAGCGATACCCACCGAAGTCGTGCATGCGCCCAAGGCGCTGGTCGTGCCCCACGCGGGCTACATCTACTCCGGCGCCGTTGCCGCCAGCGCCTACGCCGAGCTTGTGCAGCGCCGCGACATCATCCGCCGGGTGCTGATCCTCTGTCCGACCCACCGCGTGGCCGTGCGCGGCATGGCGGTGCCGGCATCGCAAAGCTTCCTCACGCCCCTCGGTGCGGTGTCCATCGACCGGCAGGCCTGGCTTGCCGCACGGGCGCTGCCCGGCGTGATCGTCGACGACCGCCCCCACGCCGAAGAGCACGCCATCGAAGTCCAGCTGCCTTTCCTGCAATCCACCCTCGACCACTTCGAGATTCTTCCGGTTGCCGTCGGCCAGGTGGATGCCCATCTCGTCGCCGGGCTGCTCGAAGCCCTGTGGGGCGGGCCGGAAACCCTGATCGTCATCAGCTCCGACCTCTCCCACTACCACCCCTACCGCCAGGCCCAGTGGCGCGACAAGGCCACCATCGGCAAGATCGCCCAGCTCGACGCGACGCTCGATGGCGAACAGGCCTGCGGAGCCGGCGCCATCAACGGCCTGCTGCTCGCCGCCCAGCGCCACCACCTTTCGCCCCACCTGCTCGATCTGCGCAACTCGGGCGACACCGCCGGCGACCGCGACCGGGTTGTCGGCTACGCAGCCCTGGCCTTTTCCGAAGAACACAACCATGCCCACCACTGACGCCCTCCTCGGCCGGGGCCTCCTCAGCCAGGCCCGCAAGGCCATCGCCGACGCCCTTGGCCTGGACGCCACCGCCGGCCTCGATCACCCCGACTTCGCCAAGCGGGGCGCCAGCTTCGTCACCCTCACCATCGACGGCGAGTTGCGCGGCTGCATCGGCAGCCTCAACGCCCACCGCGCCCTCGGCGACGACGTGCGCAGCAACGCGGTTTCAGCGGCCCTCTCCGACCCGCGCTTTGCGCCGCTTTCGGCAGCCGAATTCGGCAAGGTGCAGGTCGAGGTGTCGCTCCTGACCGAACCCGAGTTCATGGAATTCCGCGACGAAGCCGACGCCCTCGCCCAACTCGTGCCGGGCCGTGACGGGGTGATCTTCTTCAACGGCTGCCAGAAATCCACCTTCCTTCCGCAAGTCTGGGAGCAACTTCCCGAGCCTCACATGTTCATGGCCGCCCTCAAGCAAAAGGCCCGGCTGCCGGTCGACTTCTGGGGCCCCGGCGTCATGCTGGCGCGCTACCAGGTTCGCAAATGGAAAGAAGGAGACTTCAAGGAGTAAACATCATGGACGCGCACCCGGGCCGTTACTGGCACGCTCTCGACGACGGCCGCATCCAGTGCGACCTCTGCCCGCGGGATTGCCGACTCCACGAAGGCCAGCGCGGCGCCTGTTTCGTGCGCCAGATGGTCGGCGGAAAAATGCTGCTCACCACCTACGGGCGAAGCTCCGGTTTCTGCATCGACCCCATCGAGAAAAAGCCGCTCAACCATTTTTACCCCGGCTCCAGCGTGTTCTCCTTTGGCACGGCCGGCTGCAACCTCGCCTGCAAGTTCTGCCAGAACTGGGATATTTCCAAGAGCCGCGACATGGACCGGCTGATGGATACAGCCTCCCCCGCCGAGATCGCCGACGTGGCCGCCAAAAACGGCTGCCGGAGTGTCGCCTACACCTACAACGACCCGGTGATCTTCGCCGAGTACGCCATCGACACCGCCGAGGCCTGCCACGCCCGCGGCATTGCCAACGTGGCGGTCACCGCCGGTTACATCCACCCCGAGGCGCGCCGCGACCTCTTCGCGGTAATGGATGCCGCCAACGTCGACCTCAAGGCTTTCACCGATGATTTCTATGTGCACCAGTGCGGCGCCCACCTCGCCCCGGTGCTCGACACCCTCAGCTGGCTGCACCACGAAAGCGACGTGTGGGTCGAAATCACCACCCTGCTGATTCCCGGCCTCAATGACTCCGAAGCCGAAGTCACCGCACTGTCGAAATGGGTCGCCACCGAACTCGGGCCCGACGTGCCGCTGCACTTCACTGCCTTTCACCCCGACTACAAACTCGACCAGCTTCCCCCCACCCCGCCGGCCACCCTGACCCGCGCCCGCAAGATCGCGATGGACGCCGGCCTGCACTATGTTTACACCGGCAACGTGCACGACACCGAAGGCGGCTCGACCCGCTGCCCGTCCTGCGGGCAGATCGTCATCGAACGCGACTGGTACGCCATCCTCGCCTACCGGCTCGATGCGCGCGGCGCCTGCCAGGGCTGCGGGCACCCCATCGCCGGACGCTTCGGCGAATTTTCCGGTGCATTCGGCCCGCGCCGTGTTCCGGTGCACATCCGGACGTAAGCGCAGTGACGCATTACCTTGTCGACCCACAACAGGGCGTGCCATCGTCGCAACCATGATGAAACTGCGTCACACCCCGATCAGCATCGCCGCCGGCCCCGTGTGGCTGGAGGCGCTGCAAGCCCATTCGCCCGACGCCGACGGCCTGATCCTCATCGCCCAGAATTCCGTCGGCAATCACCGCAACTCCCGCGAGGCCCACTTCGCCCGCTGCCTCCAGAATGCCGGCTTCGCCACGCTGCTGTTCGACCTGGAAACCCGCTACGAAGAAACCCGCGACCCGGACACCCGCTACAACACGCCGCTGCTCGGCCACCGCATCAACACGCTGTTTGACTGGCTGCGCCACCAGCCGACGCTGGTCAGCATGCCGATCGGGCTGCTCGCCAGCAGCACCGGCAGCGCGGCAGCGGTGCGTGCGCTGGCAAAGGATCCGGAGCTGGTCAGTGCCCTCGTGTGCCGCGGCGGCCGCCCGGGGCTGGCCGGAATCAGCCCGCTTCGCCAGGTTTCCTGCCCCACGCTGATGATCGTCGGCGACAGGGACGAAGGCCTCGGCAACATTCGTCAGGCCTACGATTTGCTCGGCTGCACCAAGGCATGGCGGGATGTCCCCGGAACCGACGACTACTTTCGCGAACCCGGCGCCCTGGACGACGCTGCCACGCTGGCCGCCGAGTGGTTCCACGCCCATCTGGCCCTCACGCCGGCCCAGCGCACCCTGGCCGCCGGCGACTCAAGCCAGCCGGCCACCTGATCAAAGCATTCGCACCATCGCCTGGTGCGGCAGGCCCGCCTCGTCGTATTGATCCCCCTCCGGCACAAAGCCAAAACGGGTGTAAAAACCCAGCGCATGGCTTTGCGCGCTGAGGGCCAGACGCGACATGCCGCGCCGCCCGGCCTCCGCCATCAAGGCCTCGAGCAACGCCGCCCCGACACCACGACCGCGCCAGCCGGCCAGCACGGCCATGCGCCCGATATGGCCGTCCGGCAGCAGGCGCCCGGTGCCCACCGGCTCGTCGCCCATCCACGCCAGCGCGTGACACGACAGCCCATCGAACTCGTCCAGCTCCATCTCGGCCGGTACGCCCTGTTCATCCACAAAAACCCGGAAGCGGATCGGCGCGGCCTGCGCTGAAACCTCGGCCCAGCTCCCCAGCTTTACGCTGACGCCCGCTGCGCGGCTCATGCCTGGATATCCACCGGTGTGCCAACCGGAACAAGATCGAAGAGTTCGGCCACGTCGCGGTTGCGCATGCGCACGCAGCCGATGGACAGCGGCACGCCCATCGGCTCGGTGTCAGGCGTGCCGTGGATATAGATATAGCGACGCATCGAATCCACCGTGCCGAGCCGGTTGAAACCCGGCTCCTTACCCGACAGCCACAGGATCCGGGTCAGGATCCAGTCCCGCCCGGGCCGCTCGGCGGCCAGCTCCGGCGACCACACCTCGCCCGTCGGCCGTCGCCCGCGAAAAGCCGCCCCGAGCGGCGCACCGGCACCAATCCTGGCCCGGATCACATGCCGGCCGCGCGGCGTGCAATGACTCCCGCTCTCCTCGCCGGGCCCGTTTCTCGCGGTCGAAACGTTATAACGACGAATGCAGGCGCCATCGTCACCAAACAGGGCCAGCGTCTGAGTGGAAATATCGATTCGAATCTGCATCCTATTCACGCTCCGGCCCCCCGTTTGCGCCGGGCGGCAAAAAAACCGGACAAAATTCCGCCACATGTGTCGGCAAGGACTCCTCCCTCCACCTCGGCGTGATGATTTAGGCGTGTCTCCGCAAAAAGATCGATTACGCTACCTGCGACGCCTGTTTTCGGATCACGCGCACCAAACACCACCCGGCCAATCCGGGCATGCATAATTGCTCCGGCACACATCACGCAGGGTTCGAGCGTCACATACAGCGTGCAGCCGGGCATGCGGTAATTGGCCAGCGTTTCAGCCGCATTGCGCAGCGCCATCACCTCGGCGTGGGCAGTGGGGTCATGGCGCAAAATGGGCTGATTGAAGCCGCGGCCGACGACACGGCCATCGGGTCCGACGATCACCGCGCCGACGGGCACCTCGCCACGGCGGCCGGCCTCCTCGGCCAGTTCGATGGCGACACGCATGAATTCGGCGTCCTGCTCGGGACTGATAGGGGTCATAGATGAATGACAGAAATGACTGAAATGAAGTTTCGGAACCTGAAAAACGGATTTTAAAGCAGCATCGTGCAAACACCGGCCCAAACAGTGACAGCCCCCTCCCTGACAGGGCGGGCTCGATGACTCCCCCACGGAACCACGAGCCCGCGCTGGAACAGATCGAGGCCGGCCCAGCCCTCCTTCCGATGCCCGCGATCCGCGCCGCGCGCATCGCCTGCGTCTATGCGCTGCTGGCCGTCACGCTGATCGCCGGCGTAGAGTTGCTGCCCGCGGCAGAAGCGCTACGCCATCACCTGAGCACCCTGCTGGCTGGCGCCACGAGCGTGTTCCTGTTTGTTCTGCTGCGCCGTGAGCCCGCCAAAGCCCATCCGGCACCTGCCGCAATCAGCCTTCCGCTCCATGGTGACGTTTCCGGCGCCGAATGCGAAACACGCTTCCGCGAAGTACTCGACACGGTGCAGCACGTGCAGTACCGGTTCAACCCCGAACACGAATGCTACGACTACATCTCGCCCCGCGCCGAAGCATGGCTGGGCACTTCCATCGAGACCTTGTGCGCCCCAGGCGGCTGGCAACACTTTTCCCAGCGCATCAGCAGCGAGGAACTGGGCCGTATCTGGGCCCGGATTGGTGAAGCCCTCAAAACCCCGGGCTGCGATCCGGTGGAAATCAGCTTTGAATACCAGCTCGACTCGGACTGCTCCGGCCCCATCTGGATTCGCGATCAAGCGACTCTTCTGCGCCGGCCCGACGGCAGCCTGAAGGCCGTCGTCGGCGCAGCCTTCGACCAGACTGCCGAGCGCACCGCCCGCGAAAATCTTCGCGTCACCCTGCGCAGCATGGGCGAAGCGGTCATCGCGACCGACGAGCAGAGCCGCATCACGCTGATGAACCCGGTGGCAGAGGCGCTCACCGGCTGGAACGAGGACGAAGCCCGCGGCCAGCACCTCGGCGCGCACTTCCACATCATTGACGAAGAAACCGGCGAGGCGCTCGAATGCCCGGCCGCCAGGGCACTGCGGGAGCGCCACAAGGGCACGGCCAGCAAGCCAACACTGCTGGTTGATCGCGGCGGGATGCGCCGCCCGATTACCCATAGCTGCGCGCCCATCATGCTGGCGCCCCACGAACAGCCCCTCGGCACCGTCATGGTTTTCCGCGACCAGACCGAGGAGCGCCGCGACCACCAGGCCGTCACAAGCCAGCAGGCACGCTACCGCGCCCTCGTGGAAAACTCGCCAGTGGGCATTTTCCACTACACAAGCGACCTGCTGATCAGCTACTGCAATAGCCGGCTGGCCGAAATCATCCGCTCGACGCCCGAACAACTGGCCGGCATGGACCTCCACAGCCTCGGCGACGAGGCCATCCTGTCGATTCTCCAGCAAGCCCTGCTCGGCCAGCGTGGCGCCTACGACGGCCCCTTCGTCTCGCCGCTGGGCCTGGATGACGTGCACATACTCTCGATCCGCGTCGCCCCGGACTACGACGCGGCCGGCAAGGTCTGCGGCGGCATCGGCATCGTCGAAGACCGCACCGCCTATCTCGAAGCCGAAGCCCAACTGCGCGACAGCAAGGAGCGCTACGTGCTGGCCCAGCGCGGCACCAACGAAGGCCTGTGGGACTGGGATCCGACCACCCGCTACCTGTACCTGTCGTCGCGCCTCCTGTCGCTGCTGGGCCTCGACAGCGACACCCTGCGCACCACCGGCGACGAGTGGCTGAAGCTCATCCATCCGGACGACCGGGCCCACTACCGGGCAGATGTCATCGCCCACCTGCGTGGCGAAACCGATCACTTCGAATCCGAATACCGGGTGGCCGACAAGGACGGCAAGTTCCACTGGGTACTGGCCCGCGGCCTGGCCCACCGTAACCAGCAGGGGCGCGCCGTCCGCATCGTCGGCTCGATCGGCGACATCACCGCCAGGAAGCGCGCCGAAGAGCAGCTCAAGGCCGAGCGCGATTTTTCCCATGGCCTCATCGAAGGCCTGCCGGCGCCCTTCTTCCTGTTCGACCAGCGCGGCCGGCTGGTGCTGTGGAATCGCTTCGTAAGCGAACTCACCGGCCTCCCCGACGCGCAGCTCCTCAACGCGGAAGCAGAAAGCCTGGTGATCCCGGAGCAGGAACCGGTCATGGCCCACCGCATCGAATCGGCCCTGCTCACCGGCGAGGCGTCGGCGGAAGTCATGCTTCGCCGCAACGACAAGGAGCCCGTGCCTTTTCTCGTCGTCGGCCGGCGCGTCATTCTCGACGGCAAGCCGCATATCGTCGGCGTGGGCACCGATCTCACCGAACGCAAGTTTGCAGAACGCGCCATCAAGCGCCTCAACACCGAACTCGAACGCCGCGTCGCCGAGCGCACCTCCCAGCTCAGCGCCGCCCTCAACGAACTCGAATCCTTCAGCTACTCGGTATCCCATGACCTGCGCGCACCGCTGCGCGCCATCGAGGGCTACAGCGCCATCCTCGGCTCGGACTACGGCGACAAGCTCGACGACGAGGCCAAGGAGCTCCTGCGCCGGGTTCGCGCTGCCGTGCACCGCATGGGGCAACTCATCGATGACCTGCTCACGCTTTCACGGGTCAGCCGCAAGGAGCTGGAGCGCCGCCCGGTGGATCTCACCCTGCTCGCCCAGGTGATTTGCGAAGAACTCCGCCAGCAAGATCCGGAGCGGGAAGTCCGGGTGGACATCGCCCCGCATCTGCAGGTCGAGGGCGACCCGAGCCTGATGCGCACCGTGCTGGAAAACCTGCTCGGCAACGCCTGGAAGTTCACCGGCCGCGTCGAGCACCCGGCAATCCGCTTCGAAGCCACCCGCCACGAAGGCGTCGATGCCTTCGTGATCCGCGACAACGGCGCCGGCTTCGACATGCGCTACCGGGAAAACCTGTTCCGCCCTTTCCAGCGCCTGCACTCCGACCGGGAGTTTCCCGGCACCGGCATCGGCCTCGCCACCGTCGCCCGCATCGTCCGCCGGCATGGCGGCGAAGTATGGGCCGAAGGCGAAGTCGGCCAGGGCGCCTCGCTTTACTTCAGCATCGGGCAAACTGCCGCACTGCAAAACGGCAACTGACAGACCAAAAAACGGGGCCAACATATCGGCCCCATTTTTTTGAATCACGTCTGGATCGCAACTGCGCTACTTCAGCAAAACCGGCCGGTCCGGCAATTCGTTCGGGTTGCTTCCCCGCGCCGGGAAAGGCCCGGCAAGCAGATCACCCACGGCGCGCACGGCATCCACCGCCCCGTCGCCAAAACGCTTTTCGCGAAACGCAGACTCCATCCGCCGGCAAACGCGATCCCATTCGGCCTGCGGCACCTGCCGGGCAATCCCCCGGTCCGCAACAATCTCGACCCGGCGGTCAACCCACTGGACGTAGATCAGCACGCCGGTGTTCTCGTCCGTATCCCACACCCGCAAGCGCGAAAAGACCTCTACCGCGCGCTCGCGGCTATCGATGCCACGCATCAATTCGGACACATCCAGCCCGGCCTCGACAGCAAAACGGATCTCGCCCCGATGGCGCGCTTCCGAAGCCTTCACGGCGGCATCTATGGCCTTCATGACGGGTGGCGTGAACACCCGCCCCAGCACCCAAGACGGTGCAATGACATGACGAAGCAAACGTCCGATCTGCATCACCAGCTCCCCGACGCGCCGCCGCCGCCAAAACCGCCACCACCGCCCGACCAGCCTCCGCCACCGCCGCCGCGCCCGAAGCCAGCCATGCCGCCGCCGCCCACCCACGGCCCGCCGCGGCCACCGCCCCCTGAACCGAGAGCAAGCGCGAAGAAGAAGGCCACCACGCCGGCCACCACGCCGACCAGCAAGGCGCCGGAGAACATCCATCCGCCCACCCCGGCGAGCCCTCCAAGAACGGTCGCACCCAGCACCCGGCCGAGGATCACCCGCAGCACACTGCCGACGATGACGACCCCGAGCAAGCCAAAGACGAGCACATCCGAAAGCGAGTCGACAGTCACACCGGGCCCGGCCCCACCTTCTGCAGGCGCCGGCAAGGCCTCGCCGCTGACCCGCGCGGCAATCGCCTCGACGCCAGCCTCAATGCCACCGGAAAAATCCCCGGTCTTGAAATGCGGCGTCACCACATCGGCGATGATGCGCTTGGCAATGGCGTCGGGAATCGCGCCTTCCAGCCCGCGCCCCACCTCGATGCGCATGCGGCGATCCTCGCGCGCCACCAGAAACAGCACGCCGTCGTCCACGCCCTTGCGCCCCAGGCGCCAAGCCTCGGCGGCGCGCAGGGCGTAGGCCTCGATGGCCTCGGGCTGCGTGGTGGACACCACCAGCACCGCAACCTGGGCGCCCTTTTCCTGCTCCAGCCGGATCAGGCGGTTTTCAAGGGCCAGCCGCTGCGGCTCGGGCAGCAATCCAAGCGTATCGGTTACATGCGCCGACAACGCCGGAATGGCCTGCAATTCCTGGCCATGCGCCCCCCCGCCGACGATGCCGAGCACCAGCAGCAGAAACCGCAAGAAGACCGCCAAAACCCGCCCCACGACGAAAGCCCCGCGCCGGCCTTAGCGGCCTGCCGGAGCCGGGCTGCCGAAATTCACCTTCGGCGGCTCGCTGATGGTGGCTTCGTTCTCGACGGTGAAGTTGGCCTTGGCCTTGGCGCCGATCACCATCGCGGTAAGGTTGTTGGGGAAGGTGCGCACCGACACGTTGTAATCCTGCACCGCCTTGATGTAGCGGTTGCGGGCCACGGTGATGCGGTTCTCGGTGCCTTCGAGCTGGGCCTGGAGATCGCGGAAGTTGGCGTCGGCCTTGAGATTGGGATAGTTCTCGGTGACCACCAGCAGGCGCGAAAGCGCGCCGGAAAGCTCGCCCTGAGCCTTCTGGAATTTGGCCATGGCGTCCGGATCATTCACGAGCTCGGGCGTCACCTTCATGCCGGCCACGTTGGCACGGGCTTCGGTCACGCGGGTCAGCACCTCTTTCTCGTGGGACGCGTAGCCCTGAACCACCTGCACGAGGTTGGGAATCAGGTCGGCCCGGCGTTTGTACTGGTTGAGCACCTCGGACCACGAGGCATTGATCTGTTCGTCGTTGATCTGGATCTGGTTGTAGCCACAGCCCGAGAGCAGCAGCAAGGACAGGATCATCGACAGGAATAGCTTGATACGCATGGTGTGTCCTCGAAAAAAAGCAGCCGTTTGAGGCGACCGAAACAAACATTCTAGCCAAGCGGGATGACGGGCACCGTTCATCTTCGTCTGGCGATCAAATCTTGCACTTCTACGGGCGCCCCGTCAGGCCTCGACCTCTTGCTTGAGGCGACGCATGGTGGCGCGGGCGAAGCACAGGTCTTCCCAGGCCTTGGCCTTGTCGGCCTGGTTACGCAGCAGGTAGGCCGGATGATAGGTGATGATCACAGGGATTCCGTTGTACTCAAACAGCTTGCCGCGCATGGCACCAATCTTCACCTCCTGGTTCAGCAGCGCCTGGGCGGCCGGGCGGCCAAGGGCGACAATCAGGCGCGGCTGAATCAGCCCGATCTGGCGTTGCAGGTAGGGGAAGCAGGCGGCCAGCTCGGACACTTCAGGCGTGCGGTTGTTGGGCGGACGGCATTTCACCGCGTTGCCGATGAACACGTCCTCGCCCCGCTTGAGATCGATGCTCGCCAGCATGTTGTCGAGCAGGCGTCCGGCCTGACCGACGAAGGGCTCACCGCGCGCGTCTTCCTCGGCGCCCGGCCCTTCGCCGACAAACAACCAGTCGGCCTGGCGATCGCCGACACCGGGCACCGCCTGCTTGCGGCGCTGGCACAGCTCGCAGGCATCGCAGGCACGGATGCGGGCATCCAGTTCGTCCCAATCAAGGCTTGCGATATCGCCCGGCACATCACGGTGCGTTGCGGGTGCTTCGATCGGGGGCCCGGACGACAGACCCGCCACCGGCGGCGCAAAGCGGGCCAGCGGTTTGACCGTTGCCTCGTCCACAGCCTGCACGCCAGACGGAAGCATCTCGGGCGCCCGGACAACCGGCTCAGGCGGGGCGGATTCGACGACCGGAACCTCCTCGACCTCCTCCGCACCGCGCAGCCGCCACAGGGGGGCGAGCCCCATTTCACGCAGAATGCCGTCGCGCCGGGAATTCATGAGCACACCCTTGCCGCTGCGCGCCTTTCGGCCATGCGGAAACATTCGCCCTTCAGGCGGCCCTGCGGCCTCATCGCCATAGCGGCAACCTCATCACCAGGGCGTCTTCCCGCCCTTCGGCGGCCGGGTAATAGCCCTTGCGCCGGCCTATCGTTTCAAAGCCGGCCCGCTGATAGAGCGCCAGCGCCGGCACGTTGGACGGCCGCACTTCGAGAAAGAGCTGGCGCGCGCCGGCCTCACGGGCAACCCGGCCCAGGTGATCGAGCAGACGCCGGCCGAATCCGCAGTTCTGACGCGCCGACACCACGCTGATGTTGAGGATGTGGGCCTCGTCGAGCACCATCATCAAGACCGCGTAGCCCACCGGCTCGGCACCGTCGAACATCATCCAGCAGCCGTAACCTGCACTCATCGAATCGGCAAAACTGATGGCCGACCACGGAAACGGATACAGCAGTCGATCCTGTGCAGCGACCCATTCGAGGTCGAGCTCGCTCATGGGCGCAAAAACGGGATCGAGGGCAGGCACCACCACGCTCATGCCTTGCCTCCGCGGGCGAGGCGCTCGGCAGTGGTCATCGCAACCTTGTCGCGCACATACAGCGGTGCGGCGAGCGCCGGGTCGATGGCTTCGCCGCGCAGGAAGCGCCCGGCGGCAAGCCGGGCAACGGCCGCAGCCAGCTGCGGCGTGGATGCGTCAAAACCGGTCAAGCGATCGCCAAGCGCCGGAACAAGGGTTTTTTCGTAAGCCCGGAAGGCGGAGCCGAAGCCGAACCACGTGCCGTCAGGCGGCAGTTGCACGCTCGTTGGCACTGCGCAGGCCGGCGCGAGGCATTCCTGCAGCGCGCCATCAACGCGGCGGTAGGCCGCAAAATAAACCTCGGACATGCGCGCATCGGCCGCGACAAAAATCGCATCGTGCCCGCACAGGCTCGCCAGCGCTTCAAGGGTACCGACGGGAATCACCGGCTTGCCGGCGCCCATCGCCAGGCCCTGGGCAACCCCGCAGGCAAGCCGCAGACCGGTGAAAGCGCCCGGGCCAGCACCAAAGGCAATCGCATCCACGTCGCCAAGTGCAAGGCCCGCATCCTTGAGGAGCTGGACAATTTCAGGAAGGATGGTTTCCGAATGGCCGGGGCTACCGGCAACGGAACGTTCGTGCATCCGCTCGCCGTCCAGAAGGGCGACCGAGGCGGATTCGGAGGAGGTTTCGAGGGCTAGGATCTTCATGGCCCGCGCATTCTAACGCCCCGCGGGCCCGCCGGCCGTGCCGGCACAAGGGCACGCCACGCCAGAGCCCATCAATCAGGCCGGCGCGGCGGTGGGTTACCGTAAACATCGCGCCCCGCGTCATGGACGTCGCGCCGCAACTGGCGCCGCTCCTCGGGCGACCAGCGACGCGGATTGCGGCTGTCGTCCATGTCCGGACGACGCGCCGGCTCGGCCATGAAGGCCGGCGGCTCACGCATCTGGCGATCGACCGGACCCGCATGGGAACGCAGCCAGCCGCCCCCCCGCTCAGGCCCGTTGGCAAACGCAGCGGCACACCACAACTGCCCTGCCAGCACGCCTGCCGCCACGAAGCCCACACCACGAAGCAACTTGTTATGCACAGACATCTCGCTTTCCATGTCCCATATCCTAACCCGGCGACAGAATTTCGGACATTCAGCCCCCGCTGGATTTGATTCTGGCAGCCCCGCCGCGGATTGAAATCCCCCTTTGTAAGAGGATGTTAGGCCGCCCCGAGCCCTTACTTTTGCTTACTGCACCCTCGCTATCCGGCTAGCCGGCTGGCAGGCGAAAAGCTAGGATTCGCTCCATGGAAAAAGAAAGCTATCGCATTCTCGTCGTCGACGACGACCTTCGCCTGCGGGATCTTCTCAAACGCTATCTCGGCGAACAGGGCTTCAACGTCAAGACGGTCAGTGACGCGGCCCAGATGGATCGCGTGCTCCTGCGCGAACATTTCGACCTGATGGTGCTCGATCTGATGCTGCCCGGCGAGGACGGCCTGTCGATCTGCCGGCGCCTGCGCGGCACCAATAACCCCATCCCCATCGTGATGCTCACCGCCAAGGGCGACGACGTCGACCGTATCGTCGGCCTCGAGATGGGCGCCGACGACTACCTGCCCAAGCCCTTCAACCCGCGCGAACTGGTTGCCCGCATCCACGCCGTGATGCGCCGCCAGCCGCAAACGCCGCCTGGCGCACCCGCCGCCGACGACGAGGACGTCAGCTTCGGCCAGATCGTCGTCCAGCTCGGCACCCGCATCCTGGTTCGCAGCGGCGAGGAAACCCTGCTGACCACCGGCGAATTTGCGCTGCTCAAGGTACTGCTCCAGCACCCCCGCCAGCCCCTCTCCCGCGACCGCCTGATGGAACTGGCGCGCGGGCGCGAATACGACGTCTTCGACCGTTCCATCGACGTGCAGATTTCGCGCCTCAGGAAGCTCATCGAAGAAGACCCCGGCAAGCCCCGCTACATCCAGACCGTCTGGGGCTTCGGCTACGTCTTCGTTCCCGACGGCAACAAACACGCGGCCCCTTGACCCGGCTTCATGGCGCACCCCCGCCTTCGAGCGCTCCTGCCCTTGTCACCCCGAACCCTGCTGTGGCGAATCTTCCTGCTGGTGGCCGTACTCATGCTGGCCTCGGTGGCAGTATGGTCGGCCATATTCAGCCACTTCGACCAGGCCAGCCGGGGCCGGCAAACCGCCCAGACCGTAGTCAGCATCATCAACCTCACCCGCACGGCCCTGCTCAACGCCGACCCGGCACTGCGCAAGGATCTGCTCCTCGACCTGGCCACCCTCGAAGGCATCCGCATCTACCCGGCCGAGGATGACGACAAGACCACGCCCCTCGACGACACCGCGGTACTGCGCCGGGTTATCGAGGACGTACGCCTCCAGCTCGGTGCCGACACCCGCTTCGCCTCCTCCTGGGAAGGGCTGACCGGTTTCTGGGTCAGCTTCCGCATCAAGGGCGACGACCCCGCCGACAACGCCGAGTTCTGGGTCATGCTGCCCAGCGAGCGGGTCATGCGCCCCCATGCGCTCGAATGGATGTGGTGGGGCGCCGCCGCCCTGTGCCTGGCCATGCTCGGCGCCTACATGATCGTGTCCCGCCTCAACCGCCCCCTCAAGGCCATGGCCGCCGCCGCCCGCACCGTCGGACGCGGTGAAATGCCGCCACGTCTCTCCGAGAGCGGGCCGACAGAACTGGCGGACCTCGCCCACGCCTTCAACCAGATGTCCCATGACCTGCAGCAACTCGACGCCGACCGGGCGCTGATTCTTGCCGGCGTCTCCCACGACCTGCGCACCCCCCTCGCCCGCCTGCGCCTGGGCGTCGAAATGTGCGGCGCCGACCCCGCGGACGTGGACGCGATGGTCTCCGACATCGAGGACATGGACCGCATCATTGGCCAGTTCCTGGAGTTCTCCCGGGTGGATGGCGGCGAAACCCTCGCCCCCCTCGATCTTGCCGCGCTCGCCGACGAGCTTTCCGCCCTTTACGCCCGCCGCGGCTTTCCGCTCACGGTGCGCAGCAGCGGCACCAGCCTTGTGACGGCGCGCCCGCAAGCCCTGCGCCGGGCCATCACCAACCTGATCGAAAACGCCATCACCTACACCGGCGCTGCGCCCGAACTCGAAACCGGCAGCACTGGCGGCCGGCCCTTCATCCGTGTGCTCGACCGCGGGCCCGGCATCCCGGCATCCGAGACCGAAAGGGTGAAGCGCCCCTTTACCCGCCTGGAATCCGCCCGCAGCAACACCAAGGGCTCGGGGCTCGGGCTTGCCATCGTCGATCGTATCGTGCGCGGCCAGCACGGCGAATTTCGCCTCAGCCCCCGCGAAGGCGGCGGACTCGACGCCTGCATCCTGCTCCCGGCCGCGCCAAAAACCTGAGTTAAAGCTAGAATTGGGCCGAACTCCTTAATGGCGCCGCAACCATGATCCTCTTCCACCAGTTCTACGATCAGACCAGTTCCACGCTGACCTATCTGCTCGCCGACCCCATCAGCGGCGACGCCGTTGTCATCGACTCGGTCAAGGAGCACCTGGGCGCCTACCTCAGCTTTCTGCAAGAGCAGGAGCTGAGCCTGGCGTGGGTGCTCGAAACCCACATCCATGCCGATCACATCACTGGCGCGGCCGGCCTGCGCGAACTCACCGGCGCCCGCAGCGCCATGGGCCGCAACGGTGCCGCGGGATGCGCCGACCGCCTGCTCGGCGAAGGCGACACCATCGTCTTCGGCAACCACGTGATCCGCGTCATTCCCACCCCCGGCCACACCCCCGGCTGCGTCACCTACCAGTGGCGCGACCGCCTGTTCACCGGCGACGCGCTCCTGATCAGCGGCTGTGGACGAACCGACTTCCAGGGCGGCGACGCAGGCCAGCTCTACGACAGCGTCACCGAGCGCCTGTTCACCCTGCCCGACGAAACCCTGGTCTATCCCGCCCACGACTACCACGGCGCCCGCGTGTCCTGCATCGGCCAGGAAAAAGACCGCAACCCGCGCTTCGCCGGCCGCAGCCGTCAATCCTTCATCGACTTGATGGGCAGTCTCAACCTGCCCCGCCCTGAAATGATGGACGAAGCCCTGCCCGCCAACATGAACTGTGGCAACGGCCGGCCCCAGAAGGATCTTCATGGTGTCTGAACCCGCCACGCCCTATGCAGAACTCGGTGGCGAAGCCGGCATCCGCCGCCTCGTCCATCGCTTCTACGAATTGATGGATACGCTGCCCGAAGCCTGGGATGTGCGCCAGATGCACCCTGAAGACCTATCCGGCTCGGAAGAAAAACTCTTCATGTACCTCACCGGCTGGCTGGGCGGCCCGCCACTCTACGAGCAGGCTCACGGCCATCCGCGCCTCAGGGCCCGTCACCTGCCCTTCACCATCGCCAGCCGCGAGCGCGACCAGTGGCTCATGTGCATGAAGCTCGCCTTCGACGAATGCATCCCCGAAAGCCCGCTGCGCGCCCGGCTGTGGACCGCCATCGACGGCCTTGCCGATCACATGCGCAACCGCGCCGACCCCGCCTGAACCCAGCCCCAAGCTCACACCCCGATAATGAAATTTCTCTTCGACCTGTTCCCGATCATCCTGTTTTTCGTCGCCTACAAGTTTGCCGGCATCTTCGCCGCAACCGCCGTGGCGATCGCCGCCACCGTCGGCCAGATCGGCTGGGTGTGGTTCCGCCACCGCAAGGTCGACACCATGCTGTGGGTCAGCCTCGCCATCGTCACCGTCTTCGGCGGCGCGACCCTGTTCTTCCAGAACCCCACCTTCATCAAGTGGAAACCCACCGTGCTCTACTGGTTTTTTGCCGGCGCGCTGCTTTTCTCCGCCGTCGTGCTCAAAAAAAACCTGATCCGCAAGATGCTCGAAGCCCAGATGAAACTGCCCGAACCCATATGGGGCACGCTCAACCTGGTCTGGGCCGGCTTTTTCGGCCTGATGGGCGTACTGAATCTGTTCATTGCATACAACTTTTCCGAAGATACCTGGGTCAACTTCAAGCTTTTCGGCGGCATGGGCCTGATGATCGTATTTGTGCTGGCCCAGGGAATGCTGCTGTCCCGCTACATTGAAGAGGAATCCAACTGATGCTCTACGTTCTGATCGGTGAAGACGTTCCCGGCACCCTCGACAAACGTCTCGCGGCCCGCCCCGAACACGTCGCCCGCCTGCAGGCCCTGCAGGCAGATGGCCGCTTGATACTCGCCGGCCCGTGCCCGGCAATCGATTCGCCCGACCCCGGCCCGGCCGGCTTTACCGGCAGCGTGATCATTGCCGAATTCCCCTCCCTGGCCGAAGCCGAAGCCTGGGCCGCAGCCGACCCCTACGTCGCCACCGGCGTTTTCGCCCGCTGCACGGTCAAGCCTTTCCGGAAAACCCTGCCGTGAACGTCATGGACGAAATCCGCCGTCGCCTCGCCGTCCTCGAGCCCACCCGGTTCGAACTGATCGACGACAGCGCGCTCCACGCCGGCCATGCCGGCGCCCGCTCCGGTGGCGGCCATTACCGCCTCACCATTGCCTCCGCTGCCTTCAGCGGCAAAAACACTGTCGCCCGCCACCGGTTGATTTACGATGCGCTGGGCGAGATGATGCGCCGGGAGATCCACGCCCTGGCCATTCAGGCAAACTTGCCTGAAGAACAGTAAAAACTCCAACCCGCCCCACCAAGCAAGGAAAACTGATGAAAATCGTCCCGACCCGTCTGGCTGTGTCCCTTTTTGCAGCCTTCATTGCGCTGCCCGCCGTCGCCCAGACCGTCGCCACCGTCAATGGCACCGCCATTCCCCAGGCCCGTGCCGACCTGCTGATCGCCGAGCAAAAGGCCCAGGGCGCTCCTGATTCCGACCAGCTCCGCACCGCCGTCAAGGATCGCCTGATCGGCCTCGAAGTCGTCGCCCAGGAAGCCCGCAAGAAGGGTCTCGAAAAAAGCGCCGCCACCCAGACCAAGCTCGACCTGGCCCGCCAGTCCGTCCTCGCGACCACCTACATCCAGGACTACATGAAGTCCCATCCGGTCAGTGACGCCGATGTCAAGGCCGAATACGAAAAGATCAAGTCGCAACTGGGCGACAAGGAATACAAGGCCCGTCACGTCCTCGTCGAGAAGGAAGAAGACGCCAAGGCCATCATCGCCAAGCTGGACAAGGGCGAAAAATTCGACGAACTCGCCAAGCAATCCAAGGATCCCGGCTCCAAGGACAAGGGCGGCGACCTCGGCTGGGCCAACCCCGCCGGCTTCGTGAAGCCCTTCGCCGACGCCCTGACCAAGCTCGAAAAAGGCAAATACACGGCCACCCCGGTAAAAACCGATTTCGGCTATCACGTCATCAAGCTCGAAGACAGCCGCGCCCTCAAGGCCCCGGCCTTCGACGAAGTGAAGGGCCAGCTCAAGCAGCGCCTCGAACAGCAGCACGTCGAGCGCCACGTTGCCGAACTGCGCACCAAGGCCACCGTCAAGTAAGCTTCAGGTGCCGCATCCAAAAGCCGACGGAACGCTCCGTCGGCTTTTTTCATTCGGCCAGCCCCGCAGCCCCGGCGCAGCCCGGGCTACAACACCACACCGAAGCCCGTTAAGCTACGCGGCTCCGGTTTTTCCGCTTCGACTGCCATGTCCCGAATCCACGTCCTGACCATCGCCGCAGCCCTTGCCGCATTCACAGCCCCCGCCCACGCCGGCAAAACCCTCGACGGCATCAAGTCGCGCGGCCAGCTCGCCTGCGGCGTCAGCACCGGCGTGATCGGTTTTTCCGCCGCCGACAGCCAGGGCCAGTGGCGCGGTCTGGACGTGGACGTCTGCCGCGCCATCGCGGCCGCCGTGCTTGGCGACGCCAACAAGGTGCGCTGGGTGCCCCTGAGCTCCCAGCAGCGCTTCACCGCGCTGCAATCCGGCGAAGTGGACATCCTGTCCCGCAACACCACCTGGAGCCTGACCCGCGACGCCGCCCTCGGCCTGCACTTCACCGCGGTAACCTACTACGATGGCCAAGGCTTCCTGGTCTCGAAAAAAACCAGGGTGACGAGCGCAAAGCAGCTCAAGAACGCCGAAATCTGCGTCCAGTCCGGCACCACCACCGAGAAAAACCTCTCGGACTACTTCCGCGCCCAGGGCATCAAGGTCAAGCCCGTGGTCTTCGACAAGTTCGAAGCCTCCATCAAGGCCTTCTTCAGCGGCCGCTGCCAGGCCTACACCACCGACGCCTCGGCACTGGCCTTCATCCGCGCCAAGGAAGCGCCCAATCCCGACGACTACGTCGTGCTGCCGGAAATCATCTCCAAGGAACCCCTCGGCCCGGCCGTTCGCCGTGGCGACGACGAGTGGTTCGCCATCGTCAAATGGACCATCAATGCGCTGATCGAAGCCGAAGAGCTCGGCATCACCCAAGGCAAGGTGGATGCATTGAAAGGCTCGGCCGATCCGTCGGTACAGCGTTTTCTCGGTGTTGGCGAAGATCTCGGCAAGAGCCTCGGCCTCGACCGGGAATGGGCCGCCCGCGCGGTGAAGGCCGTTGGCAACTATGGCGAAATCTTCAACCGCAACGTCGGCGCCGACTCCCCGCTCAAGCTGCCCCGCGGCCTCAACGCCCAGTGGAACAAGGGCGGCATCCTCTACAGCCTGCCGCTGCGCTGAAACTCATGGGTGCCAGTTCCCGCGTCGCGCAGGCGCTGATCCTCGCGGCCGTCGTCGGGCTGTTCGTGCTGCTCGCCGTCACCACGGCCGGGCACCTGGAGCAGCGCGGCATCCGCAGCGGTTTCGACTTCCTTCTCGAACCGGCAGGCTTCACCCTCGGTGAAAGCGTGCTGCCCGTCGACGCGGCAGATTCCACCCTGCTCGCCTTTGTCGCCGGGCTGCTCAACACCCTGCGCGCGGCCCTGCCCGGCGCTGCCCTGGCGCTGGGTATCGGCATCCTCGCCGGCTTCGGGCGGCTCGCCGACAACCCGCTGGTGCGCGGCCTCGCCAGTGCCTACGTCAACGCCTTTCGCAATATCCCGCTGCTGCTCCAGCTGCTCGCCTGGTATTTCATCCTCACCGACCTGCTCCCCGCAGCCGACGCGGCGATGCGCCTCGCGCCGGGCGTTTTTCTCAGCAAGTCGGGCCTGAGCGTGCCCTGGTGGGGCGAAACCGGGTTCGAGATTCCCGAGCCGGGCGGCTTCGGCATCGACGGCGGCGCCCGCCTGACGCCCGAATACCTCACCATGCTGATCGGCCTCGCGCTTTACTCCGCGGCCTATATCGCCGAAACCCTGCGCGCGGCCGTTCTGGCACTGCCCCCCGGCCAGCGCCTCGCCGCGCTGGCGCTGGGCATGACGCCACGCCGGGCCTTCATCGACGTGCTGCTGCCCCAGGCCTGGCGGGCAGCCCTGCCGCCGGTCACCAGCCAGCTCCTCAACCTGTTCAAGAATGCCTCGCTGGCGGTCGCCATCGGCTACCCCGATCTCGTCTCGGTGGCCGGCACCAGTCTCAACCAGACCGGCCGCGCCATCGAATGCCTGGTCATCGTGATTGCCGTCTATCTGCTGCTGTCGCTTGGCGCCGCGGCGATCAGCCACCGCCTCGAACAGCGCAACCTGAAGGGGCGCCCCGCATGAGGCTGGACGCACTGCGCCGCCGCTTCTTCGGCGATATCGTCAATACCGGGCTCACGCTGCTGGTGCTGGCCGCCCTCGTGCTGTGGCTGCCGCCGCTGGTCAGATGGGCGCTGCTCAACGCACGCTTCGCACCCGACATCGCCGCCTGCGAAGCGCTCGACCATCGCGGCGCCTGCTGGGGCGTGGTCGCCGAAAAGGCCCGTTTCATCCTCCTCGGCCGCTATCCGGCCAATGACGCGTGGCGGTCGATACTCGCCGCCGGGCTGATTGCCGGAAGCTGGCTGGGAGTGGCGACCGGCGTGCTGCGCGGGCGCTTCGTGATACCGGCGCTCGCGCTTGCCCCGCTCGTCGCCATTCCGCTCCTCGGCGGCGGCGTTGGCGGACTGGAAAGCGTGCCCACCGAACTCTGGGGCGGCCTGCCGCTCACCCTGCTGCTCACCGCGGCCGGCATGGCCGGCTCGCTGCCCCTGGGTATAGCCGTGGCCTACGGACGGCGCTCGTCACTGCCGGTGCTGCGCGGCCTGCTCACCGCCTACGTGGAACTCGCCCGTGGCATTCCGCTGATCGCCGCGCTGTTCGTGGCTTCGTTCTTGCTGCCGCTGTTTTTTCCGGACGGCGTCGCCCTCGACATGCTGTGGCGCGTGCTCATCGCCATCGTGCTGTTCGCCGCCGCCTATCTGTCCGAGATCATCCGCGGCGGCTTGCAGGCCCTGCGCACCGAGCAACTCGACGCGGCCGCAGCGCTGGGCTTCAGCGACTGGCAGACCCAGCGCTGGGTCGTGCTGCCCCAGGTGCTGCGCGCGGTCGCCCCGTCGCTGGCCAACAGCGCCATCGCGCTGTTCAAGGACACCTCGCTCGTCACCATCGTCAGCCTTTACGAACTCACCGGCTCACTGGGCCTCGCCCTTTCCGGCGACGCCCAGTGGCGGCCCTTCTACCTCGAGGCCTGGATCTTCATCGCCGCGATCTACTGGGCAGGCTGCGTTGTGCTGGCGCGCATCAGTCGCGCAAAACCGCTACCGCCTTGATCTCGATGATGTAGCCCGGCGCCCCGCACAGCTGCGCAGCGCCAATGGCCGTCCAGGCCGGAAAATCGCGGGTCAGGTAACGGTCCTTGACCTGCATGAACAGCGACAGGTCACGCATGTCGTCGTGAAAACTGGTCAGGTCGACGATATCGTCCATCGTCGCCCCGCCGGCGGCGAGCACTTTCTTCAGGTTCTCAAAGGCCTGCACGATCTGCGCTTCACGGCCTTCCACCAGCTTCATGTTCTCGTCGCGCCCGATCTGCCCGGACACATAGATTGTCTTGCCCACGCGCACGGCCGGCGCGTAGTGGATGTTTTCGTAAACGGCTTCCATCCCCTTCGGGATGATGGCCTTGCGATCTGTCACGGTGTTTCTCCTGTGCTTGGGGCTGCATTTGGGGCTGCAAAGCGTACTACGAACGCAGGGCCGAATCTGCAACCAGAATTTCCGCCAGCCGGCGCACACCCGGCCCGGCGAAATCGGGGTCAGCCTGCACCAGGTAAAGATCGATGAAGCGCGCCTCGGCGCCCCCCAGCGGCAGCGGCTTCAGCAAGCCTGCGGCCAGCTCGGCCTGGATGCGCGCTTCGGGATACCACGCAAAGCCATGCCCGGCGCAGGCCGCGGCAATCGACATGGACATGCTGCTGAAAGTCCAGCGCTGCTCGACCTCGACGGTCGTGGTGCGGCGGTCGCGGGTCGAGCCCGTAGCCCGCACCGGCAAATGCCGCCATGGCCGCAAATCCTTCTCGCCCAGCTCGCGCCCCAGCTGATGCAGCGGATGCGACGGTGCCGCCACCGCCACCAGCCGCACGTTGATCAGCGGCACCCCCAGAAAGCCCGGCGGAATATGCGGCGTGATGGCAATTTCCGCCTGCCCGCCCAGCAGCGCCTCGCCGGTGCCACCCAGCACGGATTCGATCACCTCGACCCGCGTGCGCGGCGCCTCGGCCCCAAAACGGGCCAGCGCTGCGATGAGCCGATCGGGCGGATAGAGCACCTCCACCGCCAGGCCGATCTCCGCCTCCCAGCCCGCCGACAGCTTGCGCGCCGCCAGCTCCAGGTCACCGGCCTCACCCACCAGCGCCAGTGCGCGGCGGTAAAGCATGTGGCCGGTTGAGGTCAGCACCGCCTTCCTGCCCTGGATCTCGAAGGCGCTCACGCCCAGCACCGACTCGATCTTCTGCACCGCGTAAGTCACCGAAGACTGGCTCTTGTGCAGCGCATCCGCCGCCTGCGCATAGCCGCCGGAATCGACCACGGCAATCAGCGCACGCCACTGATCAAGCGCGATATGGGGGGTGGGAAGCACTTTCATCATCTAACCATTCGATGGATTTAAACGAAATCTTGTACTTTTTTATCTCTCCGGTAAATCGTTTAATACAGTCATCGCAACCCGACACGGAGTCACTCAAATGAGCACCCTTCTCAAGATCAACGCCAGCCTGTTCTCCAGCCACGGTCAGTCCAGCCAGCTCACCGAGCGCTTCGTCGCGGCCTGGCAGGCCAGCCACCCCGACACCGCCGTCGTCAGTCGCGATCTCGCCGCCGATCCGGTGCCCCACCTGGATGGCGCCCGCGTCACCGCCTTCTTCGCCAAGCCCGAAGAGCGCAACGCCGAGCAGCAAGCCGTCGTCGCCTTCTCCGACGCCCTGATCGCCGAACTACGCGCGGCCGACACCGTCGTCATCGGCCTGCCCATGTACAACTTCGGCGTGCCCTCCACGCTCAAGGCCTACTTCGACCACATCGCCCGCGCCGGCGTCACCTTCCAGTACAACGCCGAAGGCCCCAAGGGTCTCCTCACCGGCAAGAAGGCCTACATCCTCGCCGCCCGCGGCGGCCGCTACGCCGGCACCCCGAAAGACAGCCAGACCACCTACGTGCGTGACTTCCTCGGCTTCATCGGCATCACCGACGTGGAATTTGTTTACGCGGAAGGCCTCAACATGGGCGACGACAGCAAGAACACCGCCCTCGCCGACGCCCACAAGGCCGTCGCCGAACTCACCGCCTAAGCTCGCAACCCGAACCCGGAGCGCACCATGACGACACGCAGCCTGCTGAAAATCATCCCCTCCATCCCCGTTTCCGACGGGGCCGGTGTCAAGCTGCGGCGCAGCCTGGGCCAGAGCCAGTGGCTGCGCCTCGACCCCTTCCTGATGCTCGACGAGTTCGCGTCGGACAATCCGGACGACTACATCGCCGGCTTTCCGGCCCACCCCCACCGGGGTTTCGAGACGGTGACCTACATGCTGGAGGGCGACTTCCAGCATGAGGACCACCTCGGCAACAAGGGCCATCTGCGCGGCGGCGGCGCCCAGTGGATGACCGCCGGGCGCGGCATCATCCATTCGGAAATGCCGCTGCAGCAGAGCGGCCGTCTGCATGGCTTCCAGTTCTGGATCAACCTGCCGGCCGCCGAGAAGATGAAGCCCGCCGCCTACCGGGACATCCAGCCGGAAGAAATTCCGCCGATCGGCATTCCGGGCGGAGAAGTGCGGATCATCGCCGGCACACTCGAAACCGCCGACGGCCAGGTGCGCCCCGGCCCGATCCAGGGCTTGTCCACGGCGCCGCTGTTTCTCGACGTGCGACTCGAAGCCGGCCAGCGCTTCAGCCACCCCGTACCGGAAGGCCACACGGCCTTCCTCTACCCCCATGCCGGCGAACTGACGGTCGGCGCTGACGACTCCGCCCGCCCCCTTGCCGCCCGCCAGGCGGGCGTCCTGTCACCCGGCGCCCGTATCGAAGTCACCGCCGGCCAGCACGGCGCGAGCTTTCTGCTGCTGGCCGCCCGCCCCCTCGGCGAGCCGGTCGTCCAGTACGGCCCTTTCGTGATGAACACCCGCGAGGAAATCGAGCAGGCACTCGACGACTACCGCAGCGGCACGCTGGCCTGAACCACGCACGCACGATGGCGTTCGATCCGTGGCATCCAACCCCCTATTAACCCAGCCCTTGAATATCTTCTACCCGCTAGCTCCAACCGTGTAGAAAGGCGGAGCCAGCGCCGGGTTAATAGTCGCTCCTAAAGAAAATCATCCGTGACCATTCTTTGTCCCAGCCTCAAGCCGGCTGATTGTTTTGGGGCGTACGCGCGCGCAGTCAGGCACCGCAAAAAATGGTCTGGGCAAACTCCTGGAATGGGGGGCCGCGCGGTCAAGCGTCCGGTCCTGGTGACCACCGAAACCTACCGTGAGCCTACGCGGGTGCTGTTCGCCTTTGACGGCAGCGGGGTCACCCGCAAAGGGGTGGAGATGCTGGCCGACAGCCCCCTGCTCAAGGGGTTGCCGCTGGGCAAGATGCGATTGCCAGCGCACTGAGCCCCCAGGGTTTCGACCTCGTGGCCCTGGGGGCATACAGCCATTCTCCCCTGAGAAGCCAGTTCATGAGCAGCAAGACCACCGACTTGCTGAAGGCCTCCAGGGTGCCGACGCTCTTGCTGCGCTGATACGGTGAAATCGGGCTTCGCGCACCGCTCGCAATCACCCGGCGGTGTGAGAGGCAGACATGATCGCGGCCGCCGATGTGATCGGCACTGCACACAACGGCACGCCTGGGTGTCGAACGGCCGATACAGAAGGCCCCTACGCTGATTGCGTAAGCGACTCCCGAATTATCTCAGGCAGGGCAGATGGGTATATTCGAGCGCCCCCGCCCGAAGTAGAAAGCCGCCCTTCTTGCATGAATAACCCGATCCTTTTCAAGGCCAGAACGGTGTGGCAAAAGCTTAACGCGCCCATCGACCGGCCCTTGATGGTCCTTACCTTCGCCTTGCTCGCTTACGCTACTTTTATTATTGGCAGCGCTTCGCCACAGCGGATTAGCGCGCACTTTGCCAATCTGGCTGTCGGCCTCTCATGCCTCTTTGTTGCTGCTCATATCACCCCGCAACGCCTGCGCAACATGACCCCTTCAATCTACATCGCAGGAGTCATTCTGTTGCTGGCTGTGGCCTTGTTCGGAGATATCTCGAAAGGCGCACAACGCTGGCTGAACATCGGCTTTACGCGCATTCAACCCTCCGAAATTCTTAAAATCGCCGCACCATTGATGCTCGCGTGGTTTTACTTTCACCGGGACGAAGGACTGCGCCACCGGGATCACCTGGTGGCCGTATGCCTGTTGATGCTCCCTGTCCTGCTCATCGCCAAGCAGCCCGACCTCGGGACGGGCATCCTGGTATTTCTGTCCGGATTTTTCGTGCTGTTTCTGGCGGGAATACCGTGGAAATGGATTTCCCCGCTGGTGATTGCCACCATTGGCATCATTGGCGTGCTGCTGGTTTTTGGCGACACCCTCTGCCAAAGGGATCAGGTATGGCCACTCTTGCGCGACTATCAAAAACACCGCGTGTGCACGATGCTGAATCCCACCTCGGACCCGCTGGGCAAAGGTTTTCACATCATCCAGGCAATGATCGCGATTGGCTCGGGAGGCCTTTGGGGCAAGGGTTGGGGGCTGGGCTCCCAGGGCCATCGCATTCGAAACTCATAACGGATGAATCCCGAGCATTTTCATACG
>NZ_JAOAUU010000073.1 GCF_030157465.1 Zoogloea sp.
GGCGCAGAACTCGCCCTTCGGGCTCAGACAGCTGCGCCGGACTTCCCCGCCCGTTCCTCCGCGGATCAAAGGTTCAGACGGGCTTTCACGCACGTCGAGCCTTTACTGATACAGGGCTGAGCGACCGACCGTTGATCACCTGCATTTCCGGTCCCCTCTGACGCGCCGACTGGAGGTGATGACGGGCGGAAAAAGGGCTTCGCATGTTTGAGCCCGAAGGGCGAGTTTGCGAAGACCCCGCACGGCATCGCCGGAGGGAGGGAACCCCCGAAGGGGGCGCGGCAGCGGGGTACGTTTTCTTGCCTTCTTCTTTGTCGTACAACAAAGAAGAAGGTCGCCCGCCGGGGCGAGACCCGGCCGATGTAAGGTCATACACTGGAAAGCCGTCCCGCAAGGGCTTGACCCGCAGAAGGTCGAATGGAATGAACCATCAAGGTTCGCGCAACGTGTGGAACGCGCTTCCCCGACAGGTGAGACTCTCCCAGCCCGGCGGGCCTGCCAGGAAGAGTGATTAAAGCGCCGTGGCCAGCCGCTGCGCCAGAGCGACGAGTTCATCCGAACCGGCGAGCCCGTCGATGAAGCGCCGCGGAATGCCCGACAGGCCGGTTTGTGCGCCGGCCAGCGCGCCGGTGAGCATCGCCCGGGCCAGGTTCTGGCCGCCACCATTCACCGCGTGCAGCACCGCCGACTCGAAATCACCCGAGAAGCGCGCCGCCAGGTAGTAGGCCGCCGGAAACTGGTGGTACACGGCGCAGGGCATGCCGTACACCAGCGATACCTTCCAGGCCGGCTCAATGCGGATGTCCGGATCGCGGGCGGCGCGGGCCATGTTTGACGGGCCGAGCAGGGCGTCCGGCGACGGAAAACGTCCAAGCGTCGGCGCTTCTGCCTCGCCGGGACGCGGGGCCTGCAGCTTGCCGCTGGTCACCGAGTGAAAGGGCAGTTCGCCGCTTTTGACCCGCGCCATCAGCTTGTCCGAGATGTCACCGTCGAGGGCGTGGCCTTCGACCAGCATGCCGAGCACCGCGCCAAAGGCCACGGTCATCGCCAGCACGGTGCCGTCGGTTTGCGTGAGCGCCGCGTTGCGGGTGACCGCGGCGGCCAGCGCGGCCGGATCGAGCGCGTAACGCACCGCAATGGCGAGGATGCGCTCGGCCGCTTCCGTGGTGTCGGCGTTGCCCGCGCATTGGCCCCAGGGCAATCCTTCGCCCACGCGCTTTCGAAAGGCTTCGCGGATCGACTGGCTGGTGTAACCGCCGGGGCCGGCCATTGGCGTGCCGTCGATCTGCGGAAAGAAATCGCCATCGAGCCGGGCGCAGAAATCCGCCTCGTCGTAGCCGCCCCGCTCCACCAGCGAGCGCAAGGTCAGTTCCAGCAGCACGCCCGCCTGGGACGGGTCGCCGGCCTTGAGCCCGGCGTGGTAGCGGCCGGGCTTTGGATCGGTGTAGCCCGAAATCCAGTCGCCGTAGTTGGCGTGCAGCTCGTCGAGGTTGTAGTACCAGTGCGGCCCGAGGGCCAGGGCATCGCCGATGAAGGCGCCCATCAGCGCGCCGGCGGCGCGGTCACGGAGACGTTCGACGGATTGGGGTTCGGACATGGCAGACCTCCAGGCGTAAAGGGCGTCAGACGGGCACAGGCACCGCTTGTTCCATGGTAGACGCAAAGAACTGCCACGCCAGCCGCAACGCATCCGGCCCGGTCGGATCGGAAAAGGCCTGGCGGGCTGCGCCACCACTCCAGGCGTGCCCCATGCCATGCACGCGGAGCAGGCGCACGCAGGGCTTGCGGCCGGTTTTCCAGTCGCTGCGGGTAAGTTTGCGGCGGGTGCCACGCTGAACTTCGGTGATCCTTTCGCGGGCCGTGACGCCGTCGGGCAGCAACTCCAGCCAGAGATCGGCCGAAGCCCGGGCGTTTTCGAAGGACACCACCGCATCCAGATCACCGTGGATCAGCACCAGCGGCGGCAGACGCCGGCCGGCGAGATGCCGGGCCAGCGCGTCGCCGTCCGGCGAGCGGCGCCCGCGCATGGCCTGGCCGGCCTGCAGCGGCGTGCGCGCGCTGTGGGGCGCGGCGCCGGAATGACTGCCGACGGCGGCAAAGCGGTCGGGATGACGCAGCGCCAGCGTCAGGGCCATGGACCCGCCGGCCGACAGGCCCAACGCGAACAGCGGCCCGCCCACCCGCGGATAGTCGGCCACCACGTGGTCGACGATGCTCATCAGGATCTGCGTTTCGATGCCGACCCGCGTCTCGCTGCCAAACCAGTTCCAGCAGCGCTGGGGGTTGGCCTCCTGGGCCTGCTCGGGCATCAGCACCGCAAAGCCGCGCGCCTTGGCCGTGGCCGCGGCGCGGGTTACCGCTGCGAAGGCCGCCGTATCCTGGGCGCAGCCGTGCAGGAGCAACAACAGCGGCAAGGGCTTCCTGGCGCTGCCGCCGGTCGGGATGAACAAGCGGTAGCGCCGCATCGCCAGCGGCCCGAGCCCCCAGCGCCCGTCGATCCAGCGTCCGCCCGTCACCGGCACGGGTGCGTCGGTGGGGGTGGCCACGGCCTTCATCATGCGTCCGGCGCCTTCGGCCATCTTGCTGCCGGATTCGATGCCCTGCCGCGCGGCAGCCTTGCCAATTCGCGCCGACTGGCGCATGCCGGCCCGGGTCAGCTTGAAGAGTGCGGAAACCAGCGGTGATTTACGACGACTCATCGGGTGACTCCTGAAATGACAAAAGGCCCCGAGGGGCCTTTTGGATGCTACCGGGAAGACTGCGGCAAAACCTCACCGCATGATTCCTGATCAGGCAACTTTCAGAGCGGAGGCAGCAGCCTTGGCGCCCTTTTCAACGTTTTGCACGGCAGCTTCGGCAGCCTTTTCGACGTTGGCTTGAGCAGCAGCAGCGACTTGCTTGACAGCCTTGGTGGCGCCTTCGTAAGCGTTGCTGGCGTTGGCCAGAGCGGTCTTGACGGCCTTGACGGCAGCTTCGGAACCGGCCGGAGCGTTCTTGAACAGCTCTTCCAGGGAAGCGTCGAAGTTCTTGCCCATAACAGCGGCTTCGGCTTCAACCAGCTTGGTCAGCTCTTCCTTGGTGTCGGTGCCGATCACGGACAGGCTGCGGCCGTAGGCAATGCTCTTCTCGACGGACGGGGTCAGGGCAGCCAGGTTCAGGGCGGCGATGGCTTGCGGGTCCTTGGCGGCGAGCACAGCCTTGGAGAAGGCAACGCTTTCGTCGAAAGCGGTGCGGGCGGTTGCCAGGTTCAGGGTGGACACGCGCTCAACGGCGGTGAACACGGTAGCCACGAAGGCGGAAGCGGAGCTCAGGCTGGCTTCAACGTTGGTCTTGGCGGCGGCGGCAAACTTTTCGGGGGTAACGGACATGATGATCTCCTAAGATGGGCTGGTCTTGCGATCACCGAAGCAAATTCGGTATGGCTCTATGTTGCACCGCAACAAAAACAATTGCAAGCGGTTTTTGTGCACTGCAACAAAATATTCACGGAGCCCCGTTTCCTACTCTGCCAGCAGCTCGTCACGCAGCCTGCGCAAGCCCTCGGGCATGGCGAGCGTGGCCAGATCCCAGCCTTCGGCCACCAGCACGTCATGCAGGCATTGCTCCATGTCGGAATGAGTACGCAGCACCGACGTCATGATGCGGGCGTGCACCCCGAAATCCTCGCTGCGCGTGACCGAGCACGTGTATTGGTAATGAAACAGCTCCCGCAGCGCGAGGATGTGCTGCGCCACCTGGGCCGGGCACGCGCACTGGTAAATCAGCCCCTCTTCAATGATGTGGGCGAGCTGGGAATTGTCATAGACAGTCGGCAGGTTCATGGCGTTTGACTCCTTCAACTGCAAGGCCACGCCGGCAAGGTAAAGCCGGCTACAGCAATATATAGGGGAAGCGGCGGCAGGTGTCCGCCGCATCGACACCACCGCGCGGGCGCGATTGTATGAAAAGGATGTGACGCGGCACAACGCCGGCTCCGCCGTGCGCCTGTTCAATGAAGCCCAGCTGACGCAGCGGGAATTTACGCCGGAATTCAGGAACTTCGCGGTGAGCCGCAAACGCTGAGCGCTCAGCCCCGCGCCACTTCACGCAGGCTGAGCGACTCGGCCGCCAGCGCGGTCTGGATGACTTCGACGGCGCGCTCGGGACGGGCGTCGCCGCACATGAACACATCCACCGCGGCAAAGCCGTGTTCGGGCCAGGTGTGGATGCTGATGTGGGATTCCTTGAGCAGCAGCACGCCGGTTACGCCAAGGCCGGGGCCGAAGGGGTGGAAGTGGCCGCCGACCGGGGTACTGCCGGCGGCGTCGGCGGCGGCGCGCAGCAGGGTTTCGATGGCGGCCGGGTTGGTGAGGCGCTCGGGGGCGATGCCGTGCAGATCGGCCAGCAGATGCCGGCCGCGGGGCAGAAAGCCGTTCACTTGTGCCCGCCTCCGCCGGACGACCAGCCGCCACCGGACGAGCCGCTGCCCCAGCTGCGGCTGCTGCCACCAGATCCGCCGCGGGTGTCAATGTTGATCAGCGTGGTGAACAGCGTGACCAGCAGCGCAAAGACGATGTAGCCGAAACGGGTCATGGCGCGTCGTCGGTGATCCGGGAATAAATCGGCCACCACAGCACGCCGACGGCGATCAGGGTGACCAGCCAGTTGATGAAGCCGCCCATGAAAGACAGCGGCACGTTGATGACCAGCAGGATGGCGGTGAAGCGCAGCGCGAGCGGGTGCAGCGCACCAGCGGGAACGGAGTCAGCCTGCACCGCCGTGCTGCCGGCGGCCACCGCGGCGGCCAGCTTGCCCTTTTTGCCGAACCAGCCGTCCACGGTGCCAGCCGGCACGCGCTGGGCCAGTGACCAGCTGATTTCGGCCGGGCTGCGTTCGCTGCTGAGGGTGCCGCGGGCACCCCGGTAATCGGTGATCGACACCGTGTCGCCCACCTGCACGCGCCAGTTGAAGGCGCCGGCTGCGTGGATGACTTCGGCGCCGTAGGCCTGCATCCGCGTGAAGGCGCTGCCTTCGAGGCTCACGGCGCTGGCCGAAACGGATTCGGGCCAGGCGTCGAGCACCTTGACCTTGTCCCAGCCGGCGCCGGATTCGACCAGCCACACAAAGCCGGCCGTCTCGTTAAACAGCAGGTACTCGGTCCATTCGTCCCCCTCGCCCACCTCGCGGCAGCGCATCAGGCCGATGAGGCTGAAGGCCTCGCCGTCGATCTTCGCCACGTCGCCGAGCGCCAGCGTGGTGTGGACCAGCGCCTCGCGGCGGGCCGCGTCCATGATCTCGGCGGTGCCGGTGGTGGCGTCGGATTCGGTGCCGCAGGCGGGGCAGTGCAGGTGCGCGGCCACCGCCGGACGCCAGCTGATCGACGCGCCGCAGGCCGGGCAGTCCAGCACCGCGGCCTTGCCCTTGAGATGGCCGGCGCTGCGGGCGATGTCATCGGGCTCGCGCAGCAGCTGGCATTTGAGATCGGCCAGGCTGACGGCCTTGCCGACGAAGCGGCGCGGCGTGTCGCCGTCGGAGTAATCGAAGGTCAGGAAGCGGTGGGACTGGCGGTAGTCGGCCACCCGGGCCTGCCAGCCGGCGCCCACCAGGAAAGGCAGCTCCCCTTCGCCGCCCGAGCAACGCGCCGTGCGCAGATCCGCCGCCGAATAGGTGACACCCTCGAAGGGGTAAAAGCCGCCGGGCACGATCTGGCCAAAGGGCGGCGCATCGCTGGCGAGGCCGGTGTCGACGGTGACGGCGTATTGCCCCGAGGCATCCGACAGCCAGCCGGCACTGCCGTCGTCGAAAAGGAGATACCACTCGTTCCAGAAGCCCGCGTCGTAGCGCAGCTGGATGCGCCCGACCACGCCGAAGGCCTTGCCGGCATACATGCCCGAGGTGGTGATGCGGATCGGCGAATAATCCTCAAGGGCGACCGCCATCTTGCCCACGTCGCGCACGGCGTCGGCATCGCGCAGCAGGGTGCTGCGGCAGTATTCGCAAACGGCAAGGGCCGAGGTGGCGGAGCGAAAGACGACCTCCGCGCCGCACCCCGGGCAGGCGAGCTTGAACACGCGGCGCTTACCCGATCAGCTTTTTGAGTATTTCGGCCTTGGCGGCGTCGTAGTCGGCCGGGGTGACGAGGCCTTTTTCGAGC
Source organism: Zoogloea sp. (assembly GCF_030157465.1). Classification (GTDB taxonomy): domain Bacteria; phylum Pseudomonadota; class Gammaproteobacteria; order Burkholderiales; family Rhodocyclaceae; genus Zoogloea. The sequence goes on from NZ_JAOAUU010000073.1 coordinate 6,134, forward strand.
AGCGCCTTGAGCTTGGCGAGGCGCGCTTCCGGGTCGTCGGCGGCCGGTGCCGGCGCCGCGGGGGCCGCAGCGGCGGCCGGCGTTTGCGCAGGGCGCAGCGCATCCATCATCACCTGCCCCATCCCGACGCCCGCCGCCAGCCCGGCGCCCACACCCGCCAGGCCGCCTTCGTTCTGAGCCGCCAGCGGCACCGACTGGGCCACCTGGAACTGGGTGTACTTGCCCAGATCGCCGACCATGCCCATCGAAATGCGCGCGTCGATGGCCTTTTGCAGTTCTTCGGGCAGGGAGATGTTCTCGACGGCGAAGTTGTCGAGCGCAAGGCCGTAGCGCTCGAAGGTGGGCGTCATGCCGGCCACCATGCGCTCGGCCAGCAGCAGCTGGTTGGCGGCCATGTCGAGGAAGGGCAGATCGGCCCCGCCGAGGGTCGCGCTCATGGTGGCGACGACCAGATTGCGCAGTTGCTGTTCGAGCTCGTCAACGGTGTATTCGGCACGGGTGCCGCTGATCTCGGTGAAGAATTTTTTCGGGTCGGCCAGCTTGTACGAATACATGCCAAAGGCGCGCAGCCGCACCATGCCGAAATCCTTGTCGCGAATCGTCACCGGCTGCGGCGTGCCCCATTTGCGGCCAAGCTGCAGGCGGGTGCTGAAGAAATACACGTCCGACTTGAAAGGCGACTCGAAGGCCTTGTCCCAGTTTTTCAGGTAGGTGAGCACCGGGATTGTTTGCGTGGTGAGGGTGTACCTGCCCGGCCCGAACACGTCGGCGATCTTGCCCTCGTTCACGAACACCGCCATCTGCGAATCCCGCACGGTGAGGCTGGCGCCGTACTGGATTTCGAAGTCTTCCATCGGGTAACGCCAGGCCAGCGTACCGTTGGAATCCTCGTTCCACTGGATGACGTCGATGAACTGCTTCTTGATGAACGAGCCGATGCTCATGGAATGCTCCGGTGAGGAATGTCAGGACATGCAGGCGGCGTTGACGATACCGACGACGAGGGACACCACCCCCGCCGCGGCCCCCGCCGCCACGTTGTTGCTGGCCAGCTGGACAGGCAGGCGGGGAAAGGCCCTCGCCAGCAGCGCGTAGGTAAGCACCTGCACCGACAAGCCGGATACGCACCACAACAGGAACAGCAGGTAGTGGTCGTTGTGCAGGATGCTCGAGGCTACGGTGAGCGAAAACCCGATCACCGCGCCGCCCAGCGACAGGGCCGGGGCCACCACGCCCTGGCGGATCAGCGCCAGCTCGTGAAAGGGCGTGACCCACATGTAGATGGCGGCGAAACCGCCCACCATCAGCAAGCCCGAAAACAGGTGCAGCACATAATTGTAAAACGCGTCCATCGGCATGATTCCCAGGCGGGGGGCGATCATTTAGCCAGCATTCCCGGTGCCCGGCAAGCGCATTGCGGGTAGAGTCCCGCCCCATGTCCGACGCCACCTCCAAGCCCGCCGCCCCCGACCGCCTGCTGATCCTGTCGGTCTTCGTCGTCGCCTCCTGCGGGCTGGCCTACGAGCTGATCGCCGGTGCGCTGTCGAGCTATCTGCTCGGCGATTCGGTGCTGCAGTTCTCGTCGATCATCGGCTGCTACCTGTTCGCCATGGGCGTCGGCTCGCACCTCTCCAAATACGTCGATGACCGGGACGTGCTGGCCCGCTTCATCGACATCGAACTGCTGGTCGGGCTGATCGGCGGCGTGTCGGCCACCGTGCTCTTTCTGCTGTTTGCCTGGATGTCGGCGCCGTTTCGCACGGTGCTGTACGCGCTGGTGTTTGCGCTGGGCGTGCTGGTGGGAATGGAGATTCCGCTGGTGATGCGCGTGCTCCACAACAAACAGGCGCGCTTCAGCGAACTGGTGAGCCGGGTGCTCACCTTTGATTACCTCGGCGCGCTGGCGGTGTCGCTGCTGTTTCCGCTGGTGCTGGCGCCCAAGCTGGGGCTGTCCCGCACCGGTTTTCTGTTCGGCATGGTCAACGCCGCCGTGGCGCTGTGGACGCTGCGGCATTACGCCGCCGACATCCCGAACATCCGCGCGCGCCTCACCCGCGGCATCCTGGTGATGACCTTTCTGGCCGGCGGGCTGGTGATGTCCGAGCAGCTCACGCGCTGGGCCGAGCGCGGCCTGTACGGCGACGACGTGATCTTCGCCACCACCACGCCCTACCAGCGCCTGGTGCTGACCCGCTGGAAGGACGACACGCGGCTCCACATCAACGGCAACCTGCAGTTTTCCAGCCGCGACGAACACCGTTACCACGAAGCGCTGGTGCATCCCGCGCTGCAATCCATGCCGTGGGCACGCTCGGTGCTGGTGCTGGGCGGCGGCGACGGGCTGGCGGTGCGTGAAATCCTGCGCCACGCCAATGTCGAGCACGTCACCCTGGTCGACCTCGACCCGGCGATGACCGACCTGTTCACCCGCAACAGCGAGCTGGCCGGGCTCAATGGAGGATCGCTCAGTGATCCCCGCGTCACGGTGGTCAATGCCGACGCCGGCCAGTGGCTCGACGAACACGCCGACGTGTTCGATCTGATCGTCGCCGACTTTCCCGACCCCTCCAACTTCGGCCTCGGCAAGCTCTACTCGGTGCCGATCTACCGGCTGATGGCCAGGCATCTATCCGAAAACGGCGCCCTCGTCGTGCAATCCACCTCGCCGTGGTTCGCCCCGCGGAGCTTCTGGTGCATCGACGCCACGCTGCGCGAAGCCGGCTTTCATACCCACCCCTACCACGCCTACGTGCCGTCATTTGGCGAGTGGGGCTTCAACCTCGCCACGCGCCGCCCCGGCTACACGCCGCCCACGGCCTACAGCATCCCCACCCGCTTCCTCGACGGCGAAACCACCCGCCTGATGTTCCGCTTCCCGCCCGACATGAAGCCCCTGCCCGTCGAACCCAACCACCTCAACAACCAGCGCCTGGTGCATTACTTCGAACAGGACTGGGGCAACGTGGTGCGCTGATGGAAGGGCTACTGCTTGGTTTTTTCTTTAACAAACGCAATAATCAACAAAAAAACGTTGATTATAGGAGTTAGAAAATGCTTCTAAGCTATAGCTTCTCCAATTTCCAGAGCTTTCGGGAGCTCACACAGGTCTCCACGACAGTGAGCGAAAAGGTCGCGCCCAGCGACTGGCTGACCACTACCTCGACTGGCGAACGGATCAACAAGGTCATCGCCGTAATGGGCGCCAACGGTAGCGGCAAAACCACACTCCTTAAACCATTGGTATTTCTGGATTGGTTTATCAGTCATTCCTTTAGTCAGGCACCGGAAGCCGCCATCCCATTTACGCCCCACTTCGCTGCAACAAACGAAGCAACGGAGTTCTCGGCAACGGCCATATACAAGGGTCAAATCTGGAAATATGTGCTCCGATGCATCCCCGAACGGGTAATCCATGAAGCGCTCTACGTAAAAAGGGAACGCTTCAAATACGTCTTTGTAAGAGACTGGGATGACAGCACGCAGACTTATCGGATCAAACAACAGGACTTCGGCTTCGCCCCGGTCGAGGCCCGAAAGGTCCGAGCGAATGCATCGCTGATCTCGACTGCCGCTCAATATGGCATCCCGCTGGCAAAGGACATGGCCAGTTCGGGCCTGCGCTCGAACATCACCGCCCTCGGTCGCCAGCCTCTCTCTCAGGACCTAGTCCTGAACGCAGCAGCCCACTTCAGCCAGCTCTCCGAACAAAGAACCATCATGGCTCGCCTGCTGCATGACTGGGATCTCGGTCTTTCCAACGTAGAGTTAGAGGAAATCTCCGTCGCCCAGCCAGACGGCTCAAACAACAAAATCTGGCTTCCTGTTGGCATACACCAGACAACGTCAGGCCCGCGCCGACTGAATTTTTTACTCGAATCAAGCGGTACTCAGGCTGCGATGGTTCTTCTCTCCCACCTCCTGCCCGCACTGCAAAATGGTGGCATCGCCGTGATCGACGAGTTCGAGAACGATCTCCATCCCCACATGCTGGAGCCCATTCTCGGCCTGTTCGCCAGTCCGCTCACCAACCCGCACAACGCACAACTGCTGTTCACCTGCCACTCCGCCGAGGTGCTCAATCTTCTCCACAAATCACAGATCATGCTGGTCGAAAAGGATGAAAACTGCGAGAGCACGGCCTGGCGACTCGATGAAATGGAAGGCGTGCGCAACGACGACAATTTCTACGCCAAGTACATGGCCGGCGCCTATGGCGCAGTTCCGCACCTATGAACGCCCGCCGACAGGCTCCCACGCTACGCACACAACGCAGAACCGTGCTGATCGTCGGCGAAGGCGATGCAGAGGTCGCCTTTCTCAAGCACCTGAGATCCGTGTTCGTCGGTCGTGCGGCGGGCGTGACTGTGAAGATCGGCAACGCTCACGGAAAAGGAGCGCAAAACGTCATCGACCACACCCGAAAGCAAGCTGATGTATACGCTTTCGATCGTGTCGCAGCCCTGTTCGACACGGATACGGACTGGACTCCCGAGGTTGAAAAACAGGCGCGCAATGCAAACATAATCGTGCTGCCCTGCACGCCCTGCCTGGAAACCGAACTCCTTCGACTGAAGGACCAGCCCGCACCTGAGCGCACGGCCGACGCAAAACGCACTTTCAAGAAGATTTTTGGTGCCGAGGCTCATCGCAGCGACCTGTACCCACATTACTTCCCGCAGGCCATGCTCGAAAAACTCGTTGCGACACAACCGGAAAGACTGCTCGCCCGAATCGTTGCCTTGATGCGAGCCGCCTGAGGCACGCACTTGCACCGTCGAACCTTTCTCGGACTCGCCGCCCTCGCCCTGCCCGGCTGCCGCCGGCTCGAGCATCTGGGCATTCCGGTCACCGTTCACCACCCCGGCATGGCCGAAGGGCACGCGCTGCGTGACGGTGCGCCGCTGCCTTCACCGGTGCGCGAGATCAGAACCGGCGTGGCGATCCTCGGCAGCGGCATCGCCGGGCTTACCGCGGGCTGGCGGCTGGCGAAGGAAGGCGTCGACGACTTTCTGCTCGTCGAAGGCCCGGAGCTTTTCGGCAACGCGGCCGGCGGGCGCATCGACAGCCCGTCCGGCCCGCTGGCCTACCCCTGCGGCGCCCATTACCTGCCCTTGCCGTCGCTGGAATCGGGCACCGTGCGGGAGATTCTGTTCGAGCAGGGCGTGATCGAAGCCGACCCGTCTGGCGAGCGCCCGCGCTTCAGCGAAGCGGCCCTGGTGCATGCGCCGGACGAGCGTCTGTTATTCGACGGCAGCTGGCACGACGGCCTGCTGCCCACCGAACACGTGAGCGCGGCCGAAGCCGCCCAGCATCGGCGCTTTCTGGACGAAGTGGCCGCCCTCACCCAGCGTCGCGGCAGCGACAGGCGGCGGCTGTTTTGCGTGCCGCGGGTGCTCTCGTCGGCCGACCCCGCCTGGCGTCGGCTGGATGCCACGCCCTTTCGCGACTGGCTCGTCGCCAGCGGCTACACCTCGCCCAGCCTCCACACCTATCTCGATTACGTGTGCCGTGACGAATACGGCGCCGGCTCGGCGCAGGTATCGGCCTGGGCCGGCCTGCACTATTTTGCCGGCCGCGGCGGACAGGCCGCCAACGCCGCCGACGGTGCGCTGCTCACCTGGCCGGACGGCCTCGCGCCCCTCGCCCGCGGCCTTGCCGCCCGCATTCCGGCCGCGCGGCGCATCGCCGGCCATGCGCTGCACGTCACCGAAGATCGCCAGGGCGTGTCCATTCTGTGCCGGGATGCCGCCGGCCCGCTCTACATCCGCGCTCGCCGGGCGATCTGCGCGATGCCGCTGCACGTGGCCGCGCGCATCGTTCCGCACATCCGCGACTTCGGCTTCGACCCGGCGGCCCACCTGCCGGCACAGGCCTCGTGGCTGGTCGCCAATTTTCTGCTCGACGGCTTTCCGCCCGAACCGGCCGATGCTCCGCTGGCCTGGGACAACGTGATCCACGCCAGCCAAGGCCTCGGCTGGGTGGTCGCCACCCACCAGTTGATCCGCGCCGCCCGCCCGGCCCACACGGTGTTCACCGCCTACCGGGCGCTGGCCGACCGCACGCCGGCCGAGGCCCGCCGCTGGCTGGCCGGCGCCCGCGCGGACGAACTCCTTGCGCTGGCCGCCGCCGACCTGCACCAGGCCTACGGCAAGCTGGAACTATGGCGACGCACGCTCGCCGTGGACATCACCGTGCGCGGCCACGCCATGGCCACGCCCACCCCCGGCAGTCTCGCCAACCCCGGCCTGGCGGCGCTGCGCGAGGCCGACGGCCGGCTGCTGTTCGCCCACTCGGATTTATCCGGCTACTCGGTGTTTGAAGAAGCCGTGTGGTGGGGAGACCGGGCGGCACGGCAGGTCGCATGAAAGAATCCATCGGGAGCCAGCAATGACAATTTTCGACGCCACACCCCGCCTCGGGCGCCTGCTGCGTGGACTGCAACGGGCCCTCCTTGTCGCGCTGATCGGCTACCTCGCCCTCCTCGCCAACCTCTACGTGCGCCAGGAAAGCCTGCTCTTTCACCCGGAGCCGCTGCCGGCGGATTTCAGTTTCGCCGGGCGTTACGCGCCGGATCAGGAGGTCGAGGAGATACGCATTCCGGTGGATGGCGCAGTGCTCAATGCGCTGCTGTTCCGCCAGTCGGCCAGCCGCGGGCTGGTTTTTTACCTGCACGGTAACACCGGCAACCTGACAACCTGGACGAGCCGCGTGGATTTCTACCGGCGCCTCGGGTTCGACCTGTTCATGCTCGATTACCGGGGCTTCGGCAAGAGCAGCGGGCGCATCGACGGCGAGGCGCAACTGCACGCCGACGTGCGCACGGCGTGGAATCGCATCGCCCCGGCCTACGCCGGCAAGCCGGTGGCGATCCTCGGCCGCTCCCTCGGCACCGGGCTCGCCACCCGCCTCGCGCGGGACGTGAAGCCCGACCTGCTGGTATTGGTCAGCCCTTACGCGAGCCTGCTGCGCGTCGCCCGCGAGCACTACCCGCCGGTGCCCGACGCGCTGCTCAAATATCCACTGGAAAGCGACCGCCTGATCGGTGCGGTGACGAGCCCGGTGCTGATCCTCCACGGCCGCGAGGATGCGCTGATTCCCATCGCCCACGCCCAGGCTCTGGTGGCGGCCAGCGGCGGACGGGCGGAGCTGCTGCCGGTGGACGGCGCCGGCCACGACGACATCCAGGATTTCGCGGCTTACCGGGATGCGCTCGCTCGCCGCCTCGCCGACCTCGGCCCGCCGCCATTGAAGGCCGGCAGACGCTAAACCCGGCTCCCCTCGGGCCGCACGCCAGGCCGGCGACGGCACAGAACTTCGCTCAGCACATCCAGCACGCAGTAAAAAGCACCGGCCGCCAGCGGCGGATTACAGACCGGCCAGCCCAGGCCGGGCAGGCTCGTGCGCCAGGTCCAGTTGCCGAGCCAGGTTCCCCACAGCTCCATCGCCAGCGACAGGAGGAACATCGTGACGTACAGCCGCGGCGCCGGCCCCTTGCGCAGGCACACGAAAAAGAGCAGCAACAGGGGCGGCCCGAGCCAGTCCAGCCGGGCCAGCGCCAGCGCGGTAACCGCGATCAGGGCCAGCCACGGCGTCAGCACCAGGAGATGGCCGGGCAGCCGGTCGGCGAGCTGCAGGCCCAGCCAGTAGAGCAGCACATGGCCGGGCGGCACGAACAAGGGCAGATTGCCCAGCCGGTAGTCGTAAAGCCCCCACGCCAGCGACAGCACCACTTCGCCCGCGGTGGCGATCACCAGGCAGGCCACCAGACGCGAGCGCAGCCCGGCATGGCGATAGAGCAGCCAGCCGCACAGCGCCCAGGCCCACACGGCGACCAGGGGCTGGCCCCAGGCGCCGCCAAAGCGGTCGGCCAGCAGGCCCAGCGCAATGGTCAGCGCTGCGACGGCAATCAGGGATTGATGCGTGAGCATGGCGGAATCGCGGGATCGGGCGGCACCGCCAGCGGGTTCGCCGACGCTTACTCGATGCCCTGGCTGGACAGGTATTCCTCGTAGGTGCCGCGGTAGTCGACGATGTCGCCGGGGCCGCGGATTTCGAGGATGCGGGTGGCCACGGACGACACGAAGGCGCGGTCGTGGGAGACGAAGATCAGCGTGCCGGAAAAATCCGCGATACCCGAGTTGAGGGATTCGATGGATTCCATGTCCATGTGGTTGGTCGGCTCGTCGAGCAGCAGCACGTTTTTGCGCTGGAGCATCAGCTTGCCGAACAGCATGCGGCCCTGCTCGCCGCCGGAAATCACCTTGACCGACTTCTTCACATCGTCGCCCTTGAAGAGCAGACGGCCGAGGGTGCCGCGGATCAGGGTTTCGGCGTCGTCGCCTTCATAGCCGCCTTCGCGCACGTAGCCGCTGATCCAGTCGGTGAGGTTCTCGCCGCTGGCGAAATCGTCGGCATGGTCCTGGGCGTAGTAGCCGAGTTTGGCCTTCTCGGCCCACTTCACCGTGCCGAACTGGGGCGCGAGGCCGTGCAGCTCGGTGCCCACCAGCAACTTGAGCAGCGTGGTTTTGCCGATGCCGTTCTCGCCGATGATGGCGATGCGGTCGTTGGCATCGACGGTGAGGGTGAAGTTCTTGATGATCGGCTTGGCCGGATCGTAGCCGAAGGTGAGGTTCTCGATCTCCACGGCCTGACGGTGCAGCTTGTCCTTCTCGTCGTAGTCGAAGCGGATCCACGGATACTGGCGGCTCGAAGGCTTGAATTCCTCGATCTTGATCTTGTCGATCTGCTTGGCGCGGCTGGTGGCCTGGCGCGCCTTGGACTTGTTGGCCGAGAAACGGCGCACGAACTCCTGCAGCTCCTGGACCTTTTCCTTGGCCTTCTGGTTGGCGTTGGACTGGCGCTCGCGGGCCTGGGTGGAGGCCTCGATGTAGTCGTCCCACGTGCCCGGCCACACCTGGATGCGGCCATAGTCCAGATCCGCCATGTGGGTACACACCTGGTTCAGGAAGTGACGGTCGTGGGAGATGATGATCATCGTGGAGTTGCGCTGGTTGAGCACCTCCTCCAGCCAGCGGATCGTGTTGATGTCCAGGTTGTTGGTCGGCTCGTCCAGCAGCAGGATGTCCGGGTTGGCAAACAGGGCCTGGGCCAGCAGCACGCGCAGCTTCCAGCCGGGGGCGACTTCGCGCATCGGGCCGTTGTGCTGGTCGGTGGGGATACCCACGCCGTGCAGCAGTTCGCCGGCGCGGGCTTCGGCCGTGTAGCCGTCGTACTCGGCGAAATGGCCTTCCAGCTCGGCCGCCTTCATGTAATCGTCTTCCGTCGCCTCGGGGTTGGCGTAGATCGCGTCCTTCTCCTTCATGCACTCCCACATCTGGGTGTGGCCCTGCATCACCACGTCGAGCACGCGCACATCTTCGTAGGCGAACTGGTCCTGCTTCAGGAAAGCCATGCGCTCGCCGCTGTCGAGGGCGACGTTACCGGCGGAAGGCTCCAGCACCCCGGCCAGGATCTTCATGAAGGTGGACTTGCCGGCACCGTTGGCACCGATCAGGCCATAGCGGTTGCCGTCGCCGAACTTGACGGAAACGTTCTCGAAAAGGGGCTTGGCCCCGAACTGCATGGTGATGTTGTTGGCGATGAGCACGGCGTGAATTCCTTAAATTCCGGCAAGCGGAACGGCAAAACGAAAACGCCGGCTCGTGGCCGGCGAAGCTGGTGCGAAATTTATCATATCTATCAAGCACCTGAGAAGCTTTCTCGGGTGCCCTGACGGCACGGCCCCACCCCCCGGAGCCCCGCCCCGCAGCATTCAGGCCCGCTTGCTCAGATCAGCGAAGGGCCGGACACGATCGCCGCGGCCTCGATCTCCGAGATGCGCACCGTCGCCGTCGAGATCACGTGGATGGTCAGCCAGTCGTGCAGGCGCATCGCTCCATCGCCTTCGAAGGCGACGAAGCGACAACCCAGCACCCCGCCTTCGGCACCGAAAACAAAGTTCATCGTCACCGCCTCGCCGCGCACCTCGTCGGGAATGCCCTCCAGCTGCAGCACGAACGGAAACGTCCGCCCCGTGGCAGCAAACGGTGCCGGGCAGGGCGCACTGAAGCCCTCGAGCGAAAGGTCATTGACCGGCAGGCGCACGCCATCGACCTGCACCCAGAAGCACACGCTGCCCCAGCGCTTCGCCACGAAACGCTGCCGCTTGCGACGCTCGCTGCCAGCCGCCTCGGCTACCACACTCTCATCCATCACGTGCTCAATCATTCGCTCCGCCCCAAAAACATCGAAAACGAAAATTTCATTTTCTTATCCACTAATTTTATACAAAACCAATGATTTCGACCTAAAAACCAGAATCGAAACAGCATCCAGAGCAATGTCTTTGGGATTTTCCGTAAAATTCGTCACAAATAAACATTAATTCACATTTATCCGTCGGGAATTTTTACATATACACACAGACACACTCGGAAACAAATATAAATCCTTGTTTTATATAGACCATCCCAATACGGGCATGCATATTGCTAAATAGGTACAAGCAGTCGAAGCTCATTCTCACTGCCAAAATTTTTGACAGATTTCTCACCGGAGCTTTATCAATGAAAAAGCAACTTCTCGCCCTTGCCCTGATCGCCGCCGCTGGCGGTGCCAACGCCTCCGTCGTCACCTACTCCGACACCCAGATCGACGCTTTGCTGACCAACAACGCCAACCGTACCGATTGGGTTGGCAACTTCGTGATCCCCTACTTCGATTCGAGCCTTGGCACCCTGAACTCGGTCTCCATCACCCTCGATGGCCAAGTCAGCACCCTGTTCAGCATCACCAGCACCCAGACCAACGCTCGCAACACCACTGCCAACTCGGCAGCTGATATCTCCATCGCCTCCCTCGGCCTGACTGTCACCACCTTCGGCAGCCAAGTCGTGAACGTTCCGGGCGGTGCCACCGTCAACGTTGGCCCCGTGCTCGGCTCCGGTAGCAGGGCCATCGCACTCGAACGACATGGTTTTTTTGAAATTCACCAAAAAAATCGT
>NZ_JAOAUU010000074.1 GCF_030157465.1 Zoogloea sp.
GCGGACCTCCCATTTATCGCACCTCACCCTCAGCGTTTATCGCGCGCGGCTTTAGAATGATGAGTCGGCGCATGGTTTTTTCCGCTGTTTGTGCAGTACAGCATCCAGATTACGGATGCCGGGCCAGCGCCGGAATACGGCGAATTGCGTAGGTCGGGTGTCGGGTCGCGCTGCGCTAACCCGACCTTGAACTGGATTGACTGAGCCGCTACTTCGGCAGGGCTTTGCGGCGAGGTAGGCGGAGGTTTGGCTATCGGCCCAATGCGGTAATTTTTCTCACAAATGGCTCGACGGCTGGTAGCAGATGTGGAGCAGTCATCTGCTCAAGAAACGAACAGACAGCAGTTCGGCCTTTGCTGGCGCTCGCACCGGTCCAATGCGACGACCGCTCCAAACAACAAAGCCGTCCCGACTAGGAGTCTGCGCGGCAGAAGCATTCCGAGCGGAATGTCGTGCCGTGCAAGCGTAATGGGGTGGATGGGGGGCGGCAGATCATCGGGTCGGAGGTTGGGCGAAATGCGGCGCACCCCTCGATGTGGAGGGCCGCGCAAGCGCGACATGACCGAATTGCCTGTTCATGGCCCTCACGCCGTCACCAGGTAGCTCATCCGCCGCAAGTTCAACGCCAAGCAGACGAGCCGGAACTCGTCGCGGACCTTGCTCAGGCCTCGGAAACTGAATTGGCGGAAACCGAGGATGTTCTTGATCCAGCCGTTGGGCGCCTCGACGATCGCCTTACGCCTTCGGTACGCGGCCTTGGCCTCGTCGGTTTGCAGGTGGGCCGCCATCGCCGCGGTGTAGGGATTCTTGGCGGCGTCGATCTTCACTTGCGCGCGCCCCTCCCGTCCCAAGGCCACGATGACTTGTGTTGGCCCGGCGGCCAGTTGCGCGAACACGTCCTCCGAGCGGAACCCCGTGTCGGCCAGGACCGTGCCTGGGCTGCGCTTCAGGTTGGCATTGACGGCCTTGAGCAGCACCGGTAGCCGGTCGGCGTCGGCCGCATTGTTGGTCAGTTCGGCCGCAACGATGATCTGGGCCGTGTCGTCGACCGCCGTGTGCGCGTTGTAGCTTTGGTCGAAGCCACCGCCGGCACGCTTCATGATCCGGCTGTCCGGGTCGGTGAAGCTCTCCTGGGCGCTGTCTTCAGGCACCCCGAAGTCCCGTTTGTAGCGGCCGCCTTTAGGCTTGCCGTCTTTGCCCTTGGGCCGCCGCGCGTCCTGGGGATCGCGCCCCTTCTCTTTATCCAGGTCGGCTTGACGGGTTTCCAGGCGCTCGCGCGCCGCCTTGATCACCGCCAGCCGCGCTTCCCGCCGCGCGATTTCCGCCGGTACATCCAGCTCCGGTTCGTCCCGTTCGCTCCGATCCAACGCCTGGGCGCGATCGAGCAGCGCCCTGATCTGCCCTTCCAGCTCGGTCTGCTCCTCGCGCATGCGCCGGTAGCTCATCGCCTTGTGGCGCGAGGCATTGGCCTTGATCTTGGTGCCGTCCACGGCAATCGTGCCCAGCTTGACCAACCCGCATTCGCGCGCCAGTTGCACCACCTGCACGAACAGCGCCGCCAGCTCCTTCAGGTGCAGCGCCCGGAAGTCGCAGATCGTCCGGTGCTTCGGGTAGTTGCCTGCCGCCAGCACCCGGAAGGCCACGTCCTCATGCAACTTGCGGGCAATCTTGCGCGAGGAGAACACGCCGGTCGCGTAGCCGTAGAGCAGTACCTTGACCATCATTGCCGGATCGAACGGCTGGTTGCGTGGCCCGCCTCCGGCATAGCGGGCATGGAAGGCGCTCAAATCCAGCGCATCGACGGTGTCGTTGATGTAGTAGGCCAGATGCCCTTCCGGAAGCCATTCCTGCAATGCAGGGGGCAGCAGCAGCGTCTGGGTCGGATCGTAGGGGAGGTAAGTCGTAGCCATCTCTATCAAACGCGCTCACTGTTCGTCTTGTTGACCCGACTCCGCTTCTGCCGCGCAGACTCCTAGCAGCAAATTGGCGAAATGGGTAGTCAAGGACAAAACGGAATTCGAAGCCCGGCATCGTGTTTGGACTTCGGCGCGGCCTGCCGTTTCGTCAATGCCTTTGTTGCTGACGTAAAAAAGGCGCTGACGGGGTACGTCTCGCGCCTTTTCAAAAAATCAGTCCAACGATAAAAGCTCGACAACTTGTATTGGAGCTGGATGGCATTGCTCAAATTCCGATGATCTATGCCTGTTTTTCCGAGAGCAAGCGGCTAGGCCTATGTGCTTTTGTCAGGAGGGGCACCGATATCGGCTCTAGAGCCGATATTGTTAGCGTGTTGTTCGGTATCGAGAGCAGTACGCTCGAATGCGCTGATTAACGAAGGTATAAGTCGCTCGCTTGCTCCTGCTGCCGTACACAAAGCTAACAACAAAGCGGTCTTGCTACCAGCAAACTCTACTCCGCCCATGATCATGCCACTTTTGAGCGCCAAGCCAATAAATGCCGAACCAATAATTCCGGCTCCAATTCTGGATAGCCCCTCTAGGCAAAGGATTGTGCGCCCAGCATTGGCATCAAGTACCAAGTGCCGCGCACGGCTCGTTGCAGACAGTATTGCACCAAGGGGGCCGCATAGCGATCCAAGGATCACCTCAAACGCGGTAGTACCCCAAAAATTGGTTAACGGCTGACGATAAATCCAAAAAAGGCAGAGCAGAAAAACGCAAATCCCGGTGATGGCGTAGGCTGCCGTGAAGTACCAAAGCCAAGCGACCTCTTTGTTTCGAGCGCCCAGTTGCTTTTTTACCTCATGCAGCAGCAACATTGAGTCAGCCTTCGAATTGCCGGCAAAACACCGTGCGATGGCCTCTGCAATCTGAAGCCGAATCGGTGCAAGAATCTTGCGGTCCAAAATAAACTGTGACTGCGCCTCAAGGACGGCTGCTCGGCCCAGCACCTCTCCACAATGCTGCGGTTGTAGATGCTGATCTGTTGTTCGCCATTGGACCGTAAGATCTTCAGCAACGTAGACCACGAATTCGTCAGCATTCAAAACCAATTCGTAAATCTTCTTGTTGAGTTCAGGATCTATATCACCTGCTTTTAGCGAGTAGTGCTCCTTTGCAACTCGGGTATTGCCATTCGAGACCAACGTGGGCTCGCTCATGGGCGTAGAGAAATAATCAGTTGTTGAGAGGTTATGCACTTGGGAAGAGTGGCTTCTGGCGTTTGCTGCTGAGATCCTCCCGTCCTAGATCTGATCGTATTCGCTCGTGCTTCAGCGTGTGCGGTTTCTACAGTCTTGAATTCATGCCCGTATTCGAGTGCTTTTGCGGCATCCATCAGGTGTCCAAGATATATCGCACCATTCGCAGTATCGTAGGAAAACTCTCCGACAGCACACGAATAGAGGCGTACCTGCTGCGGCAACGCCTGCATTACACGATTGTCATATCGGTACCGGACAGACGACTCGGAAAAGGAGGCGCTAAGCGAGTCAAGCGCGACTGACTTTCGAACACTCTCTTGGATTACGCCTCGACAGCAGTCAAAAATGCTCACTTGCCGGGGGGCGATCTCAAGCAGATCTGATTCGGTTATGGTTTCTCCGTAACCGTTAATCTCTAATACGGTTTGGCGCTGGTGGGCGCCGTGGCCACTAAATAAAACAAATGCAAAATCGAAAGACTGTTGCTTGGCCACCTTCAACTGATTCAGCAATTGGGCTTTGCCAGGGTTCTCAAGAATTTCAATTTCATTTGAATGCCATGCACCGCCAATGGGGCTGCAAAGGAACCGCCGCGTCTTGTCAATATCAATCTGGACACCTTCCAACTTGCGCGTATTTCCGATAAGGATTGCTTTTCTTTTCACGATTTCTCCCAAAAAGGACTCCAACTTGAGCGATACGTTATATCTGACCGCATATTGTGTGCGAATTATGCCACCATTAATTACTCCCTGCTCGAAATTCAGACCAATCCAGGAAGAGGGGCCGATCCAGGGCCATCGCATTCGAAACTCATAACGGATGAATCCCGAGCATTTTCATACG
>NZ_JAOAUU010000075.1 GCF_030157465.1 Zoogloea sp.
GCAGACCTTCCAGCCAGGGCTTCACGGAGCTTGACGGGGATAACAGTATCTACCCAAGCTGTGGGGGCGACTGAAGTCTCCCCCACAGAACAAACGGTGGGAAGTGAATCAAAGGACCGGGTTAATAGCCCGGCGTTTCACTTTCCGATTATTGCTCGACGAAAGCCCGTTCGATCACGTAATCGCCCTCGACGCCGATGTGGGGCGAAATCTTGAAGCCGAAGCCGTCGAGCATGGTCGAGATTTCCTTGAGCATCGCCGGGCTGCCGCAGATCATGCCGCGGTCGGTGGCCGGGTCGAGGGGCGGCTCGCCCAGGTCGGCGAAGAGTTTGCCGGACAAAATCAGGTCGGTCTGGCGGCCTTCGTTGCGGAAGGGCTCGCGGGTTACGGTGGGGTAATAGACCAGCTTCTCGCGGATCATGTCGCCCAGGTATTCGTGTTCCTTCAGGTCTTCCTCGATGTAGTCGTGGTAGGCCAGTTCATTGGTCCAGCGCACCCCGTGGATCAGGATGATCTTGTCGAAGCGCTCGTAGGTTTCCGGGTCGTGGATCAGGCTCATGAAGGGCGCCAGCCCGGTGCCGGTGGCAAACATGAACAGTCGCTTGCCGGGCTTGAGATCCCGCAGCACGAGGGTGCCGGTGGGCTTCTTGCTCACCAGCAGCTTGTCGCCGGGCTGAAGGTGCTGCAGGCGCGAGGTGAGCGGGCCGTCCTGAACCTTGATGCTGAAAAACTCCAGGTGCTCTTCGTAGTTGGCACTGGCGATGCTGTAGGCGCGCATCAGGGGGCGGCCATTGACTTCCAGCCCGATCATCACGAACTGGCCGTTGATGAAACGCAGCCCGGCGTCACGCGTCGTGCGGAAGGTGAACAAGCTGTCGTTCCAGTGATGAACGGAAAGCACGGTTTCGGTGTTGAAGGCTGCCATGATCGAGTGGAAATTTTTCTGAAAGAAAAATTTTAAGCCTTCATTGCATTTCTATTAACTGAATAATTTAGCTATACGTTATCTATTTTATGGATAAACAAAGGCGTCTGCCTGCACGCCCCTAATCCTCGGGCTTGCGGAACACCCGGCTCAGCGACACCCACTTGGCCCGTAGCGGCAGGCGCTCGTCCGACATGGCTTCGAGGAAATCCGAAAGACGCTTGGACCTCGCAACGGCAAACAGCACGAGGCCCAGCGCAAACACGGTGACCACGCCAAACTGGAGCAGCTTGCGCGACTCGGGCACTTCGGGAAAGCTGAACAGATTCATGCCGAAATAGCCGGTCACCACGGTGGCAATGAGGCCGAAGATGGTCACCACGGTCAGGCGCAGCACGGTGCCCGACTGGCGCCGCTGGCTGTCGCTGTCAAGGTAGGCGCTCATTTCCCGCACCTGCTCCTTCACATCGGCAAACAGTTCGTCATTGCGCAGCATGCGCGTGGTGCGCTGGAACAGGGACTGCACCAGGCCCTGCTCCGAAACCTCGTGAAACCAGTAGCGATGGGTGAAGCGCAGAAACGCCTCGAAGGACTGGCGGATGCGGCGCTTGAAGCGCCGCACGGATTCGCTGTCGCGGATGTCCAGATCATTGACCGCGCTGGCCAGCCCGTCCGAAAAGGACAGCAGCGCGGCCCGGTGAAAATGGGCGATCAGGAAGACCAGAAAATACTGATGCCGGAAGCGCGCGAGAAGCCCGTGCTCGGGATCGCGGAAGTAGTCCGAGCCGGCCTCGCCCACCAGGATCAGGGCGTTGCCCGTGCAGATGAAACGGCTGTTGGGCCCTTCGTCCGAATCGGTCCAGAAGCGATCTTCGCAATGCAGCCGCTCGAAGCGGATCACCGCCGGATCACGCACCGGAATGGGGTCGCGATCGGGCAGATTGGCGGCGAAACCGATGCGGATGAAATCCTCCCGGCTCAGGGCGCGGGGATTGTCGAGGGCCAGATAGGCCATCATCGGCATGCGGTAATACTCGATCAGCCGAAAGCGCACTTCGCCGGCCTCGTCTTCCTGATCCAGCACCAGCGGCCGCAGCAGCCAGGCCCACAGGGCTCCGACACAGGGCGCCCGGTTTCTGCATACAAAATGCAGGTAGCGCTCCCGGTTGCCGGAATCTGACGTGACGAGCACCCGGCCTTCCCGGTCGAGCAGTTCGGAACGATGGACGTTGTGCACGCCCTGCCCGCTGGCATCCCAGCCGGTGGGATAGGCCCGGCCGAAGCGATAGAGCAGCTCCAGCGCGGTGGCCAGCGGCACGTCGTCGGCGGCAACCTCCACGTTGAGCAGCGCCACGTCCATGTCGAGAAAGAGATAGAGATCCACATGCGCCACGCGCAGCCGGATCGGCGCGTCACCGGGCCGCAGGGTGACATCGAGGCCAGCCACGTCGGTGCGCCGATAAACCGCCATCGGCGCCGCCCGGCTGGGCTGCCCGTCGGTGGAGCCTGAACGGCTCTCGCCATACAGAAAGCGCTGCACATAGGGCAGAAAGGCCACGAACTCCTTGTAGTGGCGCTCCTGGAAATCGGCCGGGTTGGCGGTAAATTCATCATCGACCGGCACCCAGGGCCCGTCGGTCATCAGCCGATGCAGGCGGGAGACATCGCCCCCTGAAAAACCGGGCCGGATCTGCACCGGCCACACCAGAACATCCCGGAAGTGACGGACAAGCTGGTCAGATTGCGAGAGCATGGCGTCTCCTTTTAGAGCTTGTCCATGAATAGGCCGGCGTCGGCCTCTTATTCACGGACAAGCTCTTGTTTTGATCGCTCGCCCGCCGCCTGTTCAAAACAGGCTTTGAAAAAATCAGGCCGCGTTTTGCTGCCGGAAGGCGATCACGTGGTCCGCCTCCAGGCGCACGCCGATATGTTCGCCGATGGCGTGGTTGTGGTGCGACGGCACCAGCGACAGCACCTCGGTGCCACTCGCCAGACGCAGGGTGTACATGATGTCGGCGCCACGAAAAGCCTTGTGGCGAACCTCTGCGCGGGTCGGGCTGGCGTCGTCGTGAATCACGTCGTCAGGGCGCAGCAGCACATCCACGCCGCAGCCCTTGCCGCACGCCCCGCAGCCCCGCCCGCATTCTGTTGGCACGCCTGACCTGAGCACGCCCATCTCGATCTCGACCTGCCCGTCGGCCAGCACCGTGCCCGGCACGAACACCCCTTTGCCGACAAAATCCGCTACAAAGCGGTTGCCCGGCCGGTGGTACAGGTTGTAGGGCGTATCCCACTGCTGGATGCGGCCATCAAACATCACGCCGATCTCGTCGGCCATGGCAAAGGCCTCGTGCTGGTCGTGGGTAACGAGCACCGCCGTCATGCCTTCGCTCTTGAGGATTTCGCGCACCTCCAGCGACAGCCGCTCGCGCAGGTCCACGTCGAGGTTGGAGAACGGCTCGTCGAGCAGCACAAGCTCGGGCCGCGGGGCCAGCGCCCGGGCCAGCGCCACCCGCTGCTGCTGGCCGCCCGAGAGCTCGTGGGGAAACTTGCGCCCCTGGCCCGCCAGGCCCACCGTGGCAAGCAGGTCTTCGACCCGCTGGGCACGCTCCGCCGCCGGCACATCGCCCAGCCCGAAGCCCACGTTGCGCTCGACGGTCAGATGCGGAAACAGCGCGTAATCCTGGAAAACCATTCCAATCTTGCGCTTCTCGGGCGGCACCCGGTAACCGGAGCGGCTCATCACGGTGTCGTGGATCAGGATTTCGCCGCCGGAGACTTCCTCGAAGCCCGCGATGCAGCGCAGCAAGGTTGTCTTGCCGCAACCGGACGGGCCGAGCAGACAGGCGATGCTGCCTTGCTCCAGACGAAAATCAACGCCATTGACGATGGTCTGACGGCCGTAGCGCTGAACCACGGCCCTGAGTTCGAGTTTGGACATGGTGTCGATTATAATTCGCATTAACCTCCGGATGCCCATGACTTCCCGACACTCTGCCCCCCTCCGGCTGCTCACCCGCCACCTCTCCCCGCTCGTCGTCGCAGCCCTGCTCGTCGCCCTTCTGGCCGGACTCCCGGTCGCCAGCGTGGGCTTCAATCTCTTGCTCGGGGGCACCAGCGAAACCTGGAGTCACCTGGCCGCAACCGTCCTCCCCGAATACATCAGCAACTCCCTCGCCCTGTGCGCCGGGGTCGGGCTGGGCGTGGCGGTCATTGGCGTGGCCACCGCCTGGCTCACGGCCATGCATGATTTTCCGGGCCGCAGGTTCTTCGAATGGGCGTTGGTTTTGCCGCTGGCGGTGCCGGCCTACGTGATGGCCTATGTGTACACCGACTTCCTGCAGTTCGTCGGGCCGGTGCAAAGCGCGCTGCGCGAAATCTTCGGCTGGGAGTTCGGCGATTACTACTTCCCGGACATCCGCACCCTGCCCGGCGCCATGCTGATGTTCGTCTTCGTGCTCTACCCCTATGTTTACCTCCTCGCCCGCACCGCCTTCCTCGAACGGGCCGGCGGCGTGCTCGAAGCGGCGCGCACCCTGGGCATCGGGCCGTGGCGGGCCTTCTTTACCGTGTCGCTGCCGCTGGCCCGTCCGGCCATTGCCGCCGGCGTCGCCCTGGCGCTGATGGAAACCCTGGCCGACTACGGCACCGTGGCCTACTTTGCCGTCAACACTTTCACCACCGGCATCTACCGGGCCTGGTTCTCGCTGGGCGACAGGGTC
Source organism: Zoogloea sp. (assembly GCF_030157465.1). Taxonomy (GTDB): domain Bacteria; phylum Pseudomonadota; class Gammaproteobacteria; order Burkholderiales; family Rhodocyclaceae; genus Zoogloea. Next base: position 4,648 of record NZ_JAOAUU010000075.1, read on the forward strand.
GCCTCGGCGCAGCTGGCGGCGATGCTGCTCGGCTTTGTGCTGCTGCTGGTGGCCGTCGAGCGCATCACCCGCGGACGGGCCCGCTACAACAACACCTCCACCCGCCACCGCGCCCCGGCCGGACGCCTGCGCGGTGGCGCCGCGCTGCTGGCCATGCTGTCCTGCCTCACGCCGCTGGCCCTCGGCTTTCTGTTGCCGGCCTACCTGCTGCTGCGCATGGCCCTTGGCGAAGGCGACGCCCAGTTCGGCGAACGCTTTCTGGTGCTGGCCCGCAACAGCTTCACGCTGGCCGGGCTCACCGCCCTCGTCGCCGTGGCGCTGGCCGTGCTGCTGGCCTACAGCGCGCGACTCTCCAGAACGCTTCTCGCCCAGGGCCTCAACCGGCTGGTCGGGCTGGGCTACGCGGTGCCGGGAACCGTGATTGCCGTCGGCGTGCTGATCCCCGTCACCCGCCTCGACAACTGGCTGGCCGGGCAATGGGAAAGCGCCTTCGGCAGCAACCCCGGCCTGCTCCTCACCGGCGGCATCGCGGCGCTGATCTACGCTTACCTTGCGCGCTTTTTGTCGGTGGCGCTGCAAACCGTCGATGCCAGCCTGTCCAAGATCACCCCGAGCATGGACGACGCCGCCCGCAGCCTGGGCCTCGGCCAAGGCCGCACCCTGCGCGAAGTGCATGTGCCCATCCTGCGCGGCAGCTTGTTTACCGCCGGCCTGCTGGTTTTTGTGGACGTGATGAAGGAACTGCCGGCCACGCTGGTGATGCGCCCCTTCAACTTTGACACCCTGGCCACCCAGGCCTACACCCTGGCCTCGGACGAACGCCTCGCCGAAGCGTCCACCGCCGCCCTGGCGATCGTGGCCGTCGGCCTTTTGCCGCTGATCGCCCTGTCGCGCCAGATCTCCCGCGCCCGCAAGTAGGCATCAACCCGGCTCTGGCCCTGCCTTTCGACACGCTCAGGGCGAGCGGGTCGTCGGTATTGAATGGCCGAATAATCAGGAATTTCTTGACGCGTCACATCCCGCATCGCGTGCTCGTCGGGGTTGGGGAGATTGGCTTGCCAATTTTTGCCATACCTTGCAGCCTGCAGGCATGAGCACGTTTAATCCATTACACATAAATTCCGGTCAAGGCCGCTCCATCGCATGCTTGAATCAATCCTCGAAATCATCGCTGAGTTCCTGCTGCAAGCAATTCTTGAGATTGCCGTTGAGCTTGGACTTCATGCTTTGACGGAGCCACTTCGTGCGCCGCCCAACCCGTGGCTCGTGGCTGTCGGATACGCGATATTCGGTGCGACCATCGGTGGACTCAGCCTCTGGCCCTTTCCAAGCAATTTTGTTCAGGCTCCCGACTTGCGCATTACCAATCTCGTTGCGACACCGGTAGTTGTTGGTGCGCTGATGAGCACAATTGGCTCGCGTCGTTCACGACGTGGTCAGCAAGTACTGCGCATTGACCGCTTCGCCTATGGATACGTCTTCGCGCTCTCTCTTGCGTTGGTTCGCTTTTGGTTCGCGGTGTAACGGCGAGCTTCAACCTTGCCCGGTCCGTAAAAACGGCCGCTCCGGCGATATCCAATACAGGCAGCGCGCCCTGCCCTTTCCCCCTCACCCCCGCGGCTTCATCCTCAGCGCCGCCACCGTGGCCAGCAGGAAAGTTGCGGTGAGAAGCAGGAAGGCTTCCGAGTAGGCTGCGTCTATCCCCTGGGGCGTGGTGCCATACACGGTGATGCGCCACTCCACGAACACCGCGACGATGGCGATGCCCAGCACGCCACCGAGCTGGCGGATGTAGTTGTTGACCATCGAGGCTTCGCCCATCAGGCGGGGCTGGAGATGACGCAGGGTGGCGAGGGTCAGGGCCGGGATGATCAGGCCCAGGCCGATGCGGCCGATCATCGTGTCCCACAGAATTTCGGCGTAGCTCACGGCACTGCCGCGCAGGCCGAAATAGAGGAAGGACAGGCCGAAGACCAGCAGGCCGGTCACCGTGATCCAGCGCGGCGAATGGCGATCGGCCAACATTCCGGCCAGCGGGATGGCCGCTGCCAGCACGAAGCCGGAGGGCATCAGCGCCAGGCCGGCGGGGGTGGCCCCGTAGCCCAGGGCGTTCTGCAGGAAAACCGGAATCAGGTAGCTCGATGCGTACACGCCCACGCCGTAGGCGAAGGACACGAGGATGCCCATCGCAAAAGAGCGCTCGCGAAACAACTCGAGGGAGAAGATCGGGGCCGCCGTTCGTCGGGCATGCGCGACGAAGAGGCCCGCCGACAGCAGCGCGACGCCCGCCTGGGCCAGGCTCCAGGTGGCCAGGGGGCCGGCTTCCCGCAGGCTGGACACCCATTCGATCAGCGCCAGGGTCATGACGCTCAGCAGGGCCACCCCGTACCAGTCGAAGGGGCGGCGCTGGGTGTCCTCCGCCCGGGGCAGCAGGTGGACGGCCAACAGGCCGGCGAGCAGGCAAAAGGGAACGCTGAGCAGAAAGATGGATTGCCAACCGAAGTGTTCCAGCAGCACCCCGGCCAGGGCCGGCGCCACCGCGGGGGCCAGCACGATGCCAAAACTGAGCATGCCCGTCGCCCGGCCCTGCCGGCCCGGCGGAAAGAGGCGCATCACCACCACCATCGACAGGGGTTGCTGCACCCCGGCCGCCGCCCCCTGCAGCAGGCGGATCGCCACGGTGCCCGCAAAATCACTGACCAGGGCCCCGGCCAGGCTGGTCAGGCCCAGAAACAACACGGTTCCCAGAAAGACCCGCCGGAAGCCGAAACGCTCGAGCAGCCAGGGGGTTGGCAGCATGGCGATGGTCATCGCCGCCATGTAGCCGGTGATGACCCACTGGACCCGGTCCTGCCCCATGCCCCAGTAGGCGCCCATCGCCGGCACTGCAACACTGAAGCTGGTGGTGGCGAGCACCGCGGCAATCACGCCGATGGCCACGGTAAAGAGCGCCAGCCACCGGTAGCGCTCGCCGTGGCGGGCAAACAGCTCGTCGCGGCTGAGCGCGGCGGGCATGAGCAGGCTCAGCATGGGTGAACCCGGCCGCGGGGGCCGGCCTTGACGGGCGCATGACCGACGACCCGCGACATCTCAGCGAACCTGGCCGGCGTCGGCGTAGCGCTGACAGTGGAAATCCCCATCGCCGAGGCAGGCCTGGGCCACCCGGATGCGCTTGAGGAAGAGCCCCACATCCAGTTCGTCGGTCACCCCCATGCCGCCGTGCATCTGCACCGCCTCGCGGCTGATCCGGTGGGCGGCTTCGCCGGCCTTCCACTTGGCCAGGCTGGCCAGACGGGCCCGCCCGGCGGCGTCCAGGGACGCATCGTCGAGGGCGGCGAGGCCGGCCATGACGGTGCTGCGCGCCAGGTGCAGGTGGGTGTAGCACCACGCGGCCCGGTGCTGCAGGGCCTGGAAGGAACCAATGGGCACGTCGAACTGGACCCGCGTCTTGAGGTACTCGAGCGTGGTGTCGAAGAGGGCCTGGGCCGCCCCCAGCAGTTCGGCAGCCAGGCAGACTCTGCCCCGGTCGAGGGCGGCATCGAGGGCGGCCCAGCCTTCGCCCTCGGCGCCCAGCAGCATGGAGGCATCCAGCTTCACCGCGTCCAGGTGCAGCCGGGCGTAGTTGCGGGCATCCACCAGTTTCATCGGCGAAACCCGCAGGCCGGCCGCATTGGCAGGGACCAGGAACAGGCTCAGCCCGGCCGTGTCGCCGGGTTTGCCGGCAGTGCGGGCCACCACCACGAAGGCGTCGGCCCCGATGCCGTCCGCCACGAAGACCTTGTCACCCGCCAGCGCCCAACCCTCCCCGCTCCGGCGGGCGGCCAGCGCGGTGTCGGCCGGGTTGTGGCGGGGCTGCTCGTCCACCGCCAGGGCAATGCGTTTCTCGCCGGCGATCAGGGCCGGCAGCCATGCGGCCTGCTGGTCGGGCGAGCCGGCCAGTTCCACCGCCGAGCCGCCCAGCACGATGCTGGACAGGAGCGGCGAGGCGCTGAGTTTGCTGCCGATCTGCTCGAACACGGCTCCCAGGCCCTTGCAGCCAAAGTCCAGGCCGCCCAGGGCTTCCGGGAAGGGGATCGCGCTCCAGCCCAGGTTTGCCATCTCCCGCCACAGGGCCGGGTCGAAGCCTTCGGCCGCGCCTTCGTCACGCAGCCGGCGCTGGGCGCTGACCGGGCTTCGGGCGGCCAGAAATTCGCTGGCGGTATCGGCCAGCAGGCGCTGCTCTTCGGAATAAACCAGACTCATGACCATCGCCTCCTCACTTGCTCTCTTTGCCTTCGGGCAGCTCGAGCACCCGCTTGGCGATGACGTTCAGTTGCACTTCGGACGAGCCGCCGGCGATGGTCTGGGCAAAGCTGCCCAGCCAGGCCTTGCCCAGGGCCAGTTCCTGGTCGTCGAATTCGTCTCCCTCCCAGCCCAGGGCGCGGTGGCCCATCAGGTCGAGGAGGATCTCGAACTTGTCCTTCTCCTGTTCGGAATGCACCAGCTTCATGATGGACATCAGCCCGGACACGTTGTGGCGGGCGCGCATCTCGTCGCCCATGCGCTGCACCGTGAGGGTGTAGCTGTGCTCCTCCATGGACATCGCCACGGCGCGGGCGCGCAGGGCCATGTCGGCCGGCGCGCTGGCCTCGGCCGCCGGCAGGTAGCGCTCGGCCAGGCTCATCAGGTCGAAGTGGGTGGGCAGGCTGAACTCGCCAAACTTGGACATGGCCCGCCGCTCGTGCTGGAGCAAGGCCTTGGCGAGGGTCCAGCCGCCGTGCAGCGGGCCGATCAGCTGGCCCTTGGGCACCTTCACGTTATCGAAGAAAACCTGGCAGAAGGACGACTTGCCGCTGATCAGATCGATGGGCGTGACGGTGATGCCCGGCGACTGCATGTCCAGCACGATCAGGCTGATGCCCCGGTGCCTGGGCGCCGCCGGATCGGTGCGCACCAGGGCGTACATCCAGTCGGACTTGTCCCCGTAGGAAGTCCAGATCTTGGTGCCGTTCACCAGGAAGTGATCGCCCTGGTCCACCGCCGACATCTTGAGGCTGGCCAGATCCGAGCCCGCATTGGGCTCGGAGAAACCCTGGCACCAGCGGATCTCGCCACGGGTCATGGGCTTGAGCAGGGCCTGCTTCTGCTCTTCGGTGCCGAATTCCAGGATCACCGGGCCGAGCATCCAGATGCCCAGGTTGATCTGCGCCGGGCGGCAGTGGATGCGGCGCATCTCGGCTTCCAGCACCGCGGTCTGTTCGGCGGTGAGGCCGCCGCCACCGTATTCGGCAGGCCAGTCCGGGGCGAACCAGCCCTTGTCGCGCATGCGCTCGAACCACAGGCGCTGGTCGTCGGACTGGAAGCTGAGCTTCCGTCCGCCGAAAATCAGCGCCCCGTCCGGCGTAGGGGTGCGCATGGCCGGCGGGCAGTTGGCCTCCAGCCAGGCGCGTGCTTCCTTGCGGAATTCGTCAATCGTGCTCATCGCTTCATCCTTGTCTGCCGGTGCCTACATGGCCCGGGGCATGCCCAGGCCAAACTGGGCGATCAGTCCGCGCTGGATCTCGTTGGTGCCGCCGCCGAAGGTGAGGGTCACCGAGGCGCGCAGTTCGTATTCCAGCTCGCCCAGCAGCAGGGCCGCTGCCGAACCGGCGTGCACCAGGCCGCCAGCGCCGAGGATCTCGGACAGCTTGCGCAGGATCTCGATGGCCGACTCGGAACCATACACCTTGGTGCTGGAGGCCAGCGCCACGTCCATCCTGCCCCGCTCCAGATCGGCGGCGATGCGGAAGTTGATCAGCCGCATGGCCTCCAGGCGGGCGTAACACTCGGCCAGCAGGCTGCGCACCCAGGCGCTGTCGATGGCGCGCCGGCCGCTTTCGTCCGGGGCCCTGGCCCACAGCAAGACGCGGCGGAACAGGCCCACCACCTTGTCGGACCAGGCACCCAGCCCCAGGCGCTCATGGTTGAGCTGGGAGGTGACCAGCTGCCAGCCGCCGTTGAGCTTGCCCACCAGCATGTCGGCGGGGACGCGCACGTTATCGTAATAGGTGGCGGCCGTGGGGTTGCTGCAGGTGGGAATCAGCGTGTGCGAGAAACCCGCTTCCTGCGTGTCCAGGATCAGGATCGAGATGCCCTTGTGGCGCGGCAGATCGGGATCGGTGCGGGCGGCCAGCCAGATGTAGTCGGCGGCTTCGGCGCCGGAGGTCCACAGCTTGTTGCCATTGACCAGAAAGTGATCGCCGTCGAGCCGGGCGGTGGTCTTGAGCGCCGCCAGATCGGAGCCGGCGCCGGGTTCCGAGTAGCCGATGGAAAAAAGGATCTCGCCGGCGGCGATGCCCTGAAGGAACTGCTGCTTCTGTTTGGCGGTGCCGAACTCCATCAGCGCGGGGCCGACGGTGCTGATGGTCACGAAGGGCAGCGGCGCCCCGGCGATGTTGGCTTCTTCAAAAAAGATCAGCTGCTCGGTGGCCGCGTAGCCCTGGCCGCCGTGCTCCTTGGGCCAGCCCAGGGCCAGCCAGCCGTCCCGGCCGATTTTCCGGATGGTGTCCCGGTACAGATCGCCCCCTTCCAGGCCGCGCAGGGCGGCGCGAAGTTCGGGGGTCATCAGGTTCTGGAAGTAATCCCGCACCTTGAGGCGCAGGGCGTGCTGCTCGGGGGTCAGATCGACGAACATGGCATCCTCCTCAGGCGCAACCCAGGATCAGGCCGCTGGTGGGCACGCCGGTGCCGGCGGTGACCAGCACGTTTTCCACATCCGCCACCTGGTTGGCCGCCGTGCCGCGCACCTGGCGCACCGCTTCGGCCACGCCGTTCATGCCGTGGATGTAGGCCTCGCCAAGCTGGCCGCCGTGGGTGTTGATGGGCAGCTTGCCGCCGCGGGCATGGTGGCCGGCACGGATGAAGTCCTTGGCCTCGCCCCGCTTGCAGAAGCCGAACTCCTCCAGCTGGGGCAGCACGAAGGGCGTGAAGTGGTCGTAGATCACCGCGGTCTGGAAGGCCTCCGGGCCAAGCCCGGACTGGGCGTACAGCTCCCTGGCCACGACGCCCATCTCCGGCAGGCCGGTGATGTCGTCCCGATAGTAGGAGGTCATGCTCTGCTGGCCCGCGGTGATGCCCTGGGAGCCGGCCTTGATGATCACCGGCTTCTGTTTCAGGTCGCAGGCCCGCTCGGCGGAGGTGATGACCATCGCCACGGCACCGTCGGATTCCTGGCAGCAATCGAGCAGGCGCAGGGGCTCGGCGATCCACTTGGAGGCCTGGTGCTCTGCCAGGGTGATCGGCTTGCCGTGGAAGAAGGCGGCCGGGTTGGTGGCGGCAAAATCGCGCGCCGCCACCGATACACGGCCGAAATCTTCCGAGGTGGCGCCATGGGCGTGCATGTAGCGCTGGGCAAACATGCCCACCCAGGCGGCCGGGGTGTGAAAGCCGTAAGGCATGTACCAGCCGTAGTTCACGTTCTCGAAGATCGGCGTGGCGCCGAAGCCGTAATCGCCGGTGCCAAAGCGATACCAGGAGCGCTCGTTCATGGCCCGGAAGACCACCACCGTCTTGGCCAGGCCGGTGGCCACGGCCATGGCCGCATGCACCAGCGGTGCGCAGGCGGCGCCGCCGCCGTGGGGAATCTGGGAGAAGAACTTGACGTTCTTGCACCCCAGCAGGCGGGCCATTTCGTATTCCGGCACCTTGTCCATGGTGTAGGAGCTGAAGCCCTCCACTTCGCCCGGGTCGATGCCCGCGTCGGCCAGCGCGGCCAGCACGGATTCCATGGCCAGGCGCAGTTCGGTGCGGCCGGAGTTCTTGGAGAATTCGGTGGCGCCCAGGCCGACGATGGCGGCGCGACCGGCGATGTTCAGTTCATTCGTCTGCATCTCTGCTCCCGCTCAGGGCAGCGCCAGCGTGGCCGTGCCGGTCACGTGGTTGCCCATGGAATTCCTGCCCTTGAGGCTCACCTGCACCGTGCGGCTGTCCGCATCGGCGTGGGTGACTTCGCCCGTGAATGTCATCGTGTCGCCCGGATAGTTGGGCGCGCCGAGCTTGATCTTCAGATCCCGGAACACGGCGGCGGGGCCGGCCCATTCCTCGATGAAACGCTGGGCCAGGCCGCTGGTGGTGAGGATGTTCATGAAGACGTGGGGCGAGCCCAGCGCCTGGGCGGCGTCCTTGTCGTGGTGGCCGGGAAAGTAGTCCCGGGTGGCGAGGGCGCCGCTGGCGATCAGGGCCACGGTGATCGGAACCGGCAGCTCCGGCAGGGTGTCGCCGGGGCGCACGTCATCAAAGCGTCGGGTGTTCTGCGAGGTCATATTTCCATCCCAGCGTGTCGTTATCGGCGAGCCATTCGCCCAGGCGTTCGAGAGTGGCGGCACTGCCGCCGAGGGCCAGGCCGAGGGCCCGGCTCCAGTAGAGGTAGCGGTGAATCGGGTAGCTCAGGTCGACACCGATGCCCCCATGCACGTGCTGGGCACGGTGCCCCACCAGGTGGCCGGTCTCGCAGGCCAGGTAGCGGGTGGCCAGCGCCTCCGGGCCCGCCGGCAGCCCGGCATCGAGCCGGTACACCAGCTGCCACAGGGCGGAGCGCAGGGCCTCGATGGACATGTGGGCGTCGGCGAGGCCCATCTGCACCGCCTGGAAGCTGCCGATGGGGCGGTCGAACTGGACCCGCTCGCTCACGTAGGCCACGGTGCGGCGCACCTGCTCGGCGCTGACGCCCAGCTGCAGGGCCGCCAGGGCCGCGATGGCACGGGCTTCGAGCCACGCCAGGGCGGCGACTGGCAGCACGTCGGCATCGCTCACCCGCACACCCTTGCAGTGCAGTTCTGCGATGCCTTCACCGTGGGTGAGCACGCCGGCCACCTTGTCGAGGCCGTCCGCATCCAGCCGCAGCAGCACCAGGCGCAGGCCGTCCGGCGTATGGGCCGGCAGCAGCGCAGCCGCCGACTCCATGCCCAGGGGCAAGGCCGGCACCCGGCCGTGGAGGGCAAAGCCGCCGCCCTCGGGGCGGGCTTCCAGGGCCACGCCGGTGGCACTGGCCAGGCCATCCAGCGCCAGGCTCAGCAGCGCCTCTCCGGCGGCGGCCTTGCCGGTCAGGGCCTGATGGGCCGCAGCGCCAAAGCGGGCCAGGGTGGCCGCGGCAAGCTGGTGACGCCACAGGGGCACCAGGCCCAGGCCACGGCCCTGGGCCTCGAGCACCAGCATCAGTTCGGTCATGCCCAGGCCGCTGCCGCCGGCTTCTTCGGGAATGGCCAGGGCGTGCAGGCCGGTCTCGACGCATTGGGCCCACAGCTCGGCCATCCAGGTTTCGCCGGTGGTGGTGAAGGCGCGCAGGCGCTCGTCGCTGCACAGGTCAGCGAACAGGCTGCCGGCCATTTCGGCAATGGCGCGCTGGTCGTCGCTCAGTTGAAAGTCCATGACATGCTCCTCAAGCTTCGAGCGGACGGAACATGGGCAGGGTCAGCCCGTCGTCGAAGGTCTGGAACTCCACCTTCACCCGCTGACCGATACGGATCTCGTCGCGCTTGACGCCCACCAGACCGGCGATCAGGCGCACGCCTTCATCCAGCTCGATCAGGCCGACCGGGTTGGGGTAGTCGAAGGGCGGCACCTCGGGGTAGTGCATCACCACGAAGGAGTAAAGCTGGCCCGTACCGGCAGCCTCCACGTAATCCCACTCGAAAGAGTGGCAGCTGGAACACACCGGGCCCGGCGGGTGGCGCAGGGTGCCGCAGCCCTTGCAGCGCTGGATGCGCAGCTGGCCGGCCTCGACGCCTTCCCAGTAAAAGCGGGTGTCGTCGCTGATGCCGGGCTTGGGGCGCTTGTACTTGGGAGGCGCCGCTGCAGCGCTGCCCTCCTCCACCACCTTGACCGGGTTGGCGGGGCGGAACTTGAAGACCCGGAACAGCAGCGAACCGACCTTCTCGTCCCCCGCGGCCTTCTCCGAGAAGAAGCTCATCACCAGGGTCACGAAGAAGCCGGTGCCCAGCGCGGTGGTCTTCTGTTCACCCACCGCGTCCAGCCGGGTGGTGTAGTAAAGGCGCTCGCCCGGCTTCACGTAGCGCTCGAAGGCCAGGTCGGAATTGACCGCCACCACCGACGCATAGCCCTCGGCTTCCATCCGCTTCAGAACCTCGTAGGGGTTCTCGGTGGTGGAGCCCGGCGGGTAGTTGTTCATGTGCAGGCCCTCCAGGCACCAGGCCTGGAGCATGGCCGGCGGGGCCACGATGCCGCCATGCACGGTGGTGGCCGCGTAGGCCGCATCGGTGTAGAGAGGGTTGCTCACACCCATGACCTCGCACCACTGGCGGATCATCGGCTCGTTCACATGGTCCCAGGCGTAGACCCGGCCGTATTCGCGGCCGACCATTCCACGCACCTCGGACATCCAATCCTGTTCAGCCAAGTTATGTCTCCTGCACGTTAAGGGTTGCCGGAAGCGTGGCGCCACCACGGCATTCCGCCGGCGCCCGATTCCTGTTGTGGTTGCTCAATCGGTGTTGCTTGCCGCCAGAAAAGCCGGGCGTTCGCCGCCCCCGTTCATCAGCAGGTTGGCCCCCGCCGCATAGCTCGCCAGTGGCGAGGCCAGAAACAGGCAGGCGTTGCCGATGTCGTCCGGGGTGGCCAGGCGGCCGGCGGGAATCGTCGATGCGACGGCGTCAATGCCGGCTTCGTCGCCAAAATGAAGATGGGACTGCTCGGTGCGGACCAGGCCGGGGCTCACCGTGAGCACCCGCACTTTCGGCGCCCACTCCACCGCCAGCGACGTGGCCAGGGACACCACTCCGGCCTTGGCCGCCCCGTAGGCGGCGGTGCCCGGCGAGGGACGCAGGGCGCTGATGCTGCCGATAAAAATGATCGTGCCGCCCTCCTCCTGGCCCTGCATCAGCGCATTGGCCTGCTGGGCCACGTGCAGGGGAGCGATCAGGTTGAGGCGGATGATGCCCTCGTGAAAACGCGGCGACGCCGTGTCGGCCAGGGCGTGGGGCGCCCCGCCGGCATTGTTCACCACCACATCCAGGCGGCCGTGACGCGCCAGGATCTCGCCGAACAGGGCCTGCAGGGATTCCACCTCGCGCACGTCGGCGGCGATGAACTCGGCCTCGGCCGCACCCACCGCCGGCAGGCTGTCCGGCGCGTTGCGCCCGCACACCACCACCTTTGCCCCGGCCGCCAGAAAACAGCGGGCGATGCCTGCGCCTATGCCCTTGGTGCCTCCGGTGACCAGCACGACCTTCCCCGTGTAATCGAGGGCGGGTGCCGGGACTCGCTCGTCTGCCATGTCTCTGCTCCTTCCTTTGGTATGGAACCGGAGTCTAGGGACAGGCCGGAAGGGCTTCGTCGTCTGAACGGACGATGGATGAACGGGCGAGTGGCGACAGTGGGCGGGCGGCTGGTCCGAATTGACGATGCCCGTCAGCGCCGCCGCCCTACACTCAGCACTCCCACAAGACACCCAACAGAGGCGACATGAACAAGGTGGCATTCATCACCGGCGCCAGCCGGGGCATCGGCAAGGCAACGGCGCTGGCCTTTGCCCGCGCCGGTTACGATCTGATCATCAGCGCCCGCACGCTGGACGACGGGGATCAGCACCGACACGCCCTCCGCCAGTCCGACGGCAGCCCCCTGCCTGGCAGCCTGGCAAGCACCGCCGCCGAAGTCCGCGCCCTGGGCCGGCGCGTGCGGGAAATCCGCCTCGACCTGCTGGACGACACCTCGGTGCTGTCCGCCGCCGACGTGGCGCTGCGGGCCTTCGGCCGGGTGGATGTGCTGGTGAACAACGCGATCTACCAGGGCAGCGACCTCAACCTGCCCTTCCTGGAGCTGGAGCCCGCGACCCTGAAACGGGTGTTCCAGGGCTATGTGATGGCCCCCTTCCTGCTCACCCGGGCGATCATCACCGGGATGCTGGAAAACGGGGGATGCACCATCATCAACGTCACCTCCGGCGCAGGAGAGAACGACCCGCCGGTGGCTGCCGCCAAGGGCGGCTGGGGCTACGCCTACGGTGCCGGCAAGGCCGCCGTGTCGCGCGTCTCCGGCGTGCTGGCCACCGAACTGGGCGAGCGGGGCATTCGTGCCTTCACGGTGAACCCGGGTGTGGTCGACACGGAAGCCCTGCAGGCCACCATAGGCGCGAAGGGCGTGGAGGCCCTCGGCGGCCGGGTCGCCCCGCCGCAGGTGCCCGCCGACGTGATGGTCTGGCTGGCAACTTCAACCGAAGCCGACACCCTCCAGAAACGCACCCTGAACGCCCAGAGCCTGGCCCGGGAGCGGGGGCTGTGGGTGCGCGAAAACCGGGCAGCGGTCGGCGCCGACGGTTGAGCTGCAGGCCTCTGCGCAACGTGTTTGCCAGGGTTCATTCCATTCGACCGCGAACCGGTGAGGGCTTGCGGGATGGATTTCCCGTGTTTGGCGTTACGTTGGCCGGGGTTTCCCACGGCCGGGTTTGCACAC
>NZ_JAOAUU010000076.1 GCF_030157465.1 Zoogloea sp.
GCATCGCTCCGCGCCGCCGTAGCCGGCCGGGTGTGCAAACCCGGCCGTGGGAAACTCCCGGCCAATGTGACGCCAAATACCGGAAAGCCCGCCCGTAAAAGCTCAACCCAGGAAGAGCCCAGGTTCGCGCCGGCATGCCATTACCCTCCTCGGCAGGCCTGCCAGCCGCGTCGCGGCCCGCCCGCTTTAATCAAGCCGTCACCTGCCGACAACACAATTCGTCGCTTTACGCCCTCCCCCCTGGAGTCACGAATGAGCAACGAGATCGACAACCCCTCTGCCAACACCCACATTCAGGAAGTCATTGCGACGCGCCTCAGCCGGCGTGGTGTGCTCAAGGGCGGTGTGGCGGTCACCGCCTCCACGCTGCTCGGCGGCGTCAGCCTGTCCGCCTGTGGCGGCAGTAACGACGGCAAGGCCGCGCTGGCCCTCAACTTCGACGCCGTCGCCAAGAACAAGCTCGACCTCGTCACCGTGCCTGCCGGCTACCAGACCCGCATCCTGCACGCCCTTGGCGACCCGCTGAGCCTCACCGATGCGGCGTGGGCCAACGACGGCTCGGAGACCGCCGAATCCTACGAACGGCGCGTCGGTGACGGTCACGACGGCATGCACTACTTCGGCCTCTCGGAAACCGACAGCTACAGCGCCAACCGCTCCGACCGCGGCCTGCTGTGCGTAAATAACGAGTACGTGGTGCGCCCCTACGGCCTGCATGCCAGCGGCCGCACCAGCGGCGCCGCCCGCGTTGCCGCCGAAGTGGACAAGGAAGTGAATGCCCACGGCGTCACCGTCTGCGAAGTCAAGCGCGACGCCTCGGGCAGCGCCATGAGCATGGTGCGTGGCTCGAAATTCAACCGCCGCATCACCTCCGCCACCCCGATGGATTTCGCCGGCCCGGTGCGGGGCTCGAACCTGGTCAAGACCAAGTATTCGCCGGACGGCACCACGACCCGCGGCACCAACAACAACTGCGCCAACGGCTACACCCCCTGGGGCACCTACCTCACCTGTGAAGAAAACTTCACCAACGTGATCAGCCGTGCCGCCGGCGACAACGCCCTGCGCAGCGCCGCCGAGGTCACCGCCCTCAACCGCTACCGTCTCGCTCAGGGCACCAAGAGCAGCTACCTGTGGGACACCCCCGTCACCGGCAATGCCGACGACTACGCCCGCTGGACCGCCTCGGTCACCGGTGCCAGCGCCGCCGACGACTACCGCAACGCCTTCAACACCTTCGGCTGGGTCGTCGAGATCGACCCCTTCAACCCGTCCTCCAAGCCGGTCAAGCGCAGCGCCCTCGGCCGCTTCGCCCACGAAGGCGCGTGGCCCTGCAATCCTGTCGCCGGCAAGCCGCTGGTGTTCTACATGGGTGACGACTCGCAGAACGAATACATCTACAAGTTCGTCTCCAAGGCCAACTGGGACACCGCCGACATCGGCAGAGGCCTCGCCGCCGGCGCCAAGTACATGGACGAAGGCACCCTCTACGTGGCCAAGTTCAACACCGACGGCTCGGGCACCTGGGTGGAACTCACCTTCGGCAAGAACGGCCTCAGCGCCGCCAACGCCACCTACCCCTTCGCCGACCAGGCCGACGTGCTCACCCACGCCCGCCTGGCTGCCGACTCGGTCGGTGCCACCAAGATGGACCGTCCGGAATGGGGCGCGGTGAACCCGACCAACGGCGAGGTCTACATGACCCTCACCAACAACAGCAGCCGCACCGCCGCCAACACCGACACCGCCAACCCGCGCTACTACGAAGACCTGAAGGGAGCCACCACCCAGAAGGGCAACGTGCACGGCCACATCATCCGCTGGCGCGAAGCCGGCAGCGACGCCGCCGCCGTCACCTTCGCCTGGGATATCTACCTGTTCGGTGCCGAAGCCACCGCCGCCGCCAACGTGAACCTGTCAAAGCTCACCGACGTCAATGACTTCTCCAGCCCCGACGGCCTGTGGTTCGACAAGAACGGCATGCTGTGGATCCAGACCGACGACGGCGCCTACACCGACGTCACCAACTGCATGATGCTGGCCGCCATTCCCGGCAAGGTCGGTGACGGCGGCGCGGTGACCGCAGCCAGCGGCATGCCGACCCTGAAGGGTGCCGACGCCAGCGCCGCCACCGTGCGCCGCTTCCTGGTCGGCCCGAAGGACTGCGAGATCACCGGCCTCGCCATGACCCCGGACCGCAAGACCCTCTTCGTCAACGTCCAGCACCCGGGCGAACTCGGCAGCCTGGCCACCCCGACCAGCGCCTGGCCGGCCAGCCAGAGCGATGCCGCATCCACCAAGCGGCCGCGCTCGGCAACCGTCGTCGTCACCCGCACCGACGGGGGTGAAATCGCCGTCTGACCCGCTCTCTGCGTCAGCCAGCCCTTGCTTCAGGCCTCCCGCTTCACGGCGGGGGGCTTTTTTACTGATGCGGGAGGCACGCGTGTGTCCACGAAAAACGGGCACCCGAAGGTGCCCGTCCGTGACCAGCCCGCATTCAGGCTCGACTCAGGCTGGATCAGAAGGTGTGGCGCACACCGAATGAAATCCCCTGCACCGATCCGCCCGCCGCACTGAAGCCCGCGGGCATGCCGCCCGGGTTGATGCCCGCCGCATTGACACCAAAATCGTAGTTGGCGTTGGTGTCGTTCTTGATCAGGGCGTAGGTCGCCTTCAGCATCGTGCGCTTCGACAGGCTGTGCTGGAAGCCGAGCTCGAACAGCTTGGCACCGCTGTCGTCCTGGCTGCTGCCATCCTGCTTCAGGTCACGCGCCACGTACACCTGGCCAAGCAGCTTGCTGGCCGGGGTCAGGTCGAAGGTGGCACCAAGGCCGTACACCGCCTGGGTAAACTTCTTGCCACCAAGCTTGTCGGCACGGGCCAGGTCGAACACGGCACGCACGGAAGCCGTGCCGAAGTTGTAGCTGCCACCAACACGCAGATCGCTGATCTTCAGATCGGTAGCGTCGTTGGTAATGACCGCGTTATAGGTCACGGCAGCCATGATCGGGCCCTGGGCGTACTTCAGGCCGGTATCGAAGCCGGAGGTGCTGGCAGCGGCCATGCCATCCATCGCCTTGTTTTCGTTGGCCACGTAAGCCACCGTGGCGTTGAGGCCACCAAAGGTCGGCGACACGTAGGCAATGGCGTTCTTCCAGCGACTGTCGAAGATTGAGTTGCAGGAAGCGGAACGGGCACAGGTGGAGCCACCGCTGTAACTGCCGGTACTGCTGGTGCTGCCGTTCAGCTTGTTGCCCAGCTTGCCCAGCAGCGCGGAGTTGGCGCCGATGCCCGTGGCACCCACGTTCACATCGAGGGCGGTGCCCAGGGCGCGGGTCGGGCCGGTGAGGGTGCCCAGCAGTACGGTACCGAAGCCGCCGGCAAGGCCGACGTAGCTGTCCCGGTTGGTGCTGAGGGTGCCGGAGTTATCGAAACCCACACCGCTTTCAAACTGGAACACGGCGCTCAGGCCGTTGCCCAGAGCCTCCGCCCCCTTGAAGCCGAGATAAGAAGAATTGGTGGAAACACGGGTGGTGTTGCCCAGTTCGTTCTTGGCATCGCCACCGATCCTGACAACGTCGAAGGACGCGTCGGCCACACCATAAACAGTCACATTGGCTTGGGCGAAGGCGCTGGAGGAAGCCAGGCCGGCAACGGCCAAAGCGATCAGTTTCTTTTGCATTTGTTTTTCCTGTTGAGTGACGATAAGCCGGATATTTCTGTCTGCTGCGGCGCAGCAGAATCAGGCAGCGGGCAAATCTACGCAGGCAAGGTTTCAGTTTCGTGGTGCCTGGAAGACACCTCCCGCACCGGACGGCACACAGCGCCTTTGCCCCGCCTGTGCATGTCAGTCACCCCTCGTCGAAGCGCATTAACTGAAACGTAATCCTCCCGAAACAGGGAAAACCCAGACTGGTGAGCCAACGAAACACGCCCACCCTGGAGATATTCCCCCATGCGCAAACTCAGCCT
>NZ_JAOAUU010000077.1 GCF_030157465.1 Zoogloea sp.
AAGCTCTTGGTCATAACGCATTTCAACGTACCCCGAAATCGGGAAGTCTTTGCGGAAAGGATAGCCAACAAAACCATAATCAGTAAGAATTCTGCGCAGATCTGGATGACCATTGAACATTATGCCGAAAAGATCAAACGCTTCGCGCTCGAACCAGTTAGCACTGGGCCAGATATCGCAAACAGAGTCGACCATCGGAAAAGCGTCGTCCTCTGCGAAAACACGAAGTCTGAGACGATAGTTGTTACTAACTGAGAGCAAATGAGAGGCGACTGCAAAACGCGCCCCCCCGTCACGCCCTGCAAAGCCGGAATAATCAAGCCCTGTCAGATCAACAAGTTGCTCGAAACGAAGTTCGGAATCGTCGCGCAACACAGTGGCAACTGAGGAGTAATCCTTCGCCGAGACAACTATGGTCAACTCGCCACAAGAAGTCAGCGTTTGAAGTATTTTCTCACCGAATTTGCTAGCCAGCACTTGGCCTAGACGTTCAAGTTTTTCACTCATGATAGTCAGCGGGCGATAGTGCATTCACGTTTGATCTTGTTTTGCAATTGGACTATGCCATACAAGAGTGCTTCCGCAGTCGGAGGACAGCCGGGAACATACACATCAACAGGAACAATCCTGTCACAGCCCCGTACAACAGAATACGAATAGTGATAATAACCACCACCGTTTGCACAAGACCCCATCGATATCACCCAGCGAGGCTCGGACATTTGATCGTAGACCTTGCGTAGAGCGGGGGCCATCTTGTTACACAGGGTACCGGCCACGATCATCAAATCAGATTGGCGGGGACTTGGACGGAACACGACGCCGAATCGATCGAGATCGTAACGGGAACAGCCCGCATGAATCATTTCGACAGCACAGCAGGCCAGCCCAAACGTCATTGGCCAGAGAGACCCCGTGCGCGTCCAATTGATTACCGTATCAAGCGAAGTAGTTACAAACCCTTCCTTGAAAACACCTTCGATGCTCATAAACACCCTTTAGCCAACAATTTGTGCGTCCAGGAAATACCTAAGATCACTCCCAGTCGAGAGCGCCTTTTTTCCAAACGTAGACGTAGCCAAGCAGGAGAATGCCCAAAAAGACAATCATCTCGAAAAACCCGAAGAGACGAATAGACTCGTTAGCAGCAATTTCTCTCAAGATTGTCGCCCAAGGAAACAGAAACGCAATCTCGAGATCGAACAAAATGAAGAGAATGGCGAGAAGATAGTAGCGAACATCAAACTTGATGCGTGCATCTTCGAAGGGTTCAAAGCCACACTCGAATGGTGACAGCTTTTCGACGTCAGGCTTGTTTGGACCTAAAACCCGGCCTGCAATGATGGGAATAAAACCGAAAACAGCAGCAAACAGGATAAATACTAGAACTGGAAAATAGGATTCCAACATAGCTTGAGCTCCCGTAACCGAACAGCAGTCATTAGCGCTGCCTGCAAGCAAACGCCCGCAATATGCGGGCGGCCTGCTTATTTTATGGTGCCGACGATGAGACTCGAACTCATACGGCTTTCGCCACTACCCCCTCAAGATAGCGTGTCTACCAATTTCACCACGTCGGCTTTTTCATTTGACGCTTAGCATTATAAGACAATCACCCACCAGCGCCAAGAGAGACTTGAATTTATCGCGGAATGTCCTTGGCCTTGGACCCATCGGCAGCAGGAGCCGCGGAACCCTCTGCCGGATCGACTGCCGGCGCCGAAACAGCAGCTCCATCCATCACACTCTTCGTCACATTATCCTTAGAGCCCGCGAGGTAGCTCAAACCAAGGCTAGTCACAAAAAATACCGCCGCAAGCCCCCCAGTTGCTCGACTCATAAAGTTTGCCGAACCGGAAGACCCAAACAGACTGCCCGACGCCCCGCTCCCAAACGCGGCCCCCATATCCGCACCTTTTCCGTGCTGCATGAGCACCAAGCCAATCACACCAAGCCCTGCGAGCACATGCACCGTCAACACAACCGAAAACACAATACTTCCCATCACCGCCTCCAAAAATCCGATTCAGATTGCGGCAGCAGCCGCACAAATTAAGGAAAAACTCTCCGCCACCAAGGAAGCACCACCTACGAGCGCCCCATCGATATCAGGCTTGACAAACAACAATGGGGCATTGGCAGCTGTCACGCTTCCCCCATACAAAATCTTAACCTTCTGCGCGGCCACGCCGCTACGCTCGAGATGAGCGCGAATAAAAGCGTGCATCACCTCAGCCTGATCCGGCGTCGCAGTCCTACCGGTACCAATGGCCCAGACCGGCTCATACGCAACAACGACATCACTGGCCAGCGCAGCCCCAACGACGGCGAGAACACCATCCAGCTGAGCCTGCACAACAGCCTCAGCCTCCCCGGCCTCGCGCTGCGCGAGGGTTTCGCCAACGCAGAGTATAGGCTTCAGGCCCAACTCCAGAGCCAACGCAACCTTTGTGGCGACGACATGATCTGTCTCGCCAAAGACACTTCTGCGCTCCGAGTGACCAACAATCACCAAAGAACAACCCAAATCCAGCAGCATCGAGCCGCTTACGTCCCCGGTGTACGCCCCGTCCTTGAAGGAGCTGAGGTTTTGTGCTCCCACCGAGACAGCGCTTCCGGCCAGGATCTCCTTCGCTTGGGAGACGTATGGAAACGGAGGGCACACGACGACCTCAACCCTCTCGGAGCTGCCCATTAGCCGCAACTCTGCAAGCAGGGACGCGTTGCGTTCCAGGCAGCCGTTCATCTTCCAGTTTCCGATTACCAGCTTTTTACGCACCTTGAGCACCGAAGCCAAATTTTTCCATTTTATCGCCGCGTGGCACCCAGGTCAAAAAAAAGGGCTGGCAAGCGCCAGCCCTCCTCTGCAGTCCGGGGTTACGACCTCAGCCGAAACGTCCGGTGATGTAGTCTTCAGTCTCTTTTCGTTTGGGCTTGATGAAGATCTCGTCGGTTAAACCAAACTCGACAAGCTCCCCAAGATACATGTATGCCGTGTAATCCGACACCCGAGCAGCCTGCTGCATGTTGTGTGTGACGATCGCGATCGTGTATTCACTCTTGAGCTCATGAACGAGTTCTTCGACCTTGGCAGTCGAAATCGGATCGAGCGCCGAAGTTGGCTCATCCAGCAGCAGCACCTCCGGCTTGACCGCAACGCCCCGAGCGATGCACAACCGCTGTTGCTGTCCGCCGGACAGCGACAGACCGCTCTGGTTCAACTTTCCCTTGACCTCATCCCACAAGGCGGCTTTGCGCAAGGCCCATTCAACGCGATTGTCCATGTCGGCTCGGGAGAGGTTTTCGTAAAGTCGCACACCGAAAGCAATGTTTTCGTAGATTGACATCGGAAACGGTGTCGGCTTCTGGAAAACCATGCCGACCTTCGCACGCAGCGCGTTCACATCCTGGTCAGGGCTGAGGACATTCTTTCCATTCAGGAGGATTTCGCCGGTTGCACGCTGCCCTGGGTAGAGGTCGTACATCCGGTTCAACGTGCGCAGAAGCGTTGACTTGCCACAGCCAGACGGTCCAATGAACGCCGTAACCATGCCCTCTTGAATGTCTAGATCGATGTGCTTGAGTCCTTGGAAAGAGCCATAGAAGAAGTCAAGATTCCTAATCTTGATCTTTGGCTCCGCTCCATGGGCGACGGCCGTCGTTGCCTCCTCGCGCAAATGCGAAAAGGACATTTCACGCTTTGTCGATACAGATGATTGCATCATGGGTTTCCTAGATCTTTTTGCGGAACATGGTACGAACGACGATGTTCAAGCATAGAACGCCGAAAGTGATAAGGATTGCGCCGCCCCAGGCGAGTGAGTTCCAGTTCTCGTAAGGGCTCATGGCAAACTGGAAAATCACAACCGGGAGGTTGGCCATCGGGCCATTCAGGTCATAACTTGTAAATTGGTTGTTCAGAGCAGTGAAAAGCAGCGGCGCCGTCTCTCCGCTCACCCGCGCGATTGCAAGGAGAATTCCCGTCAGCACGCCAGCCCTGGCCGACCGCAGGACCACGTGCAAGACAACTTTCCAGCGTGGGGCTCCAAGTGCGGAAGCGGCTTCACGCAGGCTGCCTGGCACGAGGTTGAGCATATTCTCGGTCGTCCGCACGACGACCGGAATGGCGATCAACGCGAGCGCCAGCGAGCCTGCCCAGCCTGAAAAGTGCTGCACCTGTGCAACATAGACCGCGTAGATGAAAACACCAATAACGATCGATGGCGCAGACAAAAGAATATCGTTGATGAACCGCGTCGTCGGTGCCAACCACCCCTTGCGCCCAAACTCCGACAAGTAAACACCTGCCAGGATCCCGATCGGGGTTGCAATGAACGTCGAAACGCCAACCATCATCAAGCTGCCAAGAATTGCGTTGAAGAGGCCGCCATCGGATCCGGGTGCCGGTGTGGACTGCGTGAACAAAGACAGGCTCAATGCACCGAACCCCTTGTACAGCAGCACAATCATGATCCACGCAAGAAAGCTCATGCCGATCAGCATCGCCAACAATGAGCACATCAGCGCGATACGGTTGGTCCGCACCCGCTTGCGGTAGAGAGCTGTTGTGTCACTCATCAGGTTTTCTCCCCTTCACTGCGGCCCAGACGCATCAGCAGAATCTTGGACAGCGCCAGCACGACGAAGGTCACAAAAAACAGGATCAGGCCCAGAGCGATCAACGAAGACACATGCAGATCAGACGCGGCCTCGGCGAACTCGTTGGCCAGCGTTGAAGCGATGCTGTTGCCTGCTTCGTAAAGTGACGGACTGATTCGGTGTGCGTTGCCGATGACAAAGGTCACCGCCATCGTTTCTCCAAGGGCACGCCCAAGGCCCAACATGACGCCACCGATCACACCAACACGGGTGTAGGGCAACACGATGTTCCAGACGACTTCCCAGGTCGTCGCGCCAAGCCCATAGGCGGACTCCTTGAGGATGCCCGGCACCACTTCGAAAACATCCCGCATCACCGATGCGATGAACGGGATCACCATGACGGACAGGATCAGGCCGGCAGAAAGAATGCCGATCCCGTTCTGCGGGCCTTGAAACAGCGTTCCAATAAAAGGCAAGTTGCCGAGAGTCATCGACAGAACGGGCTGGACGTAGTCGGCAAAGAGCGGGGCAAACACAAAGAGGCCCCACATCCCGTAGATGATGCTGGGCACGGCCGCCAAAAGCTCAACAGCGATGCCCAGAGGCCCCCGCAGGACAGGAGGGCAAAGTTCAGTCAGAAAAATCGCGATCCCGAAACTGACGGGTATGGCTACAACCAGAGCGATGACTGAAGTACTCAGCGTGCCATAGACGGAAATCAGTCCGCCAAATTTGTCCGCCACCGGATTCCAGTCGGCGCTAAAGGGAAAGCCGGCACCGAACTCCAGCAATGCCGGCCAGGCGCCGTACAACAGGGAAGCAATGATGGCAGCAAGAATCGCCAAGACAGAGAATGCAAAAAAACGAGTGACCTGGTGGAACAGCGCATCCTGTAATCGCTGAACCCGCATTCGATCACGCGGCGGTTCCGGCAACATGGAGCCAGAGTCGGCATTCGCAAGACCGAGTGCGCCCCTACCGGGCACAGCGCCTGATCCGAGTGCAGTACTTTGGGATGACATTACGGCTCACCGTTTGATTAAACCAAATAAAAAACTACGGATGGATGTGCGACCTGTGTCTGCCGCCCACCCACCCGTGCTGGAGAAGAATCGATTTACTTCAGGATCGGCTGACCCGAGGCATCCTTGAGGGAGGCACGCCAGGCAGTGTCGATCTGCTTAACCAGAGCAGGCGGCAGCGGAACGTAGTCGAGATCCTGGGCGATTTTCTGGCCGTTCTTGAACGCCCAGTCGAAGAACTTCAGCACTTCGGCCCCCTTGGCCGGATCGGCCTGAACCTTGTGCATCAGCACAAAACTGGCACCGGTAATAGGCCAGCTGGTCTTGCCCGGCTGCTCGGTAAGAATTTCCCCAAAACCAGGAACCTTGCTCCACTCGGCATAAGCAGCGGCCGCCTGGAAGGTCAAGTCGTCAGGCTGAACGTACTCACCGGCCTTGTTCTTCAGGGCCAGGTGACTCATCTTGTTCTTCTTGGCGTAGGCGTACTCAACGTAGCCAATACCACCCTTGATACGCTGCACGTAGGATGCAACACCTTCGTTGCCCTTGCCGCCCACGCCTTCCGGCCACTGCACAGCAGTGCCCGCGCCGACCTTGTCTTTCCACTCAACACTGACCTTCGACAGATAGTTGGTGAACAAGAAGGTGGTACCCGAGCCGTCAGCACGGCGCACGACCGTGATGTTCTCGTCCGGCAGCTTCACGCCAGAGTTCAGGGCGACGATGGCCGGATCATTCCACTTTTTGATCTTGCCCATGTAGATGTCGGCCAGCACACCACCATCAAGGCGCATTTGGCCAGGCGCAACGCCCTCAAGGTTCACAACGGGCACAACGCCACCGATCACCGCCGGGAACTGCACCAGACCATCTTTCTCGAGGTCTTCCGCCTTCAGCGGCATGTCGGAAGCACCGAAATCAACCGTCCGAGCCTTGATCTGCTTGATACCGCCACCGGAGCCGATGGACTGGTAATTGAGACCGGCACCGGTCTTGGCTTTGTACACCTCGGCCCACTTGGAGTAGATCGGGTACGGGAAGGTCGCCCCGGCACCGGTAATATCAGCCGCTTGAGCGACAGCGGCGCCACTCAGAGCAACAGCGAACGAACAGGCGCGAATGAAACCTTGCATGAATTTCTCCATTTCAGAGTGGCCCGCGGAAAATCCGGCGGATAGCCCACAAAAAAAAACCGGCGACAGGCTGTTCGAAACAGCACTGTACCGGCTTGAATTCTACGATTGGAAAATTTCAGATTTGTTACATATCGCACCGCAGCAAAACTAAACTGCAGCGGCCCTGACAACCTCAGCAAGACCATGGGCAATGCGATCCACCATAACCGCGTCGCTTCCTTCGACCATGACCCGCAGCAGTGGCTCAGTTCCAGAGGGCCTCAGCAGCACCCGCCCCTTGTCTGCGAGTTCGCGCGTCGCGGCCTCGACGGCCTCGGAAATCGCAGCGTTGCCCGACCACGCAAAGCCGGGCTTGATCGGAACATTGACCAGCTTTTGTGGGTAAAAGACCAAGTCTGCGCACATCTCGTCAAGTGTGGTGTTTTGTTTGCGCAAAGCAGCCAGCACCTGCAGACCGGCGATGATCCCGTCACCTGTCGTGTGACGATCAAGGCAGATGATGTGGCCAGAGTTTTCACCACCCAGCTTCCAGCCCTTCTCATGCATGAGTTCAAGCACGTAACGATCACCAACCTTCGCCCGTGCAAACGGCAGACCGAGACGCGCGACCGCGTGCTCGAAGCCCAGGTTACTCATCAGGGTTCCCACGACGCCGTTCGCGTCCCCTTCCGCCTTGGCTGCCTTGGCAATGACGTAGAGAAGCTTGTCGCCATCGTAAATCTCGCCCTTGGCGTCCACCATGACGATGCGATCGCCATCGCCATCCAGGGCGATGCCAAGATCCGCACCGCTTTTCAGCACGGCATCGCGAATGCTCTGCGGAGACGTGGCTCCAACCTTATCGTTGATGTTGGTTCCATTGGGTTCGGCGCCAACCAGAACAAGTTCAGCCCCAAGCTCGTGAAACACCTTGGGTGCAACCATGTAGGCCGCACCATTGGCGCAATCAAGGGCGATTTTCATGCCACGCAGATCGAGCTCGTTAGGAAAAGTGTTCTTGCAGAACTCGACATAACGCCCGCGGGCATCGTCAATTCGTTGCGCCTTGCCAAGCCGGGAAGAAGGCTCGCAGCCCATGGGCTCATCTAGCCGGGCCTCGATTTCCAGCTCCACAGAATCAGGTAACTTGGTTCCGGCAGCAGAGAAAAACTTGATCCCGTTATCTTGAAAGGGGTTGTGCGACGCAGAAATTACGACCCCAACCTGCAGCCGCAGCGCACGGGTAAGGTAAGCAATGGCCGGCGTAGGCAAGGGTCCCGCAAGGTATACGTCGACGCCTGCCGCTGAAAACCCTGCCTCCAGAGCCGACTCGAGCATATAGCCAGAAATCCGCGTGTCCTTGCCGATGATCACGGCCGGACGTTCGCCAGGACGCAGATGGTCATCGGCAATCAAGGTCTTGCCTGCAGCATAACCAAGACGCAGACAGAAATCGGGCGTGATGGGCGCCTCACCGACACAACCACGCACACCATCCGTTCCAAAATAACGTCTAGACATTTTCCCCTCGCACTAAGACTCGTTTCATTAATTCAGCATTTTGCCGCAACCTACTCGGCAGGATCGGCCTCAAGCGCTGCCCACAAGCGCAAAACGTCACGAGTGACTCCAACGTCATGGGTGCGAATGATATCTGCACCACGCTGGACGGCCAAAAGCGCAGCGGCAGCACCAGCGACAACCCGCTCGCTCACGTCCCGACCAGTGATCGCCCCAAGCATCGTCTTTCTCGACATCCCCACCAGCACGGGATAGCCCGCAGCACCTAATGCATCCAGCTGCCTTAGCAAGGCCAGATTGTGCTCAAGCGTCTTTCCGAATCCGAAACCGGGATCGATCAGGATGCGATCAGGTGACACCCCAAAGGCAAGCAGGGTCTTCACCCTTTCGTCGAGAAAGGCCATCACCTCGGCAAGCACCTCACCATACTGCGGCGCACGCTGCATCGTAGCGGGCTCACCCTTCATATGCATGACGCACAGAGCTGCAGAGCTGGCACCAACGGCCTCCAGAGCGCCGGGCAGGCGAAAGGACGCTATGTCATTCATCAGATCTGCGCCAGCACGCAGCGACTCACGCATCACAACCGGCTTTACGGTATCGACCGACAACGGGACGCCAAAGCCGGACAGTGCCTCGACAAGAGGAATCACCCGATCGAGCTCCTGCTGTTCCGACACAGGAATTGCGCCCGGACGTGAAGACTCTCCGCCGATATCAAGGAGATCGGCCCCCTCCTCCACCGCTCGCTCCGCAGAGCGCAGCGCAGCTTCGAGACTGGGGCAACCATCACCGGAAAAGGAATCACTCGTCACGTTGATGATCGCCATGATCTTTGGCCGTGAAAGATCAAGACGGAAACGACCACATCGAAGAATTCGGGACATATGGAAAGCTCAAACGAAAGAGGGCCGGCTCAAAAGCCGGCCCCTTGAATAATCAACTCAATGAATCAAGCGGCGGGAGCAGTCGCTGTCGGCGCCGCGCCTGGGGAGTCATCACTCGGACGACGTGGCGGCTGGGACGAGGGCTTGGGAGCGCGAGGAGGCTTTCCGGCCATGATGTCATTGATCTGATCAGCATCAATGGTCTCCAGTTCCAGAAGAGCTGCAGTCATTGCCTCGACCTTGTCGCGACTCTCCTCGATCAGGCGACGAGCCAGAGCGTATTGCTGATCAAGAATGCGGCGAATCTCTGCATCCACCTTCTGCAGCGTTGCTTCCGACATATTCTTGTGAGTCGTAACAGATCGCCCGAGGAAAACTTCGCCTTCCTCCTCGCCGTAGACCATAGGCCCAAGATTGTCGGACATGCCCCACTGGGTCACCATCCGGCGGGCCAGATCGGTGGCACGCTGAAAATCGTTCGAAGCACCGGTAGTCATCTGGTTCATGAAAATCTCTTCGGCGATCCGGCCACCGAAAAGCACCGCGATAGTCTGAAGCAAACGCTCCCTGTCCTGGCTGTAGCGATCCTGCTCAGGAAGCTGCATCGTGACGCCCAAAGCTCGCCCGCGCGGAATGATCGTGACCTTGTGGACCGGATCGGTTTTGGTCAAGCATTTGGCGACAACCGCGTGACCCGACTCGTGGTACGCGGTGTTACGACGCTCTTCCTCAGGCATGACCATGGAGCGACGCTCCGCGCCCATCATGATCTTGTCCTTCGCGCGCTCAAAGTCATCCATATCCACAAGACGCTTGTTACCCCGAGCTGCGAACAGGGCCGCTTCATTCACAAGGTTGGCGAGATCGGCGCCAGCAAATCCAGGGCAGCCACGCGCCAGAATCATTGCATCAACGTCAGGTGCGATGGGCACCTTGCGCATGTGAACGCGCAGGATCTGCTCACGCCCACGAATGTCGGGCAGGGGAACGACTACCTGGCGGTCGAAACGGCCCGGACGCAGCAGGGCCGGATCAAGCACATCGGGCCGGTTGGTCGCTGCGATTACGATGACACCGGACACGCCTTCAAACCCATCCATCTCGACAAGCAACTGGTTAAGGGTTTGCTCACGCTCGTCATTGCCTCCGCCGAGACCTGCGCCACGCTGCCGGCCAACTGCATCGATTTCATCGATAAAAATAATGCACGGAGCCTGCTTCTTGGCCTGTTCGAACATGTCCCGTACGCGGGCAGCGCCAACGCCGACAAACATTTCCACGAAATCGGAACCCGAAATCGAGAAGAACGGCACTTTTGCCTCGCCTGCAATAGCCTTGGCGAGCAGCGTTTTGCCGGTACCGGGCGAGCCAACCATCAGCACACCCTTGGGAATATGCCCGCCAAGCTTCTGGAACTTGGTCGGATCACGCAGGAACTCTACGAGTTCGCCAACCTCATCCTTGGCCTCATCACAGCCGGCCACGTCTGCAAAGGTCACCGTGTTTGCCGAATCGTCGAGCATCTTGGCTTTGGACTTGCCAAAGGAAAATGCACCGCCGCGCCCGCCACCCTGCATCTGGCGCATGAAGAAGACCCACACGCCAATCAAGAGAACCATCGGAAACCACGACACGAATATGTTCATCAGGAAGGACTGCTCCTCCTCTGGCTTCGCCGCCGTGACTTTCACGCCATAGCGCATCAGGTCACCGACCATCCAGATGTCCTGCACGCCGGGGGTATAGACCGTGATCTGCCGGCCATCCTGAGTCGAAGCACGCACTGTCCGCCCATCAACGACCGCCTTGGCGATCTTGCCTTGCTTCGCGTCCTCCATGAACTGCGAGTACTCGACCGAATTCTGGGCGGCCTGGCGGTTGTTGAACTGGTTGAATACAGTCATCAGCACAACGCCGATCACCAACCAGATCGCAAGATTCTTGAATAAATTGTTCAACGCGATTCCTTGAAGGCCCGACAGGGGCCATAGCATAGTGGACCGATTCTAAGTCCGATCGTTCGGCGGATCAAATCATCCTCACGATAGTAAATATTAATGACAAGATTGCTCCGCGAAGTCGTTGCCACCAATCGACGGTTGGGGAGCTTGCGGCAAGGTTTTGTCATGCCCTCGAGCGCCGGAATTCCGGGTGACA
The DNA here is from genome assembly GCF_030157465.1 of Zoogloea sp. Lineage (GTDB taxonomy): Bacteria > Pseudomonadota > Gammaproteobacteria > Burkholderiales > Rhodocyclaceae > Zoogloea. The sequence continues at coordinate 11,305 of NZ_JAOAUU010000077.1, forward strand.
CTGTGCGTGGTCCCGGCTTCGAGCACTAGCGAAAAATTGAAACGGCAGAAGATCCTGAAGAAGCACAGAATGCGCTGCCGCCGCCGGAAGGCAAAACACGCAAAGCAGCAGCCGAACGACATGGATTGACTTTTAAGTCCGTGATCACTTCACGTCGCCGACGGGTTGAGCACTGCCTGGACGGCCTGCCGGATCATGTGTGCGGGGGAGCCCCAAGTTATCCGCCTGCGACATCAAGTGCCCGGTCAGGTGGTCACGCGAGAAACACTGTCGTAGCCAGCACGACTGGCTCGCCGCGAACAGGCCGGCGCCAAGTCCGTGCATGTGAACACGCGAGCATTGACAATCAAGGGGGCTGCTTTTGTCTGAAAGCCCGCAGGCCACATCATCATTCCACGCTGAAATGGCTGCGCGGCCAGGCGTCCTACCCTTTACATCCTGCCGTCCCGAACGGAACCAGATCAAAAATCTCTGGCGCCCGATCGACCATCCTCCGGATGGCCACTCAACACCGTGCCTCGACACGCTCGACGCCCGTGTCGGCACCGGCCTCAAGAATATTTTTTGATGGAGCAAACTTTTCAGGCCTGCCCCAGATACGCAACATCAGATGCGCTTGCCTGATCCGAGCAAGTAAACTTCGGAACTTCGTCCCCGCGACGCCTGGGGCTTGCGCACAACGACAGTTTTAAAACTCGCCTCCACCTCCTTGCGGAATTCCTCGAAGCCCTGCCCCTGGAAGACCTTGACGAGAAAACGCCCGCCTTGAGCCAGATGACGCTGCGCAAAATCCAGCGCCAGTTCCGCCAGATGGATGGACCGGGCCTGATCAACACTCGGGATACCCGAGATATTGGGCGCGATGTCCGACAATACAAGGTCGGCGCTTTGAGAACCAAGCTGCGCCTCGAAAAGCACGACAAAGGCTTCGTCGTGAAAATCGCCCTGCATGAACTCCACGCCACGTATCGGCTCCATCGGCAAGAGATCGAGCGCGAAAACCCTGCCTTTCTCGCCGACGCGGGTCGCCGCAATCTGACTCCACGAGCCCGGTGCGGCTCCGAGGTCGACGACAACCATGCCTGGACGGAGGAGTTTGTCCTTATCGTCGATCTCGGTCAGCTTGTAGGCGGCCCTGGCACGCAGCCCTTCAGCCTTGGCGCGTTGAACGAAAGGATCGTTCACGTGCTCTGTCATCCATGATTTACTGGTCTTGGTGCGCTTCATCGCGGTACAATACTGCCCTTCTTTCAATGGGTTGCAAAATGACTGAACTCAGTCCCGCCCAGCGGCGAGCGTTTCGCGCACAAGCCCACCACCTTAATCCCGTCGTCAGCGTAGCCAGCAACGGCCTGACTCCAGCGGTACTCAAGGAAATCGACCACGCCCTTCAGGCTCATGAGCTCATCAAGATCAGGGTCTATGGGGAAGATCGTGCCCAGCGAGATTCGATCCTGGCAACAGTCTGCACCGAACTCGGTGCCGCCTCGGTTCAACACATCGGCAAGACACTGGTAGTGTGGCGGGAGAAGCGCGAGGAAGAATCATCTTCCGCGATTCCTGCAGAGAAACGCCGGAAATCGCCAGCCAAAGCCAAATCCGCAAAAGTCCTTTCGGCCAATCGCGGCATGTCATCTCTTTCAAGCAAAGCCCCGAAGAAGCCCCACTGGTTTGCTGCTGCTCCTGGCAAGTCCCGCGGCGGCGCTCAGCGCTGAGCCCTGCATGGCCCGGTCAGCGCAGACCGCGGCCTTGCAATGCCACCAGAAACAATCCCAACAGGCTCTGGATCAGGTAAACGATACTGGAAACGCCATGCCATGCCGCAAAACGGCTACGCAGGGCACTTTCCATGACTTCGCGCGGAAATGAGTCTGCCTTGAGTTGGGCCAGAACCGGCTGAAGACCGAAGTAACTGGCCACCGTCAGCAGTAGCATCAGCAAGACCAACCAGAATACTGCGCTCTTGAACGCGGCCCCGTTTTTGCGGAGCGCCAGAAATACCAGCAGGTAAGCCGCAGCCGCCATACCGAGCCAGGCGACATAGGTAAACATCTGACCAGCCAGATTACCGGCAAGAGCACGGTCGTCCAGAACCCGAAACAGCGTGGGCGCGGCCAGATAGCCGATGGCCCACAAAGCCCCGACCCACAAAGTGATCAGGATGCTGTAAAGGTGCTCGGCTAAACGCTGCATCGGGAATGGGCTCAAACGTAGCGTACGTCGATCAATTCCAGTTCGCGCACCCCCTTCGGGGCCTGGACTTCGGCTACGTCGCCCGCGAACTTGCCAATCAGGGCACGCGCGATCGGTGACGTGATCGCAATCTTGCCCTCCTTGATATCGGCTTCGTCGTCACCAACGATCTGATAAGTCAGGGTTTCACCGGTATCCAGGTCTTCAAGTTCGACGGTCGCACCGAACACGCAGCGGCCGTCAGCATCGAGAAGCTGCGGATCGATGATCTGGGCGTTGGACAACTTGCCTTCAACCTCACGAATCCGCCCTTCGACAAAGCCTTGACGCTCCTTTGCTGCGTCGTACTCGGCATTTTCCGAAAGATCCCCGTGGGACCGCGCCTCGGCGATCGCTGCGATCACATTGGGGCGGTCCACTGTTTTCAGTCGCTGCAACTCTTGCCGCAACTTCTCGGCACCAGTAACGGTAAGGGGAACCTTGTTCATGCCTTGGCCAGCTCCGCATGGAGATCCTGCAGCGAATACGCCTCGAGGCCTGAAAGGTGTCGCATACCCATGCACGCTGCGCGGGCGCCTTCAATCGTGGTGTACACCGTGACCTTGGCGGCCAGGGCGCTGGTCCGGATCGAGCGAGAGTCAGCCACGGCCTGGCGCTTTTCCTCTACGGTGTTGACGACAAGACTGATCTCGTTGTTCTTGATCATGTCCACAATGTGCGGACGACCTTCGTTCACCTTGTTCACTTCCGATACCGACAGGCCAGCCGCGGTCATTGCCGCAGCGGTGCCGCGGGTCGCCACGACGGTGAAGCCGAGATCGATGAGTTCGCGCGCCACTTCGATCGCCTTCGGGCGATCTGCGTGCTTGACGCTGACAAACGCCTTGCCGGAAGTCGGCAGGCGCACCCCCGCGCCCAACTGACTCTTGACGAAGGCTTCGGCAAAAGTACGGCCAACGCCCATCACTTCGCCGGTGGACTTCATTTCCGGTCCGAGGATGGTATCGACGCCCGGGAACTTGACGAAGGGGAAAACAGCTTCCTTCACCGAGTAGTAAGGCGGCACGATCTCGCCGACGATACCCTGGTCATCCAGGCTGCGACCCGCCATGCAGCGGGCTGCAATCTTGGCCAGTTGCAGGCTGCACGCCTTGGACACAAAGGGAACGGTGCGCGAGGCACGGGGGTTCACTTCCAGCACATAGACCACGGCGGCGTCGCCCTGGCCCTGAATCGCGAACTGGACGTTCATCAGGCCGCAAACGTTGAGCGCACGCGCCATCGCTTCGGTCTGGCGGCGCAGTTCATCCTGCAACTTGGCGGACAGCGTGTAGGGCGGCAGCGAACAGGCGGAATCGCCCGAGTGCACGCCGGCCTGCTCGATGTGCTCCATGATGCCGCCGATCATCACGCGCTTGCCGTCCGACAAGGCGTCGACGTCCACTTCGGTGGCGTCGTTGAGGAAGCGGTCGAGGAGCACCGGCGAGTCATTGGAAACCTTGACCGCCTCGCGCATGTAACGCTCGAGATCCTTCTGCTCATGGACGATTTCCATCGCCCGGCCGCCCAGCACGTAGCTGGGACGCACCACCAGCGGGTAGCCTATTTCAGCAGCCAGACGCACGGCATCTTCCGGCGTACGGGCGGTGCGGTTGGGCGGCTGCTTGAGGCCCAGTTCGAACAGCAGCTTCTGGAAGCGCTCGCGGTCTTCAGCCGCGTCGATCATGTCGGGGCTGGTGCCGATGATGGGCACGCCGTTGGCTTCGAGCTCACGCGCACGCTTAAGCGGAGTCTGACCACCAAACTGGACGATGACACCAACGGGCTTTTCGACGGCGACGATTTCGAGGATGTCCTCAAGGGTCAGCGGCTCGAAGTAGAGGCGATCGGATGTGTCGTAGTCGGTAGAAACGGTTTCCGGATTACAGTTGACCATGATGGTCTCGTAACCATCTTCCCGCATGGCCATCGCTGCGTGCACGCAGCAGTAGTCGAACTCGATACCCTGGCCAATCCGGTTCGGCCCGCCGCCGAGAACCATGATCTTCTTGTTGCTGGTCGGCTGAGCCTCGCACTCGTCCTCATAGGAGGAGTACAGGTAAGCAGTCGAAGTGGAAAACTCGGCTGCGCAAGTATCCACGCGCTTGTAAACCGGACGAACACCGACAGAGTGACGATGCAGTCGGACGGACGTTTCATCGGTCCCCAGCAGCTTGGCCAGACGACGGTCAGCAAAGCCCTTGCGCTTGAGCTCGCGCAGTTCTGCCGCACCAAGCCCCTTGAGCGAGCGGCCTGTCAGGGATTTTTCAGTGGTGATGATGTCTTCGATCTGAACCAGGAACCACGGATCGATGCGGGTCAGCGAATGAACCTGTTCGAGGGTCATGCCTTCCCGGAAGGCCTGGCCAACGTACCAGATGCGCAGCGAACCCGGCGCGCCGAGTTCGCGTTCGAGCTCGTCAGGATCGGTTTCGACTTCATCGAGGCCATAGACGCCGGTCTCGAGGCCGCGCAAGGCCTTCTGGAAGGACTCCTGGAAAGTACGGCCCATGGCCATGACTTCACCTACCGACTTCATCTGCGTCGTCAGGCGGTCGTTGGCCATCGGGAACTTCTCGAAGGCAAAACGCGGAATCTTCGTGACGACGTAGTCGATGGACGGCTCGAAGGACGCCGGGGTCGCTCCACCGGTGATGTCGTTCTTCAGCTCGTCAAGGGTAAAGCCGACTGCCAGCTTGGCCGCCACCTTGGCGATCGGGAAACCGGTGGCCTTCGAGGCAAGCGCCGACGAACGCGACACCCGCGGATTCATCTCGATGACGATCATGCGACCGTCTTTCGGGTTGATCGCAAACTGAACGTTGGAACCGCCAGTATCAACGCCGATCTCGCGCAGCACCGCGATGGAGGCGTTGCGCAGGATCTGATACTCCTTGTCGGTCAGCGTCTGGGCCGGGGCGACGGTGATCGAGTCACCGGTATGCACGCCCATCGGATCGAGGTTCTCGATGGAACAGACGATGATGCAGTTGTCCGCGGTGTCGCGAACCACTTCCATCTCATATTCCTTCCAGCCGATCAGGGACTCTTCGATGAGGAGTTCGTTGGTCGGGCTGGCTTCGAGGCCGCGCTTGCAGATCTCGACGAACTCTTCGGGATTGTAGGCAATGCCGCCGCCAGTACCGCCGAGCGTGAAGGATGGGCGAATAATGACCGGGAAGCCGATTTCGGCCTGCACCTGATTCGCTTCTTCAAGACTGTGGGCAACGCCGGAACGCGCGGAGCCGAGACCGATCTTGGTCATGGCATCCTTGAACTTCATGCGGTCCTCGGCCTTGTCGATGGCCTCTTCCTTGGCACCGATGAGTTCGACGTTGTACTTGGCGAGCACACCGTGCTTGGCGAGATCAAGCGCGCAGTTGAGCGCCGTCTGGCCGCCCATGGTCGGCAGCACTGCGTCGGGACGCTCTTTTTCAATGATGCGCTCGACAACCTGCCAGGTGATCGGCTCTATGTAGGTGACGTCGGCCGTTTCCGGATCGGTCATGATCGTAGCCGGGTTCGAATTCACCAGCACGACCTTGTAGCCCTCTTCGCGCAAGGCCTTGCAGGCTTGTGCGCCGGAGTAATCGAATTCACAGGCCTGGCCGATGATGATCGGGCCGGCGCCAATGATGAGAATGGTCTTGATGTCTGTACGTTTGGGCATAGTTCTTCAGCGACTGGATTGCAGATGGCCAGAAAAAGGCGCGCCTTGGCGCGCCGGCATGGCGATCAGCTTCAGCCCCTCGCCTCCATCAGCGAAATGAATCGGTCGAACAGATAGGCCACGTCGTGCGGGCCCGGGCTGGCTTCCGGGTGCCCCTGAAAGGAGAAGGCCGGCACATCGGTGCGGGCCATACCCTGCAGGCTGCCATCGAACAGCGACACGTGAGTGACGCGGACGTTGGCCGGCAGCGTAGCGGCGTCGGCGGCAAAGCCGTGGTTCTGACTGGTGATGAGCACCTGGCCGGAATCGAGATCCTTGACGGGGTGATTGGCACCGTGGTGGCCAAACTTCATCTTGAGCGTGCGCGCACCTGAAGCCAGAGCGAGAAGCTGGTGCCCCAGGCAGATACCGAAGGTCGGGATACCCTTGGCCAGGATTTCAGTGATCGCGGTGATGGCGTAATCGCAGGGCTCCGGATCGCCGGGGCCGTTGGACAGGAAGACGCCATCCGGATTCAGTGCAAACACCTCGGCAGCCGGGGTTTGCGCCGGCACGACGGTCAGACGGCACCCACGCTCGGCAAGCATGCGCAGGATGTTGCGCTTGACGCCGTAGTCGTAGGCGACCACGTGGAAGCGCGAACTGTCGGGAGTGACATACCCCTTCCCGAGCCTCCATTCACCTTCGGACCACGGGTAAGGCTCGGTGGCCGAAACGACCTTGGCGAGATCCATGCCCGAAAGCCCCGGAAACGCGCGGGCCTGGGCCAGTGCGGCTTCGACGTTCAGATCGGCTGATGTCGCTGCGGTGACGATGCAGCCACTCTGGGCACCTTTTTCACGCAGGATGCGGGTCAGCTTGCGGGTGTCGATACCGGAGATGGCGACGATGTTCTCGGATTTGAGGTAGGCGTCGAGCGACTGCTCGCTACGCCAGTTTGACGCCACCAGGGGCAGATCACGGATCACCAGGCCGGCCGCGAAGACTTTGCCGGCCTCGCAGTCTTCACGGTTGATGCCGGTATTGCCGATATGCGGATAGGTGAGCGTAACGATCTGGCGACAGTAACTCGGATCGGTGAGGATTTCCTGATAACCGGACATGGAAGTGTTGAACACCACCTCGCCGGCTGTCGTTCCTATCGCCCCGATGCCTTTACCGTAAAACACCGTCCCGTCGGCAAGAGCAAGAATGGCGGGCGGGAAAGCTGACACGGCGAACTCCTCGAAATCTTGTGATTGGACGACAGACATGCGTAGCAGGACTACACATGAAAAACGGGATCAGCCGCATCGGCCATCCCGCTATGAAACTTTCTAATTATAGCCTGCAGAGACCTGTTCGGGCAAACATGGCAGAAGGAAAACTGACAGAACGCTGACAAGGCTAGGCCGATTTCCGCGCCCGCCGCAACACTCCGGCCAGATTACCCAGCTCGGCCAGCAGCAACGGCAGCTCGCGCTTCACGCCGGCCGCATCACCGTCCTTGGCAACCAGTTCGAGCCGCTGGGCTGCAGCGACAGCGCCGACCGCATTGAAAACACCGGCAGAACCCTTTATCGAGTGTGCCAAATTCCGGATTGTCGTCAGGTCGCCCTTCTTTTGCGCGTGCTCGAGATTTTGCCTGTTGCGCTCGAAATCACTGAAGAAAAGACGGATCAGCTGCTGCAGCGCCACCTCGTCACCATCGAGCAGATCGCGCGTCGCGCCGAGGTCGGCAACCGAAAAGTCGGCCTTCGCAACATCCACACCACTTTCCTGCTGCAAGTCGGGCTCGATATCTGCGAAGCCGGCTTCGCCCATCACCCGTTCAATCACCGCATGCAACTCGATGGGCTTGATCGGCTTGGCAATGTAGTCATCCATACCGGCCATCAGACAGCGATCCCGGTCACCCTGCATGGCGTGGGCGGTCATGGCGACAATAGGCGTGGAGCGCCACTTTCCGCCGGCAGCCCAGCTGCGGCGCGCCTCGCGAGTGCGGATCGCCTGGGTGGCTTCCAGACCTCCCATCACGGGCATCTGGACGTCCATCAAAATGATGTCAAAGCGCTCCCTGTCGAAATAATCCAGCGCCTCCTGCCCGTTGGCCGCCACGATGAGGGTATGACCGACCTTCTCGAGCATCTTGACAGCCACCGTCTGATTCACCGGATTATCCTCGACCAGCAGGATTCTGAGATGGCGCGGCTGGCCGGCCCCGATCGGCGCGTAGGCCTGGGTCTGGGCTGCATCGAAGGACTGTTGGCGCTCCTCGTCGACCGCCTCGCCTTCCAGGGTCAAGCTTAAGGCGTCCAGCAAATCGGATCGGGAAAAAGGCTTGATCAGGCGCGCTCCGACATGCAGGTTTTCGCACTTGACCGTATCGCTGCGTGAGCTGTTGGCATTGAGCAGCATGATCAGCCGGTCGAGTCGCGGCCAACCCTTGATCATCGTTTCCGCCAGCGCATAACCACCAGGCGCAGGCATTGCTGCATCCATCAACACCCAGTCGAAAGGGGTATTGGCCTTGTGGGCAGCACCCAGCAACTCCTCGACGGCCGCCCCGCTCCCGGCCTCCTGCACTTCGAGACCGATCAAATCGAGCTGTTTGCCGACGCAGTGCCGCAAAGCGGCGTTCGAGGCCGCCACCAGCACCCGCCGCGCGCCAAACCGGGGCAGAGTGACCAGCCTTGCCTGACCGGCACCGACGCGAACCGTAAAACGGAAAGTACTGCCTGCACCGGGTTTACTGTCCAGCGTGATCGTGCCACCCATCAACTCCACGATGCGGCGACTGATTGCCAGGCCAAGCCCGGTACCGCCATACCGGCGTGTCGTCGATGCGTCAGCCTGGGAGAAAGCACCGAAGACGAGATCCTGCTTGTCCTCGGGAATGCCGATGCCGGAATCCCTGACAGCGAACTCGAGACTCACCTCCCCTGCCTCCTCGCCACAGAACAGGACGGAGACTTCAACTTCACCCTGCTCGGTAAACTTGATCGCATTGCCGACCAGATTGGTCAGCACCTGGCGCAGCCGGGTCGGATCGCCGACCAGCACCGGCGGAATTTCCGGGCTCACGTAGTAGAAACATTCGAGCCCCTTCTGGTAGGCCCGCAAGGCGAGCGACTTCATCATGTCGCCCAGCAGGCTCGCGAGCGAAAAGCCGACCATCTCCAGGGTCAGATGCCCGGCCTCGATCTTCGAGAAATCCAGCACGTCATTGATGATGCGGAGCAGCGAGTCAGCCGAGCTCTTGACGGTCAGCAGGTATTCCCGCTGTTCCACATCCAGCGAGGTGTCCAGCATCAACTCCGTCATGCCGATGATGCCGTTCATCGGAGTGCGGATTTCATGGCTCATGTTCGCCAGGAAATCGCTCTTGGCACGGTTGGCTGCTTCGGCCTGCTCCTTGGCATGAAGCAACTCCAGCTCGGCACACTTGGCGTTGGTGATGTCCTGATAGGTGCCGACCATTCGCATCCAGCGGCCATCCGGCCCACGACTGGATGCCCGACCACGCACCAGCATCCAGCGCCAGCCACCGTTTTTGCGGGCAACGCGGAACTGGGTTTCAAAGTAATCGAACTCACCGCGCAGGTGAACGTGGAGCTGGGTCCGGGTAACTTCGAGGTCGTCGGAATGAATCAGCGGCAGCCAGTCCTCGAAACGCCCCGAACACTCGGACTCGTCATAGCCGAGCGAATCGCGCCAGTTGTCGTCCATGACGATCTCACCCCTGGAGAGATCCCAGTCCCACAGGCCTCCATCGGTGTTGTGCATCGCAAGTTCAAGACGTTCGCGGGTCTCCCTGAGCTTGCGCTCGGCCTTTTCACGACCCGCCAGAATCTCACCGACAAGATCGATTATCTGCCCACTGGACGCACTCTCCACGTCAAACGGAATGCCGAGGCGCCCATTGGCGACACTCTCGGCCAGAAAGGTGCGCAGGGCGCGCCCGATTTCGGCATCTGACGCAGCGGGATCGACTTCGGAACGGGTCACGTCATCAACAGGTGAGAGTGAATCATCAAAAAAAAGGCGTATCAGACCCGCCGATACGCCTATCACGGAGCTGGCTACCATAACGGCATGCCACGCCCATTCTTGAGTCCCGGCCCTACCGGGATTACCTCAGACCCAGCACGTCCTGCATATCGAAAAGACCGGCCTTGCGCCCGGCGATGAAACGCGCCGCACGGAGGCTTCCGGAAGCGTAAGGCATGCGGCTGCCGCTCTTGTGGGTAATCTCGATGCGCTCACCGATCCCGGCGAAAAGAACCGTGTGATCGCCGACGATGTCACCACCGCGCACCGTGGCAAAGCCGATGGTCTGGCCGTCACGCTCGCCGGTCACGCCCTCCCGGCCGTAGATTGCGCAGGACTCCAGATCACGCCCGAGCGCCCCTGCAACCACCTCGCCCATGCGCAGGGCGGTGCCCGACGGCGCATCGACCTTGAGGCGGTGATGGGCCTCGATGATTTCAACGTCGTAGCCTTCGTTGAGGATGCGCGCAGCCATGTCGAGCAGCTTGAACACGGCGTTCATGCCGACCGCCATGTTTGGCGCAAAGACCACCGGAATGTGCTCCGCCGCCGAGGCGATTGCCGCCTTGCCCTCGGCCGAGAAACCGGTCGTGCCGATCACCATGCCGCAACATGCGGCACGAGCCAGTTCGAGATGCCGGAGGGTGGCTTCCGGACGGGTGAAGTCGATCAGGCAGTCGGCCTTGGCGAGGCCCGCAGCCACGTCACTGGTGATCGCCACGCCACAGGGCAGGCCGGCCAGCTCACCGGCATCTTTGCCGATGAACGGGCTGCCAGGATGCTCGAAGGCCGCAACCAGGACGAGATCGGAGGATTTGAGGGTGGTTTCGACAAGCATCCGACCCATGCGTCCGGACGCACCGGCAATCGCGATACGAACTTGATTCATGTGTTCCCCGGAATTGAAGGATTTGGGAGAGAGAAAAGATGAGGGCAGATAAAGACAGTCAAGGTAAAGGCCGCAGCCCTGGCCTCACTGCGCCCCGGGCTGTGCCTCCTCGGCACGGACATCGCCTTCGAGGCGCGCCAGCCGGCCGTCCTCGAAGACAACTGCAAGGCGCCGCTCCTGCGGCTCACCCTTGCCAGGCAGAAAGCGATAGATGTAATCCCAACGGTCAGAGTGAAAGACATCGGCCACCAGCGGCGTGCCCAGCACAAAGCGCACCTGCTCGCGGGTCATGCCCGGTTTGAGCTGGGCGACCATGTCCTGGGTTACGTAATTGCCCTGCCGCACATCGATCCGGTAGGGCTTCACGAAATCACTGAGGGTGGTGACAGAGCAGCCGGAAAGTGCCGCGCTCAGGGCAGCAAGCACTGCCGCAACGGGCAGGGCGGAACAAATCTGTTTGCGCATGACGTTTCTGGGGGCGGACGCGAATACGACCGGCAGGCCGCATTCTCAACGAGGGGCAGAAACTATATCATACGGGGCTGGCCGGGCTCCCGGCCGCCATCTCCTGTTTTTCGGGGCCTCCATGTCCAGCAATTCCCAGAGTCTCAAAAGTATCGGCCTGAAGGCAACTTTCCCACGGCTAAAGATCCTCGATCTTTTCCAGAAAGCCGAAAACCGCCACCTGACCGCCGAAGACGTCTATCGCCTGCTCATCGCCGAAGACATGGATATCGGCCTGGCCACGGTTTACCGGGTGCTTACCCAGTTCGAGCAGGCCGGCCTGCTCGAACGCCATTACTTCGAATCCGGCAAAGCTGTTTTCGAGCTGAACGAAGGCAATCACCACGACCACCTGGTCTGCCTGCAATGCGGCAACGTCGAGGAGTTCTTCGATCCCGAGATCGAGGACAGGCAAAACAGGATCGCCGCAGAACGCGGCTTCAGCGTGCGTGCGCACGCTCTTTACCTGTATGTGGATTGCACCAAAACCGACTGCCCCCACAAGCCGGCAGCAGGGCAGCACACCAGCAGCACCCGCTAGGACTTCCAGCGGCGCCGCCGCCACATCGCCGCAGAAGCATTCCTTGCACCGCCAGCCCTCGTCGCATTAGCGAAGATTGCTGACCGAGGCCGGAACAAGCGGCCTGGCAGAACGAGCTGAATCCGCCCGTCTAGCCCTGCAGGCCGAGCATTTCTGCTGCGTGGCTGCGGGTTGTGTCGGTGATGTTCACACCACCGAGCATCCGCGCGATTTCCTCGATTCGGGCGCCGGCATCGAGCTGCCTTACGCTCGACAGGGTCTGGCCTTCGCGGGTTTCCTTGGCGATCGACCACTGCCAGTTCGCCTGGGCCGCCACCTGCGGCAGATGGGTGACGCACAGCACCTGTCGATCGTCACCGAGCTGCCTGAGCAGCCGTCCGACAATCTCCGCCACACGACCGCCTATCCCTACATCCACTTCGTCGAAAATCAGCGTCGGCGTGGCCGCGTTGCGGCTGGTGATGACCTGGATAGCCAGGCCGATGCGCGACAGCTCGCCTCCCGAGGCTACCCTGGCCAGCGGACGCAGCGGCTGGCTGGCGTTGGCGGTCACCAGAAACTCGACGGTTTCCAGCCCGCTGGCACACCCTTCCTCGACCGCCCGCAGCGCTATATCGAAGCAGCTTCCTGCCATGGCAAGAGACTGCATCGCCTCGGTGACGGCCGCCGACAGCTCGGCGGCCACCTTCTGACGCGCGCCGGAAAGCTTCTGCGCGACCCCCATGAAAACGCCTCGTGCCGCAGCCTCTTCGCGGGCCAGCGCCTCCGGATCGGATTGCCGGGTCAGCCGTTCGAGGCGAGCGATACTCTCCGCCAGCACGTCCGGCAGGCCTTCCGGCGCGACACGGTACTTGCGCGCCGCGGCGGTCACCGCCTGGATGCGCAGGTCGATTTCCGCCAGCCGCCCCGGATCGAGATCGAGGCGGTCGCGGTAACGGCGCATTGCATGCAGCGCTTCATCGAGCTGAATGCTGGCGCTGCCGAGAAGCTCCTGGACATCGGTCAGCTGCCCGTCATGCTGGGCCATGTCGGCAACGCGGCCGAGCAGGCGTTCGAGCTGCGGCGCCAGCGCGTACTCGCCATCCACCAGCCCGTCGAGGACTTCGGCGCTGCCTTCGATGAGGCTGGCTGCGTGGGCGAGACGGGCCTGCTCCTGGTTAAGCGCGTTCCACTCGTCGACGTCGAACGCCAGTTCACGCAATTCACTGACCTGCCAGCCAAGAAGCTCACGCTCCCTTTCGGTGGACGAGGCGCCCTCCTCCGCCGCTTCACGGGCACGCCGCAGCACAGACCAGGCGCGGTAAAGCTCCGCCACCTCGGCCGCCCGGGCAGCGAGGCCGCCGTGGGCATCGACCAGCGCGAGCTGGGCGTCGGTGCGCAAGAGTGCGTGGTGGGCATGCTGGCCGTGGATGTCGGCCAGCCACTCGCCGGCCGCACGCAACTGGGTCAGCACCACCGGCGAACCGTTGAGCCAGGCCCGCGAGCGGCCACCGCTCTCGAGCACCCGGCGGAGCAGCACGCTGCCATCCGAGGCGTCGATTTCCTGCTCGGCCAGCCAGTCCCGCAGGGGGCTCCCGGCCGGCAGGTCGAAGTCGGCGACGATCTCCGCCCGAGCCTGCCCCGTGCGCACCATGCCCGCCTCGGCCTTGCCGCCCAGAGCGAGCCCGAGGGCATCAAGAAGAATGGATTTACCGGCACCGGTTTCACCGGTAAGGGCGCCAAAGCCGGAATCGAACTCGAGTTCGAGCTGATCGACGATAACAAAATCGCGAATGGAGAGATGACGCAGCATGAATAAAGCGAATGGATGACTCGGTCAGCTATGGCGGGGCGTGGAGCTCCAGTGCAGCTTCTCGCGCAACATTGCGAAATAACTGTAGCCCTCGGGATGCAACAGGCGAACGCTGTGGGGCGAACGGGTGATCCGCACGGTGTCGCCCGCACGGGTGTCGTAGCGGGTCTGGCCGTCGAAGTGAACGCGGGAGTCGTGGGGCGGCAGCAGGACGATGTCGATCCTGCTGGTGTCCGGCAGCGTGATTGGCCGCGCCGTGAGTGTATGGGGACACATCGGCACCAGCGCGATGCCCTCGACGCTGGGATGCAGAATCGGGCCATTGGCCGACAGCGCGTAGGCTGTCGAGCCGGTGGGCGTGGAGATGATCATGCCGTCGGAACGCTGGGTGTATACGAACTCGTCGTCGATGCGCAGGTCGAATTCGATCATGCGCCCCAGATCTCCCTTATTGACGACGACATCGTTGAGGGCCACTGTATGAAAGACCCGCTGGCCGTTGCGCAGCACTTCCGCATCAAGCAGGATGCGGGATTCCTCGGCATAGCGACCGCGCAGGATTTCACCGATTTTCTCGAGAGCCACCTCACGGGAGATGTCCGTCAGAAACCCGAGCCGGCCCTGATTGACGCCCGCCAGCGGCACGTTGTATTCGGCAAGCCGGCAGGCGCTGTTGAGCAGCGTGCCGTCACCGCCGAGCACCACGGCCAGATCCGCGTGGCCGCCGATCTCCTCGTAGGTGGCAACCGAAAATCCGGCACTCAATCCAGTGGAACTTGCCGTACCCTGTTCGATCAGCACATTCAGCCCCAGATTGCGCAGATAGTCGGCGAGGCGGAGCACGGCCTCAGCCACTTCGGGGCTCTGGTATTTGCCTATCAGTGCGATGGTCTTGAATTCGCAGGTCATGGATCGATTAAACCACATTCTTCTGCGCCGCCGGCAAATCGCACGGCCCACCACGCGCTTGTTCTTCTCATGATCGCCAGCCTTCCTTAGAATCCCTGCGAACCTCCAAAGTTGCAACCATGACCAGCCTCGACCAACGCTCGCAAATCCTCCTCAAGACCCTGGTGGAGCATTACATCGCCGAAGGCCAGCCCGTCGGCTCGCGTGCGCTGTCCCGCTACTCCGGGCTCCAGCTCTCGCCAGCCACCGTGCGCAACGTGATGTCTGATCTGGAAGAGCTCGGCTTCATCACCAGCCCGCACACATCCGCCGGACGCATCCCCACGGCCCTCGGCTACCGGTTCTTTGTCGACAGCCTGCTCACCGTGCAGCCGCTGGGGCTTGGCCAGCTGCAGGAGCTCAAAGGCCAGATCCAGCCGGGCGAACCGCAGCGCGTCATCAGCGCCGCGTCGCAGTTGCTGTCGGGTCTGACCCACTTCGCCGGCGTCGTCGTCTCGCCCAGACAGGACGCGCTCAAAATACGCCAGATCGAATTCGTCAGCCTGTCGGACACCCGAATCCTGCTGATCCTCGTCACCACGGCGGGCGACGTGCAGAACCGCATCCTGTTCACCAAGCGCGGCTACAGCCCTTCCGAGCTCGTCACGGCGGCCAACTATCTCAACCAGCACTTCGCCGGCTTCGCCTTCCACGAAATCCGCCACCGCATCCAGGACGAACTCAAGCAACTGCGCTCGGACATGACCGAGCTGATGAGCGCTGCCGTCGAGGCCGGCAGCGAGGTTCTGGAAGAAACCCAGTCAACGTATGTCATCTCCGGCAAAACAAACCTCCTCGACGCCGAAGACCTGTCCTCGAACATGGCCCGCCTGCGCGACCTGTTCAAGCTCTTCGAGCAAAAGACCGGCCTGATGCAATTGCTCGACATCTCCAACCGGGCTCAGGGCGTCCAGATCTTCATCGGCGGCGAAAGTGGCCTCAGCCCTCTCGACGACTGCAGTGTCGTCACCGCGCCCTACGAGGTGGACGGCCAGCTCGTCGGCTCGATCGGTGTCATCGGCCCTACCCGCATGGCCTACGAGCGGGTCATCCCCATCGTGGACGTCACCGCCCGCCTCCTCACCAGTGCCCTGTCGGGCCAAAACTAGAAAGCCTTTCCGATGACCCGATTCTGGCAAGAGCCAGCGTACACCCATGGTCAGACGCCGCGCACCGGCATTCTGATCGTCAATCTCGGCACGCCGGCAGCGCCCACGGCCGCGGCCCTGCGCCCCTATCTCAAGGAATTTCTGTCCGACCCGCGGGTCGTGGAAATCCCGCGCCTGCTCTGGTGGCCCATCCTCAACGGCATCATCCTCACCGTCCGGCCGGCCAAGTCTGCCAAAAAATATGCCAGCGTCTGGACAGACGAAGGCTCTCCACTCAAGGCCCACACCGAAAAGCAGGCCAAGCTGCTGGCCGGCTACCTGACCCAGGCCGGCGAGCGCGAGCTGGTGGTGAATTGGGCCATGCGCTACGGCCAGCCGTCGATCCGCAGCCAGCTCGACGCCATGCGCGCCGCCGGCTGCACACGCATCCTGGTCGTGCCGCTCTACCCTCAATTCGCCGCCAGCACCACCGCAACGGTCATCGACGAAGTCGCCACCAGCCTGCGCCACTGGCGCAACCTGCCTGAAATCCGCTACGTGCGCAGCTTTGCCGACGACCCGGGCTATATCCAGGCACTGGCCGCATCGGTGCATGAACACTGGAAGAAAAACGGCCAGGCCGACCGTCTGGTGCTGAGCTTCCACGGCATTCCGCGGCGCTCGCTCGACCTGGGCGACCCGTACCACTGCGAGTGCTACAAAACCGGCCGCCTGCTCGGCGAAGCCCTCAAGCTTCCGCCCGAGCGGCTGATCGTCAGCTTCCAGTCACGCTTCGGCAAGGCAGAATGGCTCAAGCCCTATACCCAGCCCACGCTGGAAGAACTCGCCCGCACGGGCGTCGGTTCGGTGGACGTGATGTGCCCGGGCTTCGTTTCCGACTGCCTCGAAACCCTCGAAGAAATCAACATGGAATGCCGCGAAGCCTTCCTGCATGCGGGCGGCAAGCGCTTTGGCTACATCCCCTGCCTGAATGAACGGCAGGACTGGATCGAAGCGCTGATGGCCCTGTCGCTGCGCCAGATGGGCAACTGGGTGACCGAAGCCCGACCCGCCCAGGACACCCTTGCCCGCCAGGCAAGCCGGGCCCGCGAACTGGGTGCCCGCGCGTGAAGGCCCCGCAAAAACAGAAATGTCTGCCGGAGAAATGAAATGAAACTGATCCTGCGCTGGATACTCAACGCGGTCGCGCTGATGCTGATCCCGGAACTGGTGTCGAGCGTAAAGGTGGACAGCTACACCGCGGCGCTGATCAGCGCCGTGTTGCTGGGTTTCGTGAATGCAATCATCCGGCCGCTGCTCATCCTCATCACCCTGCCCATCACCATCCTGACCCTCGGCCTATTCACGCTGGTGATCAATGCACTGATGTTCTGGGCGGTATCGGGCCTTGTACAAGGCTTCGTGGTGCCGGATTTCTGGACGGCGTTCTGGGGTGCTCTGTTATATAGCGTCCTGACCTGGATGGTTGGCCTGGCCCTGGCCGACGACAGGAACTGAGCCTGCCGGGCCTGCGTACAACACGGCACGCAAGCCCGGGCCGTGTTGTGCGCGGGTCAGTGCGCTCCGCTCGCGGGAACACCCGCAGCGCGGCGACGGGTCGCCTTACGACGGACAGCACCCGGATCGAATGCGCCCACCAGCTTGCCAAGCGCCGAAGAGCGTGCATCCATGGCCATCTGGAAAGCTCCGTCCTCGCCATATTTCTTGACTGAAAACTTCACCCGCTTGCGCCGGCCATCAGGCAGGGGCCACGACGCCACCCAGAACCAGCGCTGCTTTTCTTCAGGCAGATCGCGGGTTTCCGAAGCGCAGTAGCGACACACGCCGACCACGCCCGAGCGGTTGTTCTTTTTGACGATGTTGGAGTATTCCTGCATCGAAAGCGGCGGGTGCGCGGCAATGATTTCGTCGCGATATTCCTTTGCCGCCGCAAATGAACGCGGCTTGCCGCCAAACACCCCGTCACTGAAATGTTTCCGGTAAATAACTCCGCGCCGCTGGATGGTCACCAGCCAGCCGTGAGTGCGACTGGTTTCGTTATCCACCCGACTGATTCCATAAGTGCTGCCTCGGCTCACAGGCCACCTCCCAAGGTTCCGCGAAGACATCGCGACTCAGGAAGCGATTTCGGCCAAATTGGGGAGAACTTTAGTTGTCTGCACCACGGCCCCGGCAAGGGACCGCTTGAAAGTCGTGCCCCCCACCCCATCTAACTGACTGGACATCCACGACCTGGCGCCACGATCATGAGCGAAGCACTCCTTGTTCCTTGCCCCCACTGCCACGCACTCAACCGGGTTCCGGCCGACAAGCTGAACGACAACGGCACCTGCGGACGTTGCAAGCACAGCCTGTTCGCCGGCGCGCCTGTCACCCTGACGGCTGGAAACTTTGCCGCCCACGCCGAACGCAGCGACCTGCCGCTGCTTGTGGATTTCTGGGCGCCCTGGTGCGGGCCCTGCCGCAGCATGGCTCCAGCCTTCACAGCGGCAGCCACACAGCTCGAGCCACAGGTAAGGCTGGGAAAGGTCAATACCGAGGAAGAACAGGGGCTGGCAGCGCGTTTCGGAATCCGCAGCATTCCAACCCTGCTGCTGATCCGCCACGGCCGCGAGATCGCCCGGCAGGCCGGCGCAATGAGCACAGACGACATCCGCCGCTGGACGCTGTCCAAGCTGGGGTGAAATGCTGAGTTTTTACGCGCCCGATGGCGCAGCACCTCAGTTGTCGAGGAGCTGCAGTTCCATGCCGAAACCGCTGGCGGTAATACGCTCGGCGGGAGCACCGGTTTTGGCCAGCTCCCGGTAGGCGCTCCCGAGCCGGCGCGCCACAATCGTCACAAGGCGGCGGCGGAAAGCATCCTGGCACTCGTCCGTCGCCAGCGAGAGCGCCGCCGGATTGAGTTCGAGATAGGTGGTGGTCGTGGTGGTGACCGCGGTGTACATGTGCTTGTGGTCCTGTTCGTCGAGGTAGGCCAACTCGCCGAAAACCTCGCCGTAAGACACCTCGCTGACCCGCTGGCCATCCACCGAAACCTCGACTCGCCCGTCGATGACGATCCCGAAGCGCTGGTCCGAATCACCTTCACGCATCAACAGCGTGTTGGAATCCGATTTCCGCCAACGGGAAAAACGCAGGATCTCCCAGATTTCCACGTCTTCGAATTCCGTGAAAAACGGCATCTTGCGCAGGATGGAATAGCGGGTGTTGTCGACCGGCACCGAGGTGTCGTCGAGAATCTTGTAGCGAACCGCAGACAGATCCTTCGCAAAATCGGCACCGTTCTTGTAGCGGGAATAGAGATCCTTCTCCAGCGCCTTGCGAATGACCTGGTCGAGTTGCTCAGGCAGTTCGGAATTGATCTGCGAGACCAGCGGAGGCTCGGTGTTGATGATCTTGTAGATCAGCTGGGCCGGGTTCTTTGCCCTGAAGGGCAGGCGCCCGGTAAGCATGTGAAAGAGCACGACCCCCAGTGAGAACAGGTCGGTCTTCTGGTTGAGCGGATAGCCCTTGATCTGCTCGGGGCTCATGTAGGCCGGCGAGCCGACGCCCATGATGAAGGTGGAATCCGACGCGCTTTTCTTGCTGATGTTGAGCGCCAGACCGAAGTCGGTGATCTTTACGTTGTCGTGCTCATCAACCAGGATGTTGGCCGGCTTGATGTCGCGGTGAACGATGCCCTGCCGGTACGCGTAATCGAGGGCCATCGCGCACTTGAAGATCATGCCGATCGTGCGATGGAGCGGCAGGAGATTCTGGAAGCTGCAGTAATGCTCCAGGGTCGTGCCCGGAAAATACTCCATGACGAGATAGGCGTAATCCTTCTCGACCGTCGTATCGAAGACCTTGATGATGTTGGGGTGATCCAGACGGCGGGAAACATCCATCTCGGCGCGCAGCAGCTTGAGCAGGCGCCGGTTCCACTTGGCCGTGTCCTTGGATTTGTCGTCGAAGCGGATCAGCTTGAGCGCGACATTTTCGGGGTACTGCGGATGCTCAGCCAGATAGACCGTGGCCGTAGCACCGCGGCCGACCTCACGGACCAGCTTGTACTTGCCGATTTTTTCAGGTGTTTTTTCCATACCTGCTTTACGCCGCAGAGTCCGTAAAGATGACCGGGACCAGCCCGGAGTGGGTTGATTTTACACTTGCTTCGCCTGCTTTCCGGTAACGACTTCAATGCGCGCGGAAATAGCTCTTGAAATTTTATCCTTCCGCCCCCAGTTAGTGCGAGTCAAAAAAAGGAGCCGTTACCCATGCAAGATCAAGAAACCCCTCTGAGCCCCGAGAACAAGGCCGCGCCGGAGCTTGTGGAGAACGTCGCCGACACCGGTGCCGAAACGCAGACGCCCGTTGCCGACGTGCCGGGTATCGACACCCTGCCCAGCCTTGCCGAGCTGCTCCGCCAGGCCGAACTGAACGCCGCCGAGCACCACGACGCCTGGCTGCGCGCCAAGGCCGAGACGGAAAACGTCCGCCGCCGCGCCCAGGACGACATTGCCAAGGCCGGCAAATTTGCCGCCGACAAGTTCGCCCAGGCCATGCTGCCGGTCAAGGACAGCCTCGAAGCCGCCCTCGCCACCGACAACGCCACCCTCGAAACCCTCCGCCAGGGCGTCGAACTCACACTCAAGCAGCTCGCTTCTGCGTTCCAGAGCGCCAACGTCACCGAAATCAACCCGGTCGGCGAAAAGTTCGACCCCAACAAGCACCAGGCCATCAGCGCCCTTGAGGCCGACGGTGAGCCGAACACCGTGATCACCGTGCTACAAAAGGGCTACCTGCTCCATGAGCGCACGATGCGCCCCGCACTGGTCATCGTCTCAAAAGCAAAACCCGCCGCTTGAAACCGGCCACAGCATCCCCATATTCGTTAGCAAGCCAGGGCGCCGAGACGATCGGCCGCCACGTCAAACAGAATTCGAACTGAAGGAACTTTCATGGGCAAGATTATCGGCATCGACCTCGGCACCACCAACAGCTGCGTTTCCGTGATGGAAGGCGGCAAGCCAAAGGTCATCGAAAACTCCGAAGGTGCGCGCACCACCCCGTCCGTCGTGGCCTATGCCGACGACGGCGAAATCCTGTGCGGCGCGCCGGCCAAGCGCCAGGCCGTCACCAACGCCAAGAACACCATCTACGCAATCAAGCGCCTGATCGGCCGTCGCTTCGAAGAAAAGGAAGTACAGAAGGACATCGACCTGATGCCCTTCACCATTGCCAAGGCCGACAACGGCGACGCCTGGGTTGAAGTGCGCGGCAAAAAAATGGCCCCGCCGCAGGTTTCTGCCGAAGTGCTGCGCAAGATGAAGAAGACCGCCGAAGACTACCTCGGCGAAGAAGTCACCGAAGCCGTCATCACCGTGCCGGCCTACTTCAACGACAGCCAGCGCCAGGCCACCAAGGACGCCGGCCGCATCGCCGGCCTCGACGTCAAGCGCATCATCAACGAGCCGACCGCGGCCGCGCTGGCCTTCGGCCTCGACAAGAACGAGAAGGGCGACCGCAAGATCGCCGTCTACGACCTGGGTGGCGGCACCTTCGACGTGTCGATCATCGAGATCGCCGACGTCGATGGCGAGAAGCAGTTCGAGGTGCTGTCCACCAACGGCGACACCTTCCTGGGCGGCGAAGACTTCGACCAGCGCATCATCGACTACATCGTCACCGAGTTCAAAAAAGAGCAAGGCGTCGATCTCAAGAACGACGTGCTGGCCCTGCAGCGCCTCAAGGAAGCCGCCGAAAAGGCCAAGATCGAGCTGTCCTCCGGTCAGCAAACCGAAATCAACCTACCCTACATCACCGCTGATGCCACCGGCCCGAAGCACCTGGCGCTGAAGATCACCCGCGCCAAGTTCGAGTCGCTGGTCGAAGAGCTGGTCGAGCGCACCATCGAGCCCTGCCGCATCGCCCTCAAGGACGCTGGCGTCAAGGTTTCCGACATCGACGACGTGATCCTGGTCGGCGGCCAGACCCGCATGCCCAAGGTCATCGAGAAGGTGAAGGAATTCTTCGGCAAGGATCCCCGCCGCGACGTGAACCCGGACGAGGCCGTCGCTGTCGGCGCCTCCATCCAGGGCGGCGTGCTGCAGGGCGAAGTCAAGGACGTGCTGCTCCTCGACGTCTCCCCCCTGTCCCTGGGCATCGAAACCCTGGGCGGCGTGATGACCAAGCTGATCCAGAAGAACACCACGATCCCGACCAAGGCCTCGCAGGTGTTCTCCACCGCCGACGACAACCAGTCCGCGGTCACCATCCACGTGCTGCAGGGCGAGCGCGAGATGGCCAACGGCAACAAGAGCCTCGGCCAGTTCAACCTGTCCGACATCCCGCCGTCGCCGCGCGGTATGCCGCAGATCGAAGTCACCTTCGACATCGACGCCAACGGCATCCTGCACGTGTCCGCCAAGGACAAAGCCACCGGCAAGGAAAACAAGATCACCATCAAGGCCAACTCCGGCCTCTCCGATGAAGAGATCCAGGCCATGGTGCGCGACGCCGAAGCTCACGCCGAGGAAGACAAGAAGGCTCACGAACTGGTCGATGCCCGCAACCAGCTCGACACCCTGGTTCACTCCGTGAAGAAGGCCCTGGCCGAGCACGGCGACAAGATCGGCGACGACAAGGCCAAGATCGAAACCGCCATCGCCGAAGCCGAAGAAGCCATCAAGTCCGGCGACAAGGCCGCCATCGACGCCAAGAGCGAAGCGCTCGGCACCGTCAGCCAGAAGCTCGGCGAGCACATCTACGCCCAGGCCCAGGCCGAAGCCGGTGCTGCCGGCGGCGCAGGTGCGGGAGCAGGTGCTTCTGCCAGCGGCGCCCAGTCCAATGATCCGGACGTGGTGGATGCCGAATTCACCGAGGTGAAGGACAAGAAGTAAGCCTGTCCGGTTCAAAAAGCCGAACCGACAAACCCGGCCGAGCCATGCCGGTGCATCGCGCACCGTGCGGCTCGGCCTTTCCACAAGATAGCCAGAGCACCCAAAAATGGCGAAACGGGATTTATACGAAGTCCTCGGCGTCAATCGCGACGCCTCTGAGGACGAGCTGAAAAAGGCCTACCGCAAGCTGGCCATGAAGTTCCACCCGGACCGCAACCCGGACAACAAGGAAGCTGAAGAGAAGTTCAAGGAAGGCAAGGAAGCCTACGAAATCCTCACCGACGCCAACAAGCGCGCCGCCTACGACCGCTACGGCCACGAAGGCGTCAACCCGTCCATGGGCGGCGGCGGTGGCGGCCAGGGCTTCGACGGCTTCGCCGACGCCTTCGGAGACATCTTCGGGGATATCTTCGGAGGAGGCGGCGGTGGTGGCGGACGCGGGCGCTCCAACGTCTATCGCGGCGCCGATCTGCGCTACAACCTCGAGATCAGTCTCGAAGAGGCCGCCCGCGGCGCCGAAAAGACGATCCGCATTCCTGCCCAGGAAGAATGCGAGCCCTGCCACGGCACCGGCGCCAAGCCCGGCACCCAGCCCAAAACCTGCCCGACCTGCGGCGGCGCGGGCCAGGTGCGCATCCAGCAAGGCTTCTTCTCGATCCAGCAGACCTGCCCGAAGTGCCACGGCAGCGGCCGCATCATTCCCGAACCCTGCACATCCTGCGGCGGCGCCGGACGCGTCAAGCGCCAGAAAACGCTGGAAGTGAAGATTCCGGCCGGCATCGACAACGGCATGCGCCTGCGCCACGGCGGCCAGGGCGAACCGGGCGTCAATGGCGGCCCTGCCGGCGATCTCTACGTGGAAATCCACATCAAGCAGCACGCGGTCTTTCAGCGTGACGGGGACGACCTCCACTGCGAGATGCCGATCAGCTTCACCACGGCAGCCCTCGGCGGCGAAATCGAGATCCCGACCCTCGACGGTGCGGCCAGCATCCGCATCCCGGCCGAAACCCAGAGCGCAAAGGTCTTCCGCCTGCGCGGCAAGGGCATCCGCAACGTGCGCAGCCACGCGCCCGGCGACCTGATGGTTCACGTGATCGTCGAAACCCCGGTCAAGCTCACCGATCGCCAGAAGGAACTGCTGCGCGAATTCGGCGACATTGCCTCGACCAACGCAGAGCGCCACAATCCGAAAGCCAAGTCGTGGATGGACAAGGTGAAGGATTTCTTCAGCGGCTGAACACGCTGAAGCCTTCCTTCACCCCGCTTCATCGCCGCTGGCCAGCATCCGGAAAGATTTTCTCCGGGTACTGGCCAGCGTCTTTATGCAACCCGGATTTCAGGGCATCCATTTCGGAAACGCCTTTCGCCCGCGGCATTCCTGCGTCACATTTGTTTGCCCTATACTCGAAGATGGTTTTCCGTCCATCAATCCAGAATAGCGATTCCCATGCGCCTCCAAAAGCTCAAGTCCCTGCTCGCCGCCCTCGGCTCCGGACTGCTCCTTGCCGCAACCACCGCCGCTCAGGCGGCTGATCCGGGCGTCAGCGACAGCACCATCACCCTCGGCATGTCGGCGCCATTCACCGGCCCCAACGGCGCCTACGGCAAGGAAATGAGGGAAGGCGCCCTGGCCTACTTCGCGCAGCTGAACGCTGCAGGCGGAGTCGGCGGCAAGAAGATCGAACTGCTGGCCCTCGACGACGGCTATGAAACGGAAAAGACCGTCGCCAATACCCGCAAGCTGATCAACGAAAGCAAGGTTTTCGCGCTGATGGCTTATTACGGCTCGTCGCCGACCACCGAGGCCATGAAGGTTTTCAGCGACGCAAAAGTGCCGCTGCTGGGCACCATCAGCGGCGCGGGCAGCCTGCGCTCGCCGGTCAATCGCTATATGTTCCACCTCCGCGCGAGCTACTCCGACGAGACCGAATCCATCGTCAATCACCTCGTCGCGCTCGGTATCACGCAGATCGCGGTGTTCTACCAGAACGACGGCTTTGGCAAGTCCGGCAAGGATGGCGTCGTCAGCGCCCTCGCCCGGCACAAGCTCAAGCCGGTCGCCGAAGGCTCGGTCGAACGCAACTCGCAGCAGGTAGAAGGCGCCGTTGCCCAGATCGCCAAGGCCAACCCGCAGGCCGTCATCATGGTGACGCTGTTCAAGCCCACCGCCGAATTCGTACGGCAGATGCGCAAGGCCGGTCAATCACCGCAGTTCTCCACCCTCTCGCCGATCGGCGCAGACATCCTGGTTGCAGAAATGGGCGCCAGGGAAGCGCACGGCATCGGCATCTCCCAGGCCATGCCCTACCCCTGGAACGACACGCTGCCCGTCGTCAAGGAATATCACAAGGCCCTGCAGGCCTTCGCCAAACACGGCAACTACAGCTACTACGGGCTCGAAGGCTTCATCAACGCCAAACTGATGGCCGAGGCCATTCGTAAAACCGGCAAGGATCTGACCCGCGAAAAGCTGGTCAACACGCTCGAAAGCAGCAACTTCGACCTGGGCGGTTACAAGCTCGGCTACACGCCGGCCAGCCACAACGGCTCACGCTTCGTAGACCTCACCGTCCTGAGTCGTGACGGACGGGTTCTGCGCTGAGTCGCGTTGCACACAGCAATAAAAAAGCCGCGACCAGCGCGGCTTTTTTATTTCAAACCGGAAAACCAATCAAAGATTTTCCAGGCGCAGGCGGGTCACCTTGCCGGTCACCGACTCAAGGCTTTCAACCTTGGCGATGGCGGCGTTCATGTTTTTCTCGATGGTGAGATGGGTGAGGATGATGATGTCGGTTTGCGACTCGCCCTCTTCCGGTTCGCGCTGGAGCATGGCGTCGATGGAAATTGACTGGTCGGCCAGGATGCGGGTGACATCGGCGAGTACGCCCGGCTTGTCGTCGACACGCAGGCGCAGGTAGTAGCTGGTCTCGACTTCGTCGATCGGCAGCATGGGCAGTTCGGTGATCTGGTCGGGCTGGAAGGCCAGATGCGGCACGCGGTGTTCCGGGTCGGAGGTGTGCAGGCGGGTCACGTCGACGAGGTCGGCGATCACGGCGCTGGCAGTCGGCTCGGCGCCGGCGCCCTTGCCGTAGTAAAGGGTGGCGCCAACGGCATCGCCCTGCACCAGCACGGCGTTCATGGCGCCTTCGACGTTGGCGATCAGGCGCTTTTCGGGAATCAGCGTGGGATGCACGCGCAGCTCGATGCCCTGCGGACGGCGGCGGGCGATGCCCAGCAGCTTGATGCGGTAGCCGAGTTGTTCGGCGTACTTGATATCGACGCCGTCGAGCTTGCTGATGCCCTCGACGTAAGCCTTGTCGAACTGCACCGGCACGCCAAAGGCGATGGAGGCCATCAGGGTGGCCTTGTGGGCGGCGTCGACGCCTTCGATGTCGAAGGTGGGGTCGGCTTCGGCGTAGCCGAGCGCCTGGGCTTCCTTGAGCACCTCCGCGAAGGGCAGGCCCTTGTCGCGCATCTCGGACAGGATGAAGTTGGTGGTGCCGTTGATGATGCCGGCCAGCCACTGGATGCGGTTGGCAGAGAGGCCTTCGCGCAGCGCCTTGATGATGGGGATGCCACCGGCCACGGCAGCTTCGAAGGCGACCATCACGCCCTTCTTCTGGGCGGCGGCGAAGATTTCATTGCCATGCACAGCGAGCAGCGCCTTGTTGGCGGTGACCACGTGCTTGCCGTTTTCGATGGCCTTGAGCACGAGCTCCTTGGCCACGCCGTAGCCGCCGATGAGTTCGACGACGATGTCGATCTCGGGGTCGGTGACGATCGAGAAGGCGTCGTCGGTCAGACGCACGCCTTCGCCGGCAACGCTCTTTGCCAGTTCGAGGTTCTTGTCGGCCACCGCGGTAATGCGGATCGGCCTGCCGGCACGGCGGGTGATTTCTTCTTCGTTACGCTTGAGAACGGTAAAGGTGCCACCGCCGACGGTGCCGATGCCCAGGAGGCCAACATTGATGGGTTTCATATTCGTTGAAGGGTCAAGAGTGAAGAGTTAAGGGTAAAGGCAAAGGGGCCAGCGTGCGGAGCGGGTTGAACCCCTCGCGCCTCACGCTTCACCCTTCACCCGCAAATCAGGTGCCGTGACGTTTGCGGTAGCCGTCGAGGAAGCGGGCGATGCGGTTGACGGCATCCCTCAGGTCGTCCTCGTAGGGCAGGAAAACCAGCCGGAAATGATCCGGCGTCGGCCAGTTGAAGCCGGTGCCCTGGACCAGCAGGACTTTTTCCTGCTCCAGCAGTTCGGCGATGAACTGCTGGTCGTCCTCGATGGGGTACATCTTGGCGTCGAGCTTCGGGAACATGTACAGCGTGGCCTTGGGCTTGACGCAACTGACCCCCGGAATGGCGGTAATCAGCTCGTAGGCAAGGTCGCGCTGGCGACGCAGGCGGCCGCCGGGGGCAACCAGATCGTCGATGCTCTGGTAGCCACCGAGGGCCGTCTGGATGGCGAACTGGCCGGGCACGTTGGCGCACAGGCGCATCGAGGCCAGCATGTTGAGGCCTTCGATGTAATCGGCAGCCGGACGGCGGTCGCCGGAAACCACCATCCAGCCGGCGCGGTAGCCACAGGAGCGGTAGTTCTTGGACAGGCCGTTGAAGGTGACGGTCAGCACGTCTTCCGACAGCGAACCGATGGAGGTGTGCGTGACGCCCTCGTAGAGCACCTTGTCGTACACTTCGTCGGCGTAGATGATCAGGCCGTGTTCGCGGGCAATGGCCACGATGGCCTTCAGGGTGTCGTCGGGATAGACGGCACCGGTCGGGTTGTTCGGGTTGATGATCACGATGGCGCGGGTGCGCGGCGTGATCTTGGCGCGGATGTCGTCGAGATCCGGCAACCAGCCGTTGGATTCGTCACAGATGTAATGACGCGGGTTGCCGCCCGACAGGCTGACCGCGGCGGTCCACAGCGGGTAGTCGGGGGCCGGCACCAGCACTTCGTCGCCGGTGTTGAGCAGCGCGTTCATGGCCATCACGATCAGTTCGGAAACGCCATTACCCACGTAGATGTCTTCGAGCGTCACACCCTTGATGTGCTTTTGCTGGGTGTAATGCATGATCGCCTTGCGGGCCGAGAAGATCCCCTTCGAATCCGAATAGCCGGCCGCGTTGGGCAGGTTGCGGATCATGTCGAGCTGGATTTCTTCCGGGGAATCGAAACCGAACGGCGCCAGGTTGCCGATGTTCAGCTTGATGATCTTGTGGCCCTCGTCCTCCATCTGCTTCGCCTTCTGCAGCACGGGGCCGCGGATGTCGTAACAGACGTTGGCGAGTTTGTCGGACTTGCGAATGGGTTGCACGGCGTTTTCCGTTTCCTGACTGATAAGCGCGGGCTGCCGGCTGACAGCACGCGGTTTGGTGTGGCGGCTCATGATTCCGGCGCCGCTGGCGTGACGGCCGGGGGCATACCCGGGCAGGCGCAAGACGACGCAAAGCTATAATGGTACCCAAGCCACCCTAGCCGGGCAAATCAACTCCCGCCACCGCCGAGAACAGAAGCCATGAAACTCCACCTCGACCAGAATGCCCAGTACCACACCATCGCCCGCTACGACGCCCGGCACGTGATGATCGGGCCGGACCGCCACGAACAAAACCTGATCGTGATGCCCCAGCAGCTCGTGCCCGACTGGCACCAGGGCGACTTCGAAAGTCTCGACGAAGCCGCCTTCGAGCGTCTGGCCGGCCTCGGCTGCGAGATCATCATTCTGGGTACCGGAATGCGCCAGCGCTTTCCGCAACCCAAACTGATGAAGGCGCTGTTCAACGCCCGCATCGGGCTTGAGGTGATGGACCTGGGTTCGGCGTGCCGCACCTACAACATCCTGGTGTCCGAGCACCGCAACGTGGCGGCCGCGCTGATCTTCGATCCGGCCTGAACGAAAATCTTCACGCAGGGCGGATTGCCAGTCTGCCGCCTTGCGATTAGTCTGCACCGGACGACCAACGTTTCCGGAGACACCATGCTCGATCAGGCCGTACCCGACTTCACCCTTGCCGCCACCGGCAGCCCCGCCTTCAGCCTGTCCAGCCTTCAAGGCCGGAAAGTCGTGCTCTACTTCTACCCGAAGGACAGCACCCCCGGCTGCACCACCGAAAGCCAGAACTTCCGCGACCTGCACGACGAATTCATTGCCGCAGGCGCCGTCGTGCTCGGCATCTCCCGCGACAGCATCAAATCCCACGACAACTTCCGCACCAAGCAGGCCCTGCCCTTCGATCTCATCTCCGACCCGGATGAAACCGCCTGCACGCTCTTCGGCGTCATGAAACTCAAGAACATGTACGGCAAACAGGTGCGGGGCATAGAACGCAGCACCTTCGTCATCGACGCCGCCGGCATCCTGCGGCGCGAATGGCGTGGCGTGAAAGTGCCCGGTCACGCCCAGGAAGTGCTGGATTACATCAAGACCCTCTAACAGCCCGCCCGCTTCCTCTCCCACACACGCCGAGAAGGACCGACACCATGGCAACCCGCCGCACCGGCAAGTCCAAGACCCCCGCCACCAAGCTGTTCGTCCTCGACACCAACGTGCTGATGCACGACCCCACGAGCCTGTTCCGCTTCGAGGAGCACGACATCTTCGTGCCGATGATGACTCTCGAAGAGCTCGACTCCAACAAGAAGGGCATGTCGGAAGTGGCCCGTAACGCACGGCAGGCCAGCCGCACGCTCGACGAAATCGTCAACTCCTGCCCCGAGGGCATCGAATCGGGCATCAGCCTCGTCGGCCCGTCATCCGAGCTGGCCAGCGGGCGCCTGTTCCTCCAGACCGAGGCGGTCGATGTCAAGCTGCCCGCGGCGCTGCCGACGGCCAAGGGCGACAACCAGATCCTCGCGGTGGTGCTGCACCTCTTCGAGAAGTTCGACCGGAAGCGCGCGGTCATCCTGGTGTCCAAGGACATCAACATGCGCATCAAGGCCCGTGCGCTGGGCCTCGCCGCACAGGATTACTTCAACGACAAGGTTCTCGAAGACACCGACCTGCTCTACACCGGCACCCGTGAGATCGACACCGCCTTCTGGGAAGCCAACGGCAAGGATCTCGAATCCTGGAAGCAGGACGGCCACACCTACTACAAGCTCAAGGGCCCCGACACCGCCGACCTGCTGATCAACGAATTCGTCTTCCAGGAAGGCGAAGGCGAGCAGCCCCTGCAGGCCTGGGTCAAGGACAAGGCCGGACGCACCGTCACCCTTGAAACCCTGATCGATTACTCCCACCAGAAGAACAACACCTGGGGCATAACGGCGCGCAACCGGGAGCAGAACTTCGCCCTCAACCTGCTGATGAACCCGGAGATCGACTTCGTCACCCTCCTCGGTCAGGCCGGCACCGGCAAAACGCTGCTCACGCTGGCAGCCAGCCTGACCCAGGTGCTCGAGACCAAGCGCTACTCGGAAATCATCATGACCCGCGTCACCGTACCGGTGGGCGAGGACATCGGCTTCCTGCCCGGCACCGAGGAAGAAAAGATGGCCCCGTGGATGGGTGCCCTGGAAGATAACCTGGACGTGCTCAACGGCACCACCGGCGAGGGCGGCGAATGGGGCCGGGCCGCCACGCGCGACCTGATCAGGAGCCGCATCAAGATCAAGTCCCTCAACTTCATGCGCGGACGCACCTTCATCAACAAGTTCCTGATCATCGATGAAGCCCAGAACCTGACGCCCAAGCAGATGAAAACCCTCATCACCCGCGCCGGCCCCGGCACCAAGGTGGTGTGCATGGGCAACATCGCGCAGATCGACACGCCCTACCTCACCGAAGGCTCGTCGGGCCTCACCTACGTGGTCGATCGCTTCAAGGGCTGGGCCCATTCCGGCCACATCACCCTGCAGCGTGGCGAACGCTCCCGCCTCGCCGACCACGCCGCCGAAGTGTTGTAAGCAGCATCACCCACCCGGGCCCCCTTCACGGGTGGCCCGGTTGCCCTCATGGGCATCCGCATCAAGACATCCACCCACTCGCCGTAAACACGATGACCGCAGGCTGCAAGCCCGGCAACAAGAGGAACCCCCCGGCATCTTCGCCGGCAGGAGAGTAGCGGGTGGGAGATAAAAAGCAGATCGATCGGAGCCCGCTGCCGAAGGCGTACTGGGGGCAGATCGTCGCCATGCTGACGACGGCCCTCGTGCTCGGCTACCTTTCCTGGACGGGCTATAACGACGTCATCAACAAGGCGGAAGCCACCTCCAGCGGCGTTGCCCGGGTCAACGCCTTCGCCCTCGACACCACGCTCAACACGGTCGACATGCTGCTGGCAGAATCGGCCGTCCTGCTCGCCCCCCTCATCGACGAACCGGCAGCGCTTCAAAAAACCTGGCAAGCCGAAGCCCCCCGCCTGCGCCACTACCTTGCGCGCATCCCGCAGGTGGACAGCATCCGGATTTTCGACGCCAGCGGCGAGCTTCGCCTGACCACCGCAACAATGCTGCGCCCCATGAACGTGGCCGATCGCCCGCACTTCCAGCGCGTCCGCGACGACCCCGATGCCGGCCTGGTCATTTCCGACGTGGTCATATCCCGCACCACCGACCGCAACGCCGTCATCCTGCTGCGCGCTATCCGCGACTCGCAGGGGCGTTTTCTCGGTGCCGTGAGCTCGCCCCTCGACCTGAGCTATTTCGATCGTCTGCTCGAAGATGCCCGGCTCGGCACGGACGGCGCCGCCGGAATTCGTCGCATCGACACGGGCACCCTCATCACCCGCCGCCCCTACGTTCCCGGCGCCATCAACAAGTCCGAACCCACCCACCCGGCTCACCAGCTGATCCTCGAAGGCCGGAAATCCGGCACCCTGTCCAACGCGAGCCGCTTCGACGGCATCCAGCGGGCCACCAGCTTCCAGAGGCTCGAACACTTCCCCCTGTACGTTGTCGTCGGCGTCTCCCACGCCGAAATGCTCCGCGAGTGGCGCTGGCGCGCCGCCGCCTCCGCGGCCCTGGCCGCCCTGGCCCTGATGTCGGTGTTTCTTTTCTACCGGCGCATGGCACGCAGCAATCGCCTGCTGCAAGGCGTGCTGGACGCGGCCTCTGAAGTGGCGATCATTTCCACCGACAGCAAAGGCCTCATCACCGTGTTCAACCGCGGCGCCGAAAACCTGCTGGGCTACACCGCCGCAGAAACCATTGGCAAGCTGCGCCTTGATCACTTCCAGCCCCCCGACAAGCCCGGCGCCCCGATCCCGGCCCACAACCCGGCCAATGTCGACCAACACGAGCGCACCTGGCTGCGCAAGGATCACAGCCTCGTCCAAATCGCCGAAATCGTCACGCCGATCACTTCCGGCAGACAGCGCGCCGTCGGCTATCTCTGCGTCGCCCACGACGTGGACAAACAGAAACGTGTGGCCGGCCTGCAGGCGGCCCAGAACCGCATCCTCGAAATGATCGCCAGCGATGCGCCGCTGCCCCTCGTCCTCGATCAGCTGGTACGCGGCCTCGAATCCCAGGCCCAAGGCATGCTCTGCTCGGTCCTCCTCTTCGACGCGCCGAGCGGCACCCTGCGCCACGGCGCAGCCCCCAGCCTGCCCGACGCCTTCAACCGGGCCATGGACGGCCTGCTCATCGGCAGCGACAGGAACGCCGACGCAAGCAGCGCCTTCATGCACGACGCCCTCCTCATCGACGACATCCAGACCGACCCGCGCTGGGCCTGCCTGCACGACGCAGCCCGCGCGGCCAAGCTGCACGCCTGCTGGTCGTCTCCCATCCTCGATGCCGGCGGCGGCCTGCTCGGCACCTTCGCCCTTTACAGCACCGGCCCCGCGCTGCAGATCGACACCGCCGAACAACTGGTCGACATGGCCACCCACACCGCGGCCATCGGCATCGCCAGCGCCCACTCCGCAGCGGCCCTGGCGGAAAGCGAAAAGCGCATGCGCCTCGCCCTCCACGCGGCCAACATGTTCGCCTACGAATACATCACGGGTAGCGACAGGGTCTATCGAAACGGCAACCTGCCCCGCAGTTGGGGCCTGCCTCCGGAAGGCACCGGAAAAGCCTACTTCAAGCTCGTCCATCCCGACGACGAGAAACACTTCCTGGCCGCCCTCGCCGGCCTCACCCCCGAGGCCCCCGAATACGCGATCGAATACCGCCTGAGCCACCCCAACGGCACCTACATCTGGGTCGCCGACTGGGCCAGCGCCACCTTCGACGACAGCGGCCGTATCGATCGCGTCTTCGGCGTCTGCCGCAACGTCACCGAACGCAAGGCGCTCGAAAACGAACTGAGCCGGCACCGGCAGCACCTCGAACAACTGGTCGCCGAGCGCACCGCCCAGCTTTCCAGCTCGGAAGCCAGCATCCGCCTGATCCTCGAATCCACTGCCGACGGTGTTTACGGCGTGGACACCCACGGCCGCGTCACCTTCATCAACCCGGCCGCCTGCCGCATGCTGGGGCTTGCCGCAGACAGCGTCGTGGGTGCGCACATCCACGCCCTCATCCACCACAGCCACCCCGACGGCCGGCCCTATTCCCCGCTGGACTGCCCGACCAACCAGACCCTGCGCCTCGGCGAAGTCGTCACCATCAGCGACGAGGTGTACTGGCACGCCGACGGGCATCCGGTGCCCGTCATCTACTCCACCCACCCGATGATCCGGGACGGCCATATTGTTGGCGCAGTGATCAGCTTCATGGACGTCACCGAACGGCGGGCAATGGAAGAAGCCCGCGAGCAAGCCCGCCAGGCCGCCGAAAAACTGGCCCGCATCAGAAGCGAATTCCTGGCCAACATGAGCCATGAAATCCGCACGCCCCTCAACGGCATCCTCGGTTTTGCGGAGATCGGCCATCGGGACAGCCTTGACAGCCGGACGCGGCAGGTCTTCGCCCACATCCTCGACTCGGGCAAGCTGCTTCTGGGCGTGGTGAATGACATCCTCGACTTCTCCAAGATCGAAGCCGGCAAGCTGCACCTGGAATCCGTGGCAACCGACCTGCCGCGGCTGCTCGAGGCCACCGCCGGCACATTCAGCGAAAGGGCCAGCAGCAAGGGCCTGAGCCTTCGCCTCGAACTGGCCCCGAATCTGCCCGTCGCCTGCACCCTCGACCCGCTGCGGGTCAGCCAGATCCTCGCCAACCTGCTCTCCAACGCCCTGAAATTCACCGAGGCTGGCACCGTCACGATCCACGCCGCACGGGACAACGACCAGCTGGTATTCCGCGTCAGCGATACCGGCATTGGCATCGACCCCTGCCGCCTGAACCAGATTTTCCTGGCCTTCGAGCAGGCCGACAGCTCAACCACCCGACGCTTCGGCGGCACCGGCCTCGGCCTGGCCATCACCAGGCAGCTCGTCGGCCTCTTCGAGGGCCGCATCGAAGCCACCAGCGAGCCCGGCCACGGCAGCTGCTTCGAAGTCCGCCTGCCCTACGTGCCGGCGGAAAACGCCAGCCTGCACGCCCCCCACGCCATCACTGCCAGCCCCCAGGCCGAACGCCTGGCCGGCATCTCCATCCTGGCCGCCGAAGACAACGAAGTGAATCAACTGGTGCTCGAGGACATGCTGCTCTCGGAAGGCGCCCGCCTCGAAATGGTCGACAACGGCCGGGCGGCGGTCGAACGGGTTGCCGCAAGCCGCCCCGGCAGCTTCGATATCGTGCTGATGGACATCCAGATGCCGGAAATGGACGGCTACGAAGCCACCCGGCGCATCCGTCTACTGGCGCCGGCGCTGCCCGTCATCGGCCAGACCGCCCACGCCATGGCCGAAGAAAAGGCCAAGTGCATGAATGCCGGCATGGTTGACCACATCGCCAAGCCGATTGAT
Source organism: Zoogloea sp. (assembly GCF_030157465.1). Taxonomy (GTDB): domain Bacteria; phylum Pseudomonadota; class Gammaproteobacteria; order Burkholderiales; family Rhodocyclaceae; genus Zoogloea. Next base: position 45,699 of record NZ_JAOAUU010000077.1, read on the forward strand.
CTCGACACCCTCGTGGCCAGCATCCTGCGCCACGCCCGCCGGCCGGCCTGAGGTCTCGAGCGGGCCGGGCCGCATCGGCGCAGGCCCGCACCCCGGAGGGATCAATCCGGCATCAGCCTGCGGACGACGAGGCGAGTTCCTGCGCCGCGGCTGCCAGGCTTGCCGGATCGAGCCCGGACAACACCAGCTCCTGCCCCTCCGCCAGCCGGCGATACAGCCCCTCGCCACCGCGCAGATAGGCCGGATCGTAATGGGCCGTGACCAGTTCCTCGGCCAGCTGGCGCCAGGTGCCGGCCTCCACCATCGCCTGCCACCCGGCAACCCGCTTGTGGCCATGCTGCGGCGCCAGGCGCTCGAGCTTGGCATTGAAGGCCGCAGGGTCGGCAATCAGGTCGGAATAGCGCTCCAGCAAATGATCGATGCGGGCGACCAGCGGCGCCTGGATACGCACACACTCGCCACTGCGCAGGCACTCGAAGAGCACGCCCGGCGAATGCAGCCGTCCGACGCGCCGGCTTTCGGACTCGGCCCACACCGGCCGCGCCGGATCGAAGCCCCGCAGAACGGACCACAGCTGTGTTTCGAAAGCCTTCTGGCCCGGCTGGCTGCTGTTCGGTTCGCCGCCCAGCACCGAACCACGGTGATTGGCCAGCCCTTCCAGGTCCAGCACCTGCTCGCCCGCCGCGGCCAGCGCATCGAGCAGCGCCGTTTTGGCGCTGCCGGTGGGCCCGCAGAGAATCTTGAACGTGAGCGCCGGCGGCAACGCATCGAGCTCGGCCAGCACGTGATTGCGGAAAGACTTGTAGCCGCCTTCGAGACGCCGGGCAGCCCAGCCGATCTGGCCGAGCACAACCGTCATCGAACCGCTGCGCTGTCCGCCGCGCCAGCAGTAAATCAAGGGTTTCCAGCCCTTCGGCTTGCTGAGAAAATGCGCCTTGATGTGGTTTGCGATATTTCGCGACACCAGCGCAGCCCCCACCTTGCGTGCCTCGAAAGGCGACACCTGCTTGTAGAGCGTGCCCACCCGGATGCGCTCCTCGTCGTCGAGCACCGGGCAGTTGATGGCCCCGGGAATATGGTCTTCGGCAAACTCGGACGGCGAACGCACGTCGATGATGGCGTCGAACTCGTCGAGCTGCTCGAAGCGGGCGGAAAAGGGGGCAGAATGAGAAGACACGATGAACAACCCGCTGAATGAACTGGAAAAAAAGAGATGACTGAAGCACCCCTGCGACTCACGGAATTGTCTCACGGCGGCGGATGCGGCTGCAAAATCGCCCCCGCCGTACTGAGCGAAATGCTCAGTCACATGCCTGCCGCCAAGCCCTTCGCCAATCTGATGGTGGGCACCGAAACCGCCGACGATGCCGCCGTGTGGCGCCTCAACGACCAGCAGGCCCTGATCGCCACCACCGATTTCTTCATGCCCATCGTCGACGATCCCTTCGACTTCGGGCGCATCGCCGCCACCAACGCCCTTTCCGACGTTTACGCCATGGGCGGCACGCCCATCATGGCGCTGGCCATCGTCGGCATGCCGGTGGGCAAGATGTCGCTGTCCGACATCGGCCGCATCCTCGAAGGGGGCGCCAGTGTTTGCGCGGCAGCCGGCATTCCGGTGGCCGGCGGGCACAGCATCGACTCCCCCGAACCGATCTACGGCCTCGTCGCGCTGGGCATCGCCCACCCGGACGTGATCAAGCGCAACCGCGATGCCCGCGATGGCGACGTGCTGATCCTCGGCAAGCCGCTGGGCGTCGGCATTCTCGGTTCCGCCATGAAAAAAGGCGTGCTCGGTGAAGACGGTTACGCCCAGATGATCGCCACCACCACCCGCCTCAACACCGTGGGCCCGGCCCTGGCCAGCCTGCCGGGCGTGCACGCGCTGACCGACGTCACCGGTTTCGGCCTGCTCGGCCATCTGCTGGAGGTGTGTCGGGGTGCGGGTCTGGGCGCGGCGGTGGCGGCTTCCAGCGTGCCGGTGATGCCGGCGGCCGTGCCGTTTGCCAAACAGGGCATCGGCCCCGGCGCAATCGCCCGCAACCTCGACAGCTGCGGCAACGCGGTGCGCTTCGACGACGGCGTGGAAAGCTGGCAGCGCAACGTGCTCGCCGACGCCCAGACCAGCGGCGGCCTGCTGGTGGCCTGCGACGAAGCCAGTGTCGCCACCGTGCTGGAAACCTTCCGCAGTGGCGGTTTTGGCGACGCGGCGGTGATCGGCCGAATGCATTCCGGCGCCGCCGAGGTGCACATCACCGCCTGAACCTGCCCGCGCGCACGCCCCACAAAGCCAAAACCGCGTTCCGCCGGGGAGAGCGGAACGCGGTTGGCTTGGGGAGATGCAGGCGATGTTACGAGGCTCCGGATCGAAGGGCGCTTTCGATCAGCCGAAGCCTGCGGAGCGCGGCCTGCGCGCGCCCGCGTTCGGGGTGAGCGTTCGGGGCAAACCCTCAGGCCGGCACGGCTTCCGGCTGGCGCTCCAGCATCGAGCCGCTGTGCTCGTAGCGCAAATGCCAGGCAAAGGCCTCCTGCAGCAACTGCGGGGTGTGGCCGCCACGGCGGCAGGCGCGCAAGTAATAATCACGCAGCACGTCGCGGTAGAGCGGATCGGTGCAGTGGTCGATGATCTGCCGGGCCCTTTCGCGGGGAGCCAGACCGCGCAAGTCGGCCAGGCCGTGCTCGGTCACGATGATGTCGGTGTCGTGCTCGGTGTGATCCACGTGGGTCACCATCGGCACGATGCTCGAAATCGCTCCGTTCTTGGCGATCGACTTGGTCACGAACACCGACAGGTGCGCGTTGCGGGCAAAATCGCCCGAGCCGCCGATGCCGTTCATCATGTGCGTGCCGCCCACGTGGGTGGAATTCACATTGCCGTAGATGTCGCACTCCAGCGCCGTGTTGATGGTGATCAGGCCAAGGCGGCGAATCACTTCGGGGTGGTTGCTGATCTCCTGCGGACGCAGCACCAGACGCGACTTGTACTTCTCGATATCGCCCAGCACCCGCTCATACGTACCGTGCGAAAGGGTGATGCTGGACGCCGACGCAAAACTCAGGCGACCGTCGTCAAGCAGTTCGACGGTGCTGTCCTGCAGCACTTCCGAGTACATCTTCAGATCCCGGAAGGGTGAATCCAGCATGCCGTGCAGCACCGCGTTGGCGATGGTGCCGATGCCGGCCTGCAGCGGCTGCAGCGACGCCGACAGACGCCCGGCCTTCACTTCGTGGCCCAGGAAATCATTCAGGTGACCGGCAATTGCCCGCGTTTCGTCGTCCGGCGGCAGCACGTTGGACGGGCTGTCGGCCTTCTCGGTGATCACGATGGCGACGATCTTTTCCGGGTCCACCGGAATGAACGGCAGGCCGATGCGCTGCTCGGGCGAAATCAGCGGAATCGGCAGGCGGTGCGGGCGGTAGGTGGGGATGTAGATGTCGTGCAGGCCTTCGAGCCCGGCCGGCATGGTCAGGTTGATCTCGACGATGATTTTTTTCGCCAGCACGGCAAAGCTGACCGAATTGCCCACCGAGGTGGTCGGCACGATGCCGCCGTTCTCGGTGATGGCGGTGGCCTCGACCACCGCGATATCCACCGGCGCAAGCTGGCCGGAGCGCAGCTGCTCGACGGTTTCGGACAAGTGCTGGTCGATGAACATCACCTCGCCGGCGTTGATCTTGCGGCGCAGCGTCGGGTCGGACTGGAACGGGATGCGGCGACTGATCACGTTGGCGTCGGTGAGCACCTTGTCGATGTCGTTGCCCAGGGATGCGCCGGTCATCAGCGTGATCTGCAGCGGCTCGTTGGCAGCCCGCTCGGCCAGCGCAAAAGGCACGGCCTTGCAGTCACCGGCGCGGGTGAAGCCGCTCATGCCGACCGTCATGCCGTCGCGAAACAGTTCGGCGGCGGCTTCGGGCGACATGATGCGGTCCCGCAGGCGGGCAAGGCGAATACGATCCATGGGCATTGCGTTTTCTCCGATCCTCGGTTGTGTGGCCCCATCTCGACGGACGAGTCGGCTGGCAGTATAGGACGGGTAAAACAGTCGTGTTATGACTTAAACTACTGAACTTCAGTCGTTTTTTTCATCAAAATGGACCTTCGCGCACTTCGTTATTTCGTCGAAACCGTTCGCCACAGCAGCTTCACGGTGGCCGCCGAACGCCTCAACGTCACCCAGTCGACGGTCAGCAAGATGCTCCGCCAACTGGAGGACGAAATCGGCCAGCCGCTCTTGATCCGCGACGGGCGCCAGCTGCGCCTGACCGACGTCGGGCGCATCGTGCATGAACGGGGGCTGGAGGCGCTGGGCATGATGGGCCGGCTCACCCGCGAGGTGACCGACCTCACCACCCTCGCCCGCGGCGAGCTGACGGTGGGAATTCCGCCGATGGTGAACCTGCTGTTTCCGCCGGTGGTAAAGGCTTTTCGCGAGCGCTACCCGGCGGTGAGCCTGCGCCTGCAGGAAAACGGCGGGCAGGTGATCGAGCAGCAGGTGGCCGGCGGCGAGCTGGAAGTGGGCGCCACGCTGCTGCCCGCCGACCCGGCGCTGGGGCTGGATTCGCGCAGCTTCGGGCGCTATCCGGTCTTCGTGGTCGGCACGCGGCAGGCGCGTTGGGCACGGGCGGCAACGGTGCCGCTGACGGCACTGCGGGACGAGCCGCTGCTGCTGCTCGGCGACGATTTCTCGCTGACCCGGCGAATCCGCGAGGCCTGCGTCGTGGCGGGCTTCGAAGCGCGCATCGCGGCCCAAAGCAGCCAGTGGGATTTTCTCGTCGCGCTGGCCGCCGCCGGGCTCGGCACCACGCTGATCCCGGCTCCCCTCCTCGCCCGCCTCAACATTGGCGACGAGCTGGTTGTACGCCCGCTGCTTGCCGCGCCGGACTCGCCCCTGGACTGGAATGTGGCGTTGATCTGGAAGCCCGGCCGCTACATGTCCCACGCCGCGCGGGCGTGGATGAAGGTTTGCGAGGAAATGCTGGGCAGCAGAGAGAGCCCCGTTAGCGCTCCCGCCAGGCCTGGTTGAAGCTGTCGGCCAGCGGCCGGAACAGATAGCCCAGGAAGGTGCGCTCGCCGGTGATGATGAACACGTCGGTCTGCATGCCCGGCTGCACTTTCTGGTCGCCGAGTCGCTTCAGTTCGTCGGCCGACACCGTGACCTTGACGATGAAGTAGCTCATCTCGGTACGCGGGTCGAGCACCGCGTCGGCCGACACGTAGCTGAGCTTGCCCTTGAGCTCGGGCGTGGTGCGTGCGTTGAAGGCGTGCAGCTTGACGCCCACATCCTGCCCCAGCGCCACCCGGTCGATGTCCGGCGGCAACACCTTGCCTTCGACGATCAGCCGGTCGGAGCTGGGCACCACTTCCATCACCACTTCGCCGGGGCCGATCACGCCGCCGGCGGTGTGAATCTTGAGATCCGTCACGGTGCCATCCACCGGTGCGCGCAGTTCGGTTTGCTCGAGGGTGTAGCGGGTGGCGCTTTCACGTTCGATCAACTCGAAGTTTTCGGCCTGAACCTTCTTCAGCTCGGCAACCACTTCCTCGTGAAAGGCTTTTTTCACCTGGAATTTCTTGAGCTCCTTCTCGCTGATTGCCGTGTTGGCCGAAGCCACCTTGGAGGCCAGTTCGTCCCGCTCGCCGAGGAGGCGGGTCAGATCGCGCTCGATGGTGCGGATCTTGGTTTTTTCGACCATGCCCTGGCTGGCCAGCGACGCAAGCCCGTCGAGTTCGGCCTTGACGCTGGCCGCCTGCTCCTGCTTGGAGCGCTGCTGGGATTGCAGGCCCGCGATCTCGCTGCGCAGCGAGCCGATCTGTCGTTCGAGAATCCCCACCTCGCCGATGCGCGAGGCGCGCCGGGCGTTGAAGACGGACTCCTGGGAGCGCAGGATTTCGGCGATCTGCGGCTCGTTCGCCTGGCTCGTCAGCGCCTTGGGAAAGACGATGGAAGAACGCTCGTCGCGCTCGGCCTCGAGGCGCGCCTGGGCCGCCAGGGCCACTTCGCGCCCGCCCTTCACCACCCCGTAGGCGGCGCCGGCCTTGGTTTCGTCGAGCTGCACCAGCACATCACCGGCCTTCACGGTGCTGCCATCCTTCACCAAGATCGCCTTCACCACGCCCCCTTCCGGGTGCTGGATTTTTTTGCGGCTGCTGTCCACCTTGACCGAGCCCTGGGCCACCACCGCCGACGACAGCGGCGCCAGCGACGACCACACGATGGTGAGCCCGAAGGTGCCGGCCAGGATTGCGTAGCCGATGCGGCTCCAGCGCCGGGCGCCGGGCGTCGGCCACGGCCTTGTCCTCGCCGACGATCAGCGAGGCTTCGATTTCACGGGCGAGTTCAACCATTGGCTGCGCCTCCGGCTTCCTGCGGCTGGCCTTCCGGACGGGCAATGACGCGCCGCGTGATGACCGGCATGACTTCCGAAGTGGGCCCGAAATTCACGATTTGTCCTTTCAGGATCACCATCAGTTGATCGGTGCCGCCGAGCACCGCCGGCCGGTGGGCAATGACGACCACCGTCGATTGGCCCCGCAGCACTTCCATGGCCTGGCGCACGGCGCCTTCGCCTTCGGCATCGAGGTTGGAGGTGGGCTCGTCCAGCACGATCAGCGGCGGGCGCCCATAGAAGGCCCGCGCCAGCCCGATGCGCTGGCGCTGCCCGCCGGACAGATTGACGCCCGACGGGCCGATCGGCGTGTCGTAGCCCTGGGGCAGTTCGAGGATCACCTGGTGCGCCCCGGCAAGCTGGGCCGCATCGACAACCTTGTCCGGGTCCACCTTGCCGAAGCGGGCGATGTTGTCGGCGACGGTTCCGGGAAAAAGCTCGATGTCCTGGGGCAGGTAGCCGATGTGTGGGCCCACGTCTTCGCGATTCCAGTCGGCGATATTCACGCCGTCAAGCCGCACCACACCGGTGCCCGGCCGCCACACGCCCACCGCCAGCCGCGCGAGGGTGGACTTTCCGGCCGCGCTGGGGCCGGTGATGCCCAGCACGCTGCCGGCATCCAGGCTAAAGCTGAGGTTTTGAACGGTGAATTTGCGCAAATCGGGCGGGCCGCCCGAAACGCCCTCGAAAACCAGCTTGCCCTCGGGCTTGGGCAGCAGCATGGTGGGCGCGTCGGCGGCATCGCTGCCAAATCCCTTGAGCAGCCGACCATACGATTCCCGCGCCATCAGGAAGCCGCGCCAGCCGCCAATGGCCGCTTCCACCGGGGCCAGCCCGCGGCCCATGATGATGGACGAAGCGATCATCACGCCGCCGGTGCATTCCTGCTTGATCACCAGCCAGGCACCCACGCCGAGAATCGCAACCTGCAGGAAGAAGCGCAGCGCCTTGGCCACCGCGGCCACGTTGCCGGCCCGGTCGCTGGCCAGGCCCTGCAGGCCGAGGCCCAGGTCGTGACGTTTGCGCCACAGCACGGTGAGGCCGGGCAACATGCCCATGGCGCGGATCGCTTCGGCGTTGCGCGCCGAAATCTCGGCAAACTGGGTGCCGGCCGCCATCTGCTTGCCGGCCTCGGCAAGGGGCTCGCGGGTGTCACGCTCGTTCCAGAGCGCCAGCAGGAACAGCAGCACGCCCCCCACCAGCGCCACATGGCCGAGCATGGGGTGAAGCAGGTAAACCAGGCCGATGTAGATCGGCATCCACGGCGCATCGAGCAGGCTCAGGATGTGCGAGCCGGTCAGGAAGTTGCGCAGCTGGTCGAGATCACGCAGGGATTGGCCGCTGCGCCCGGCGGTGAGCGTGCGCATGAAGACGAGGCCCGACAGCTGCGCGTCAAAGCGCGCCCCAAGCCGCACCAGCAGCCGGGAGCGCACCACTTCGAGGGCGGCCAGCGTGGCCAGGCAGGCACCGGCGAAAAGCGTGAGGTACAGAAGGGTCGGGCCGCTGCGCGAAGCCAGTACCCGGTCGTACACCTGCATCATGTAGATCGACGAGGTGAGCGTAAGCAGGTTGATGAACATGCTGAAAAAACCGACCCGCTTGAGTACGCCCAGCGCGCATTCGAGCGCCTGCCCCATGGGCGTGTCGATGCGCGGCCGTTCAAGTCCGAGAAATGGCACGGTGATCCCTTGAAAAAGAAGAGCCGGTCAAAGCCGGCCCATTCTGTTGTGTAGCTACGACCGAAACCCGGCCGTTCAAGC
>NZ_JAOAUU010000078.1 GCF_030157465.1 Zoogloea sp.
CTACGACCCGGCTGCGCTGGAAGCGGCAGGGGCGAAGGTTTGGCGGCTGTAAGCATTGCCGTTATCGGGTGCGCGCGGGCTGCGCACCCGATATAGAAACTATTGGGCTTGTGTCGATTCGGAGGGCGTGTTCTTCAGGTCGGCAAAAAAGCAAGGCTATGTCACCGTTGCCGGTGGAATCTTTGCGTTGCTTGCAGGTGCGTTGTTGTGCCTGTGTAGGGGCGACTTCAGTTTGGGTAGGTCGGGTTAGCGCAGCGTAACCCGACATCGGACGTGTCCATCGAGGTTCATGTTGGTGTCGGGTTACGCCCTGCGGGCTAACCCGACCTACCCGTGCTGGAGTCGCCCCTACATCCGAACCCAACACGTCGACCAGCGCACTGGCGCAGTTCTCAAAACTGCGCCAAAATCGCGCCACACTCATTTGAGAACTGCGCCACGATGACGCCTGCAGATCTTGTCGATACCCTCGCCGCTTCCGCTGCGGGCTTGACCCTGGCCGAGTTGCTCGCTCGGCACCCAGGCGTAGCGCGGCGCACAGCGCAGCGTTGGATCAGCCAGTTGATCGCCGAGGGGCGCATCACCGCGCAAGGTGAAGGCCGGGCACGGCGTTACCGCGCGGGCACAGCCACGCCGCTCAAGGAACAAGCCCCGCCTGCCGCAACGCCACCCTGGGCAGGCATCATCCCGATATCGGCCGATAGCCGTGACATTCTGGCCTACATCGGGCAAGCCATTCAGGCGCGCAAACCCGTTGGATACCAGCGAGACTTTCTGGAGCGCTACCAGCCCAATGTGACCTGGTATCTCTCCGAACCCCTGCGCAAGCAGTTGCACAGAATGGGGCGTACTGCCCAGGCCAGCGACCCGGCCGGCACCTACAGCAGGGCAATTCTGAATCGCCTCCTGATCGATCTGTCCTGGGCCTCCAGCCATCTGGAAGGCAACACCTACTCCCGCCTGGACACCCGGGAACTCATCGAGCATGGCCGCAGCGCCCACGGAAAAGGCACCATCGAAACGCAGATGATCCTCAACCACAAGACGGCCATCGAGCTGCTGGTTGCAAATATCGACACGGTGGGATTCGACCGCTTCACCCTGATGAACCTGCACAGCGCCCTGGCCGAAAACCTGCTGCCCAACCCGGCCGACGAAGGCCGGCTTCGCCTGCATGCAGCGGATATCGGCCTGAGCGTATATCGCCCGCTGTCGGTGCCCGCGCAGATCGACAGCGCTTTCAACGCCCTGCTGGACAAGGCGAACCGGATCAGCGACCCCTTCGAACAATCATTTTTTGTAATGGTGCACTTGCCCTACCTGCAGCCCTTTGCCGACATCAACAAGCGCACATCCCGGCTGGCCGCCAACCTGCCCTTGTTCCGGGCCAACCTCTGCCCGCTGACCTTTCTCGACGTACCCGAAGAGGCCTACAGCCGCGCCACCCTGGGCGTGTATGAAATGACGCGCGTGGAACTGCTGCGCGATCTGTATGTATGGGCTTACGAGCGTTCGACTCAGGAATACCTGGCCATCAAACAGGACTTCGTCGAGCCCGACCCACTGCGCCTCGCCTGGCGGGAGCTGATCAAACAAACGATCCGGGATGTCGTGACAAGCCCGGATGCGGACGGATTGTCGCTAATCGACGCTGCAGTTTCCGCCAAGGTCTCCAAGCCAGAACAAACCAATGTCAAAGCACTGATCGTGGAAGAACTGCGACGCGTGCATGAAGGCGTACTGGCACGCTACGGCCTGCGGCCATCGCAATTCACGGCCTGGGAGACGCGACAGAAATCGAAAGGCCAAGCCGTTTGATGTCGGGGCCGGATGTAGAGGCGACTTCAGTCGCCCAGCGGTGCCTGATCAACGAAGAACCGGGCGACTGAAGTCGCCCCTACAACACCCCACCACAAGCACCTACAGCCAGATGGCATCCCAATGTGGGTAGTCACCGATGCGGGAAACGAGGCCGGCGCGAAGGGGATTCGCGACGATGTAACGGGCCGCGGCGAGCAAGTCGTCCTCTTCTCTCAAAGCTCGGTCGTGAAAAGCGCGTTGCCAGAGCGGGCCGCCCAGCCGGTGAGCGCTACGGCCCTTTAAGGCGCGGATCGTGTCCGACAGATCGGCGTGCTCGCCCAGTTGCAACAGCCAGTGCAGGTGATCGGGCATCACAACCCAGGCCAGCGACGCGACTCCGCCTTGCTCCGCCAGGTGCCGCATTTCCCTCACCACGCAGCGTGCGCAAGCGAAATCTTCAAACACCGGGCGCCGACCGATAGTGGCCGTGGTGATCAGATAAATGCGCCCCGATTCGGAGTAGCGACCAACACGAAGAGCATCGCGAGTCATGGATGGCGTAGATAGCTGTAGGGGCGACTTCAGTCGCCCATCGGAGGTTGAGCAGCGAAAAAGCGGGCGACTGAAGTCGCCCCTACAAACCCATCAACCGACGGGTTTGAAGCTGTCGGGTCTGAATCGGAATGACTGATCGGCTCCTCTCTATTGCTATACTCACAAAATAAAAAACTGAGTATAACCGCATGAAATCCACACCGCTTTCTCTCATCGCTCAAACAGCTTTCGCCCAGGTCGTTGAAGTTGCTCTCTCTGCCGATGTGATGCGATCAGTATCTGACTTGCCCGGCAGCTTCATCCCCAAAACCATCAAGGAACGGAAATACTGGTACTACCAGTTCTCTGAACCATCCGGCGCCCGTCGTCAGCTCTTTGTCGGCCCTGACAATGATGCTGTGCGGGCCTTGGTGGCCAAGTCACTCGAAGCTTCGTCGTCAGAATCGCTTGGGCCCCTTGTGCGATCTGCTGTGGCTTTGGGGAACGCCCAGGTTTTACCTCGGCATTTCAAGGTACTTCGGCGTCTTGCCGACTATGGATTTTTCCGAGCGGGTGGCGTGCTCATCGGCACACATGCATTTTTGTCATACGGCAACATGCTGGGCCTGAAATGGGGGGTGGCGGATGCCTCCATGACGCACGACATCGACTTCGCCCATGCAGGAAAGAACATCTCTCTGGCACTCAACGCCGGCATGACAGTGCAAACGCACGAGGCGATTCAGTCACTCGAAATGGGATTCTTGCCCGTTTCTGGCCTTGGTGGAAAAACGGGCGGGGCCTATCTCATCCCGAACGAAAAGGAATTCAGGCTTGATTTCCTGACGCCCGTCGGGCGTGATGGCGAAGTGCCTTATGAACACCCGGACCTGCATGTGACGCTGCAGCCGCTTAAATTCATGGAGTACTCCCTTGAAAACGTTCAACAATCTGCACTGATTTGTGGCAATCAAGCAGTCATTGTCAATGTGCCCCATCCGGCCCGCTACGCTCTGCACAAACTGATTGTTGTCACCTTGAGAGAGGGGGCATTCCAGATCAAGACGCACAAGGACCTCATACAGGCCGGCATGCTGTTGTCTGCACTTAAGGCAACTCGCCCCTGGGAAGTCGAAGATGCCTGGGAAGATCTGATATCTCGAGGAAAAGGCTGGTCCTCACGTGCAGGCCATGGAATGAAACAGCTTTGTCGAATGTTCCCGGAAGAGGAGTTCGATCAATGGCTCAGTGCACCGTAGGCTCAGCCATCTGGATCAAATGCGCTCCCTGTGGGGGCGACTTCAGTCGCCCAGCGGTGGCTGATCAACGAAGAACCGGGCGACTGAAGTCGCCCCTACAAAACCATCAACCGACGGGCCTGCCCAATCGCCTACCAGCAGCATGGGTAGGTCGGGTTAGCGCAGCGTAACCCGACATCGGACGTGTCCATCGATGTTCATGTTGGTGTCGGGTTACGCCCTGCGGACTAACCCGACCTACCCGGGCTCATCCCTCACACCAGCCCGTACCACACCCCGCGACCAGCGCCATACTGCGCGAAGTGGCCAGCTTGAACGAGTTTTCGCAGGTGTAGCTTGACCGTGTTGCGGTTG
>NZ_JAOAUU010000079.1 GCF_030157465.1 Zoogloea sp.
GCAAGAGAGGCCGCATTATAGAGAACTATCAAAAACAGTCAAGAGATTAAAGAGACTAAAGAGACAAATCTACCTCCACCGGCGATCAGTATTCCGGCCCGCCCCCTGTGTAGGTTCCCGAGAAATTCTCGAAACGGGTAAATTCACCGAGGAACGTCATGCGCACAGTACCGGTGGAGCCATTCCGGTGTTTCGAAATGATCAACTCGGCCATACCCTTATCAGGGGAGTCCGGATTGTAGATTTCATCCCTGTAAATAAACATGATGATGTCGGCATCCTGCTCAATAGCGCCCGACTCCCGCAAGTCCGAAGCCACAGGACGCTTGTTCGGTCGCTGCTCAAGACTTCGATTCAACTGGGACAGCGCAATGATCGGCACGTGCAATTCTTTTGCGAGAGATTTCACCGACCGGGAGATTTCCGACAATTCCGCCGAGCGGTTGTCACTTTCCTTTAGAGACGTCATCAGCTGCAGATAATCGATAACGATCAAGCCAAGGCGACCACATTGCCGGTGAAGCCGTCGACAACGCGCCCGAAGGTCGGTTGGATTTAGACCTGGCGTCTCATCGATAAAAATCGGGGCTTCATGAAGCTTGCCAAGCGCATAAGTCAGCCGCTGCCACTCTTCGTCGTTCAGCTTGCCGGACCGGATCTTGCTCTGATCGATTCGCCCGACCGACGACAGGAAACGCGTTGCAAGTTGAGTCCCTGGCATTTCCATAGAAAAAACCGCGACCGGCAATCCACCCTCCACTGCCACATGCTCAGCGATATTCAGGGCCAACGATGTTTTGCCCATACCCGGACGCGCGGCAAGGACGATCATGTCGGAGGGCTGCAGGCCTGACGTTTTCTCGTCAAGGTCAGTCAGACCGGTCGCCACCCCGGTAACCCCTGCCGGAGAGTCACGATCGTAAAGCTCCTGGATACGATCAACGACCTGACCGAGAATCGGCTGTATCGGCACAAAGCCACTCACTGTCCGAGCACCGGCCTCGGCAATCTCAAAGACCTTGGCCTCGGCCTCATCAAGGAGCGTCTTCGCGTCCTTACCCGACGGCGTTAGCGCACTTGCTGCAATCTGATCGCCGACAGACACCAACTTGCGAAGAATTGCCCGCTCACGGACGATTTCGCCATAACGACGTACGTTGGCGGCAGACGGCGTGCTATTGGCAATCTCGCCAAGATAGGCAAGCCCCCCGACATGCTCGGACTCGCCATTTTTCTCGAGCGCCTCGTAAACCGTAACCACATCAGCCGGCTTGCCCAGCTCAATCAGGCGCGCAATCTGTCGAAATATTCGCCGATGGTCGTCCCGGTAGAAATCAGCCTCATTGACGATATCGCCAACCCGCTCCCAAACGGCATTGTCGATCAACAACCCGCCGAGCAAGGACTGCTCGGCCTCGATGGAGTGCGGCGGCAACCGCAACGCGGACATTACGGGATCGTCCACCTGGCCTTGAGTTTTACGCATAAGACATCTGCAATCGGAAAATACCGGCCACTTTCGGCCTGAAAAACAAAAAAGGGCTGCACGTGGCAGCCCTTCTTGATGGGGAGCAAAGCTCTCCTTCCGATCAGTTCTCGCCAACCACCGTAACGCTGATGGTAGCAGTCACGTCGGTATGCAGAGAGACGGTGACTTGAGATTCACCGACGACCTTCAGCGGACCTTCGGGCATGCGCACGGCAGCCTTCTCGACGGCGAAACCCTTTGCCTTCAGTGCATCAGCGACGTCAGCATTGGTCACGGAGCCGAACAGACGGCCATCCACACCTGCCTTGCGAGCGATGGTGACGGAGAGACCTTCGACCTTTTCAGCCTGGGCCTGAGCCGCAGCCAGCTGCTCGGCAGCCAGACGCTCGAGCTCGGCGCGACGGGCCTCGAACTCGGCCAGGTTCGCCGTGTTGGCACGCTTGGCTTTGCCTTGGGGAATCAAGTAGTTACGAGCGTAACCGTCCTTGACTTTAACCACATCACCGAGGCCACCCAGATTGACGACCTTGTCCAAAAGAATGATTTGCATGCTATCTCTCCGGGATTACTGGTGCAGATCGGTGTAAGGCAGGAGCGCGAGGAAGCGGGCACGCTTGATCGCGGTGGACAGCTGACGCTGATAGCCAGACTTGGTGCCAGTGATGCGAGCCGGCATGATCTTGGCGTTTTCAGTGATGAAATCCTTAAGGATGTCCACATCCTTGTAGTCGATCTCTTCAATTTTCTCTGCGCTGAAACGGCAGAACTTGCGACGCTTGAAAAGGCTCCGACCGCCACGGTCGTCCTTACGCTTCGTTGCTGGCTTGAATGCCATGATTCGTTCCTTCCAAAAATTCGATCGTATCGATATGCAGCACAGGCACCCTGCTGCGCAGACTTTTCGCTGCAAAGAAACCAGTGAGCCGGGCGGGGCTTCCGAGCCGGGCAACAGCAAGCAATTTTGCTTTGTCACCGACCGCCACCACCTGCAGCTCAAGCTCTACGTCACGCGAGAGCCCCGCTTCCACCTGCTTCGAACGGTGCTCGATGCGCCCTGCCAGCACCGGCACGCCGCCGGGGGAGTAGCGCATCTGACCGATCTCGGCCAGGATGCCATCTATCTCAAAACTGTTGCGACCTGCTTCCTGCAAATCAGGCGGCGGGCTGCTGCTCGGCCGGCTTGACCTCTTCAGAGGAAGTCAGGGAGCGAGCTTTTTCTTCCTTCATCATCGGCGACGGCGTCGTGACGGCGCGCTTCATGCGGATGGAGAGATGGCGCAGGATGGCGTCGTTGAACTTGAAGCCATGCTCCAGTTCGGCGATGGTGGGCTGATCGCACTCGATGTTCATCAGCACGTAGTGAGCCTTGTGGATCTTGTCGATCGGGTAGGCCAACTGACGGCGACCCCAGTCTTCCAGACGATGAATCTGGCCGCCCTGGGTGGTAACGAGGCTACGGTAACGCTCGATCATGGCGGGCACCTGCTCGCTTTGATCGGGGTGGACAATGAATACGACTTCGTAATGACGCATGAAATCTCCTTCTGGATCAAAACCCTCCGTCATGCGAACGGTAGGGCAAGGTAAAAAATCGTCCGAACGAGGCAATGCGTGCGCCAATACTGCCTGGCACACGCAAACCTTTCGGGGGAATTCTTGGCGGAGAGGGCGGGATTCGAACCCGCGTTAGGATATTATCCTAAACACGCTTTCCAGGCGTGCGACTTAAACCACTCATCCACCTCTCCAGATGGAGGCGGCAATATACATTAACTTTTCAGAATGTCAAAGCCTCTTTTTGGATTTCAGTGTTTTCCCCGCCCGTCCGGCATCCGGACGTAGTCGACCAAGGCTTGCACCTCGGGCGGCGGAGGCGGGGTAAGAAGACTCACCACGGCGATTACGACAAAGCCTACCGATACGCCGAAAACCCCGCTGGATATCGGATGGATGTCGAGCCAAGCGTCGCCCATGCTGCCGCCGAAGAAGGGGTGAGTGCGCACGATATAGAGCAGCGTGACCCCCATGCCGGCGATCATTCCGGTGACAGCACCCCATTTGTTGGCGCGTTTCCAGAAGATGCCGAGCACCAGCGCCGGAAAGAAGGCGGAGGCTGCGATGGAGAACGCGAGCCCGACCATGAAGAGAATGTTGTCCGGCCGCAGGGATGCGACCCAGGCGGCCACCACCGCCACCACCAGCAACTGGGACTTGGTGATCACCAGGCGCCGTTGGGTGGAGGCTTCCGGATTGATCATCTTGTAGTAAAGATCATGGGACAGCGCGTGGGATATCGTCAGCAGCAGCCCATCAGCGGTCGACAACGCAGCCGCCAGGCCGCCCGCCGCGACAAGTCCGGACACCACGTAGGGCAATCCGGCGAGTTCAGGCACCAGCAACAGGATCGCGTCACTGTTGATGGAAAGCTCGGCCAGCTGCAGGATGCCGTCACCATTGATGTCGTCGATCTTTACAAGCCCGACCCGCCCCCATGAGGCGACCCAGTGAGGAAGCGTTTCGATATTCGAGCCCACCAGGCTGCTATAGACCTCCCACTTGGCGAAAACGGCATAGGCGGGAGCCGTGACGTAGAGCAGGAAGATGAAGAGCAGCGACCAGAACACCGACCGGCGTGCCTCGCGAACGCTGGGCGTCGTGTAGTAGCGCGTCAGGATGTGGGGCAAGGCTGCGGTACCAATCATCAGCACGAAGACCAGCGCGATGAAATTGTTGCGGGCGTTATCCCGGGCCGCCTGGTCGGCGCCCGGGTGGGCCTCGGCGTGCGGCGGAGGATGCATCGTGCGCGCCAGACTGTCCTGCCTCACGCGATCCCATTTGACGCGCGCCTCGTCGGGCGTGCGCGGCACGTCACGCAGCAGGCGCTCGGCGACGGCGATTTCGCGGGCGCTGGCACCCTGCGCACGCAGATCGTTGGCTTTCTGCACCAGGGCAAGGCGTTCAGTCGTGAGCGATTCGGGCAAGGCGGCAATCTTGCGGGCGTATTCATCGGCCCGCCCCTGGTAAAGGAGACGGACTGCGCTCTCCCGCGGCTCGGAAAACAACTCGAGCTCCTTCACGCCCAGATCGTGCAACACCTGCCCGTACATGACCTGCGGCACCGGTACGCCTGTCACCTTGTAAGAGAGGATTGCCACCGGCACCAGGTAGGCGATGATCAGGATCAGGTACTGGGCGACCTGTGTCCAGGTCACCGCACGCATGCCCCCCAGAAAGGAGCACACGAGAATGCCGGCCAGCCCCACGAATACGCCGATCTCGAACTCGATGCCGATGAAGCGGCTGGTGATCAGGCCCACGCCGTAGATTTGCGCCACCACGTAAACGAAGCTCGCCAGCACAGCGGCAAAAACACCAACAACCCGTGCGAAATGGCCTTCATAACGGGCACCGAGAAAATCCGGGATCGTGAATTGGCCAAACTTGCGCAAAAAGGGCGCGAGCAGCAGGGCCACCAGCACATAGCCGCCGGTCCACCCGGTCACGAAGGCCAGCCCCTCGAAGCCTGCGTAGTAAAGCGTGCCGGCCAGGCCGATGAAGGACGCCGCGCTCATCCAGTCGGCGGCCGTAGCCATGCCGTTGAAGAGTGCCGGCACGCGCCGCCCCGCAACGTAATACTCGGAGACGTCGGAGGTTCGGCTCATCACGCCGATTGCCGCGTAGATGGCGATGGTCAGAAACAGGAAAATCTGGCCGATCCAGCGCGGCGACAGTCCGAACTGCTCGGCCACGGCGAGCAGTCCGACGAAACTGACGAAAACGAGGGCGTAGATGAGGTAATAACGCCCCAGGCGCCGGAAGAAGGCTGGCTGGGAACTCATTGGCGCACGCCCTTAGCCCTCGTCCTTTACGCCGTAGCGCTTTTCAAGTCGGACCATCCCTCGATCGTAGAGCCACACGATGCAGATGAAAATGATCAGGGATCCCTGGCCGGCCATGTAAAAACCCAATGGCCAGCCAAAAAAAACCACGCTATTCAGCTCGTCGGCAAACCAGCCGGGCAGAAAACTCGCGCTGGCCCAGACCAGCAGCAACACGGTGGTGAGTCTCAGCGTTGCGCGCCAGTAAGCCCGCGACCTTGCATCGCTTTCGCCTTGACTGCCATTTACGTTCTGGCTCACATGTCGCTCCTCAATTCGGCCCGACATCCGGGCAGCCCTGCCGGGGGGCGAGTATAGCCCGCCGGCCCTGCTAAAGCTGATAACGGGTCTGGAGCTTGTGCTGAAGTCTGCGGGCCTGGCGGAACGACTCTTTCAGGAAAGCCCGCTCAAGATCGTTCAGATCGTCGGGCGACACCCGGTTGGCTGGCGAACCCGGAACACGCTGGCGACGCAGCCGGAGTTGCTGGATAAAATCCAGCGCCTCCACCAGCGCATCGCACTCACGACTATCCCAGTGCAAGGCCGCGCCGGCGGCCCGGATGCGCTCCGCGGTGGAGGTTTCTGGCAGACCGAGGGCCAGCGCGTAGATACGCGCCGCATCGACGAACGGCCGGCAGCCGTCTCGTTTGAGATCGAGCTGACCGGTTTCGCGGTCAACGACGAAATCGCGAATACGCCCGAGTGGAGGGCCGCTCTGCAACGCATTCGCCGCCATGAAGCGCAGGAACAGTGGATTATCAGCGGCCACCTGCAGCAGCCAGCGCTTCAGGGCCATCGGCAGCGCCCAATCGCCCGCCAGCGGCCGGAAATCGAAAAAAATGGTGGAATTGAGCAGATCGTCGGCGCTGGCGGCACGCATCCACTCGGCAAAGCACCCACGCCACTCGGCCAGGGACAGGCACCATTTAGGATTGCCGGCCATCACCCCGCCCTTGCAGAGCGAGAATCCGCATTGATCCAGCAAGGCATTGACGTGCTGGGCAAAGGGCAGAAAGCGCGCCCGGAGCAGATCGGGATCCTCGCCTTTGTCGGTGGCAAAAATGAGCCCGTTATCCTGATCCGTGACCAGGGTCTGCTCGAGGCGCCCTTCGGATCCGAAGGCCAGCCAGCACCAGCGAACCAGTGGCAGATCGAACTCGGCCTCGGCCAGGTCGATGGCGGTCAGCACGATGAGGTCGTTGAGAATCGCGATCCATTCGTTGATGCGTCCGGCACTTTCGCCCCGATCCACCATCGCCGCGGCAGACGCCTGCACCTGCCGGGCCGCGGCGGCAAGGGCGTCGGCACTGGAGGCCGCCTGGATGGCCTCGACGAGATCGTCCGCCAGCGGCCACCGGCTGGCGTAGAGATCGCTGCGTGACACCACCCCCGCAAAGCGGCCGGACTCGTCGACGACGACAAGGTGACGCAGATCGTTACGGGCAAGAATCAGGCGTGCTTGATGAGGGCTGGCCTGCAGCGGCAGCGCGACGACACCGCCGGTCATGACGCTGGCCACCGGCGCGTCGAGATCACCGCCGACGAGAGCGACCCGCTCGATGGCGTCCCGCCGGGTAAGGATGCCGAGCGGCTGGAAGCTCGCGGAATCGACCACCACGACCGTCCCGACCCGCCCGGCGCCCATCCGCCCAAGGGCCTCACGCACGCTGAGCTCGGGCCCCACACACACCGGCGGGCGACGAATCAGCGCCGCCAGCCCGCCTCCACGCTCAGATCCGGCGGACATTACATCCACCACTCAATATTTGACGCGGGCGTAGTAAGTCTTCTCCGAGGCACGCCGGGCCTCGCCGAGCGTACGAATGCCCATCTCGGCAAGCAGCGGAATCATGCGCAGGAAGACTTCGCCGGTGACGATCGCGTCGCCGATCGCCGTGTGCCGCCCCATGATGTTGACGCCCATCCGCTCGGAAATGGCTTCGAGCCGGTGGGATTCCTGGGACGGGTGAAGCACCGCAGACAGCAGCAGGGTGTCGAGTACAGGTTGATCAAAGCGGATGCCGGTGCCCTCCTCCTTCAACTGCAGGAAGCGCATGTCGAAGGCTGCGTTGTGAGCCACCAGCACCGTATCTTCGGCAAAGGCATGAAACGCCGGCAATACCTTGCTCATCGGCGGCTGGCCGACGAGCATCTCCGGGGTAATGCCATGGATCTTGGTCGACGCTTCGGGCAGTTCGCGCAGTGGATCGACCAGTTGGTCGAAGGACTCCGACCTGAGGAGCTTCCCGTTGACGATGCGCGTCGCGCCGATCTGGATGATCTCGTCACCTTCGGAAGGATTGAGGCCGGTGGTTTCGGTATCGAAAACCGTAAACGCCAGTTCGGAGAGCAGGCGATCGTCCAGTTCGTGAGTGCCTTCGATCCGCTTGAAGAGATCGAAATCGTAATATTCAGGACGGCTTTCACCCTTGAGATAGGTAGCGGCCTCCACCTGGTCCTGCGGTGCGGCGGACGGCAGCAGCAGGCGGAAGAAGGCCCTGTGCTGGGTTTTCTCGCGCTGCAGCCAGATCTCGCCGTCGTGTCGGGCTATGACGTCGCGCACCGTGAGCGGCGAACTCTCGCCGGCGAAGGTCATCGGCTCCAATTCCCAGGCCATCACGGTTTCGGTGCTCATCGCCTGGCCGGACCAGATCAAATCAAGATGCACCAGACGCCCGGCCGAGGCGAGCCGAAAACGCACCTCACGCACCTCGAACTCATCCGACAGCCGGCTGGCAAGGTAGCTGATGGCCTGCAGCAGCGAGAAGCTGTCAACCTTGACCCACACGCCCGGGTCCACATCCTCCAGCTTGGTCGGCAGGCCGAGCTTCTTCTCGACCCGGCGCTGGGCCGCAGCCACCAGATCGGCACCGAGCATTTCATCGAGGGGCCAGCGGGTCTTCAGGGAGTCGGCAAAGGCGTTGGCGGTTTCATCCAGCCGGCTGCTCATTCCCTGAACTTCATCGCGAATCACGGTGAGGAAGCGGTCTTTCAGTTCGGCGTCGAGATCGGGGTACTCCAGCATCTCGGCCGCAGCGCGCAGGTTGGCGAGGGACGAGCGGCTGCCTTCGGTAAGGGAGTGCAGCATCTGGTCGCGCTTCGTCTCGGCCTCGAAGTTGCGGGTGATGTTGTCGAGCATCAGCACAAAACCCGACACCGCGGCATCCCCGTCGGCTTCCACATTGGTCGCCATGACCGGCGCCATCTGCACGCGCAGCAACTGGCCGGCGCGGGTGGTGGTGACAAAATTGGCCACGGGCTGGGCGCTCTGGCGACGGATGCGCTCCTGGATGCTCTCGAGCGCATGGACAATCAGGCTGCGCTCGAAAACCATGTAGATGGAACGCCCGAGCCCGATGATTTCGCCGCCACCGGCCGCCGCCGGCGCGTCGGACATGGCCTTGAACTGCAGCCGGGCGCGGTTGTTGTAGAGCAGGATGCGGCCGTCCAGGTTGCAGACCACAACACTCTGGTTGAGCTCGGACATCAGCGCCGCCAGCCGGTTGCGCTCTTCCTCGACAGACAGGCGTGCCTCGCGGATTCGCGCCTCCACGTCCTCCTGAAGCCCGCGCCGCTGATCGGCAAGGCTGTTGACCGCCTCGGCGATACGCTGCAGATCCGGCGAACCGGATGGCTTGAGGCGCCGCGCGGGATCGGTCCCGACGATCAGGCCGATTTCGTCCGCCAACAGCGCCGGCCCGGCAATATGATCCTGGGCGAAGGACTTCATCAGCACGGCGGCAGCCCCCGCGCCAACCAGCCCGATCATGATCAGCAGGCCGAGGCGGGGATTCAGGATGGGCTCCAGAATCGCTCGCTCTTCGGGCCCCAGATCGCGCCACACCGTGAAGCCTGCCGCGGCCATCACCCCCACAACCAGAATGCAGGCCGTGGCGATCGCCAGTGCCTGCCGCGATTTGAGGCTCACGCGGGAAGTTCCAGCAAGGACTTCACCTTGGCGACCAGCTCTTTGGTGGAGAAGGGCTTGGTCATGTAGGCATCCGCCCCCATCGCCATGCCCTTGCTGACCTCGGTCTCGCGCCCCTTGGCGGTCAGCATCAGGATGCGCGTGCCCTGCAGGGCGGGTTCGGCGCGGATCTCCTGGCAGACCTCGTAGCCGTTCTTGCGCGGCATCATGACATCGAGCAGCACCAGATCGGGCGCCTCGCTGCGCACCTTGTCGAGGGCTTCCTGACCGTCGTTGGCGATGCAAACGACGAAGCCCTCCCGCTTCATCAAGAACTCCAGAGAAATAACGATGTTTTGCTCGTCATCGGCAATCAGTATTTTTTTGGTCATTTTCCCCCCTCCCTCATCGTTGCCCGAGGCGCGGCTACCGGCATGCAAACCTCATCCGCGGGCACGTGCATCCGTAGTTTATCCTGCCTCTTCTTTCGTTTCTGTTGATTTCCCGCAAGGCATCAGAAACGAGAATGTCGCGCCCTCGCCGGGCACGCTCTCCACCCACAGGCGCCCGCCGTAGTGCTCGACGATCTGGCGGCTGATCGGCAGCCCGAGACCGGTGCCCTGGGGCTTGTCGGTCATGGTATTGCCCCCCTGCCGAAACTTCTCGAACACGACCCGTTGCTCCTCGGGCGTGAGACCCGGGCCGTTGTCGCGCACATCCACGCGCAGACCCTCGCCGGTCTGCGTCAGACTTACCCACACCCGCCCCTGCCCCCGCAAAACAAATTTCACGGCGTTGGAAAGCAGGTTCAGCATCACCTGAACCAGCCTGTCGCGATCGGCGATCAGGATCGGTACGTGATCAGGCAGATTGATTTCGAGCGCCACTCCCTTGTCCTTGAACAACTGGCTGGTGGACGCCGCAGCCTGCTCGATCACCTCGACAAGCCGGACCTCGCCGTTTTGCCATTCGGCATGGCCGGACTCGATCTTGGCCATGTCGAGCACCTGGTTCACCAGGCGGGTCAGACGTTCGGTTTCGCTGACGATGATGCCGAGAAAGCGCTTCCGGTCTTCCAGGTCGATCTTGGGATCCTCCAGCAGCATCTCGGAAAAAGCCCGGATCGACGTCAGCGGCGTCCGCAGTTCGTGGGTTACCGAGGACATGAAATCGTCCTTCAGGAGATCCAGCTCCTTGAGGCGCTCGTTGGCGCTGCGCAGCTCCCGGGTGGCGGCTTCCAGCTCGAGGGATTTTTGCTCCAGGCGCTTCGAGTACGCACGCACCTGGGAGGCCTCGTCGAGGATGTTCATCACCTCGTCGAGACCAAGCGGCTCCTCCTTGACCACCGAGGCCACCATGACCCGGGCCGACGCACTTCCGATTGCACCGGCCAGCGTCGTCTCGGCAAAGTGAACCAGCCCGGCGTCGGCCTGCAAGGCCTCGACACTCGTCACCCCGCGCGACCGCGCATATTCGGCGAAAACCCCATGCGCCCGCTCACGGCCGATGAAGCGGCCGATCAGCGGAAGCAGGTCTCCAATCTGCGCGCTGCCGCGCCAGAACGCACCACCGGACGGACGGCTTTGCTTGAAGACATCGACGAACAAGATCGCCTGTCCGGCCTCGATCGCGTTCGGCCGGCGCATCAGGGACACGCAGACGTAGCCGCCAATGTTGACGAGCATGCTCCAGAACAAACTGTGGGCAATCGGGTCGAGGCCCTTGAGGCCGAACAACTCCTGAGGCCGCAACAGCTCCAGGCCAAAGAGCCCGTGCTGCAAAAATTCGATGGGAAGCCAGCCTGACTTGGCGAAGGATGGCAGCAGCAGCGTATACAGCCACACCGCAAACCCGCCCGACAAGCCTGCCAGCGCCCCCGGGCGTGTGCCACCGCGCCAGTACATGCCCCCGATCATCGCCGGTGCAAACTGGGCCACCGCAGCAAAACTGATCAGCCCGATACTGACCAGCGCATGAGCCTCGCCGGCCAGCCGGAAATACAGGTAACCCAGGAGCAAAATCAGGACGATCGCCCCGCGCCGGATGCCCAGCAGCACCCCCGTAAAATCATCCTGCCCCTGCAGGGCCGGCCAGCGATAGCGCAGCAGCAGCGGCATCACCAAGTCATTGCAGACCATCGTGGACAGGGCAATGGTCTCGACGATGACCATCCCGGTTGCTGCCGACAGGCCGCCGATGAACACCAGCAGAGCCAGCCAGCCCTGCCCGAAGGCCATCGGCAGGGTCAGCACGAAAGTGTCGGCATCCACGCTCTGCCCGGCAAACAGCATCAGCCCGCCAAGGGCGATGGGCAGCACGAAGACGTTGATCAGGAGCATGTACAGCGGAAAAAGCCAGATCGCCCGGCGCAGGTGGTTTTCATTGACGTTCTCGACCACCGCCACCTGAAACTGGCGCGGCAGGAACATCACCGCCAGCATCGACAGCAGCGTCAGCGCAAACCAGCTGCCATAGCTGTTGCCCCCCGCGCCCATGCGCATCAGCCCCTGCAGGTCGGCGTGTTGTGCAGCCTGCGAAAAGACATCGCCAAAGCCATCGAAGATGCCGAACGTGACGTACACGCCGACGCCGACGAAGATCACCAGCTTGACCAGCGACTCGAACGCCACCGCAGCCACCATACCCTCGTGGCGCTCGGTGGCATCCAGATGGCGGGTGCCGAACAAGATCGTGAACGCCGCCATGATCAGCGCAATGTAGAACGCCGTATCGGCCAGCCAGGGAACAGTGCCTGCCTTGGCCGGCATCACGATGGCCGGGTAGAGGGTAAGGATTGCAAAACTGTTCGAAACCGCTTTCAACTGCAGCGCGATGTAAGGCAGCACGCCAAGCACCGCGATGACGGTGACCAGCCCGCCCAGCAGGTGGCTCTTGCCATAGCGGGATGCGATGAAATCTGCGATCGAGGTAATGCGGTTCGTCTTGCCGATACGCACCATCTTCAACATCACGAACCACCACAAGGCAACAACCAGGGTGGGGCCGAGGAAGATGGGCACAAAGCCGAGCCCCGACGAAGCCGCCCGCCCGACGCTGCCGTAGTAAGTCCAGGTGGTGCAATAAACGGCCAGCGACAACGCATAAATTGTCGGATTGGCGATGATCGAACGCCCTGCATCGGCGCGCTTGTCGCCGACGTAGGCCACTGCGAAGAGCAGCAGCAGGTAAAGAAATGAGGCGACGACGATGGTGGTTCCGGTCAGCATGACACCCCCGCTAACGCTCGATGATCCACGCCATCAGCGCGATCACGGCAGCCCAGAGACCGAAGACATAAAGGTAGATAGCAGGAACACCCAACCAGGCGCGCTCCACATCGAACATCGACAGAATCGGGTAGTTCAACAGCACCCACCCTAGAAGGAACAGCGCCACCAGGCGCTGGCCGGTCAGCGTAGCCTTGATCATTTCGCCTCCTGCCGTTGGTTCATGCTTGCCCGGAATTTATAAGCCGAAAAGAAGGTTTTTACGAGCGCGGCTGAAAATATCTGCCCACCGACCAGGCAAGCGGCAAAGCCGTGCCTCGACACGTCAAGCCCTATTCATCGACACACGAACGACAGGCGAAAAAAAGGCGCGAAATCCGCGCCTTTTTCTCCCCCTCAAACCCCCGGCCTGACTGCGCCGGGTTCCTCCCCTGTTATTTCCTTGACGGCTCGCGTTGTTATTGTTCCGGCAATGCGCGGAAAGCCGGTTGCGGGCCGCCCCCGGCCTCAAGGCCGGGGCGATACGACCAATCGATTACTTGAGCTGCTCCAGGATTGCCGGGTTCTCCAGAGTCGAGGTGTCCTGGGTGATTTCCTCGCCCTTGGCCAGCTGACGGAGCAGACGGCGCATGATCTTGCCGGAGCGGGTTTTCGGCAGGTTCTCACCGAAGCGGATGTCCTTCGGCTTGGCGATGGGGCCAATTTCCTGACCAACCCAGTTCTGCAGTTCCTTGATCACCGCAACAGCAGCGTCGCCGGTCGGGCGGGCGCCCTTCAGCACCACGAAGGCCACGATGGCTTCGCCGGTCATGTCGTCCGGACGGCCGACTACGGCCGCTTCGGCAACCTTCTCGTGAGCCACCAGCGCGGATTCGATTTCCATCGTGCCCATGCGGTGCCCGGAGACGTTCAGCACGTCGTCGATACGACCGGTAATGGTGAAGTAGCCGGTGTCCTTGTCACGGATCGCACCGTCGCCCGCCAGGTAAAGCTTGCCCTGGAAGTCGGCCGGATAGTAAGACTTTACGAAACGGTCGGCGTCACCCCAGATATTGCGGATCATCGACGGCCACGGACGCTTGACGACAAGGATGCCGCCCTGGCCCCACGGCACTTCGGTGCCGGTTTCATCGACGACTGCAGCCATGATGCCCGGGAAGGGCAGCGTGCAGGAGCCGGCAATCAGCGGCGTGGCGCCGGGCAGCGGGGTAATCATGTGGCCGCCGGTCTCGGTCTGCCAGAAGGTATCGACGATCGGGCAGCGGCTGCCACCAACGTTCTCGTAGTACCACTCCCAGGCAGCCGGGTTGATCGGCTCGCCAACGGAACCGAGCAGGCGCAGGGACGACAGATCGTATTTGTTCGGATGCACGGCCGGGGTGTTGTCCGCAGCCTTGATCAGGGAGCGGATGGCGGTCGGTGCAGTGTAGAAGATGCTGACCTTGTGGTCCTGGATCATTTTCCAGAAACGGCCGGCGTCCGGGTAGGTGGGCACGCCTTCGAACACGATCTCGGTCGCACCGCAGGCCAGCGGGCCGTAGGTGATGTAGGTGTGGCCCGTGACCCAGCCGATGTCGGCCGTGCACCAGAAGACGTCGTCCGGCTTGATGTCGAACGTGTACTTCATGGTCAGGACGGCGTGCAGCAGGTAGCCGCCGGTGGAGTGCTGAACGCCCTTGGGCTTGCCGGTGGAGCCGGAGGTGTAGAGCAGGAACAGCGGGTGCTCGGCTTCGACCCATTCCGGTTCGCAGACATCGGACTGGCTGGCGACCAGGTCATCAGCCCAAACGTCGCGACCTGCAACCATCGCGGTTTCTGCGCCGGTGCGCTTCACGACGATGACGTTCTTGATGGAGGGGCAACCACTTGCCAGCGCTTCGTCAGCGATGGACTTGAGGGGCAGCGCCTTGCCGCCGCGGTTCTGGCCGTCAGAGGTAATGAGGGCCACGGCGCCGGCATCGTTGATGCGGTCAGCCAGGGACTGGGCGGAGAAGCCGCCGAACACGATGGAATGGGTGGCGCCGATGCGGGCACACGCCTGCATGGCAACAACACCTTCGATGGACATCGGCAGGTAGATGACGACGCGGTCACCCTTCTTGACGCCGACGCTCTTCAGGCCGTTTGCAAACTTGCAGACGCGGCCGAGCAGATCCTTGTAAGTAACCTTGGTGACGTCGCCCTTGTCGCCTTCGAAGATCAGCGCGACCTTGTCGCCAAGGCCCTTATTAACCTGGCGATCGAGGCAGTTGTAGGAGACGTTCAGCTTGCCATCGGCAAACCATTTGAAGAACGGAGCATTGCTTTCATCGAGGACCTGGGTAAACGGGGTCTGCCAGTCGAGCAGCTCCCTGGAGTGCCGAGCCCAAAAACCTTCGTAGTCCTTCTCTGCTTCAGCGCAGAGCGCCTTGTACGCGTCCATGCCCGACACGGCAGCGTTCTTCACCACCTCTTCGGACGGATAGTAGAACTTCAGGGTGGTTTCGTTCGTCATTTTTCACCTCTCCTCGTGTTTTATGAGTGTGCAACGTTGATGCTCTAAACCCTGGCTGGTGGGGGTGCAGACCGTTCAATTACGCAGGCATCCGTGTTGTGTTTTTCTTGGTGTGCCGATCGTGCATCCGCCGAGGATTAAAGTCGATCAATCTTACACATGACTTACACCCGTGTGCACGCCGTACTGCAACGGGTGCAGGCTGCACTGCCCTGCCACCCTTCGAGCCGTAAATCAGCAGTTCCCCGCCAAGCTGATTCTCAAGCTTTCCCCGCTTTCCACCGGATGCCGTCCGCTCCACACAAAAACTCTTTTGACATAGAATCGACAACTGTAAAAAAAGACATACGATTACGCAAATGACGTTCCATCCCCACCTGGCGCTCGCTCTGGCACTGGCAACCGCGGCCTGCACATCCCTGCCGCCAAGCCCGCCGTCGACAAGCCACATCCGCGCGGATGGAAGCGTGCAGGCGTCGCCAGCCATTCCGCCGCTGGTGCCCGACATCCTGCCGCTGCCACGTCCGGCAGCCGAGCCCAAGGTGGAAACGTATTCCGTGGTCGTCACAAACCTGAACATCCAGGACCTGCTCTTCGCCCTCGCCCGCGATGCCCGGATCAACATCGACATTCACCCCGGCCTCACCGGCACGGTCACTCTCAACGCCATCAACCAGACCCTGCCGCAAATCCTGTCGCGCCTCGCCCGGCAAGTGGACATGCGCTACGAATTCGACGGCCCCAACCTGCTGGTGATGCCCGACAGTCCCTTCCTGCGCAGCTATCGCGTGGATTACGTCAACCTCAGCCGAAACGTCTCGGGCACCGTATCCACCAACACCCAGATCGCAACCAGCGGCACCGGCACCACCTATTCGGGCAACGCTGGCCTGCCGGCGAGCAGCATGGTCAGCGGCGGCAACGTTTCCGCCACCCGCATCGAAAACACCTCGCGCAACCAGTTCTGGGAATCGGTCGAGAAAAACCTCCGCGACCTCCTGCGCGAAACCGACAAGATCCTCCCCGAAGGCTCCAGCGAAACCCTCATCGAAAACGTCGAAACCGCCACCACCACCGGCACAGGAGCCGGCCTCGCCCAGTCCTCCGCAGGCACAGGCAATCGCTCCCGCAGCCGCAACGTCCCGCAGCAAGCTGGTGGTGGTGGCCTGGCGGCCAGCCCCGGCCCCGCCGCCATGCAGAACAGCACCACCACCATGGTGCATAAATCCACCTTCCGAGAAGCGGCGTCCGTCATCGCCAACCGCGAGACCGGCGTCGTCACCGTCCGAGCTACCGGGCGCCAGCACGAAAAAGTGCGCGAATTCATCGACGAAGTGATGGTCGCAGCCCGCCGCCAGGTTCTCATCGAGGCCACGATCCTCGAAGTCGGCTTGTCCGACACCTATCGCCAGGGCATCGAATGGCGGCGCATCCTCGATAGTGGCACCCGTTTCGGCATCACCGGCCCGGCGCTCGGCGCCAGCACCGGCAACGCCGTCACGCCCTTCAGCCTCGCCTACAGCAGCGCCGGCGGCATCGACTCGACGATCCGGCTCCTCGAAGGTTTCGGCACGGTCAAAGTGCTGTCCAGCCCCAAGCTGTCAGTGCTCAACAACCAGACCGCCGTGATCAAGGTGGTTGAAGAGTATGTCTACTTCAACGTCAAGGCCGACACCACCCAGACGGCCAACACCGGCGCCCTGACCACCGTCACCACTACGCCCCAGGCCGTTTCCGTCGGTCTCGTCATGACGGTCACACCGCAGGTCAGCGAGAACGACGAGATCATCCTCAACGTGCGCCCCACCATCTCCAGCATCGCCGACTTCCGGCGCGACCCGAATCCCAACATCCCGGCCAGCATCGCCAATCTCGTGCCGCAGATCCGCACCCGCGAGATCGAATCCATCCTGCGCCTGGGCAACGGCGAAACCGCCATCCTCGGTGGCCTGATGGAAGACCGCATCGACTACAAGACCGGCCGCGTCCCGCTCATCGGAGCCATCCCGCTGCTCGGCGAGCTCTTCACCAACCGGGACAACGCCATTCAGAAGACCGAGCTGGTCATATTCCTGCGCCCCATCGTCGTGCGCGAGCCTGGTGTCATCGCCAACACCCCCCACCTGCGCCAGTTACTCCCTGCCGGTAACTTCCTCACCGACACACCCCGCCCCGGCAGCCGTAACTTTCCCCCGCCACGCACGGCGGGCGAGATCGCCAGCCCCGGAGCAGGCACCCCATGAGCCTGCTGCTCGACGTCCTGCGCAAGGCCGAGGAAGGACATCCCCAAACCGGGACTACCCCGGCAAGGCCCGCCCTCTCGCTGGCTCGCATCGAACTGGAACCGCTCCCCGAAGCAACACACCGGCAAACCGCGCAATCCGCCTCCACGGCGCATGAACAGATACCCTCCGAAGCCAACCCGACGACTGCGGCAACCCCGCGCCCCGCCCCCGAAGCCCCTGCACCGACCCTGCCGCCGGCCCGATCCGCACGCCGCGCATGGCAACCAATCCTTGTCGCCGCCCTCACCACCGGCCTGATCTCCGCCGCCTGGCTTTGGCTGACACCGGAACCCGCATCGCTTGCCCACGCCACCCCCGCACCGGCCCGGCTCCCCGACCTTGTGCCGGAGCCACCCGCCAGCCCGGCGCCAGCATTCCCCCCCGAACCCGAACAGGAAACCGCCGCCCAGCCGGTCAGTACCCAGCCCGCCACGGTCATGGCGCGCGCGCAAAAACCGGAACCCAGGTCAGTCATCCACGAGCCTGCCTCCGAGCACGAAGAAGCCGTCCATTTCCAGCGCGGCACGGCCGACACCGCCCCCGCGGCGCAGCTCACAAGCCGCGCCCACGATGCCTACACCATCAGCAAGCTGCAGCTCGCACAAACGCTTTACCACGAGGCCCTCGCCGCCGACCCCGCAAACGTCGACGCCCTGGACGGACTCGGTGCCATCGCCCTGCGCGACAGGCGCCCGGCCGAGGCCGAAGCCTACTTTCGGCGCGCACTCCTCGCCCGGCCCCACGACTCGGTCGCCCTCGCCGGCCTCAGCCGGCTACAAGCCTCCGATCCGCAGCAAACCGAAACGCGCCTGAAAAACCACCTCGCCAGCCAGCCCGACGCACCCGCCCCACACCTCGCCCTGGCCGAAACACTGGCCCACCAGCAGCGCTGGGCCGAAGCCCAGCAAGCGTGGTTTCAGGCCCACCGCCTCGCCCCCCACGAGCCCGACATCGCCTACAACCTCGCCGTCAGCCTCGACCACCTCGGCCAGCGCCGCCCCGCCGCCAGCTACTACCGCAAGGCACTGGACCTGGCCAATCACCAGCCCGCCCGCTTCCCCCGCGAGCACTGCGAAACCCGCCTGAAAACCCTGCAGGCCCCGGAGCCCGCACCATGAACCCGGCCGCAATCCCCATCGGACAAACCCTCCTCGAACTCGGCCTGATCAGCGCCGATCAGCTCCACATCGCCCTGCGCGAACAAGGCCGGAGTGGCGAAGCCCTTGGCCGCCAGCTGGTACGCCTCGGCTTTCTCTCCGAAGCCACCCTGCGCGATGCCCTCGCCCGCACCTTAGACCGGCCCAGCGCCGACCTCGCCCACCTGCTGCCCGACGCCGAAGCCCTGGCCCTCGTCCCCCAGCATGTCGCCAAGCGCCTCAAGCTCATCCCGCTCAGCTACGACGCCGCCCGGCAGCGCCTCGTCATCGCCTCCGGTGAAATCGACAACCTCGTCGCCCTCGACCAGCTCGGCAGCCTGCTGCCACCCGGCACACAAGTCGAGATCCAGCTCGCCGGCGACTCCGACATCGCCCGCGCCATCGACCAGCTCTACGGCCACGAACTGTCCATCGATGGCATCCTGCATGAAATCGAAACCGGTGAGCCCGACCTCCGCAGCCCCTCCGGCCGCGCCGGCGAATACGCCCAGCCGGTGGTCCGGCTCATCGACGCGCTGCTCACCGACGCCGTCAAGCGCGACGCCTCCGACATCCACTTCGAACCCGAAGCCGCCTTTCTGCGCATCCGTTACCGCATCGACGGCCTACTGCGCCAGATCCGCGCCCTTCATAAATCCTGCTGGCCGGCCATGGCCGTACGCCTCAAGGTGATGGCGGGGCTCAACATCGCCGAAACCCGCGCACCGCAGGATGGCCGCATCTCGCTCCACGTCAGCGGGCGGCCGGTGGATTTCCGCGTCGCCACCCAGCCCACCATCCACGGCGAAAACATCGTCCTCCGGATCCTCGACCGCCAGAAAGGCCTCGTCGCCCTCGATCAGCTCGGCCTCGCCGACCCCCAGCTCGATCTGCTCAAACTGATGATCGCCCGCCCCGAAGGCCTGATCCTCGTCACCGGCCCCACCGGCAGCGGCAAAACCACCACGCTGTATTCAATCCTCGGCCACATCAACGCCGAAGGCATCAACATCATGACGCTGGAGGATCCGGTCGAGTACCCGATGCCGATGATCCGGCAAACGGCCGTTTCCGATTCCGCCCGCCTCGATTTCGCCAACGGCGTACGCGCCATGCTGCGGCAGGATCCGGACGTCATCCTTGTTGGTGAAATACGCGATGCCGACACGGCCCGCATGGCCCTGCAGGCCGCCATGACCGGGCACCAGGTCTTCTCCACACTGCACACCAACTCGGCCATCGGGGCCATTCCGCGCCTGCTCGACATCGGCATTCTTCCCGACATCCTCGCCGGCAACATCATCGGCATCGTCGCCCAGCGCCTCGTCCGCAGGCTCTGCCCGGCGTGCCGCGAAGCCCATCCCGCAAGGGATTACGAACTGCGCCTGCTGGCCCTGCCCGACACGGCCGAACGCCCTCTGCTGCATCAGCCCAAGGGCTGCCCGCGCTGCGACTTCCAGGGCTACCGCGGACGCCTCGCCATCATGGAACTTCTTCGCATCGATCCCGATCTCGACGAACACATCGCCCGTCGCAGCACCGCCCGCGAGATCCGCCAGGCCGCAATCCAGAAAGGTTTCCGCCCCCTCGCCGACGACGGCACCCGCCGAGTCCTCGAAGGCGAAACCTCCCTCGAAGAACTCTGCAGGGTGGTCAACCTCACCGACCGCATGTTCCCATGACCCCCTTCGCCTACCGGGCCGTCGACCCGCGCGGGCGAATCGTTCGCGGCCGGCTAGATGCCGGCAATCTTGCAGAGCTCGAACTGCGCCTCTCCCGCCTGGATCTCGAACTCCTCCACGGCAAGCCAGCCCCCCGGCGGCACGCCCCGTGGCAACGGCAACTGCCGCGGCGTGAGCTGATCAACTTCTGCTTTCACCTCGAACAATTCCTGCAGGCCGGCGTGCCCATCATCGAAAGCCTCGCCGACCTGCGCGACACCATCGAGCACCCGCACTTCCGCGAAATCGTCACCAGCCTCGTCGACGCCATCGAAGGCGGCGAAACACTGTCCCAGGCCCTGGAGCGCCACCCCCAGGTTTTCGACAACGTCTTCTGCAGCCTCATCCGCGCCGGCGAACGGGCCGGTGAGCTGCCCACCGTGCTGCGCGCCATCTCAAGCGCCCTCAAGCGCGACGACGAACTCGCCGCCTTCACCCGCCGCATCGCCATCTACCCGGCCATCGTCGCCCTCGTCATCCTCGCCGCCATCGGCGTCGCGCTGATCCACGTGGTTCCCGAACTCGCCCGCCTGTTCCACAGCGCCGGCCAGCCGCTACCGCTGCAAACCCGCCTGCTGATAGGCCTGTCCAGCTTCGTGCGCAGCTACGGCTGGCTGCTGCTCGGCGGAGCCGGCCTCGGCTTCATCGCCTTCCGCCACGCCCTGGCCAGCCGGCCGGCTTTCCGGCTCTGGTTCGACGACGCGCTGCTGCGCCTG
This sequence comes from Zoogloea sp., assembly GCF_030157465.1. GTDB lineage: Bacteria > Pseudomonadota > Gammaproteobacteria > Burkholderiales > Rhodocyclaceae > Zoogloea. The sequence goes on from NZ_JAOAUU010000079.1 coordinate 20,854, forward strand.
CCGCTTCTCGGCGACGTGCGCAAGAAGCTCATCCTCGCCCGCTTCACCGGCCTCTTCGCACTGATGTACAGCTCCGGCATCACCATCGTCGACGCGCTGAACGTCGCCGAAGACGTGGTCGGCAACGCCGCCCTCAAAGAAGGCCTCACCCGCGTCGGCCACGGCATCGAGCGCGGCCTCAAGCTCTCCGAAGCCTTCGGCGCCGTTAACCTCTTCCCGCCACTGGTCACCCGCATGCTGCGCGTCGGCGAAAGCACCGGTGCCCTCGACGCCTCCCTCGCCAACGTCAGCTATTTCTATGAGCGAGACGTGCGCGAAGCCATCGAACGCCTCCAGGCCGGCATCGAACCCGCCCTCACCGTCATCCTCGGCATGCTGCTGCTCGCCGTGATGAGCGCAGTCATGCTGCCGATCTACGACATCGTCACGCGGATGAAAATCTGATCATGGCCGAGCGACATCTTCTTTATCTCACCCACGCCGGCCTCCAGGCCTGGAACTGGAACAAAGGGGCACTGAAAGAAATCGCCCGTTTTGCCAGCGACGACGACGGCATCAAAGCCTTTTCGGCTCACCTCACCCGCCACCCGCAGGCGCGCTGCACCCTGGTTGCCGACCTGCCCGACGAAGCCTTCCACCTCGAAACCCTGCCCTTTCTGCGCGGCCGTGACCGCAGCCAGCTGATCGCCCGCCGCCAGGCCCAGCTCCATCTCGACACGCCCTACGTCACCCAACTCTCCCTGGGCCGCGAAGCCGGCGGCAGCCGCAACGAACGCCTGCTCTTCGCCGCCCTCACCCGTCCGGCCGCACTGCGCCCCTGGCTTGCCGAACTCGGTCGCACCGAAACCGTGCTGACCGGCGTACACAGCGCGGCGCTCCTCGGCACGGCCCTCCTGCGGCAGACAAGGCCCATTCCCCCCAGGGCACTGCTGGTCCACAGCAGCCCCGCAGGGCTGCGCATTTCGTGTTTCGAGCATGGCCTGCTGCGTTTCAGCCGCCTCGTTCCGGGCCTCGGCCCGTCCACTACCGGCCTCTGGCAAACCTGTCGCGACGAAGTCCAGCGCACCGCCCAATACCTGCTCGGCCAGCGCGCCCTCGACCGCGGCAACGCAACCCCCGTTCTGGTCCTCGCCCATCCCGACCAGCACGCCGCCATCCATATGGCTTGCCCCGACTCGCCGGATCTCGGTTTCACGCCGCTCAACCTGCCCGAACTCGCAGCCCGCTGCGGCCTGCAAACCCCACCGGACAATTCCGACTGTCTCTCGCTGCTCCTTCACCTCGCGGCCCGAACACCCCGCCAGCCCCAGTTCGCGCCGGGCGGCGAACTCCTGCAGCAACGCCTCACCCGCGTCGGCACCGCAATCGGCATCGCCGCCGCATCACTGCTATCTGCAAGTCTTGTTATTGCGGCAAAAAATGTCATCGAAACACGGCAGCTCGATCAACAAGCCGCGGCCATGCTCGCCGCCCGCCTCACCGAAGAAAGCCACATCGCCGCCCTGATCGCCAGCACGCCAACCCTGCCGCTGCCGCAGGAAACCCTGCAGGCCGATCTCGCCAGCCTTGGTACCCTGCAGCGCTTTGTCGGCGGCCCCCAGCCCTTTCTCCATCAATTGGCAAATATCCTCGACAGGCAGCCTGGCCTTGAACTCCTGCAGATCGACTGGTCAGTCCCCAGCCCCTCGACGGCAGCCCCACTGCAGCACATCAGCCTCGAAGTCATCCTGCCGTCCGGATCGGAGCCCACTGCCAGCCGCTTCCTCGACGCCCTGCGCCAACTGCCAGGCGCAGCGCTCAATGATGAACAGATGCCGGCCAGCCCCGACAGCGACCAGATCCTGCGCTCGCCCAGCACAGCGGCAACGCCCGAAGCCAGCCGGCTGAACGTACGCGCAACGCTCCGGCCCCCCACACCATGAAACTCCCCGACTCTGGCCGCCTGCGCCTTCCGCTGATTGCCGGCGCCATCAGCCTGGTCGGCAGTGCCGTCCTTGTTTACTGGAGCCACGCCGGGCGGCTTGCTGCCGAAACCATGCTGCATCAGCAACGCGCCCGACTCACCCAAACCCATACACGCCACCAGGAAGCACTCGAAACCGACGCAACAACCCGCCGCACCCTGCACCAACTCAACATCCTGCGCAGCGCCGGTTTTCTCGCCCCGCCAGACCGCCATGCCTGGCAAAACTACATGCAGGCTCGCAAGAGCAGCTACAAACTGGAAAAACTGGACTGGGAAATCAGCCCGCTCAAGCCTTACTCCCGCACCGAGCCCGACACCCTGCCCACAGCACTGGTCGCCACCACCCTTCGGCTGCGTGGCGAAGTCGCCCATGAAGGCCAGTTGCTCGCTTTTCTGGAACACCCCACACGTAGCGCCTCCGGCCTCTTTCTGCCCCGTCATTGCCACATCGCACGCACGACCGCCACCGAGCCCCCCTCCCGCCCCGCCACCGCAGCACTGACTGTCGACTGCGAGATCGACTGGATCAGCCTGAACCTGCCGGGCAGCTAAACCTTACAAAAGCACGGCACTCAACTATTCTTTCAAAAGCAACTACCCCGCCGAGACCCGTCCCCGGCAAAAAATATGAAAGCCGTATGGCGCATTCCATCAACTGCCGGTACTGCCGGCAGGCTCATCCCGAACGCAGCCTGAATCCCATTTTGAGCACGCCAAAATCTGTCGATTTTTTTTACATGGGTTCACAAAACGGTTCTTCGAATATTAAAAAAAGAAATTTTTTGTTTAAAAATCAGCAGCCTAAAAAAAACACAAAAACTGGCATGCTGATTGCTAAGTAAAAGAAAGGGCTACAGTGGCCCCTTTCCACAGGAGATTGAACAATGACCATGACTTTCAAGAAAAGCGTAGCCGCTCTGGCCTCCGTTGCTGCCCTGGCCGCCGCCGGCAATGCCAACGCCTTCCTCAACAACTGGTACATCGACGCTGACGGCGCTGCTGGCGCGGGCGCTGCAGTGCAAGTTGACGAGTACCTTGACCTGAACGGACAAGCGTATATCAACAACTCTTTCAGCGACGCCACCAACTTCACGTTCAACGAAGCCGGCAATTTTGCAACGACGATGGCCGACAGCGACCCCCTGAACAAGCCTCTGCCGACTTTTCTGATTTCGACTTTTACCGGCACGGGCTCCGGCACGGCTGGCAGCGGCATCACCTTTGATGCGGGCGGCATCCTGAAGGTCTACTCTGGCTCAGCCATCCCCGCCAACCAGATCGGTGAATTCGTGCTGCAACAAGGCCAAGGCGTACTGCAAAGCACCTCGCTGGTCCCGAACGGCGAAATCAGCCTGGTCTTCAAGGCCACCAGCCTTGACGCCGGCTACTTCTTCAAAGACGCAGCTCTGACCGACGACCTGGCCGTCGGCGTCGCTGCCGGCAGCAGCGTGCTGTTCGGCTTCGCCTCCACCAACGCTTCCGCGCTGGCCACCTGGAGCGCCAACGCCAACACCACCCTGACCTCGCTGTACAACGGCGCGTTCAACCCGGACATCACCAACATCGCCAACAACGGCACGACCCAACTCGTGATTTCGAACAACGGCCAGTTCCGTCTGGCTGTTCCGGAACCCACCTCGATGGCTCTGGTTGGCCTTGGCCTGACCGGCCTCGCCGCCCTGCGTCGCCGCAAGGCCTGAGCTCCGACAGACTCTTCGGGGCCTCGGCTTAAATCGATGCCCCACTGAAGACTGTCGCAACTCCCGAGAATCCGCAGCTCTTCGAGTGGCGGACCTGATCGGGAGAGTGGCTCGAATCCCCACCCAGCGGAATCCGCTCGGTGGGGATTTTTCTTTTCGAGAATCCCTCGTCCCTCCCGGGTTGCCACGCAAATCCAGACCCGCAACGGATTTCAGAACCGGGCCGTCGACAAACACTTGCCCCTGCGCCCGTTCCACGCGACCATACCTGTCCATCATCGACAGCCCTTCCGCGAGCAGGACTCCGGCCACGTCATGTCACTAGACCTTTACCGTCGGGATTTCACCCAGGCATTCCGCAACGTCGTGAGGCAGCGGCGGCGCGCGCTTTTTGCGCTCGTCACCATCGTCGGAGGAATCGTCGCCTTCCTGCTTGCCGGCGGCTTCATCCAGTGGATTCTCAAAGACATGCGGGAGTCCACGATCCACTCCCAGCTCGGTCACGTGCAGATCGTACGACCCGGCTTCTTCGAGCAAGGTCTCGCCGACCCCTACGCCTACCTGCTGTCCACATCCGACCCCGCCTATCAAACCCTGAGCAACAGCCCGGGCGTCCGCACCATCACCCCCCGCCTGGCCTTCACGGGCCTGATCAGCCACGGAGAGTCCACCATCTCCTTTTCCGGAGAAGGCGTCGACCCGGCCAAGGAAGGCGAACTCAGTCGCGCCCTGCAAATCGTGGCCGGACAGCCACTGGCCGCCGACGACGCACACGGCATCATTCTCGGCGAAGGTCTCGCCGCCAACCTGGGCGTCAAGACGGGCGACACGATTGTCCTGCTATCCACCACCACCCGCGGGTCGATCAACGCGGTGGAATGCAAGGTAAGGGGCATCTTCGCGACGATCACCAAGGCCTACGACGACACCTTCCTGCGCGTTCCGCTGCCCATCGCGCTTCAGCTCTCCCAGGCCAAGGGCGCCACGAGCTGGATCGTCCTCCTCGACAAGACGGAAAATACCGACGCCTTCATCGAGCAGGCCCGCGCCCGCACCGACGCCCAAAAGCTCCAATTCGTCGCCTGGCATGAACTGGCCGACTTCTACAACAAAACCGTCGTCCTTTTTTCCCGTCAGGTGGGTGTCGTCAAGATCCTCATCGCCCTGATCATCATCCTGTCGATCACCAACACGCTGTCGATGGCGGTGATCGAACGAACCGGCGAGATCGGCACGATCATGGCGCTGGGCGTGCGGCGCGGCGGCATTCTGCGCATGTTCGTCACCGAAGGCCTGCTGCTCGGACTGTTCGGCGGCGTCATCGGCATCCTGCTGGGCGCCCTCCTGGCGTTCATGATCTCCGCCATCGGCATTCCGATGCCCCCGCCGCCAGGCATGGCGCGAGGCTATATCGGCCAGATCATGATTTCCCCCGGGCTCATCCTCGAAGCCCTGGGCCTGGCCCTGTTCACGACCTTGCTGGCGAGCATCCTGCCCGCCTGGAAGGCGTCCCGCATGATCATCGTCGACGCGCTGCGTCACCAGCGCTGAGAGCCGCGCCGCCATGTTAATGAAACTCGCCATCCGCAATGTCCTGCGCCAAAAGGTGCGTACCGGAATGACGCTCGCCGCCATCATCTTCGGCGTGATGGGCCTGATCCTGGCCGGCGGCTTCGTGCAGGACATCTTCATCCAGCTCGGCGAAGCCATCATCCACTCGCAAACGGGGCATATCCAGGTATTCAAGAAGGACTTCCTCGAAAAGGGCACCCGCTCCCCGGAGCGTTTCCTGATCGACGAGCCGGAAAAGCTCGCCGTCCAGCTGGCCCGGCACGAGGAAGTCGAATCAGTGATGAGCAGGCTTTATTTCTCCGGTCTTCTGAACAACGGCAAGCGCGACCTGGCCATCATCGGGGAAGGCATCGAGCCCGACAAGGAAGTGAAGCTGGGCAGTTTCATCACCATTACCGCTGGCCGCCAGCTGACGAACAAGGACCGCGATGGCATCCTGCTCGGCGACGGCGTGGCCAAAACCCTGGGTCTGAAGCCCGGCGACCGGGTCACCCTGGTGATGACCGCCGCGGAAGGCGCCATGAACACCCTCGATTTCGAGGTGATCGGGGTATTCCAGAGCTTCTCGAAAGACTTCGATTCCCGCGCCGTCCGCATCCCCCTGCCGTCCGCCCAGGAGTTGCTGGTCACCAAGGGGGCCAACCTGATGGTCCTGGCCCTGCACAAGACGGAAGACACCAGTAAGGTCGTCGCCCGGCTGACAGGCGAGTTGCAGGGCGGCCCGCTGGATCTGCGCAGCTGGAGCAGCCTGTCGGACTTCTACGACAAGGCCGTGCAGCTCTACGACCGGCAGTTCGGCGTGCTGCAGATGATCATCCTGCTGATGGTGCTGCTGTCGGTGGCCAACAGCGTGAACATGAGCGTCTTCGAGCGCCAGGGAGAATTCGGCACGATGCAGGCCCTCGGCAACCGCTCGGGCGACCTCGTCCGGCTGATCATCACCGAGAGCGCGATCATCGGCCTGGCCGGGGCGCTGCTCGGCATGCTGCTCGGCGTCGTGGCGGCACTTGCAATCTCTGCCATTGGCATTCCGATGCCCCCGCCCCCCAACGCAAACCTGGGCTACACCGCCTACATCCGGATCGTTCCCTTCAACCTGCTGACCTCGGGGCTCGTGGGATTCGTCGGCACCGTGCTGGCCTCGATCGTGCCCGCCTTCAAGGTCACCCGCATGCCGGTGGTGGACGCCCTGCGCCAGAACATCTGACGCAAGGCCGCCTCAGTGACTACGAGCGGTAGTCGGCGTTGATCTTCACGTAATCGTACGAGAAGTCGCAGCTCCACAGGGTTGCCGCCGCATTGCCGCGGGCCAGGTCAACGCGGACGGTGATTTCCGCGGCCTGCATCACGCGGGAACCCGCTTCCTCGCGATAGCTTTCGGCCCGCCCGCCCTTCTCGGCGACCAGCACCTCCTCGCCATTGCTGGCAAGCCACACCCGCAGTTGCGATACATCCAGATCGTCGATACCGGCATAACCGATCGCGGCCAGGATGCGCCCAAGGTTGGGATCGGAGGCGAAGAAGGCCGTCTTCACCAGCGGCGAGTGGCCGATCGCATAGCCGACCTTGCGACACTCCTCCCGGCTGGCGCCACCTTCAATCTGCAGCGTAATGAATTTAGTGGCCCCCTCGCCATCACGGACAATGGCCTGGGCGAGCCAGATCGACACTTCCAGCACCGCAGCGCGAAACGCCGCATAATCCGCCGACGCGGTGTCGGCAAGGGTGGCATTGCCGGCCTGGCCGGTGGCAATCAGGATATAGCTGTCGTTGGTGGAGGTGTCGCCGTCGACGGTGATGCTGTTGAACGACAGATCGGCCACTTCCTTCAGCAGGGCATCGAGCACCGGCTGGGCGACATCGGCGTCGGTGGCCAGGAAACCCAGCATCGTCGCCATGTTCGGCTTGATCATGCCGGCGCCCTTGGAAATGCCGGTGAGGGTGACCGTCTTGCCGCCGATCTGCACCTGGCGGGAAGTCGCTTTGGCCACCGTGTCGGTGGTCATGATGCCGTGGGCGGCATCGAACCAGCCATCGGCCTTCAAAGCCGCTTTCGCGCCCGGCAGACCTGCAACCAGACGCTCGACCGGCAGCGGTTCGAGAATCACACCCGTGGAAAAGGGCAGCACCTGGCTGGCAGCAATACCCAGCTGGCCGGCAACCGCTTCACAGGTCGCGCGGGCGGCGGCCAAGCCGGGTTCGCCGGTACCCGCGTTGGCAACGCCGGTATTGATGACCAGGGCGCGAATGCCGCCGGCGGGAAGGTTGGCCTTGCACACCTGCACCGGAGCGGCGCAGAAACGGTTCTGCGTGAAAACCCCTGCCACTCGGGAACCCGGCGCCAGTTCGATCAGGGTCAGATCCTTGCGATTGACTTTGCGGACACCCGCCTCGGTGACACCAAGGCGAACACCGGGAACGGGCAACAGGGCTGCGGCTTCGGGGGGGGAAAGCAGAACGGGCATGGCTGGACTCCAGTAACGGGCGCCGGAACGGCAAAGACCGCCATGATAATCCGGGAGACCTTACCGGCGCACCCGCACCGCCTTATCCTGGCCGGAATCAGGCCGGGAGATGCCTCACGCGGATTCGGCGGCGCTCAGAGCCACTGCCAGACTGGCCTGCAGCGCAAAATGCTGAACCGCGCGCCAGCTTTCCTCCTCGAGAGCCCGACCGTTGCGATCGGCATAAAGCACGCCAATACGCCTCGTCGCCGAACCAAAGGGCACCAGAAAGGCCTCGTCGCAGGCGGTCACCTGCTGCAGACGCTCGGTTCCCGGTTTCTCGACGCGGGCGGCGTTGATCCAGCAGCCCTGCCCGCTGTCGATGGCCGCATCGACGACATCATCAGGGTCCCCATCCATCGAGAAGGCGAAGCGCCCGCACAACGCCTCCGCACCGGCCCCCAGCGCGATCTTGCCGTGCAGGTGCAGGCGGTCAGGAGTGAGCAGCGCGACCAGCACACGATCACAACCGACGCCACGGAACACGCCTTCGACAACCAGTTGCAGGATGTCGGCCAGCGGAGAGCGATCGAGGGTCATTGCCGCGAGATCCTGCAGGATACGCAGCTGGAGTGACGAGTCGGGAGCGGGCGGCTGGGCGGGCACATTCGTCTCGGGCTGCAGCGGAATGCGGCTCCGGGGAATGATCTGCGCCGCCTCTGAGGCCCCGAAGGAAGCTGCAATGCGCGCAGCCTCGCCGGCATTCGCCAGCACTTCGGCGTGGATGATGCTCAGCGGCAGATCCAGATAATCGGCCGTTTCGCGCAGAACCCGGCGGGCAGCTTGAGAATCCCAGCCCTCCTCGGCGGCACGGGCCAGCCGGTGGCCCATGACCACGGCCCGCTCCGGCCCGCGACTGCGCACATCGCCTTCGAGGGCCGCCGCGGCAAGCGAGCCCAGCTTCCATTCGCGCACCAGCCCACTGGAAAGATGCCGCAACGGAAAACCGAGCACGACCTGCTGAGCCTCCTCCTCGCGCATGTTCCCCTGGCTCAGACAGCGATCAAGCGCCTGCGCCTGCTCACCGCCAAAGCACCAGAAAGCCATTTCACCAACCCGGGACAACAGAGCCGCGATGAAAACCTCTTCGCCCTGCTGCTCGCCACGCCGGCGGATCGCCCAGCGCGCGTGCACCGCGGCATGGAAGCTGCGAGCCATCTCGGCGTGGATGCGGCTGCGCACGCCGCCACCCAGCAGGGAATCGATCAGCGAAACAGACAAGGCCAGCTGGGCGACCGGATTGAAGCCAAGCACCACAATGGCCCGGGAGACCGTGCTCACGGTCTGGTGGGACTGGTTGAAAAAGGCGCTGTTGGCAAGCCGCAGCACCTTGGTGGTCATTGGCGCATCCTTCAGAATCACCTGCGCCAGCGCTGACGCCGACGCCCGCTCGTCGCCGATGATTCGGTGCAGGCCTTCGACCGTACGGGCGAAAACAGGCATTTCCTGCCCGCGGATACGGGCGATCCAGCCAGAAAGGTCCTGCACTTGGGGAGTTGCACTCATTCAATCACCTCTCGCCGATAACGGCAGGGGACGTTGCAGCTTGAGGCAGCGTTAACGCATGAAACCCGCAACAGCGGGCTTCATGCGCCTGAACGGAATCAACAGGTTTGCTGCGCAGCCTCAGGACAGCTTGCCGTGGCAGTGCTTGTACTTCTTGCCCGAGCCGCAGGGGCAAGGATCGTTGCGGCCCGCCTTGGGCGCCAGATTGACATCCGGCTGGGCGGCGTCACGGGTGGGATTGGCGGTAGCGAGTGCTTCGTCGTAGTCGGCGTGGTGGTACTGGACGTTTTCCAGTTCGGGCGGCGCCTCGGCTTCTTCGAGCTGGGCTTCGGAACGAATCTGGACGGTCATCAGCAGCTTGGTGACTTCGGTGCGAACAATCTGCAGCAGGCTTTCGAAAAGCTCGAAGGCTTCGCGCTTGTATTCCTGCTTGGGATTCTTCTGGGCGTAGCCGCGCAGGTGAATGCCCTGGCGCAGGTGGTCGAGGGCCGACAGATGCTCGCGCCAGTGGGTATCGAGGCTCTGCAACATCACGTTGCGCTCGAAACCGTGCCAGGCGTTGGCGTCGACCAGCGCGATCTTGTCGGCATAAGCCTGGGCGCCCGCATCGAGGAGACGCTGCAGGATATCCCCGTCGCCGATGGTCGGCTCGGCCTTGATCCACTCGCCGACCGGCAGCTTGATCTGGTAGTCAGACTCCAGCGCCAGCTCGAGGCCCGGAATATCCCACTGTTCTTCGACCGAATCGATCGGCACGTAGATACGGAACAGGTCGTGGAGAACGCCCTCACGCATCGCCGTGATGGTTTCGGTGATGTCGCTCGTCTCGAGCAGTTCGTTGCGCTGCTGGTAGATCACCTTGCGCTGGTCGTTGGAAACGTCGTCGTACTCAAGCAGCTGCTTGCGCATGTCGAAGTTGCGCTGCTCGACCTTGCGCTGGGCGGTTTCGAGCGAGCGGGTGACCATGCCGGCTTCGATGGCCTCGCCCTCGGGCATCTTCAGGCGAACCATGATCGCGTTGAGGCGCTCGCCGGCAAAGATCTTCATCAGCGGATCTTCGAGCGACAGGTAAAAACGGCTCTCGCCCGGGTCGCCCTGACGGCCGGAGCGGCCGCGCAACTGGTTGTCGATACGGCGGGATTCGTGACGCTCGGTGCCGATGATCTTGAGGCCGCCGGCCTTGAGCACCTGCTCGTGGCGCAGCTTCCATTCGTCGCGCAGGGCGGCGATGCGGACATCCTTCTCGGCATCCGACAGGGATTCGTCCTCACGGATCAGCGACACCGGCTTTTCGACGTTGCCGCCGAGCACGATGTCCGTACCGCGGCCAGCCATGTTGGTGGCGATGGTGATCACGCCGGGACGGCCGGCTTCCGCGACGATTTCGGCCTCGCGGGCATGCTGCTTGGCGTTGAGCACGTTGTGCGGCAGCTTGGCGCGGGTCAACATGTCCGACAGCAGTTCGGAGTTCTCGATCGAGGTGGTGCCGACCAGCACCGGCTGACCGCGCTCGACGCAATCCTTGATGTCGGCGGTGATCGCATCGTGCTTTTCCTTCATCGTGCGGTACACCTTGTCGTTCTGGTCCTTGCGGACCATCGGACGGGAGGTGGGCACCACGACGGTTTCGAGCGCGTAGATCTGGTGGAATTCGTAGGCTTCCGTATCGGCCGTACCGGTCATGCCCGAGAGCTTGCCGTACATGCGGAAGTAGTTCTGGAAGGTGATCGAAGCGAGGGTCTGGTTCTCGGCCTGGATCTTGACGCCTTCCTTGGCCTCGACGGCCTGATGCAGGCCTTCGGACCAGCGGCGGCCGGACATCAGGCGGCCGGTGAACTCATCGACGATGACCACTTCGCCGTTCTGCACCACGTAATGCTGATCCTTGTGGTACAGCGCATGGGCACGCAGCGCCGCGTAAAGGTGGTGGATCAGCAGGATATTGCCCGGATCGTAGAGGCTCGCGCCCTCGCCCAGCAGGCCCAGGTTGGCGAGGATCTCTTCGGCGTGCTCGTGGCCCTGCTCGGTGAGCAGCACCGAGTGTGCCTTCAGGTCGACGGTGTAGTCGCCGGGCTGGGTGATGTTCTCGCCCTCGCCTTCCTGGCGACTGAGCAGCGCGGGCACCGCGTTCATGCGCAGGTAGAGTTCGGTGTGATCCTCGGCCTGACCGGAGATGATCAGCGGCGTACGGGCTTCATCGATGAGGATGGAGTCCACTTCGTCGACGATGGCGTAATGAAGACCGCGCTGCACCCGCTCGGCGACTTCATAGACCATGTTGTCGCGCAGGTAGTCGAAGCCGAACTCGTTGTTGGTGCCGTAGGTGATGTCCGCCGCATACGCGGCCTTCTTGGCCTCATGGGGCATCTGCGACAGGTTGCAGCCCACGGTCAGCCCGAGAAAGCTGTAGATGCGCCCCATCCAGTCCGAGTCGCGACTGGCCAGGTAGTCGTTGACGGTGATGACATGCACGCCCTTGCCGGACAGCGCATTGAGGTAGACCGGCAGCGTGGCGGTGAGGGTCTTGCCCTCGCCGGTCCGCATTTCGGCGATCTTGCCGTCGTGCAGCACCATACCGCCCACCATCTGCATGTCGAAGTGGCGCATGCCGTGCACCCGCTTGCCGGCTTCGCGGACCACCGCAAAGGCTTCAGGCAGCAGGGCTTCGAGGGCTTCGCCCTTGGCGATGCGCTCACGAAATTCGGCTGTCTTGCCGCGCAGCTCTTCATCGGACAAGGCCTGAATCTTCGGCTCAAGTGCGTTGATTGCGCGCACTGTCTGGCTGTACTGGCGAATCAGCCGGTCATTGCGGCTGCCGAAAATTTTCTTGAGAAGGCCTGCGATCATTTGATTTGGAAGGAAAAACGCGGCAAAGAGCGGATTCTATCATGTCGCCTCAAAGCGACCGTGACGCAGGACAAGGCGACCGCCACACTTGTCCGTTCCGGAGGATCTCCCTACGATGGGGGCGCTTCTTCAGAAACCAAGCCCAGATGGCCACGACCTCCATCAACAATTACCTTCGGGGTGGCGACAGCCTCGCCCGCCTCCAGGCCCACGCCGGCCGCCTGCTGCGCCTCCAGCGCCAGCTTGCTGAGCTGCTGCCGGATTACATGGCCCGCGCCAGCAAGGTTGCAAACCTGAAGGGCGACGAGCTGGTGATCCACGTGGATAGCGCCGGGCTCGCCGTAAAGCTGCGTCAGGCCGTACCCAGCCTGCTGGTCGACTTCGCACGCGAAGGCGTGCTGCTGAGGGATATCAAGATAAAGGTGGCCTTACGCGAATACCGTCCGCCGGCGCCACCCGCACCGGATCGGCACGTCAGCGAAACCACCCGCACGGGACTGGAAAAACTGGCGGCGAGCCTGCCGGACGACTCACCCCTGGCCAAGGCCCTCAAACGCTTCGTGAAAAGCGCGGGCTAGACAAACGGGACGAGCACCCGCTCGACGATCAGCAGCGCGAAGAACACCAGCGCGATGATCAGCGTATAGCGGAAGAGGCGCCATGCCAGCGCCAGGTAGCGCGCATCGCGGGTAAAGAAGTAGGCGAAGACCGAACCGGCGATTCCGATGCCCGCAAGCACGGCGAGCAGACGCAGAAGGAGCACGGCGCCGGCTTCAGTTGAGAGCCAGGTCGAACAGCCGGGCGACAGCCGGAGGCGTGGTCGCGTCTTCTTCGAAAGTCACGATCTCCCAGGCCGTACGGTCTTCGAGCAGCACGCGCAGGATCTGGTTGTTGAGCGCGTGACCCGCCTTGTAGGCGCTGTAGGCCGCCAGCAGCGGATGGCCGGCCAGATAGAGGTCGCCGATGGCGTCGAGAACCTTGTGCTTCACGAACTCGTCGGCATAACGCAGGCCGTCGGCATTGAGCACCCGGTATTCGTCCATCACGATGGCGTTATCAAGACTGCCGCCAAGGCCGAGGCCGTTGGCGCGCATGAACTCCACGTCCTGCATGAAACCGAAGGTGCGCGCCCGCGCCACTTCGCGCGTGTACGAATGCTCGGCAAAATCGACGGTTACCGAAGTACCGGTGCTATCGATGGCAGGATGGTTGAAGAGGATCGAAAAGCTCAATTTGAAGCCGTCGTAAGGCGTGAGGCGCACCCACTTGTCGCCTTCGACGTACTCAACGGGCTTGAGCACGCGCAGGAAACGCTTGGGTGCCTTTTGCTCTTCAATACCTGCGGACTGGATCAGGAACACAAAGGGGCCGGCACTGCCGTCGAGAATGGGAATCTCGGCTGCATCGACGTCGATGTGGGCGTTATCGACGCCCAGCCCGGCAAGGGCCGACATCAGGTGTTCGACGGTGTTGACCTTCGCACCGTCCCGCTGCAGCCCCGAGCACATCCGGGTGTCACAGACTGCGTACGGATCCGCGGGCAGGTCGACGACCGGCTCGAGATCCACGCGATGGAAGACGATTCCCGTATCGGGCGCGGCAGGACGCAGGGTCAAAGTGACCTTGTTGCCGCTGTGAAGACCGACACCAGTGGCGGTAACAACCGTTTTCAGGGTGCGCTGCTTGAGCATGATCGGGAATCCGCATTCAATTCATGAAATTTTAACACAGGCCACTTGCTGCACTGCAACAAGCAACTTCCCCGAACATGCCGTATCGCCCTGCAAAACAAAACGCGCAGCGGACGGAGGCAACCTCCCGCTGCGCGTTCCTGCGAGCCACCGAAGCGGCCCGGAGCGGTCAGTCCGCCTGCTTGCGCAGGAAGGCCGGAATATCCAGCGTGGACATTCCGTTGGCGCTCATGGCTTCGACGGTGGTGCGGGTGCTGCCGCGACGGAACACTGCGGGCATGTCGGTATTGGTGTAATCCACTTCCATGCCGATGTTGTCGGTACCCGTGCGGATCACTTCCATCTTGCGGGGCATGGCAGCAGCACGCACTGCGCCGAGGCCGGTGGCCACGACGGTCACGCGGATGCGGTCTTCCATGTTTTCGTCGAAAACAGTGCCGTACTTGACGAAGGCTTCCTTGGCGGCAAAGGCCTGCACCGTCTTCACGGCATCACGCACTTCGGCCATTTTCAGCGAGCGGCTAGCCGTGATGTTGACGAGCACGCAGCGGGCGCCGGACAGCTCGGTACCTTCGAGCAGCGGCGACACGGCAGCCTGTTCGGCGGCAATGCGGGCACGATCGAGGCCGGAAGCCTGGGCGGAACCCATCATCGCACGGCCCATTTCGGCCATCGCGGTGCGCACGTCCTGGAAGTCCACGTTAACGAGGCCGGGAACGTTGATGATTTCGGCAATGCCACCCACGGCACTGGTCAGCACGTTGTCGGCCGAACGGAAGCAGTCCTCGAAGCCGGCATCGTCGCCGTACACTTCGAGCAGCTTGTCGTTGAGCACCACGATCAGGGAGTCGACCTGCTTGGAGAGCTCTTCAACGCCGCTTTCGGCGACGCGGATGCGGTTCTCGAAGTCGAAGGGCTTGGTGACCACGGCAACGGTCAGGATGCCCATTTCCTTGGCGATCTCGGCCACGACCGGCGCAGCACCGGTTCCCGTGCCACCGCCCATGCCGGCGGTGATGAAGCACATGTGGGCGCCTTCCAGGGCCGCCGCAATGGCGTCACGGGATTCCTGCGCCGCAGCACGACCGGCTTCGGGCTTGGAGCCTGCGCCAAGGCCGGTCTTGCCAAGCTGTACCTTGGCCGGCGACAGGCAGCGGGAAAGTGCCTGGGCGTCCGTATTGGCCGTGATGAAATCCACCCCTTGCACGCCTTCGCGGATCATGTGGTCCACGGCGTTGCCGCCTGCACCACCGACACCGATCACCTTGATATTGGTGCCGCCGGATGCCTTTTCAACAATTTCAAACATTTACCTCGCCTCCAAGAGAAACTGCACTGACATTGCCGATGAGCAACCGATTGCTTATTTAGTGGGAACCGCAAATTTTACAACTAAATAAGGGGGTGTCACACATCGTTATTCATTTGAATTCAATCCGCAGAGCGGATCTCCTCCACCTTTAAAAATTACGTTCGAACCAAGAGCGCACTCTTGAAAAAACCTGCCCTACATTGCGCGTCTGGCGGGCCTGAAGGCCGCGCCGTTTCTGGGCCGCGCCTTCCATCACGAGACCCATTGCGTTGGCGTAGCGCGGTTCGCAGACCACGTCGGCCAGCGCGCCGTCGTAGCGCGGGTAGCCGATGCGCACTGGCATGTGGAAAACCTCTTCGCCCAGCTCCACCATGCCCTGCATGACCGCGGCGCCGCCCGACAGCACGATGCCGGAAGACAACAGCTCCTCGTAGCCGCTGCGGCGCAGTTCGGCCTGGACCAGCTCGTAGAGTTCGCAGACACGCGGCTCGATCACATCGGCCAGAGCCTGGCGGGACAACTTGCGCGGCGGGCGATCGCCCACACCGGGCACTTCGATCATTTCGGAGGCGTCGGCCAGGGTGTGCATCGCAACACCGTGACGGATCTTGATCTCCTCGGCGTCGGCGGTCGGCGTGCGCAGGGCCACGGCGATGTCGTTGGTCACCTGGTCGCCGGCAATTGGAATCACCGCGGTATGGCGGATCGCGCCCTGGGTGAACACGGCGAGGTCGGTGGTGCCGCCACCGATATCGACGAGACAGACGCCGAGCTCCTTCTCGTCCTCGGAGAGGGTGGCGTAGCTGGACGCCAGCGGCTGCAGGACCAGGTCGAGCACTTCGAGGCCGCAGCGGCGCACGCACTTGACGATGTTCTGGGCGGCCGACACGGCGCCGGTAACGATGTGCACCTTGACCTCGAGACGCACGCCGCTCATGCCGATCGGCTCACGCACGCCGTCCTGGCCGTCGATGACGAATTCCTGGGTGAGGATGTGCAGGATCTGCTGATCGGCCGGCAAGGGCATCGCACGGGCGGTTTCGATGACCCGCTCGACATCCATCGGCGAGACTTCCTTGTCCTTGATCGCCACCATGCCGTTGGAGTTGAAGCTGCGGATGTGGCTGCCGGCGATGCCGGTGTAAACATCACGAATCTTGCACTCGGCCATCAGCTCCACTTCCTGGATGACCCGGGAAATGGCATCGACAGTGGCTTCGATGTTGACCACCACGCCCTTTTTGAGGCCCGACGAAGGCTGCGAGCCAAGCCCCACGACGACCATGCGGCCGTCGGGCTTGAGCTCGGCCACCACGCAGGTGATCTTGGAGGTGCCGATGTCGAGGCCGACGATCAGTTCCTTGTATTCTTTACTCATCACTTCCCTTTTTTGCTCTCTTGCTTGCCCGACGGCTCAACTTGAATCGGCCGGAGGGCAAAACCACTGGGGTAGCGGAGATCGACCACCGCCACGTTCATGTTCAGTTGCGCCCTGGCTTTCGGGTAATACCCCACGAAGCGCGCCAGGCGCTCGTCAATGGGCGCCTTGCCCTGGTCATGGCCCAACTCGATGGTCAGGCCGTCTTCCATTTTGAGCTGCCAGGCCTCGCGCGCCGACAGGGACACGCCGACCAGCTGCTTGCCGAGCGGCCCGAGCTTGCCGGAGAACTCGTCGAACTTGGCCAGCAACACGCCGGACGAGCCTTCCGGCCCGCTGAAGACCGGCATTTTTGCGTTGCTGGCAGCGCTGAAGACTTCGCCGTAGCGGTTAACCAGGCGCATGTCGCCGGTTTCACCGACACGCCAGTAGGCCGAAGCAACGTGTTCCTCGAGGCGCACCTCGATGCCGCCCGGCCAACGCCGGCGCACGTCGGCGCGACGCACCCAGGGCAGCTTCTCGAAGGCTCCGCGCACGTCGTCCAGATCCACGGTAAAGAAATTTCCGCGCAGCGACGAGCGTGCCGCGTACTCGAGCTGGGCCGTGGTGACCTGGGCCAGCGGCGTGGTGACCACCACTTCGCGCAGCGGATAGACCGGCAGGCGGGACAGGGCGGCCACCGCGGCATAGCCGAGGCCGGCGGCACCGACCACCATCAGGGTGTCGGCAATGAGATTGAGGAGCTGGGGACGATCCCACAGCCCGTTGCCACTTCCTTCGCGCACCGCAGCCGGGCGCGCAGCGCGCGCACGCTTGCCCTGGGCGGGCTTGGCGCCGGCCTCGAGCGGTACGTTGGAAGCGGTGCGTTCGTCAGCCAAGGCGCGCTCCGGCAAGAATTTCCAGGCACAGGGCTTCGAAGGACAGCCCCGAAACCCGGGCCGACATGGGCACCAGCGAGTGGTTGGTCATGCCCGGAGCGGTGTTGATTTCAAGCAGGGTGAAGCTGCCGTCGCCCTTCAGGATCAGGTCGGCGCGACCCCAGCCGCGGCACCCCAGAACCTTCGCGCAGCGCACGATGGCGGCCTGGATGTCCTTTTCGAGGGCCTCCGGCAGGCCGCTCGGGCAGTAATACTGGGTGTCGTCGGTGAAGTACTTGTTCTGGTAATCGTAGTTGCCACCCGGAGCAACGATGCGCACCAGCGGCAAGGCCCGCTCGCCCAGGAAGGGCGCGGTGAGTTCCTGGCCGGTGACGAACTCTTCGGCCAGCACCAGGGAATCGAATCTGGACGCCAGCTCCCAGGCACCCTTCAACTGGCTGGCCTCGGTCACCTTGGTGGCTCCCATGCTGGAGCCTTCATGCACCGGCTTTACGAAGATCGGCAGACCGAGATCGGCGGCCACGGCGTCCCAGTCGGTCTGCTCGTCGAGGATCGCGAAGCGCGGTGTCGGCAGGCCGGAGGCCATCCAGACCAGCTTGGTACGCCATTTGTCCATCGCGATGGCGGATGCCATCACGCCGCTGCCGGTATAGGGAATGCCCATCAGCTCGAGCGCACCCTGCACCGTGCCGTCCTCGCCGCCACGGCCGTGCAACGCGATGAACGCGCGGTCAAAACCTTCCTCTTTCAGGATGTGCAGATCCCGCTCGGCGGGATCGAAGGCGTGGGCATCCACGCCGGCGCCCTGCAGGGCAGCCAGCACCGCACCGCCCGACATCAGGGAAATCTCGCGCTCGGCGGAGGTGCCGCCCAGCAGCACCGCCACTTTTCCGAATCGACCGCTCACTTCAGTTGCCACCTTGAACCTCGCCACTCACCAATTTGCCCGGCACACCGCCGATACTGCCGGCACCCATGGTGATCACCACGTCGCCATCCTGCGCCGCGGACAGAATCGCCCCCGGCATGTCTTCGATGTTCTCGACGAACACCGGCTCGATCTTGCCCGCCACGCGCAGCGCCCGCGCCAGCGAACGGGCATCGGCGGCCACGATGGGTGCCTCGCCGGCGGCATACACCTCGCCGAGCAAGAGCCCATCGACGGTGGACAGAACCTTCACGAAATCCTCGAAACAATCCCGCGTGCGCGTGTAGCGGTGCGGCTGGAAGGCCAGCACCAGACGCTTGTCGGGAAAGGCCCCGCGGGCCGCGGCAATGGTGGCGGCCATTTCAACGGGGTGATGGCCGTAGTCATCGACGATCGTGGCCGTACCGCCATTCGGCAGGACCACCTCGCCATAGCGCTGGAAGCGCCGGCCCACGCCCTTGAATTCGGCCAGGGCCTTGACGATGGCTTCATCGGAAACCCCCACTTCGGTCGCCACGGCAATCGCCGCCAGCGCGTTGAGCACGTTGTGGCGGCCCGGCAGGTTGAGCACGATGGACAGGCGGCTCGTCGTGCCATTCACGCGCACCACGTCGAACACCATCCGGCCCTCTTCTGCGTGGATGTTTTCGGCGCGCACGTTGGCGGATTCGGAGAATCCGTAGCGGACGATCTGCTTGGAGACCAGCGGCATGATCGAGCGCACGTGCTTGTCGTCGTCGCACAGCACGGCCACGCCGTAGAACGGCAGGTGCTGGAGGAAATCGACGAAGGACTGCTTGAGCTTCGCGAAATCGTGGCCATAGGTTTCCATGTGGTCGGCGTCGATATTGGTGACGACCGACAGCACTGGCGTAAGCAACAGGAAGGACGCGTCGGACTCGTCGGCCTCGGCCACCAGGAAATCACCCTTGCCGAGGCGCGCATTGGCACCGGCGGCGTTGAGCTTGCCGCCGATGACGAAGGTCGGGTCCAGCCCGCCTTCGGCCAGGATGCTTGCCACCAGCGAAGTGGTGGTGGTTTTTCCGTGGGTGCCGGCGATGGCGATGCCCTGCTTGAGCCGCATCAGCTCGGCCAGCATCTGGGCGCGCGGCACCACCGGGATGTGACGGGCGCGAGCCGCGACGACTTCCGGGTTGTCGCCCTTGACTGCGGTGGAGGTCACCACGGCGTCGGCTTCCAGCACGTTTTCGGCGGCATGGCCCTGGATCACGCGGGCGCCCAGCGCTTTCAGGCGGCGGGTAGCAACGTTGTCGCCGAGGTCGGAACCACTGACCTCGTAGCCGAGATTCAATAGCACTTCGGCGATGCCGCTCATGCCGGCGCCGCCGATGCCGACGAAGTGGATGCTTTTGACTTTGTGTTTCACGTCGTTTCCTTTAAGCGGCGAGGCCAGCGCAGACGTCGGCGACACGGGCCGTGGCATCCGGCCTGGCACAGCCCCGGGCCTTGGTCGCCATGGCCAGCAGGCGCTCGCGATTCATTTCCTGCAGCAGCGTGGCAAGGCGCTGCGGCGTAAGTTCGGTTTGTGGCAACAGCACCGCCCCGCCGGCATCGGCGAGAAATCGGGCGTTACCGGTCTGGTGATCGTCGACCGCATGGGGAAAAGGCACCAGCACGCTGGCCACACCCACGGCGGCAAGCTCGGCCACGGTGAGGGCGCCGGCGCGGCAGATGACCAGATCGGCACTGGCGTAGCGCGCGGCCATGTCGTCGATGAAGGGCAGGAGTTCGCCCTCGACGCCGGCGGCCTTGTAAGCAGCTTTCAGGGCGTCGATCTGGCGGGTGCCGGCCTGGTGCGTGACCTGCGGACGATCAGCCGGCGCCAGCAGCGCCAGCGCTTTGGGCAGGGCGTCGTTGAGGGCTGCGGCGCCAAGGCTGCCACCCACCACCAGCACCTTGAGCGGGCCACTGCGGCCGGCAAAACGCTCGGCCGGCGGCGCCACTGCGGTGATGTCGGCACGCACCGGGTTGCCTATCCACTCGCCCTTTTTCAGAACATCGGGGAAGCCCGTGACGACCTTGTCGGCAACGCCGGCCAGCACACGGTTGGCCAGCCCGGCGACGGAATTCTGTTCATGCACGACCACCGGCCGGCCGAGCAGGGCCGCCATCATGCCGCCAGGGAATGTTACGTAGCCTCCCATGCCGAGCACCACGTCCGGTTTGACACGGCGGATCTGCCCCAGGGCCTGGGCAAAGCCGCGCAGCAGGTTGAAGGGCAGCAACAGCTTGCGCAGCAGGCCCTTGCCGCGCAGGGCGGTGAAGCGCACCCAAGCGACTTCGTAGCCGTTGGCCGGCACGATGCGGGCTTCCATCCCGTCCGGATTACCCATCCACACCACCCGCCAGCCGCGATCCCGCAGGGCGTCGGCAACCGCGAGGCCGGGATAGATATGGCCGCCAGTACCGCCGGCCATGACCATCAGGGTGGGCATCAGGCGTTACCCCCCCGCATGATTTGTCTGTTCTCCCAGTCGATCCGCAGAAGAATGGCGAGCGCGACGCAGTTGGCGAGAATTCCCGAACCACCAAAACTCATCAGCGGCAGCGTCAGGCCCTTGGTGGGCAGGAGGCCCATATTGACGCCCATGTTGATGAACGACTGAACACCCAGCCAGATGCCGATGCCCTGGGCAACCAGGGCGGCAAAGTTGCGCTCCAGCGTCACGGCCTGCTTGCCGATGGCAAAGGCACGCTGGATCAGGATTCCAAACAGCACGACCACGGTCACCACGCCGGTAAAGCCGAGTTCCTCGGCGATCACTGCGAGCAGGAAGTCGGTATGGGCCTCGGGCAGGTAAAAAAGCTTCTCGATGCTTCCGCCAAGGCCAACGCCAAACCACTCGCCACGGCCGAACGCGATCAGCGCGTGAGAAAGCTGGTAACCCTTTCCGTAGGCGTCCTGCCACGGGTCCATGAAGCCGAGGATGCGCTGGCGGCGGTATTCGGAGAAGGTGATCAGCAGTACGAAGCCGATCGTCGCCACGATGGCGAGCAGCACGAAAAGGCGCACATTGATGCCGCCCAGAAAGAGCACACCGAAGGCAATCGCGGTGATCACCACAAAGGCGCCGAAGTCCGGCTCCTTCAGCAACAGGAAGCCGACAAACAGGATCACCGCGGCCATCGGCGCGAAACCCTGCTTGAAGCTGCCCATCAGCGGCAGCTTGCGGGCGGTGTAATCCGCGGCGTAAAGCGCGGCAAAAAGCTTCATCAGCTCGGAAGGCTGGAGATTGACGACGCCGAGCGGCAGCCAGCGGCGAGCGCCGTTCACGTCACGCCCGATGCCGGGGATCAATACGATCAGGAGCAGGACGACCCCGCCGATGAACAGCCACGGCGCCATCTCCTGCCAGGCCCGCATCGGGAGCTGAAAGGCCACCACCCCGGCGATCACGCCGATGGCGAGAAAGACCGCGTGGCGCACGAGGAAATAGGCCGGTTGGTGGCCGAACATGCGGCTGCCTTCGGCGGTGGCAATCGAGGCCGAGAACACCATGACCAGCCCAAGCAGCAGCAACGCCGCGGCGGACCAGATCAGCCAGGGATCAAGCTCGCGAGGCTGGCCGAGGGGCTGCATCAGGCGGTTTACCGCGCGACTCGTCTCCGGCGCAGTGCTGTCACCGGTGTGGCGGGCGAAGAAGCCGGACAGGCTGGCAACGAGTTTCATACGAGGCTGACGGAAGGCAAGCGCTGCACGGCGTCAATGAAGACCTGGGCGCGGTGAGCGTAGTTGCGGAACATGTCGAGACTGGCACAGGCGGGTGACAGCAACACCACGTCGCAGGCTTGGGCACGGGCATTGGCCTCCAGCACGGCGGCGTCCATGTCGGTGGCACGCACCAGCGCCACACCGCAACCGGCCACGGCGGCTTCGATGGCCTCGGCGTCGCGGCCGATCAACACCACGGCGCGGGCATATCGGGCGAAGGCATCCTTCAGCGGCGAGAAATCCTGGCCCTTGCCATCGCCGCCAGCGATCAGCACGACCTTCCGGCGCAGCCCTTCGAGCGCGGCAACGGTGGCGCCGACATTGGTGCCCTTGGAGTCGTCGTAATAAATCACGCCATCAGTGCGTTCGGCCACTTTCTCGACCCGGTGCGGCAAGCCGCGAAAGGCCTTGAGCGCGGCGACGAGCGGCGCGCGGGGCAGCCCGGCCGCCTCGCACAGGGCCAGCGCAGCCAGCGCATTGGCGACGTTGTGGCTGCCGGCCAGCTGCATGTCGGCGCGGCGCAGCAGTTTTTCATTTCCGCGAGCCAGCCATTCGCCGTCGTCGGCATGCACCACACCGAAATCATCGGAACAGGCCGGCGCATCGACACCGAAGGTGAACACCCGCCGGCCCGGCAGCGCCATGGCCATCACGCGGGCATCTTCGCGGTTCAGTACCTGCACGCCGGAGCCCTGAAAAACGGCAGCCTTGGTGGCGGCGTAATCGTCGAGGCCGGTGTAGCGGTCGAGGTGATCGTCGGTAACGTTGAGTACCGTTGCAGAAACCGCCTCCAGCGCCGGCCGGGTTTCGAGCTGGAAACTGGACAGTTCCAGCACCCACACCTGCGGCAGCGCCTCTTTCGCGTCGAGGCGGGCCATCAGCACATCAAGCGCGGCCGGGCTGATGTTGCCGGCCACGACACCATCCTGCCCCGTGGCGCGAACCATCTCGCCGGCCAGGGTGGTGGTGGTGGTCTTGCCGTTGGTTCCGGTGATGGCAATGATCCGGGAGCGATCGCCGGCGCCCTGCTCACGCAGGGCATCGGCCAGCAGATCCATCTCGCCGACAACCAGGACGCCCCGGGCTTTCGCGGCCTGGACCAGCGGCTGGCGGGGATCGATGCCGGGACTGATGGCAATGCGCCCGACGCCATCGAGCAGAGAATCCGTGAAAGGGCCGGTGACGATCTCGACGCCAGGCACTTCGGCGCGCAGGCGATCGACGCCCGGCGGCGCGTCGCGGGAATCCGCCACCCGCAGGGCCACACCCTGGCGGGCCAGCCAGCGGGCCATCGCCAGGCCGGATTCGCCAAGGCCGAGAACGAGGGTGAGATCGGTGCGGGCCATCATCGCTTACCGCAGCTTGAGTGTGGACAGCCCGAACAGCACGAGCATGATGGTGATGATCCAGAAGCGCACCACCACCTGGGTTTCCTTCCAGCCACCGAGTTCATAGTGGTGATGCAGCGGCGCCATGCGGAAGATCCGTTTGCCGCCGGTGTATTTGAAGTACAGCACCTGCACCATCACCGACAGGGCTTCGGCCACGAAGAGGCCACCCATGATGAAGAGGACGATTTCCTGGCGGACGATCACCGCGATGGTGCCCATCGCCGCGCCGAGGGCCAGCGCCCCCACGTCGCCCATGAAGACTTCCGCCGGGTAGGCGTTGAACCACAGGAAACCAAGCCCCGCACCGGCGATCGCACCGCAGATCACCGCCATTTCGCCGGCGCCCGGGATGTAGGGCACACCCAGATATTTGGAAAAACCCATGTGGCCGGCCACGTAGGCAAAAATCGCCAGCGCCGCGCTGACCATCACGGTCGGCATGATCGCCAAGCCGTCGAGGCCGTCGGTGAGGTTCACCGAGTGGCTGGTGCCGTTGATGACGAAGTAGCTCAGGATGATGAAACCGATCACGCCCAGCGGATAGCTCACCGCCTTGAAGAAGGGCACGATCAGTTCGAGCTGGGCCGGGAGCGTGGCCGTGAGCCCGAGGAAACTTGCCGCGGCAAGGGCAATCGCCGAGGTCCAGAAATACTTCCAGCGGCTCGCCAGCCCCTTCGGGTCGCGGTACACCACTTTCTTCCAGTCATCGACCCAGCCGACCACACCAAAACCGAGGGTGACAAAGAGCACCACCCACACGTACTTGTTGCGCAGATCGCCCCACAGCAGGGTGGTGACGGAAATCGAGATGAGGATCAGCACGCCGCCCATGGTCGGGGTGCCCGCCTTGGTGAGGTGCGACTTGGGGCCGTCGTCGCGCACGGCCTGACCGATTTTCTTGGCGGCCAGCCAGCGGATCACGAGGGGCCCGAAAACCAGCGAAAGGACGAGCGCCGTACCCGCCGCCAGCATGGTGCGCAGCGTGATGTAACCGAACACGTTGAAGAAACGCGCATCCTTGCCGAGCCACAGGGCCAGTTCAAGCAGCATGACGTCGCCCCCGAATCGTTACGGAAGAAACTGCACTCATTCCTGCACTACAAAAACTCATCAAACCTTCTCCGCGAGGGCGTCGACGACCCGTTCCATCTTCATGAAACGCGAGCCCTTGACGAGCACCACCGTGTTTTCGTTCAGTTCCGCCTTCACCGCCGCGACGAGATCGTCGAGCCGGGTGAAGTGGTAACCCCCTTCGCCGAAGTTGCGCGCGGCAACCTCGCTCATTTCACCCAGCCCGAACAGAAAATCGACGCCCTCGCTCTTCGCGTAGCCGCCGATCTCGTCGTGGTACTGGAAACTCTGCTCGCCGATCTCCCCCATGTCGCCGATCACGAGGATCTTGCGGCCGGGTGTGGCCGCCAGCACCGCGATACCGGCGCGCATCGAGTCGGGGTTGGCGTTGTAGCTGTCGTCGATGAGCACCGCACCGCCGGCGCCCTTGCGCAGGTGCAGGCGGCCGGCCGTGCCGGTGTAGCCGCCCAGCCCTTCAGCCACCGCGGCCAAGGAAGTGCCCGCGGCCAGACAGGCCGCTGCGGCAGCCAGTGCGTTGCGCACGTTGTGCTGCCCCGGCACCTGCAAGCGGAAATTCGTGTCGCCCTGCGGCGACGTGAGCGCCACGTCGCTGGCAAAACCGTGGATCGTGCAGCGGGCAGTGACATCGGCCCCGGCCGACAAGCCAAACGTAAGCGTGCGGCGGCCGGCGTTGATGGCTTTCCAGTAGCCGGCAAACGCATCGTCGGCGTTGATCACCGCCACGCCGTCCGCAGCCAGGCCGTCGTAAATGGCGCCTTTTTCGCGCGCCACTTCGTTCACGCTGCCCATGCCCTGAAGGTGGGCGCGCTGGGCATTGTTCACCAGCGCCACAGTGGGCCGTGCCAGCTGGGTGAGATAGCCGATCTCACCGGGGCGGTTCATGCCCATCTCGATGACGGCTGCGCGGTGGTTGCCGGACATGCGCAGCAGCATCAGCGGCAAACCGATGTCGTTGTTCAGGTTGCCCTTGGTGGCCAGCACGGCAAGGTCGGGATCGAAACCGTCGATGCGGGCCTGGGCGCGCAGGATGACGGCGCACATTTCCTTGACGGTTGTCTTGCCGTTGCTGCCGGTAATGCCGATCAGCGGCAGCTCGAAACGCGAGCGCCACCCCGCGGCAAGCTGGCCAAGACCCAGGCGGGTGTCCTCGACGACCAGCAGGGGCAAGGGAACCGGGTTGGTCGCGGCCCAGGCACGATCGACCATCGCCGCCACGGCGCCTTGAGCAGCCAAGGCCGTGACGAACTCATGGCCGTCGAAGCGGTCGCCGCGCAGGGCGACAAAAAGCTGACCGGACTGGATGGCCCGGGAGTCGGTACTGACCGACTGGAAGTACACATTGCCGCCCACCGCGGTGCCGTCGGTCGCCAGTGCGGCTTCCTGAAGATCCATCATGACAGGGCTCCCTGGGCGTTGTTCCAGGCTTCAAGGGCGGCGCGGGTTTGTTCCACGTCAGAAAAGGGGTGGCGTACGCCGTTGATTTCCTGGTAGGGCTCGTGACCCTTGCCGGCGATGACGATCACGTCGTCGGCCGCAGCTTCGAGGATCGCGCGGCGAATCGCCTCGGCCCTGTCGGGGATGGTTGCAACGCTTTCCCCGGCGCCAGCCGCGATGTCACGCAGGATGGCCTGCGGATCCTCGTTGCGGGGGTTGTCACAGGTCAGCACGACCTGATCGGCGAGGCGGCGAGCCACTTCACCCATCAGCGGACGCTTGCCCGGATCACGCTCGCCGCCGCAGCCGAAGACACACACAAGGCGGCCGTTACGAGCCTTGACCGTGGGCCGCACGGCCGCCAGCACCTGCTCGAGCGCATCCGGTGAATGGGCGTAGTCGACCACCACCAGCGGATCGCCGACGCCACCCAGGGTTTGCATGCGCCCGAGGGGCGGGGTCAGATCTTCGGCCACCGTGGCGGCATCCTCGAGCGAAAAACCCGACGCCATCAGCGTGCCGATCACGGCCAGAAGGTTGGAAACGTTGAACTGCCCGACGACGTTGGGACACAGATCAGCCGATTCACTGCCACATCGGGCGGTAAAGCGGAGGCCCGCCGCAGTTGTCGTCAGCCGGTCGGCGACGATGACCCGGTTGACCGGTGCTGCGTCGGCATTGGTTGGCACAAGCGTGTATCCAATGACCTGCATGCCCTTGCCCGCCAGGCGCCGGGCCTGTTCCACGCCAAAACGGTCATCGAGATTGAGCACCACCGCCTTGAGCCCCGGCATGTCGAACAAGCGGGCCTTGGCGGCACCGTAGCTTTCCATGCTGCCGTGGTAATCGAGGTGATCGCGGGTCAGGTTGGTATGCACGGCCACATCAAAACAGAGGCCGTTCAGGCGCTCCTGGTCGAGGCCGATGGACGACACCTCCATCGCCGCCACGTCGGCACCGGAATCGCGAAAGCCGGCCAGAGTGCGGTGCAGGGTCAGGCTGTCGGGCGTGGTGTTGATGCTTTCGGCCAAGGCGCCGGGAAAGCCGATGCCGAGAGTGCCGATCACACCACACTTGCGTCCGAGGGCCGTGAATGCGCGGGACAGCCACTGGGTGACGGAGGTTTTGCCGTTGGTGCCGGTCACGCCAATCAGCCACATGGACTCGGACGGATGACCATAAACCTCATGGGCCAGGTAGCCGGAGAGCGACGCGAGACCATTCACAGGCAGATTGACCACCTGAAGGCTGGTGTCCCAGACATGACCGTGCTGCTCCCACAGGACGGCGGCTGCGCCGGCCTGCACGGCGTCGGCGATGAAGCGGCGACCATCCACCCGGTGCCCCGGACACGCAAGAAAGACATCGCCGGCACGCACCTGGCGCGAGTCAACGCACAGCCGGCCGACTTCGACGCCTGCGGCAGCCAGCCTGGTGAGGATTTTCTGGGCAGCCTGCTGCGGATTCACGCTCACATGGCCTCCCTGACAACGACGGGGGTAGCCGCCCCCTGGCGTGCCACCTGCAGCGGCTTGAGCGGCGCGTCCGGCGCAACGCCAAGGGTACGCAGCGCACCGCCGGTAACCTGGGCGAAGATCGGCGCGGCCACGTCGCCGCCGTAGTGCTTGCCGTTGGTGGGTTCGTCGATCATCACGGCCACGATCAGACGCGGATCGGAAATTGGTGCGATGCCGACGAAGGACGCCACATAGCGGTTGGCGTAGCGCCCGCCGACAAGCTTCATCGCGGTACCGGTCTTGCCGCCGACCCGGTAGCCAGGCACGTTGGCCTGCTGGGCGGTTCCGCCCGGCTGGACGACCATTTCGAGCATCTGGCGCACCTCCCGCGAGGTTTGCGGCGAGAACACCCGCGTGCCGTGCACCGGAGGCGTATCCACGCGGGACAGCGACAAGGGCACGATGTCGCCGTCGCGGGCAAACACCTGATAGGCATTGGCCATCTGCATCAGGTTGACCGACATGCCGTGGCCGTAGGACATGGTGGCCTGCTCGATCGGACGCCAGCTCTTGGCCGGGCGCAGGCGACCGCCGACCTCACCGGGGAAGCCGAGCTTGAGCGTCGAGCCAAAGCCGAGGTCATCGAACATCTTCCACATGACTTCCGGCGGAAAACCCAGGGCCATCTTGGCGGCGCCGATGTTGGAGGATTTCTGGATCACCTGGGCGACCGTCAGGGCACCGTGGGGGTGGGCGTCGGAAATCGTCGCCGAGCCGATCGTCATGCGCCCCGGCGCGCAGTTGATGATCGTGTTGGCCGTGACCTTGCCTTTTTCGAGCGCCAGTGCGGCGGTAAAGGGCTTCATCGTCGAGCCGGGCTCGTAGGTGTCGGTGAGCGCGCGGTTGCGCAGCTGCTCACCGGTGAGCTTGACCCGGTTGTTCGGGTTGTAGGTGGGCGCATTGGCCAGCGCGAGGATTTCTCCGGTCTTCGCGTCGATCACCACCACACCACCGGCCTTGGCCTTGTGGTCAGTCATGGCCTGCTTGAGCGCAGCGTGGGCGAGGTACTGGATCTTGTTGTCGATGGACAGGGCGACTTCCCTGCCATCCTGCGGCGGGCGGATCGACTGAACATCCTCTACGACGTTGCCGCGGCGGTCCTTCACCACCCGGCGCGACCCCGGCTTGCCTGCCAGAGCCGCCTCGAAGGCGAGTTCAATGCCTTCCTGGCCCTTGTCATCCACGCCGGTAAAACCCAGCACGTGCGCCATCACGTCGCCGCCCGGGTAAAAACGGCGGTACTCCCGCTGGTCGTGAATACCCGGCAGCTTGAGCGCGGCGATCCGCTCGGCAAGCTCGGGCGAAACCTGGCGCTTGAGGTAAACGAAATCCTTGTCGACGCCCAGCTTCTGGTTGAGATCCTGCACCGGCACCTCGAGCAGACCGGCGAGCTGGCGGGTCTGGGACGGATTCAGGCGGGCATCCTCGGGAATCGCCCAGATCGACTTGACCGGCGAAGACACGGCCAGCACGTCGCCCTGGCGATCCGTGATCTTGCCGCGGGTTGCCGGCATTTCAAGGACGCGAGCGTAGCGCGACTCGCCCTTGGCCTGCAGAAACTGATCGTTCACACCCTGCAGGTAGGCCGCACGGCCGATCAGCGCGGCAGAGCCGCCAAGCAGGCACAGCAGCACGAAACGGGGCCGCCAGGCCGGCAGCTCCGAACGTAGCAGGGGATTGTGATTGAAGGTGACGCCCTTCTTGGCCTTCTTCATGGCCGCTCCTCAATGGCGATGACCTGCCCCGGCAGAGGTGGGCGCATCGCGAGTTTTTCGCGAGCGAGTTTTTCGATGCGGGCGTGGGCTGCCCAGGTGCTCTGCTCCAGCTGCAGCTGGCCCCACTCGATTTCCAGTTGCAGCGAACGCTGCTGCTCCCGTTCGACAGCCGCATAAAGCTTGCGGGCCTGGTGCTGGGAAGCCACCACGCCCAGACTGCTCGCCACGACGAGCATCACGAGGAATCCGGTCAGGCGCGCCATATAAAGGCCTCCTGCCCGGCGGCCCCAAAGGGAGCCCCGGCCCTCGCGGTGATCAGCGAACGAAAGAAACAAGGGATTTGCTGCATGTCAGGTATCCAGCCGCTCGGCAACGCGCATCACCGCACTTCGCGAACGCGGATTGGCCGACACCTCCTCGTCCGACGGCCGCACCGCCTTGCCCACCAGGGCAAGCTTCGGCTTCGGCATGTCGGCCGCACGCACCGGCAGGCGAGCCGGAAGCTGCGGCGGTCGCGATGCGTCGCGCATGAAGCGCTTCACAATGCGATCCTCGAGGGAGTGAAAGCTGATCACCACCAGACGGCCTCCAGCCGCCAGCGCCGCCACAACCTGCGGCAGGACTAGCGACAGTTCCTCAAGCTCTTGATTGACGAAAATCCGTAGAGCCTGGAAGGTGCGCGTCGCAGGGTGCTGACCCGGCTCGCGTGTCCAGACCGTTTTTTCCACGAGCGCGGCAAGCTGTCCAGTGGTTGCAACAAGCCCCCCTGTCCGAGCAGCAACAAGCGCCTTTGCAATCTCATAAGCAAACCGTTCTTCACCGTATTCCCTCAGCACCCGTGTTATGTCGGCGACTGGCGCATCTGCCAGCCACTCCGCCGCGGTCATCCCGCGGGTTGTATCCATTCGCATGTCGAGCGGCGCATCGAAACGGAAGCTCATGCCCCGCTCCGCCTCGTCCAGCTGGGGAGATGAAACCCCCAGATCCAGCAGAACGCCGTCCACGTGTTCAATTCCCCGCTCGGCGAGCGCCTCGGCAAAATCCGAGAACGGCGCATGCACCAGCTCGAAGCGGGGATCCTTCAGCGCCTCACCGGCGGCCACCGCCACCGGATCGCGATCAAAAGCGATCAATTTTCCGTTGGGCCCCAACCGGGCCAGTACGGCGCGACTATGTCCTCCGCGGCCGAAAGTTCCGTCCACGTAGACACCGTCAGGCTTGATAGCCAGCGCCTCGACTGCCTCTTTCAGCAGTACCGTGATGTGCGGTGCGGCGCTCACAGCGGCAAGGTTTCCCAGCCAGCAGGCATGAGGTCGGCACCCAAGGCGAAGATCGCCTCCTGCTGCTGCTTCCAGCCCTCGTCAGACCAGAGTTCGAAATGGTCGCCCTGCCCCACTAGATGCACCTGCTTTTCAAGTTTCGCGAAGTCGCGCAATTCCGGTGCAATCAGCACACGCCCGGCCGAATCCATCTCCTCGTCACGGGCATAGCCGACGAGAAGACGCTTGAGCAGGGCGGAACGTTGTTCGAGGCTCGACCCGGCAAGCACCTTGTTGCGGATCGGCTCCCAGGCGGGAGCGGTATAGATCAGAAGGCAGCGGTGAGGATGGGCCGTGAGGATCAACTGATTTCCGGCGAGTCTGGCGAGCGCGTCCCGATGCCGCGCTGGTATCGCCAGGCGACCCTTCGCATCGAGACTGAGCGCTGCAGCGCCTTGAAACATGACTCCCCCACTTCTTCACCCGAACGAACCGGAAAAACTCACTTTTTCCCACTTCCATCCACTTAATCCCACTTTAGAGTAAAAGGCATGCAGGGTCAAGCCGACCAAAAGACAAATCTCTTTTGGACACAAGCACTTAGGAACGGGAGGCGGCAAATGGGAAATCCGCTTACAAATCAATGCCGATACAAAGCATTGCAAAAGTAGCGGCTGAATTGCGGAACGCCGGAAACGGCCTCGGAGGGAGACAACGTGCCGCAAGGCGGAAAAGTGCAAACAACTGTAATGCCGCAGGCGTGCGGCAAAGATGTAACTACACGTTGCAGAGAAAGGTGTAGCAAAAGGCGAAAATGGGAAGTTCGCCGATAAGCCGGGTTTTGTCGAGCGAGCCGATCTTGCGATCAACCCGCCGGGCAATCATTCCTCTGGTCGGCGCGTTACCACGCCGCTCAAGCAGCCTACCCGGGGACTCCGCGAGCAGCGTCAACGTCCCCCTATTTGGCCTTGCCCCGGATGGGGTTTGCCGTGCCGTCCGTGTCACCACGTCCGCGGTGGGCTCTTACCCCGCCGTTTCACCCTTGCCTGATCTCCGAAGAGCCATCGGCGGTTTGCTTTCTGTTGCACTTTCCGTCGCTTTGACCCGAAGGCTATGGCGCCCGGCCGTTAGCCGGCATCCTGCTCTATGGGGCCCGGACTTTCCTCGATGCGCGAACGCACCGCGATTGCCTGGCGAACTTCCCGGCGCGGAGTATAGCCGCTTCGCGGCCCGGACGCCCACGCTCAATCCGGATCACGCAGTCCCGCAGCATTGTCCAGCACTTCCCCGATGACGCAGTCCAGGCGGGGCTGAAAGGCCGGATCATCGGAATCCCCCCAGATGGTTACGGTTTTTCCGACTGCCACACCCATATCGAGCGGACCACAGCCCTCCTCGCCAGCCAGCCCCGGGAGGCGGGCTGCCACCTTGCGCCCGAGCTTTCCGCCGTCGGAAAACACGACAACCACGTCGTCGGTCCCGGGATCCACGCCCAGACTGGCCACGCCCATCGCCCTCAAGGCCGGCCCGTGGAGCACCTCGATCCTCTCGGCGATGGCCGGATCACTGCCCCCGCGCACATCGACGGGCCGCTCGATCTGAAAATAGAGCACGCCTCCGACCGCCAGCAGGATCAGAAAACACAGGGCAATCGCCAGCTTGCGAACATCCATGACAATCCAGAAAGCCTGAAAGTCTTATTGTTTACCGATTGCCGGTTCGTTTCACCCAGAAAACCGCCTGCGCAAGGGCAAACCAGACATGTAAGCGAAGTTTTCAGACAGCCCTTCCGGTTGCATCCGCTTACGTGTGCAGGTGCGCCCCCCTTACCCTGCAGCCCCCGCGGTGCTGCAATGACAATCTCACCGACAGGAGTTCGCAGCGATGAAAGCCCGACTCACCCGGCACGCCCTCCTCGCCGCCCTGGTCATGGCTGGCGCCCTCGCGCCCCTGCCCGCCAGCGCCGACCGGGGCCTGCACATGCGCGGCGCCTTTCCGGCACCAGGCGGCAGGATTTACGCCCCATTCCCCCGCATGCGGGCGCACGGCCATTACAACAGCCACTGGAACGGGTGGTGGTTCGTTGGCGCGCCCTTGCTGCTCTACCCTCCGACGATCTACACCTACCCGCAGACGGTCGTTCAGCCGGAACCGATCGTGATGCCCGATCTGCCGCCCGTTCCGCAAAGCTGGTACTACTGCGACAGCACCCAGTCCTACTACCCCTACGCGCAAAACTGCGCAGAAGGCTGGCGCACGGTTCCCGCTACCCCACCCGGCGGCACGCAGGCCGCCCCGACGGGCGGACAGAACTGGTATTACTGCGACAGCGCCCGGGGCTACTACCCCTACGTTCAGCGCTGTCCGGAAAACTGGCGCCCCGTTGCGCCGACACCGCCCTCCGCCGCACAGGCACCTGAAGGAGTTCGCCAGCCATGAAAACGCCCTTCAAGCTCCCCGCCAGGCTCCTGACCAAGGCCTGCCTCCTGATCATTCCGCTGGCCCTCATCACTGGCTGCGCCAGCCTGCCGACCGGCCCGCGGGTCGCAGTGATGCCGGCACCGGGCAAGCCCCTCGATCTGTTCACGATGGAAGACCGCCAATGCCGCAACTACGCCGATCAATCCATCGGCATCGCGCCGCGGGAGGTGGCCAACCAGAACATGGTCGGCAGCGCGGCGGTCGGCACGGCCATCGGTGCGGCGGCCGGAGCTCTCGCGGGCGGCAACCAGGGTGCGGCCACCGGCGCCGCCATCGGCATGGTTGCCGGCACGGCGAGCGGCAGCTCACAGGCGGGCTACGCGGGGGCAGACGCCCAGCGCCGCTACGACATCGCCTACCAGCAGTGCATGTACGCCAAGGGCAACCAGCTGCCCGGCTATGGCTACCGCCAGCCGGCAGCGGCCCCAAGCGGCGGCACACCCCATTACTACCCGCCCCCGCCGCCCCAGCGCTGAAACCGAGCCCCGCCACGAGTGACTTCCCCTGCGCCGTCCGGCACAATCCCGGCGCAGGAGATCCCCCATGAAATTCGATGTACTCATCGTTGGCGCCGGGCTTGCCGGTGCCGCCCTCGCCGCCGCACTGCGCGGCAGCACTCTAAAGATCGGCATCATCGAAGCCCGCCCCCCGTCCCGCCCGGCGGGGTGGGATCCGCGCATCTACGCCATCAGCCCGGCCAACGTCGAATTCCTGTCCGCCATCGGCATCTGGCAGCATCTCGACACCGCCCGCATGGCGCCGGTCTACGACATGGAAATCCATGGAGATGCCGGCGGAAGGCTGGATTTCTCGGCCTACGACAGCGGCCTGCGCGAACTGGCCTGGATCGTCGAATCCAGCCTGATGCAGCAGGAGCTCTGGGAAACCATCAAGCGCCAGCACAACGTCACCCTGATCTGCCCGGCCTCGCCCGCAGCCCTTGCCATTGACGACAGCGCGGCCCACCTCACGCTGAGCGACGGCCGGCGCATCGAGGCGCGGCTCATCGTTGCTGCCGACGGTCGCGATTCGTGGGTACGCCAGGCTGCCGGCATCGGCGCACGCAACACGCCTTACGGCGAAAAAGGCGTGGTCGCCAACTTCCGCTGCGAAAAGCCCCACCGCGACACCGCCTTCCAGTGGTTCCGCAAAGACGGCGTGCTCGCCTACCTGCCGCTGCCCGAGCAGCACATGTCGATGGTCTGGTCGGCGCCGGATGCGCTGGCCGACGAACTCGTCGCCCTGTCGCCCGAGGCCCTCTGCGCCAAGGTTGCCGAAGCCGGCGAACAGCGCCTCGGAGCCCTCACGCCGGTCACCCCGGCAGCCGCCTTCCCGCTGCGCCTGATGCGCGTCGACAGCGCCGTACAGCCGCGTCTCGCCCTCATCGGCGACGCCGCCCACGCCATTCATCCGCTCTCCGGCCACGGCATCAACCTCGGCTACCAGGACGCCCGCGCCCTCGCCGGGCAGCTAGCTGCGCTGCCTGCCTGGCGCGATCCGGGCGAACTGCCGGTGCTGCGCGCCTACGCCCGCGCCCGCGCCGAGGAAACCGCCCTGCTCCAATACACCACCCACGGCCTCAACCGCCTGTTCAAGCCCGCCGATCCGCTATTGTCGGGCCTGCGCAACCTTGGCTTGAACCTCACCAATCGCCTGCCGGTCCTACGTAACGCGCTGGTCCGCTACGCGATCGCCGGCCGCTTCTGAACCCCGTTTTTTGAAATCCGCCACACCCTGGAGATCCCGGATGAAATTCCCCTTCGTACGCTCGCTGCTCGCCACCCTTTTTCTCGCAGCCGGCGTCGCCCACGCGGCCGATGAAGCCTCGGTCAAGAAAAACCTCGAAGGCTTCCTCAACGCTCCGGCCGTCGAAAGCGTCAAGAAAACCCCCTACGGCGGGCTTTACGAAGTGGTGCTCAAGTCGGGCGAACTGCTCTACACCGACGGCACCGTCAGCTTCATCATCGACGGCAGCCTGATTGATGCCAAAACGCGCAAGAACGTCACCCAGGCGCGCATGGCCCAGCTGATGAAGATCGACTTTGCCACCCTGCCCCTCGACCAGGCCATCAAGCAGGTGCGCGGCAACGGCAAGCGCGTCATTGCCAGCTTCGAAGATCCCAACTGCGGCTACTGCAAGCGCCTCGCCAAGGATCTGCAGGGCCTGAAGGACGCCACCATCTACACCTTCCTCTACCCTATCCTCAGCCCAGATTCGACCGAAAAATCGAAGAACATCTGGTGCGCCAAGGATAAGGCCGCGGCCTGGAACGACTGGATGACCGCCGGCAAGGTGCCGCCGGCCGCCGCGGCCGGCTGCGACACCAGCGCCGTCGACAAGAACGTCGCCCTCGGCCAGAAGATGAAGGTCAGCGGCACGCCGACCATCTTTACCGCCGACGGCAACCGCCTGCCGGGCGCCGTGCCACTTGCCCAACTCGACCAGGCCATGAACCAGGCCGCCGCCGGCAAATAGGCAAGAACCGACCGCCCCTGCAAAAATGCCCGCTTGATGCGGGCATTTTATTTTCAACGCAGGCCGGGCTTCAGGCCGCCTCGCGCGGACGTCGCGGCCGGATCACCGGCAGGCAGTTCAGGGCCGGGCGGCCGACCAGATTGCCCTGCAACCAGTCAGCCCCGGCATCCCGGGCCACCTGAAGTTGCAGCGGATTCTCGATGCACTGGCTGACCACCGTCAGGCCGAGGCCGTGAAGTTCCTCGCTCATGTCCGTCATCACGCGCTTGGCCAGGCTGAGGTGACCGGCGTGACCGATCAGGCTGCGGTCGAGCTTGACGATATCCGGCGCCAGCGTCTCGAGGCGTTCGAGGTCGGACGAATGGCGGCCGAAGTTGTCGATAGCCACGCGGTAGCCCCGCTCCCGGTACTCCGCAATCGCCCCTGCCAGCCTCGGCAGGCTCTCGAAACCGTCGTCGGTCAGCTCCAGCACGATGCGCTCCGGCGTCAACCCGCAGCGCGACAGCACCGTCTCGAAGACGTGGCCGTGATGATCGCGCACCGCACGGATCAACTGCGGATGAACGTTGAGGGACAGCCATCCACCCTGCTGCTCCCGCTCCAGCAGAAAATTGAGCGCGTGCAGCGTGCGCGCCACCCGGTCGAGATGAACCAGCTCCTCATCGTCGCGCGCGTCGAGAAAAACCGCTTGGGCCGGCAAGCCCAGCCCCTCGCCCTCCAGCACCTGCAAGTACGCCTCGTGGCCCAGCACCCGCCCGCTCTGCTCCACCACGGGCTGGAACAGCGTACCCAGCATGCGTCCGCGAAAACGCGCCTGCACCCGCCCGTCGACAATCCCGAATTCGTCCTCGCCAGTCGCTCCGCGGGCAAGGCGATTGCGCTTGTTGAAGTAATGGACGAGTTCGGTAAGGGGCACAATGGTCTCCATGGTCATGCGGGGCTGCCGACGTCAAATACGATGACGCGAGCTTCGCACGCTAGCGCGAGGCCCCGTGCAGGCAAACCATGAATTTACGCAAAACTTATTACAAAACTACGATTGGATGCCTTCAGGCTATCGTGGCAATTGATCCCGCGGCCACAGCACCCACATTTCGCCCTTCTGACGCATCTTGCCGGCCATTGCCCCCGCCTCGGCACCGAAGCCCCAGAAGAAATCCCCGCGCACTCCGCCCTTGATCGCGCTGCCGGTATCCTGGGCCAGCATCAGGCGGCGCAGTGGCTGGGAGCTGCTGGGGTGGGTGGTGGAAAGAAAAACCGGCGCCCCCAGCGGAATGCTGCGCGGGTCCACCGCCATGCTGCGCCCCTCGGTCAGCGGCTGGCCCAGGGCCCCCACCGGCCCGCCGGCCGAACTGGGCGCTTCGCGAAAGAACACATAGCTCGGGTTGGCATTGAGCATTTCCTGGAGGCGACCGGGATTTGCCCGCGCCCAGCTCTTGATGCCTTCCATCGACGCCTGCTCGACCCGCAGCTCACCCTTGTCGGCCAGCCAGCGACCGATCGACTGATAGGGATGGCCGTTGGTATCAGCGTAGGCCAGGCGCACCACGCTGCCGTCGGGCAGCTGCACCCGGCCCGAGCCCTGCACCTGCAGGAAGAACAATTCCACCGCGTCCTCGGCGTAAAGAATGGTCTTGCCGACAAACTTGTCCGCCAGCCGCGCCACGTCGGCCCGCGAGTAATAGGGCACGACCTTGTTGCCGACCAGCCGGCCGCGCAGGCGCTGCCCCTTCAGATCGGGGAATACATCGCCCATGTCGATGCCGAGCAGATCGTCCGGTACGCCCAGCACCGGCCACGGATAAGCCTTCGAACGGCTCCGGCTGCCCTTGATCAAGGGCTCGTAATAGCCGGTGACCAGGCCCTCCCGGCTGCCGTCGGCGTTCACCACCCGCCACGGCGTGAAACGCGACTCGAAGAAAGCACGCGCAGCAGCCGCGCCCGGCCGCTCGCCCACGCCACGCGCCGCCTCGCACACCGGCTGCCACGCAGCCTGCCTGGCCAGCGCCCGGCACGAGGCGAGAAAAGCCGGCCAGGCCTCGTCGGATGCGTCGCTCCCCCAGCCGGGCAGATCGGCCCAGGCCGCCTGTTGCAAGGGGCGCGCCAGGGGCTGCGGTGCCGGGGCACCACCTGGAGCAGGCGCGGTAGCCGCCGGGGCGGCAGGTACGGCCGGTTTGCAGTTCGGGCACGGCGGCTCACTGACCGGCCGGGGCGCGCTTGCGCAGGCGGCCAGGAGCAGCATCGATGCAAAAACGGGAACGCGGGACGGATGAATCCGGGGACGAAAAGTGGGCAACATGGATGGGGTACACTCGCAGCCTGCAATCATTAGCCGCCCGAGTATAACCACCGGCCCGCCGGCCCGGGCCTGCAAAGGACGCTTCCATGTGGCTGATCGGCCTCGAACTCGGCCTTGTCGCCGTGCTGCTCGCCATCCTTGGCCTGGCACTGCGCAGCCCGAAGAAAAACGATACGGATGACTCCCCCCATGACTGACCTGACCCCGCTCCTCGCCCGCGCCGAGCGCCTGCTCGAACGCCTCGAACGCCTCCTCCCGGCCGAAGCCGCCGCCCCAGACTGGGCCGCCTCGACCGCCTTCCGCTGGCGTCGCAAGCACAACGCGGTGGCCCTGGTGCCGGTGCTGCGCCCCCACCAGATCCGCCTCGACGACCTGCAGGACATCGACGAGAAGAAGGCACGCATCGTTGCCAACACCCGCCAGTTCCTGGCCGGCAAACGCGCCAACAACGTGCTTCTGACCGGCGCCCGCGGCACCGGAAAATCCTCGCTGGTTAAGGCCCTGCTCAATGAGTTCGCCGCCGACGGCCTGCGCCTCATCGAAGTGGACAAGGACGACCTGATCGATCTGCCCGACATCGTCGACCTGCTCGAAGGCCGCCCGGAACACTTCATCCTGTTCACCGACGATCTGTCCTTCGAAGACGGCGAGCCGGCCTACAAGGCGCTCAAGAGCGTGCTCGACGGCTCCCTCGCCGCCGTGCCGGACAACGTGCTGATCTACGCCACGTCCAACCGCCGCCACCTGATGCCCGAATACTTCGACGAGAACGCGGCCACCAAACACAAGGACGGCGAGGTTCACCCCGCCGAGGCCGTGGAAGAAAAAATCTCGCTCTCCGAACGCTTCGGCCTGTGGATTTCCTTCTACCCCTTCAGCCAGGACGAATACCTGGCGGTGGTCAATCACTGGCTGGGCGAATTCGGCGTCCCCCTTGACGCGGCCGCCAACGCCCGCGGCGAAGCCCTGCAATGGGCGCTGCTGCGCGGCTCCCGCAGTGGCCGGGTAGCCTGGCAGTTCGCCCGCGACTACGCCGGACGGTTCGAGGCATGAGCGCGGCGCAAAGAAAAATCGTCCACGTGGCTGCCGCGGTGATTACCCGTCCGGATGGCAGCTTTTTGCTCGGCCAGCGCGCGCCCGACACCTTCTACCCCGGCTATTGGGAATTTCCCGGCGGCAAGGTCGAAGCGGGTGAAACCCCGCGGGCGGCGCTCATCCGCGAACTCGACGAAGAGCTCGGCATGGACGTGGAAGCGGCCTACCCGTGGATCACCCGCGAACACGTTTATGAGCACGCCCACGTCAGCCTGCATTTTTTCGAGGTGCCGGCCTGGAAGGGCGAAATCCGCGACCACGTGCATGCGGCCCTGAGCTGGCAGCGCGCCGACGCAATGACGGTGGAGCCGATGCTTCCGGCCAATGGCCCCATCCTCAAGGCCCTGCGCCTGCCGCGCACGATGGGGATCACCCACGCCGGCGAGATCGGCGTCGCCGCCCAGCTGGCCCGCCTCGACACCGCGCTGGCCGGCGGACTGCGCCTCGTGCAGATCCGCGAAGCGGGCCTGGCGGCAGACGAGCGCACCGCCTTCGCCGAAGCCGTCGTGCTGCGCTGCCGTGCCGTCGGCGCCCTTGTGGTGGTCAATGACGACATG
The DNA here is from genome assembly GCF_030157465.1 of Zoogloea sp. Lineage (GTDB taxonomy): Bacteria > Pseudomonadota > Gammaproteobacteria > Burkholderiales > Rhodocyclaceae > Zoogloea. The sequence goes on from NZ_JAOAUU010000079.1 coordinate 60,185, forward strand.
GAGCTGGCCCGCCGCACCAGGGCCGACGGCCTTCACCTGCCGGCCTGCCGGCTGGCGGCGCTGGATGAACGGCCGGATTTCGAGTGGGTGGGTGCGTCGTGCCACAACCGGGCCGAACTGGAAAAAGCCGCCGCCCTCGGGTTCGATTACGCCGTGCTCGGCAACGTCAAGCCAACCCTCAGCCACCCCGAACGGGCGCCACTGGGCTGGGAGGCTTTCGCCGGGATGATCGGCCAGCTGCCACTGCCGGTTCTTGCACTGGGCGGGCTTGCCGCAAGCGATCTCACCGACGCCAAAACGGCTGGCGCTCACGGCATCGCGGCGATCCGGTCGATCTGGCAGGGCTGACAAAAGAAAAGCGCCTGGCCGTTTCATGCGGCGAGGCGCTTTTCAGCTGAAATGCAGCTGAAATCCGGCGGGTGCTAATGCGGCCCCGAGGCCAGCGGATCGCTTTCGTTGTCGAGAGGCGCTTCGCCCGCCACCCGGTACTGGTCGGTGGCCCAGGCACCCAGATCGATCAAACGACAGCGATCGGAACAAAACGGCCGATAGGGGCTTTGCGGCCCCCATTCGACGCCGGAGCCGCAAGTCGGGCACTTGACCACACGGGGTTTTGCCGGAGTTTCCATCACAGATTGCAGAAAGTCAGTTCGAAGGGCACGTCCACGTCCACCTGCCCCGGGCGGGTCACGGTTTCGGCGTTCATGAAGCGGACGTTGAGGGCGTACTTGTTGGCGCTGGTTTCCGGCACGCACATGGCGCTGCCGTTGAGGCGGATGCGGATCATCTGCACCGTGCGCCCCCCCATCGTCTGCTGGAAGGCACCGCGCACGGCAAGCAGGGTTTCCGGCCGGCCGCTGGCGCGCAGGAGTCGCAGCACGATGGCCAGGCCGTCACGGATCGGCAGCAGCGGCTGAACCCAGGCCATCAAGTCACGGCGACGCAGTTCCACGTCACGGTTGAGCCAATGATGATAGGACGGCAGGTCGAACTCGCAGGCGCCGCCGGGAATCGCCGCGCGACTGCGGATGTTCATCAGCCACTCGTTCTCGCGCAGGTATTGCCCGGTCTTGCCCGCCATGGCGAGCAGGGAGGCCGAGGCCTGCTCGATTTCGTAGAGCGCGCCGGACAGGGCCTCTTCGGAAATCTGCGGATTGTTGCGGAAGGACAGCAAAATCTGGCGCTGGCGTTCGAGTTCCTGGACCAGGTCGACCTTGAGGTCGGCGCGGCTCGCTACTTCGAGGATTTCGAACAGGGTGACGAGGGCGACATGGTGTTCGAGAGAGCCTTCCGCCCGAACAAAATGCATGACCTTTTCGAAAAGGTCTTCCAGCCGGAGTAGCGTGCGGATCCTCTCGTTGAGCGGATATTCGTAGGTGATCACGCGCGCGCCTGAATGAGGGGTGGGAATGTGTCGGTCTAACCGGCGCGAATCATATCACACGCCCCCCGCCCGCGCCGCGAGCTCAAGGTAGCCCCGGTGCAAGGCAGCGACCTGCTCCTGCAGCTGCGCATGGCTGCCGCTGTTATCCACCACGTCGTCAGCGGCGGCCAGGCGCACGGCACGACTGGCCTGGACGGCCATGATGGCACGCACCTGGCTTTCCTCCAGCCCGCTCCGGAGCATCACCCGCGCCACCTGGACCTCCTCGGGACAATCGACGACACACAGGCGCGCAACCCGCTTGCGGTAGCTGCCGGATTCGACCAGCAGCGGCACCACCAGCATCACGTAAGGCGCCTCGGCCAAAAGGCACAGGCGCTCGCTTTCGCTACGGATCATCGGGTGCAGGATGGCTTCCAGGCGCTGGCGGACAGCCGGGTCTTCGAAGGCCAGCGCACGCATGGCAGGGCGATTGAGGGAACCGTCGGCGGCCACCACTCCGCTACCAAAAGCCGCCTCGACCGCCCCCATCGCGGCACCACCGGGCGCGGTGAGCCGGTGGGCGATCAGGTCTGTGTCGACGATGGCGGCGCCCATCTCGCCGAAGAGATCGGCTGCGGCACTCTTGCCGCTACCGATACCGCCGGTCAGGCCGACAACGAAGGGAGACTTGCTCGATGAAGCGGTCATGGGGCGCATTCGAAGCGGCTGGCGCCGCGCATGTTTTCGGAAAGATCGCTGGCGAGGGAAGACAGGCTGTCGCTCGGCCCACGCACTTCCACGCGCAGCGCGCCCGCCCCGCGGGTGGCGATCTGGGCACTGCGCACGCCCCGGCCCTTCAGCGCATCCAGCTGGCGCCCGGCAGCCACTTCGCTCTTGAAGAGTCCGAGGGAAATGGCGTACTGGTTCTGGCCGGCATCCTGGACGATGAACAGATCCGCCACGCCCAGGCTGCGCAGTTCAGCCGCCTTGCGCTCGGCGCCCTCCTTGGTTCCCAGCGACGGGATGTGCACCCACCAGGACGAAGGTGCGCCACTGCGGCTCTCGGCGATCCGGAAGCCGGTACCGGCCTTGGCGATTCGCGCCGAAAGCTCGGCCGCCTGCTCCGAACTGAGGCCGCCAAAGGCCACACAAGCCGGCGGTGCGGCCTCAGGGGCTGGCGCGACAGGTGCGGGGACAGGTGCCGGTGCGGCGGGTTTCCCGGCATCGGCAACGGGCACGGACGGCGGCACAGATTCGGCCAGCGGCGCGGGCGCCACCACGGGCTGAGCCACTGGATGGGGCAGCTCGACCACCAGGCGGATTTTTTCCGGATTGAGCTGGTTGCTCAGCCGCTCGGGTTCCCCATGGGAAACGCTGCCGCCGAGCCAACCCTTCCAGATGGCCAGGGCAAGGATATTGGCAAAAACCAGGGCGATGACTGCTACACGTAAAGAGGCCATGTCCGCAAGACTAACCCATCACGATCGACGGGAAAAGGCACCGAATGCCCGCGAGGCAGGCCGAAACGCTAGGTCACAAATCGTTGAGCATACGGGCAAGCCCTTCGAGCACCAGGTTGTCGACGACCCGGTGGGGACATTCGAGGTGCGGCGCCAGGCTTGCGGCAGCCCCGCCGTTAAGCAGGCACAGCGCGCCCTCCCCGGCCGCCACCAGCCGGAACATGCGCTCGATGGCCCCGAGCTGGGCGTGCAGGCATCCGGTGACGATGGCGTCGGCGGTACGCCGCGGGGTCTGCTCGAAACGGCCGTCGGCAAAGGGCAGCTGAGCCGTGTCGCGGGCCAGGGACATGCGCATCAGATCGAGGCCCGGCAGGATCGCTCCACCCTGGAAAACACCGTGGGCGTCGAGGACATCGGCGGTGGTGGCGGTACCGGACGTCACCACCAGCGCCGCCCCGGCGTGCAGGGCGCGAGCCCCGACCAGCGCGGCCCAGCGATCGGCGCCGAGGCGAGCCGGATCGAGATAGCTGTTACGCACGCCAAAACCTTCCGGATGCGACTTGATCCATTCAGCCGCCAGCCCGCGGGCGGCCATGAAGGCCGTGATCCGCCCACCGACCGCCGGCCCCGCCACATTGGCGCCGAGCATGCGGCGAATCGGGCCAAGCCCGGCGAGCACATCGGCAAAACCATCGAGCGCGGTGAGCAGCACCGCGCCCTGGGCATGCCAGCCGGCGTCGTCGTGCAGGCCCCATTTCAGGCGTGTGTTGCCTGCGTCAAGCAACAAATCCATCAGGCCAACCTCAGGGAAACGTCGCCGGAAAGCACCCGGCGCAAGCCCTCCGGCGTTTGCAGCAGCAGGGCGCCGTCGTCATCGACGCCGACACAGGTGCCGGTCAGTTCATGCGCCTCGCCAAGGATGCGCACCGGCAGATCGGCAAAGGCGTTGCGCTGCTGCCAGGCACCGCGCAGGGCGGTGAATCCGGCGCTGGCGTAGATTTCGAGGAAACGCTGGAGCTGGGCAAGCACCAGACCCAGCAGCCGGCTGGGGCTCGGCGGCGAGGCAAGGCAACTGGCGAGATCGATGACGCCCGTCGGGTAATCCACCGCCGCGTCGGCCGGCATGCGCAGGTTGATGCCGATGCCGATCACCGCCGCCAGCCCGCGCCCGCGGCCCGAACTCAGCTCGACGAGAATCCCGGCGAGCTTCTTGCCCTGAATCAGCACGTCATTCGGCCATTTGAGGGCAACCCCCTCGACACCCAGCTCTTCGAGCGCCCGGGCCACGGCCAGACCCACCACCAGCGACAGCCCGGCCGGCACGTGGGCCGCCGGCGTAAAGCGCCACAGCACCGAGAAGGTCAGCCCGGCCCCTGGCCACGACTGCCACACCCGACCGCGCCGACCGCGCCCGGCCGTCTGCCGCTCAGCCGCCAGCACGTGAACGCGGCCGTCGTCCGGCGGCGGATTGTCGAGCAGCCGACTGTTGGTGGAATCGCACTCCGGCAGGATTTCCAGCGAAAACACACCGGCCAACTCCCCCAGCGCCTCCGCCACGCCCCCCGCATCGAGGGCTTCGTAATCGGAATGGTCCAAGAATCAATACCCGACTGGTTGAAACGAATCGGTAATTATGGCGGAAGAAGGCGGGAGTCCGGAACAGCCAGCCCTATCAAATGCTGGGTCAGAAAGGAGCGAAGGGGTCGCAAGGGCCGAAAAACCGTGACGAGCATCGCCCTCGCAGGATTGCGGGGGCGCGCTGCAGCTTATCGACCCGCTCAGTGGGCTTCGGGGTCTTCCAGGCCAAGCTCCTGGATCTTGCGGGTGATGGTGTTGCGGCCGATGCCGAGCAGTTGCGCTGCCTCGATCCGGCGCCCGCCGGTGGAGGTCAGGGCGCGCCGAATCAGGATACGTTCGAAATCGCGGCTCAGCATGTCGAAGACCTCACCCGGGTGCAGGGCCAGCATGCGGTCGGTTTCGGCCATCAGCGCGTCGCCCCAGTTGGCGAGGTGCTCGCGGGTGGGCTGATCCTTGAGTTCGGGCGGCAGGTCGGCCACCTCGACCGTCTGCCCCGGCGCCATGACGGTGAGCCAGTGGCACAGGTTTTCGAGCTGCCGCACGTTGCCGGGAAAGTCGAGGCTCTGCAGGTATTTCAGCGTTGCGTCGGACAGGCGTTTGGCCTCGACGCCCAGTTCCTGGGCCGACAGGGAAATGAAATGCTTGGCCAGCGGCGGAATGTCTTCGCGACGCTCGCGCAGCGGCGGCAGGCGCAGGCGGATGACGTTGAGGCGGTGGAACAGATCCTCGCGAAACAGCCCCTGACGCACACGGTCTTCCATGTTTTGGTGGGTGGCGGCGATCACCCGCACGTTGGCCTTGATCGGCTGGTGCCCGCCTACCCGGTAGAAGTTGCCGTCGGACAGCACGCGCAGCAGGCGGGTTTGCAGCTCTGCCGGCATGTCGCCGATTTCGTCGAGAAACAGGGTGCCGCCTTCGGCCTGCTCGAAACGGCCGCGACGCATCGTCTGGGCGCCGGTAAAGGCGCCGCGTTCATGGCCGAAGAGCTCGGATTCAAGCAGATCACGGGGGATCGCCGCCGTGTTGATGGCGATGAAGGGCGCGTCGCGACGCGGACTGTGGCGGTGCAGCGCACGGGCCACGAGTTCTTTGCCGGAGCCGGATTCGCCGTTGATGAGCACCGTGGCATGGGACTGGGACAGGCGACCGATGGCGCGAAAAACCTCCTGCATGGCCGGCGCCTGACCCAGAATTTCAGGCACCGAGCTCAGCTCTTCCACGACGCCGGTCTGATGCACGCTCTCCTCGATGGCGCGTCGCACGAGATCGACGGCCTGATCCACGTCGAAGGGCTTGGGCAGATATTCGAAAGCCCCGCCCTGAAAAGCGGACACCGCGCTGTCCAGGTCGGAAAAGGCGGTCATGATGATGACCGGAATGTGCGGGAAGCGCGCCTTGACCTTGGAGAGCAGCGACAAGCCCGACTCGCCGGGCATCCGGATATCCGACACCAGCACCTGTGGCGGCTGCGTGGTGCCCTCCAGCGCCGCCAGCACCTCGGCCGCCGCGCCAAAGCTCTTGTATGGAATCTCTTCCCGCGTCAAGGCTTTCTCGAGCACCCAGCGGATCGAGCGGTCGTCATCAACTATCCATACAGCATTCATGTCATTCACGCGCACAAAAGTGAAACGGGAGAAAAATCGGTTCTGGAGCGCACTCCGGCACCGACGCACCAAAACGGTGCACTAAGTTGTAGCACATCAGGCATCCGCTTCCCGCGAGATCGGGAGGAATACCGTGAAACAGGTTCGGCCGGGGCGGGAATCCACATCGATGGCGCCCTGGTGCTGCTCGACGAAACTTTGCGCCAGCGACAGGCCCAGGCCACTGCCGTTTTCGCGGCCGGACACCAGCGGATAGAAGATCTTGTCGCGGATGTCGTCCGGAATGCCGGGGCCGTTGTCGATCACCTGCAATTGCAATGCCAGCTTGAATCGGCGCTTGGCCAGCGTGACCTGCCGGGCGGCCCGGGTGCGCAGCACGATTTCACCGACGCCATGCATGGCCTGGGCGGCATTGCGAACAATGTTGAGAATCGCCTGGATCAGCTGCTCCCGGTCACCGGTGATGTAGGGCAGGCTGGTGTCGTAGTCGCGGCGCACCTGGACGGACGAGAATTCGGCGAGGATCAGGCGGCGCACCCGTTCCAGCACGTCATGCAGGTTGAGCTGGGTGGGCTGCATCATCCGGTGGGACGTGAGCAGCCGGTTCATCAGCTCCTGCAGGCGATCAGACTCGGCGATGATGACCTGGGTGTATTCGCGCAGCTCCGGATCATCCAGTTCGCGCTCGAGCAACTGGGCCGAGCCGCGGATGCCACCGAGGGGGTTCTTGATTTCGTGGGCCAGATTGCGGATCAGCTCGCGGTTCGCCTGCTGCTGGTGCGCGAGCTGCTCCTCGCGTGCCACCTTGAGCTGCGCATCCATCGGACGAATCTCGAGCAGCAGGCGCGCATCCGCGCATTCAACCGGCGTCACCGTGCAATCGAGGTGCAGGGGCTCGAGGCCCGGGCGCGTCACGGTAAGGTTGTGACTGGTGTAGCTCCAGTTGTCGCGAAGCACGTTGTTGAGCGCACCGGCAAGCCCGGCCGGCTCCCCAAGCAGGCGACCCAGCGCGTAGCCGACGGTTTTGCGGCGGCTCACCGCAAAGAGGTTTTCCGCTCCGGGATTGAGATATCGGACGACGAGCTGATCGTCAACCAGCACCACTGCCGAGGACAGCAACTCAAGGCCGGAGAAAGCGGAAGGGGTGGTTTCAGGCTGGTCGTTTTGCATACCCAGGGCCCATGCAAGAAGCAGACCACACCAGCAGAAAGCGCCGTTTCCAGCGCCTGGACATCAGACTTCAGCGCAGATTGCCGATTTCGCGCCGGAGCGCCTCGACGTTGCGCTCATGGAGCTGGACCTTGTCCTTGCCGGATTGCAGGCGATCTCCCCCCGCGGCACCGTTGGCGTAGCGGGACAGCTGCTGCTCATCAAGCTCCTTGCGGGCGGCATCCAGGCTTTTTTGCTCGGCGCTCAGCTCGCCTTCGAGAATGCGCCGGCGGTCGCTATCGCGCGCCCTCTGGGTGCCCGTATCCACCCGGGGAAAGCCGGCACCACCAGACGATGCACCATTTTGGGGCGACCCCACCACCGCGGGGCGCGGACCACCCGGCACCGACGAAACCGCCTGGTCACGAGCCAGGGTGCTGCAGCCCTTCCCGGAGATCTTGCTGTTGGTGTAGGTGACGTGACCGGCCTCATCGACGCATTTATAGACGTCCGCCCGCGCGAGCGGGGAGCACAGCAGTGTGGCCAGCAACAGGAGAATGCGTGTATTCATGGTCGGCACGGGCAGGCAAGGGCGGCAAACAGTTTAGAGGCGACGCCGGACGATTACAAACGTCAGCCAGCCCCGACACAAAAAACAAAAGGACGGGCCGAAGCCCGTCCTTGAGTAACGCACAGGCCGGCCAGCACGCTGACCGGCTCTGACCGAAAGATCAGATTGCGTAGTACATCTCGAACTCAACCGGGTGCACTTCGATGCGCAGACGGTTCACATCTTCCTGCTTGAGGGCGATGAAGGAGTCGATGAAGTCATTGCTGAACACACCACCACGGGTCAGGAACTCGCGATCCTTGTCGAGGGCCTCGAGGGCCTGTTCGAGGCTGGAGCAGACGGTCGGGATGAGCGCGTCTTCTTCCGGCGGCAGGTCGTAGAGGTTCTTGTCGGCGGGATCGCCCGGGTGGATCTTGTTCTGGATGCCGTCGAGGCCAGCCATCATCAGCGCGGCGAAGCACAGGTAGGGGTTTGCACCGGGATCCGGGAAGCGGGTTTCGATACGACGGGCCTTTTCGCTATTAACGAAAGGAATGCGGATCGAAGCGGAACGGTTCTTCGCGGAGTAGGCCAGCTTCACAGGAGCTTCGTAGTGCGGCACGAGGCGCTTGTAGGAGTTGGTCAGCGGGTTGGTGATGGCGTTCAGGGCGCGAGCGTGCTTGATGATGCCGCCGATGTAGTACAGGGCGGTTTCGGACAGGCCGGCGTAGCCGTTGCCAGCAAACAGGTTCTTGCCGTCTTTCCAGATCGACTGGTGCACGTGCATGCCGGAACCGTTGTCACCAACGATGGGCTTCGGCATGAAGGTGGCCGTCTTGCCGTACTGGTGGGCAACGTTCTGAACGATGTACTTGGTGATCTGGGTCTGGTCGGCACGACGCACGAGGGTGTCGAACTTGGTGCCGATTTCGTTCTGGCCGGCCGTTGCGACTTCGTGGTGGTGGACTTCAACCGGCACGCCGCAGGCTTCGAGAGCCAGACACATGGCGGCACGCATGTCGTTGAACGAATCGACCGGGGGAACCGGGAAGTAGCCGCCCTTCACTGCGGGACGGTAGCCGGTGTTGCCGCCTTCGAACTTCTGGTCGGAGGACCAGGCTGCTTCTTCGGAGAAGATCTTGTGGTAAGCGCCGGACATGCCGACTTTCCACTCGACGGAATCGAAGATGAAGAATTCGGGTTCCGGGCCAAAGTAGGCGGTATCGCCGATGCCGGAGGACTTGAGGTAAGCCTCGGCGCGGTTGGCGATGGAACGGGGATCGCGGTCGTAACCCTTGCCGTCGGCGGGGTCGATCACGTCACAGCTCAGAACCAGCGTGGTTTCGTCGAAGAACGGGTCGATGTAGGCGGTGTTGGGGTCCGGCATCAGCAGCATGTCGGAAGCCTGGATGCCCTTCCAGCCGGCAATCGAGGAGCCGTCGAAGGCATGACCGCTCTCGAACTTGTCTTCGTCGAAAGCGCTGACCGGCACGCCAACGTGGTGTTCCTTGCCCTTGGTGTCGGTGAAGCGGAAGTCGACAAACTTGACTTCGTTTTCCTGGACGATCTTCATGACGTCTTGCGGGGTCATATAACTCACTCCTAACGGGTTGAAGCTGCTGCGCAGTGGATAAAGATTTTGGTGTTACGACAATTCAGTCTGCGAAACCTGCAAGCAGAAAGCATGCCAGCACGAAAAACAAAACACCTCATTGTGCCACAAGGCCCCGAAGCGGCGGCCGGCAAAATAAATCGCACCAACTCGGTGCCATCAATACGTGAACGCACCACTATGGTGCGATTCGACACAGCAATGCGATCCGCCCCCAGCTGGGCGACGCTTCGACACGACGCCTGACCCGCTCCTGCAGGCCCTCGAGCCGAGCGCTGTCGATACACCAGTCAAAGGGCAGATAAACCTCGGCCTCGACCTGATCGCCGACATAGTGAAAAACCGCCGGCGCGGCCTGCGGCACGTCGTCGCCGAGAATCTCGTCGAGTTCCTTCATCAGCGCAGCCCGCCCCGGCAAGATGCGCCCGGCCGAGCCCGCGTGATCTTCCTCGGTATCCACGTGCACCAGCACGTCGAGCACGTCCGGATGAGAGGCCCTGACCCGGCCGCGGGCCAGCTCGGCGATGCGGTGACCTTCCGACACGCTGATTCGCGCATCGACACGCACATGGGCATCGACCAGTACGCGGTGGGCCATGCGGCGGGTGCGCAAATCATGCACATCGATGACGCCGCAGGTGCCGATCACCGTTTCGCGGATCTTCGCCACCTCCTCAGGATCGACCCCGGTATCGATGAGTTCGCGCAGCGCCTCGTAGGCCAGCATTGCCCCCATGCGCAGGATCATGAAGCCCACGAGCGCCGCGGCCAGCGGCTCGAGAAAGCGATAGCCGAGCAGGCTGCCGCCGATGCCCACCGCCACCACCAGCGACGAGGCGGCGTCGGCGCGTGCGTGCCAGGCGTTGGCCACCAGCATCGGCGAGCGCAGGCGCTGGGCCACCGCCAGCATGTAGCGAAACAGGCCCTCCTTGCCGGCGAGGGTGATCAGCGCCATCCACAGCGCCGCCGGATGCAGCTCGGGCAGTGCGTCGAGGCTTTGCATGCGGGCGGCGGCCGTCAGCAGGAAACCGGCCCCCACGCCGGACAGGATCAGGCCGAGAACCATCGACGCGGCGGTTTCGTAGCGACCGTGGCCGTAGGGATGACGTTCGTCGGCAGGATTGGCGCCGTGACGGCTGGCAAACATCACCATGAAATCGCCGACGAGATCGGACAGCGTGTGCATGCCGTCCGCCACCAGGCTCTGGGCGTGGGCGAACAGGCCGACTGCGATCTGGAAGACGGTCAGCACCACATTGACGGCGATGCTGACCCAGGTGGCGCGCTGAGCCTGGCGGGCACGACCGGCATCGAGGGAGACATCGGCGCCGACCGGCGAAGAAGCTTCGAAAGACATGGCTTGCAGGCCGGGAGGCCGGCGGTATACTCACGAGTTAGCCATTCTAGCCGGATGTCCGCCATGGGAAAATTAAGCGAGACCCTCGCCCTTGCGCAAGAACGAGCACGGGCCATGAAGCTCCCCTACGCCGGAGCCCTTGTGCCCCGCGAAGCCTGGGATGTTCTGCAGCTCGCCCCCGGCGCCAAACTCGTCGACGTGCGTACCCGTGCCGAATGGGACTGGGTCGGCCGCGTGCCGGGCGCCGTCGAAATCGAATGGATGCTCTACCCCGGCAATGAGCCCAACGCCCATTTCCTGGCCCAGCTCAAGCGCCAGGTCGATCCCGAAGCACTGGTGATGTTCCTGTGCCGCAGCGGCGCCCGCTCCAACATGGCCGCCAACCTGGCCGTGGCCTCGGGCTTCACCAACGCCTACAACATCCTGGAAGGTTTCGAAGGCGACAAGGACGCCAACGAACACCGCAACAAGATCGGCGGCTGGCGCCACGCCAACCTGCCGTGGACCCAGGGCTGAATACCAAGGACCACCGATGCAAGTCGCTCCCATCAGTTTCGACCGTTTCAACGCCCTCGCCGACGCCGACGCCCATGAGCGCATCCGCGCCGCTCGCGCCCGTCTCGGCGACAAGGCCGTGCTGCTGTGCCACCACTACCAGCGCGCCGACGTTTACCAGTACGCCGACATCACCGGCGACTCGCTGAAACTCTCCCGCCTCGCCGCCGAAACCGATGCCGAATACATCGTGTTCTGCGGCGTGCACTTCATGGCCGAAGTGGCGGACATCATGACCAAGCCCCACCAGCAGGCCATCCTGCCGGATCTGGCGGCCGGCTGCTCGATGGCCGACATGGCCAATCTGGCCAAGGTCGAGCGCTGCTGGCGCGAACTCACCGAAGTGCTCGAAACGCCGGACGAGATCATCACTCCGGTCACCTACATCAACTCCGCGGCCGATCTCAAGGCTTTCTGCGGCGAGCACGGCGGCATTGTGTGCACCTCCACCAACGCCCCGGTGATTCTCGATTGGGCCTTCGCCCAGCGTGAAAAGGTGCTGTTCTTCCCCGACCAGCACCTGGGCCGCTGGACCGGTTTCAAAAAGGACATCCCCCTCGACGAAATGGTGGTGTGGGATCCCGACCTCGAATACGGCGGCCTCACCTTTGATCAGATCAAAAAAGCACGCATCCTGCTCTGGAAGGGGCACTGCTCGGTGCACCAGATGTTCCAGCCGGCGCACATCATCAAGTTCCGCAACCAGTACCCGGACGGCCTCGTCGTGTCGCACCCGGAAAGCGCCCTTGAAGTGTGCCGCCAATCGGATTTCGTCGGCTCCACCGAGTACATCATCAAGGTCATCAAGGATTCCGCCCCCGGCACCCGCTGGCTGGTCGGCACCGAGCTCAACCTGGTGAACCGCCTGGCCGAAGAGGTGAAGTCAGAGGGCAAGATCGTCCAGTTCATGGCCCCCACCGTCTGCATGTGCTCGACGATGCAGCGCATCGACCCCCAGCACCTGGCCTGGACACTCGAAAACCTGGCCGACGGCAAGGTGGTCAACCGCATCACCGTTCCCGAGCACGAAGCGACACTGGCCAGGATCGCCCTGCAGCGCATGCTCGCGGTGTCCTGAAAACCGCCTGAAAACGCCCCGCCCGAAACCCGGGCGGCGGGCCTGGCGGCAAGAACCGCCACCTTGCTGGATCAGCCACACGAAAGAAGGCACACGCGAAGAAGTAAACTCAAGACGGCGCTTCGGGCGCCGTCTTTCATGGGGAGCTGCCGCGTGCGAAAGCCGCACCAAGCGTGCAGAATGGCCCAAAAGGGGAAAAACCATGAACACCTTGCGCATCTGCACCTACAACATCCACAAGGGTTTTTCCCAGTTCAACCGGCGCATGGTGATTCACGACCTGCGCGACCGCCTGCGCCTCTTGGGCGCCGACGTGGTTTTTCTGCAGGAAGTCCAGGGCCTGCACCTGCGCCACGCCCTGCGCCACGCCGACTGGCCCGTCCAGCCGCAGCATGAATTCCTCGCCCGCGACATGTGGCAGCAAACGGCCTACGGCGGCAACGCCATCTACGACCACGGCCACCACGGCAACGCCATCCTGAGTCGCCATCCCATCCTGTCCCAGGCCAACCAGGACATCTCCGACCACCGCTTCGAGAGCCGCGGGCTACTGCACTGCGAGATCAAGGTCACCGGTGTCGACCGCCCGGTGCATTGCGTCTGCGTGCACCTGGGCCTCACCGCCGGCAGCCGGCGCCGCCAGATGGCCGCGCTCGTCCAGCGCCTGGACGAACTCGCCCCCGACGGCGCCCCGCTGATCATCGCCGGCGACTTCAACGACTGGCGCAACCACGCCGACGACTGCCTCACCGAGCAGCTCGGCGTGCGCGAAGTCTTCGTGTCGCTACGCGGCCGGCCGGCGCGCAGTTTTCCGAGCACCCTGCCCGTGCTGCGCCTCGACCGCATCTACGTGCGCGGCTTTGCCGTCGACAAGGCCGAAGTCCACTACGGCCTGCCCTGGAGCCACATCTCCGACCACGCAGCCCTCACCACCCAGTTGCGCCCGGTGGCGCCCGCCGCAGGCCGATGACCATCACCTGGATGCGCGGCAACGCGCTGGACCTGCTCGAAAACGGTTGCGAGTTTTTCCCCGCCCTGCAGGCGGCCATCGACGCCGCCGAGGCCGAGATTTTTCTCGAAACCTACATTTTTGCCAACGACGAAACCGGCCACGGCATCGCTGCAGCCCTGCGCCGCGCCGCCGGCCGCGGCGTGACGGTGCGCCTGATGGTGGATGGATTCGGCGGACGCGATTTCGTCGCCGGCCTGATGGACGAGCTGGCCGCCGGCGGCGTCAACGTGCTGATTTACCGCCGCGAAGTCACCACGCTGTCGCTGCGCCGCCACCGCCTGCGCCGCCTGCACCGCAAGCTGGCGGTGATCGACGGCCGCGTCGCCTTCGTCGGCGGCATCAACATCACCAGCGATTTCGACGACCCCGCCCTCACGGCGCCGCGCCAGGACTACTCGGTGCGTGTCACCGGCCCGCTGCTGGGCCCCATCCACGGCAGCGTCACCCGCGTCTGGGAGCTCGTGTCCTGGGCCTCCTTTCGCAAACGCCGGCGCCTGCCCGCCAGCCCGCCGGTCTTTCCCGAGCCCCGTGGCGACGTCGAGGCCGCCTTCCTGATCCGTGACAACCTCCGCCACCGGCGCGAAATCGAAGACGCCTACCTCCTCGCCTTTGCCACCGCACGCCGCGAAATCGTGGTGGCCAACGCCTATTTCCTGCCCGGCCGGCGCTTCCGCCAGGCCTTGCTGAGCGCAGCCAAACGCGGCGTGCGCGTCACCCTGATGACCCAGGGCTGGACCGACCACCCATTGACCCAACGCGCCACCCGCGCCCTCTACGGGCAGTTTCTTGCCGGCGGCGTACGCATTTTTGAATATCACCGCAGCCAACTGCACGCCAAGGTGGCGGTGGTGGACGATATCTGGGCCACCGTCGGCTCCAGCAATATCGACCCCTTCAGCCTGCTCCTGGCCCGCGAAGCCAACCTCGTCGTGCGCGACGCCCGTTTCGCCGAAGACCTGCACCAACGCCTGGACCGGGCCATGGCCGACGGCGGCCGTGAAATCTCGGCCAACGGACGGGAACGCGGCTCGCGCCTGCAACGGGTTCTCAACTGGGCAGCCTACGGCCTCGTCCGCCTCCTGATCGGCATCGCCGGCTACGGCAACCGGCACTGACGCCGGGCCCGAACCTGCCGCGAAGCCTGCTCGCGGCGGATTCTGCCTTCCTTCATACTTTTGATTTTCGTCCCCGTGCCCGCCATGTATTCCGCCCCCGCCTTCGAAACCAAAATCTGCCCGCCCGACGAACTCGCCGCACGCGTCGCCACGCTGCCCCGTCCGCTGGTGTTCACCAACGGCTGCTTCGACATCCTGCACCGCGGCCACGTCACCTACCTCGGCCAGGCCCGCGCGCTCGGCGCAGCGATGGTCGTGGCGCTCAACAGCGACGCCTCGGTACGCCGCCAGGGCAAGGGCGACGACCGTCCGATCAACACCCTCGCCGACCGCCTCGCCGTGATGGCCGCGCTGGGCTGCGTCGACCTCGTCACCTGGTTCGACGAAGACACGCCCCTCAACACCATTCTTGCGTGCCAACCCGACGTACTCGTCAAGGGCGGCGACTGGGCGCCCGAGCGCATCGTCGGCGCGCCGGAAACCCTGGCCCGCGGCGGCAGCGTGCACTCCATCCCCTTCGAGCACCTGCGCTCCACCACCGCCCTGCTCGAAAAAATCCGCCGGCTGTAAAACGCGGGCCATCCATCTGCAAAGCTTCTTGTCCTGTTCAAAAATGAACAGTCGCTTGGCTTTCGTTAGTTCTAAAATCAACAAATACACGAAAGCCCAAAATGGGATGGAGAAACCGATGCGCATTGCAAACAACGTGGCCGAACTCGTCGGCAACACCCCGCTGGTCAAGCTCAACCGCCTGGCGCCCGCCAGCGGCGCCACCGTCGCCCTCAAGCTGGAATTCTTCAACCCGGCCCACAGCGTGAAGGACCGCATCGCCGTGGCCATGCTCGACGCGGCCGCGGCCGCCGGCAAGATCAAGCCCGACACCATCATTCTCGAGCCCACCTCCGGCAACACCGGCATCGGCCTGGCGATGGTCTGCGCGGCCCGCGGCTACAAGTGCGCCTTTGTGATGCCCGAAACCATGAGCCGCGAACGCAAGCTGCTGCTCAAGGCCTACGGCGCAGACCTGATCCTCACCCCCGGGCCCGAAGGCATGCCCGGCGCGATAAAGAAGGCCGATGAGCTGGCCGCCGCCGATTCCCGCTACTTCATTCCGCAGCAATTCGACAACCCCGCCAACCCGGCCATCCACCGGGCCACCACGGCCGAGGAAATCTGGGCCGACACCGACGGCCAGGTGGATATCTTCGTGGCCGGCGTCGGCACCGGCGGCACCGTCACCGGCGTGGGCGAAGCGCTCAAGGCCAAAAAGCCCGCCGTCAGGGTCGTCGCGGTCGAGCCGGCCGCCAGCCCCGTGCTGTCGGGTGGCAACCGTGGCCCGCACCCGATCCAGGGCATCGGCGCCGGCTTCGTGCCGGGCATCCTCAACACCGCCGTGTACGACGAAATTGTGCAGGTTCCCAACGACGCAGCCCTCGACACCGCCCGCAAGCTGGCAACCCAGGAAGGCCTGCTGGTCGGCATCTCGTCCGGCGCCGCGGTGTGGGCGGCACTGCAGGTGGCCGAAAGGCCCGAAAACGCCGGCAAGCTGATCGTCGTGATCATCCCGTCCTTCGGCGAGCGCTACCTGTCCACCGTGCTGTTCCAGCACTTGGAAGTTTAAAACCGCGCACAAATCTGCTGCGCGCCCGGGGCTGCACAGCGATACTGCCGCAGCACACGTCCGGCAGCCCTGCTGCTGGCCGCCCCGGGTCTGCCCGCCACGATTTCTTCACGGTTTTTTGAATTGAACTCCTTCGACTTCAACACCAGCCCCGATCGCGCCGGCACCGACAGCATCAAGTGGCGCCGCTACGCCGGCCGCGACGTGATCCCCATGTGGGTGGCCGACATGGATTTCGCCGCCCCGCCGGCAATCATCGACGCCCTTCACGCACGCATCGACCACCGCGTGTTCGGCTACGCCGATCCCTGGCCTTCGCTTGCCGAAGCGGTCATCGAAGGCATCGCCCGCGACCACGCCTGGCGCATCCAGCCCGAATGGCTGGTGTGGCTGCCCGGCGTCGTCACCGGCTTCAACGTCGCAGTACGCGCCGTTGGCCAGCCCGGAGACGGCGTCTTCACCGCCACGCCGGTCTATCCGCCCTTCCTGCACGCGGCGGCCAACTTCGATCAACGCCTCGTCACCGCGCCGCTGGCGCACAGCGGCACGCGCTGGGAATGGGACTGGCCCGCCACCGAGGCCGCGCTCCAGGACAAGGTGCGGCTGTTCATGCTGTGCAACCCGCACAACCCCGTCGGGCGCGTCTTCGAGCATGCCGAACTCAGCCGCATCGCCGAACTGGCCGAGCGCCACGATCTCATCATCTGCTCCGACGAAATCCACTGCGGCCTCGTCCTCGATCCGGCAAGGCCGCACATTCCGATCGCCACCCTCGACGAGGCCGTCGCCCGCCGCACCATCACGCTGATGGCGCCCTCCAAAACCTGGAACATCCCGGCCCTCTACTGCGCCTTCGCCATCATCCCCGACGCCGCGCTGCGCACCCGCTACAAGCGCGCGATGGCCGGCATCGTGCCCCATGTAAATGTGCTCGGCCTCACCGCCACCGAAATTGCCTACCGGGATTGCGGCCCCTGGCGCGAAGCCCTCCTCGACACCCTGCGCGCCAATGCGGCCCGGGTTTTCAAGGCCATCAATGCGCTGCCCGGCCTGTCCACCACGCCCGTCGAAGCCACTTACCTGGCCTGGATCGACTGTCGCGCGCTCATTGCCGAACGCGGCATTGCCAACGCCGCAGCGTTTTTTGAAGCCGCCGGGGTCGGCCTTTCCGACGGCAAGGACTTCGGCCTGCCAGGCTTCGTGCGGCTCAATTTCGGCTGTCCGCCGGCCCGCCTGGAGGAAGGTCTGGAACGCATTCGACGCGCCGTGATTTCATGATCTAGCGCAACAGATCCGGCATGCCGACGCGCATACTTCACGCGTTGGCTTCCCACCGCCGGAGGTTTTCGTGAGCGCACTCCCGTCAGACGAATCTGCCGCCCTCGACGGCATCCTGCAGCGACACCGGCACGATCCGACCCGCCTGCTGCAAATCCTCATCGACGCCCAGGACATCGCCGGCTGGCTACCGGCCCCGGTCCTGACCCGCATCGCGGCGGGGCTCGATATCCCCCGCGCCCGGGTCGAGGGCGTCGCCGGTTTCTACAGTTTTCTCTATACCCGCCCGGTGGGCCGCTACCGGGTGCTGTTCTCCGACAACATCACCGACCGCATGCTCGGCAACGCCGAACTGCTCGATGCCCTGTGCCGCAAGCTGTGGATCGAGCCCGGCAAGATGTCGGAAGACGGGCTGGTCAGCGTCACCACCACGTCGTGCACCGGATTGTGCGACCAGGGCCCGGCGATGCTGGTCAATGGCCAGGCCATCGGACAGCTCAACCACCGGCGGATCAACGAAATCGCCGAAATGATCCGCCAGCAGCGCCCGCTCGAGCTGTGGCCCGCCGAATTCTTCCAGGTGGACGACAACATCCGCCTCAAGGGCGCCCTGCTTGGCCTTGAAATGGCGCCGGGCGAGGCCCTCAAGGCGGCCATCGCCCGCGGTCCGGAAGGCTGGCTCGCCGAAATGCAGGCCTCCAACCTGCGCGGACGCGGCGGTGCGGGCTTTGCCACCGCCGTCAAATGGGCCAGCGCCCGCAACGCCCCCGGTGAATTGAAAGTCATCGTCTGCAACGCCGACGAAGGCGAGCCCGGCACGTTCAAGGATCGCGTCCTCCTGAACCGCTACGCCGACCTCGTCTTCGAAGGCATGAGCCTCGCCGCCTGGGCCGTGGGCGCCGGCGAAGGCTTTGTCTACCTGCGCGGCGAGTACCGCTACCTGCGCCCGCAACTTGAAGCCGTGCTGGCCTGCCGCCGCGAAGCCGGCCTGCTGGGCAAAAACATCCTCGGTCAGCCGGGTTTCGACTTCGACATCCAGATCCACCTCGGCGCCGGCGCCTATGTGTGCGGCGAAGAAAGCGCGCTCATCGAATCGCTCGAAGGCAAGCGCGGCACCCCGCGCATCCGCCCGCCCTTCCCCGTCATCAAGGGCTACCTGGGCCGGCCGACGGTCGTGAACAACGTCGAAACCCTGGCCAAGACCTGCCTCGTCGCCCTTCACGGCGGCGCAGACTTTGCCGCCACGGGCACCGCCCAGTCGGCCGGCACCAAGCTCATCTCCATTTCCGGCGACTGCGCCATGCCGGGCATCTACGAATACCCCTTCGGCGCCCAGATCAGCCGCATTCTCGAAGACTGCGGCGCCAGCGACACCCAGGCCATCCAGGTCGGCGGCGCCTCCGGCATCTGTCTTGCAAGCTACGAATTCCAGCGCCGCATCGCCTACGAAGACGTGCCCACCGCCGGCGCCTTCATGATTTTCGACGGCACCCGCGATCTTTTCGAAGTCGCCCGCGCCTTCATCCATTTCTTCGCCCACGAAAGTTGCGGTTTCTGCACCCCGTGCCGCGTCGGCACCTCGCTGCTCAAGGGTTTCATGGACAAGCTGGCCGACGGCCACGGCGCCAAGGCCGATCTCAACGACATCGACTGGATCGACCGCCTGCTCAAGAACGCCAGCCACTGCGGCCTCGGCAGCGCCTCGCCCAACCCGGTGATCGATACCCTGCAAAAATTCCGCCCGGCCTACGAGCGGCGGCTGGTGTCGCTGGATTTCGAGCCCGCCTTCGACCTCGACGCAGCCCTTGCCGAAGCCCGCCAGCTCACCGCCCGCAACGACCCCGGCGCCCATCTCAAGACCCACGAGGAGGAGGAAGAAAAATGACCAAGCAGTTTCTCCTCGACGGCCAGCCCGTGCCCTTCGAAGACGGACAAACCGTTCTCGAAGCCGCCCGCGCCGCCGGCCACTACATTCCCAGCCTGTGCTGGCACAAGGATTTTCCGCCCCACGGCAGCTGCAAGCTGTGCGTAGTGAAAGCGGCCGGGCGCCACGTCTCGGCCTGCGCCACGCCCGCCAAGGAAGGCTGGGAAGTGGAAAGCAACACCCCCGAGATCAACGGTGAGCGCCGCGGCCTGCTGCAAATGCTGCTCGTCGAGGGCAACCACTTCTGCCCCTCGTGCGAAAAAAGCGGCGACTGCGAACTCCAGGCCCTCGGCTACGAATACGAAGTGCTCACCCCGCGCTTCCGGCACTTCTTTCCCGACCGCCCGGTGGACGCCTCCCACCCCGACGTGCTGCTCGACTTCAACCGCTGCATCTTCTGCGAACTGTGCGTGCGCGCCAGCCGTGACATCGACGGCAAATCGGTCTTCGCCCTCACCGGCCGCGGCATCGACAAACACCTGGTCGTCAACGCCGAATCCGGCCGCCTCGCCGACACCGACTTTGCGAAGACCGACCGCGCCGCCAACATCTGCCCGGTCGGCGTGATCCTGCACAAAAGGGTCGGCTTCGCGGTGCCCATCGGCGAGCGCACTTTCGATCTCGCCACGATCAGCGAAAAAACGCTCAAGGAGGGTTCGTCATGAGCACGCTCCCCGCCCGCAAGCTGCGTGTGGCCACCGCCTCGCTGGCCGGCTGCTTCGGCTGCCACATGTCCTTTCTCGACATCGACGAGCACCTTTTCGAACTGGTGGACATCATCGAGTTCGACCGCTCGCCGCTCACCGACATCAAGGAAGTCGGCCCCTGCGACATCGGCATCATCGAAGGCGGCGTGTGCAACTCCGAAAACGTTCACGTGCTGCGCGAATTTCGCCGCAACTGCAAAACCCTGATTGCCCTTGGAGCCTGCGCGGTCAATGGCGGCCTGCCCGCCCAGCGCAACCACATTCCGCTCGCCGAGTGCCTGCGCGAGGTGTATCAGTTTCGCCCCGGCGTCGAAAACGGCCAGATTCCCAACGACCCGGAACTCCCGCTGCCGCTGGACAAGGTGCGGCCGATCCACGAAGTCGTGCGCATCGACTATTTCATTCCCGGCTGCCCGCCCTCCGGCCCGGCAATCTGGAAATTTCTCACCGACCTGATCGCCGGCCGCACGCCGCGGCTCACCGGCGGCCTGCTGCACTACGACTGAACTGAGGTTCCGCCATGAGCTTCGAACTGGAAACCGCCACCAACCGCGAGAGCCTGCGCCGGGTCGCCATCGATCCCGTCTCCCGCGTCGAAGGCCACGGCAAGGTCACCCTGCTGCTCGACGAGGCCGGCCACGTCAAGGAGGCGCGGCTGCACATTGTCGAATTCCGCGGCTTCGAAAAATTCATCCAGGGCCGGCCCTATTGGGAAGTGCCGGTGATGGTCCAGCGCCTGTGCGGCATCTGCCCGGTCAGCCACCACCTGGCCGCCGCCAAGGCCCTCGACCCCGTGGTGGGCGCGGTGCCCATCACCGCCACCGCCGAGAAAATCCGGCGCCTGATGCACTACGGCCAGATTCTCCAGTCCCACGCGCTGCACTTCTTCCACCTGTCGTCGCCCGATTTACTGTTTGGCTTCGAATCCCCGGTACAGCAGCGCAACATCGTTGGCGTGGCCGGTGCGTATCCGGAAGTGGCCAGACAGGGCGTGCTGCTGCGCAAGTTTGGCCAGGAAGTCATCCGCATCACCGCCGGCAAGCGTGTGCACGGCACCGGCGCGGTGCCCGGCGGCGTGAACAAATCCCTCACCCCGGCCGAACGCGACGAGCTGCTGCAGGACGCCGACCAGATGATCCAGTGGAGCCGCGACGCCGTGCATCTGGCGCGCCGCCTCCACGAAACAAACGGCTCGCTCTACGACGAATTCGGGCTGTTCCGCAGCCACCTCTTCAGCCTCGTGCGCGCCGACGGCGCGATGGATCTCTACGACGGCCACCTGCGCCTGCGCGACGCCCGCGGCCAGATCGTCCGCGACGATCTCGCCTGCGACGACTACGACAGCTTCATCCGTGAAGAGGTCAAATCGTGGAGCTACATGAAGTTCCCGTACATCACCGAACTCGGCCCCGCACGGGGCTGGTACAAGGTCGGCCCCCTGGCGCGGGTACAGAACTGCGACTTCATCCCCAGCACGCTCGCCGAAATCGAACGCCAGGCCTTCATCGCCCACGGCGACGGCGAGCCCATTCACGCCCCGCTGGCCTACCACTGGGCGCGCATGATCGAAATGCTCCACGCCGCCGAAGTCATCCGCAGCCTCCTCGACGACCCGGACATCCTCTCCGGAAACCGCATGGCCGAGGGCCCGCGCGGGCGTGAAGGCGTCGGCATCATCGAAGCGCCGCGCGGCACGCTGATCCACCATTACCGCGTCGGCGACGACGACCTCGTCAGCTACTGCAACCTGATCGTCTCCACCACCCACAACAATCAGGCCATGAACGAAGCCGTGCGCCAGGTCGCCCGCCGTTATTTGGACGGGCGCCAGCTCACCGAAGGCCTGCTGAACCACATCGAGGTGGCCATCCGCGCCTTCGACCCCTGCCTCTCCTGCGCCACCCATGCGCTCGGCAAGATGCCGCTGGCGGTCGAACTGCTCGATGCCGGCGGCGCGCTTCTCGACCACGCCTCAACTGGCGGCTGATTAATCATCATGACACTGGTGGTGTTTGCGGTTGGCAACCCGTCCCGGGGCGACGACGCCCTCGGGCCGCTTCTGATGGCCGGGCTGGAAGCGCAGGATCAACCGGGCGTGGTGCTGATCAGCGATTTCCAGCTGCAGATCGAACATGCGCTGGACCTCGACGGCTGCGACCTGGCCCTGTTCATCGATGCGGGTACCGGCACCCCGGCGCCCTTCGAATTCCGCGAAACCGCGCCGGCCCCGGGCAGGCCGGTCAGCTCGCACTCACTGGCGCCCGAAGCCGTGCTGAACGTGTTTGCCGACATCCGCGGCGTGCCTCCGCCGCCCGCCTTCGTGCTGTGCGTGCGGGGTGAGGATTTTGGCTTGGGAAAGGATTTGAGCGCCGCGGCCCGGCAGCATTTTGACGCCGCCGCAGCCCGGCTGGCGGCCTGCCTGGCCCGCCCCGACGCCACTTACTGGCGCCGGCTGACTGACGCCGACAGGCGCGTCATCACGACGTGATCAGCCAGCGCCGCTTGCCGTATTCGTTGAGAAAAAGGCTCATCGCATGGCCGGCGCCCTCGGGCAGGCCACCCGCGCTGCGCAGCTGCACCGCCAGCACCAGCAAACCCAGCCCCTTCACCACCAGCTCGCCACGTACCAGCACAAGACGGTCGCAGGGCATTGCGTGCCAGGCCGGCGACTGCACCTCGATGGGTATGTTCACGACACTGTTTCTGGACGCCAGCCAATCCCGGATCGGCTCCGCCAGGCCGGCGCTCGACAGCACCCGCTCCGACTCGCCGCAACGGGCAAAGCCGCCTGCCCAAACCAGCTCCTCCCTGAGGCATT
The DNA here is from genome assembly GCF_030157465.1 of Zoogloea sp. GTDB lineage: Bacteria > Pseudomonadota > Gammaproteobacteria > Burkholderiales > Rhodocyclaceae > Zoogloea. Next base: position 82,969 of record NZ_JAOAUU010000079.1, read on the forward strand.
CGCCATCGGGGGACACGAAGGCGATGGCAATCCGTTCCGCATCAAGGGCACGCAGCAGCTGCCGCAAGGCCCGCAGGCAGGCAAACCGGACGTCGTCCAGATGACGGACGAGCGCTGCACCGGCTATCGCAGCCTCGGAAACGGGATCACCCATGTACTCCAATCCCCCAAGTGGCCGCCCATCCGGCCTGCTTGCATGCGGTGACCACAAAGCCTGTTCTGTGCATGACATCGTTTGTCACCTGTGCCCTTGCAGCCTGCCGGACAAGGCCGGCACAGCAAAAAAGCAAAATGAAAAGGCAAAACGACGAAGTCACAAGAAATGTGACATTCGAACAAAATCTCGTATTGCCGGAAAAAGTAGACGATCGCGTTTTTCACACAATCCTGTGAATTAACGAAATTTTATAAATTAACCGGCAATACAAGCGTGCGCTATTGCGCAGGCCCGCTTGGCGCAGACGCCAACAAAGTCACACTGAATGACAATTCGATGCACCACAGCCCTCATGTGACAAGGGCCCACACGTGATGTGCGAGCCCTGGGGCAATGCGGATGGGGTGAGAGAGGCCGGCCGGCAGATGCGCCGCCGAGCTGTCAGGCCATGTTCAGGCAGTTCGCCCGCGGCGCTGCATGGCCATGATCTTGGCCTGCACGTAGCCCTTCAGCTCACGGAAGGGAACAGGCTTGCTGTAGAAGATGACATCGGGCGGCAGACCACCGTTCTCGAGGATTTCCTCCTCGGTCAGGCCGCTGACCACGACGATGTCGAGATCCTGCAACTGGGGGTCGGCACGCAAGCGGCGGATCATCTCGAACCCGTCGATACCCGGCATGCGCAAGTCGGTGATCAGCAGGTCGGGCGGCAGGCGCCCGATCTCCAGCAGGCCGTCGATACCGCTGAAAACCATGCGGACCTGCATCGGCAGCGCCCAGGACGACAGGGTGTGTTCGTAGAGCTTCTGGAGGATGCGATCGTCTTCGGCCACCAGCACCTGAAGGCTGTTGGCCTGCGGACGCGGCGTATTCTGCCCGCCACCGGCCATGGAACGGGCGCGGAACTCCTCGATGGAGCTGACCCGGATTCGCCGATGTCCCCCCGCAGTTTTCCAGCCCTCCAGCTGGCCGTTTTCGACCATTTGCTGGACGGTACCCAAAGACAGGCCCAGACGCTGGGCGGCTTCGGAAGTGCTGCAGTATTCCTTTTCAGGAGAGTCGGGCGTGACGGCCATGGATCAATCGGACAGAAAGAACAAAAGTTTCAATGATGGTAACAGCTTAGCCGGCAATGACGCGAAACCAAGTCATTGCATCCGCATAGAACAATTTCGTCAGAATAACCAATTTTGTCAAAAAGGCGGAACCAGGAACACCTTCGCGCGGAATCGGCACTTTAGTCAAATCCAGCCCCCAACGAGGGCGATCTGCGCGGATGACAGCCACATTTTCGATCAACAGCCCTCGCAAACCCCAAAAGGCTATCAGCCCCTTTTGGTTGAATCGCCCTCACCGCAAGGACGGCTCAAGCCCGCTAGTGTAACAGCTTGACGCCCCTTCAAAAGAACCGGCCATGACGCCGCCGGAGCGTCCCGCCCGCCGGGCGATGCCCGCGAAGCCTTGCAGGTGCCCATCGAAGCCGACGTCCCCCGGCGCTTTCTTGCGACAACGCGAAAGGCTCATGCCTGCAAGGCGGAGCGTATGCATTTGCATGCTTGTCAGCCCCCGGCGCCGTCGCCGGCAAAGGCCATGCCGGAGGTTACCGCGGCGGCTTCGGCGCGGTTTGCCACGGCGAGCTTGCGCAGCGCCTGCTGGACATGGCTCTTGACGGTGAGCGGGCTGAGCCCGAGCGCCAGGGCGATTTCCGTGTTGGTCTTGCCACTGCGAACACCTGCGAGCACCTGGCTCTGGCGGCGCGACAGAAGCACGGCCTTCTGCCCCGGCGTGTCCTCGTCGCGCAAACCGGCGAGCGCGAAATAAAGATGCGGCAGCAACAGCTCGGCCAGGTAGATCTCCCGCGACGCGGGCCTGGTGGCCATGCCCAGAAAGATGAAGGCACAGGCCCCTCGCCCCCCCGAGGCCTTGGTGCAATGCACCAGCGCATGCTGCCCGCCGGTCTTGTCCACCAGGGAAGCCAGCTGCGACGCGCCATCATGGGCGGTGTGCACATAGGGCCGACGCCCCTGGCGTGACCAGTTGAGGACGATTTCGGCGCGCAAGCCGGCCTTCGTCGCCCTCAGGAATGATTCGGTGTCGTCGCTGATGACGCCTCTCGAAAACACCTCCGGATGGCAAGCGTCGCCCGGCCCGTCCGGCAGAAAGACGAGGGTTTCGTGGGGCAGAAAACTCTGCAGCGCGCCCTGGGCCCACAGGTAGTAATCGCTGCGGCGCCGGATGCGTATGGCGCCATCGAGGGTGGCGGCCAGGCGCTCGAGTTCGTAGGCGTCGAAGCTGACGGCCTGCAGGGCAGTCACCGGGGCTCCTCGCGAAACAGCCAGTCCGCATAGCGGGCCTCGCCGGCAGCCCCCCCCACGCTGACCCAGGCCGGCAGGGCGGCGCTTCGCAAGGCCACACGGGTGGAGCGGCTGCGGATGCCCACGATCTGCTCGCCCTGGCGCTCGACGATCCAGTCGGCCTCGCCGGTCATCGGGTCGCGGTAGAGCCTGCGCAAGTGGCGCAGCACGAAGGGCTGGCGCGGGTCGAGCAGCAGATCCCGCAGCGCCCGCGGGCCTTCGCCCGATCCACCCCCGGCCCCCGGATCGGCCGCCCGATAGCGGCTGATCGCCCGCGCGAATTCACCGCCGATGAAAAGCAGCTCGGCCTCCCGCTCGCGCTGAGCCTGGGTGGCCCACAGCGTGCCGAAACGCGCCAGGCCCAGCCCCAGCGCGGCTACCGCGAAGAGCATCAGCAGGTAGGTGGCGCCGGCCTGGCGCTGCCGGCGCGTCATAGCTCGCCAAAGGCCTGGCCGTCGCGGGCCAGGCCCTGCGCGCTGCTGCGGATGTCCCAGACTCCGCTGAGCCGGGTATCCGGCGGCGCAAGCAGCGTCCAGCTGTCGCGGCGCCCGGTGAGCGGGTCGAGGGGCAGCGCGCGCAGGTAGCGGCGGCTGACCAGCTCGTCCAGATCCTGGGGATAGTGGCCGGTGTCGCCGTGAAACTTGTCGATCGCGTCGCGGGTTACCGCGAGGGTTTCCAGCAGGGCCGCTTCCCGGGCCCGTTCGAGATGCCCGAAATAGCGCGGCGCGGCGATGGACAACAGCAACGCGACAATGGCCATCACCACCAGCAGTTCGACCAGCGTGAAGCCTGGTGAGCGGGCGCGCGTCATCACCATTCCCGGTAGGGGATGCCGTTGAGCCCGGCGCCGGGCGCGCGGGAATACACGTCGAAGACATCCGCCCCCGCCGCCGGCGCATCGGGCGGGCTGGCGTAGCTGCGCAGCCCCCAGCTTGCGGCGGCGTCGAGGCTGGCGTCGGTGTTGAAGGGGTCGCGCGGGATGCGCCGCATCAGGTAGATGCGCGCCGCGCCGGGCGATTTGGCATCGGGCAGGCCTTTCACCAGGTCGTCGAGCCGGGGCGGATAGCCGCTGCCGTCTGCCGCGCGGGCGATACGCCCTTCGTCGGCATGACGCTTGTAGCTGTCGATGCCCTCGCGGAGCTGGCGCAGGGCCGTGCGCAACTCGCTCTCCCTGGCCCGCTGGGCGGTGAGCTGCATCACCGGCACCGCGATGGCCGCCAGCACGGCCACCACCGCCACGGTGACGATCATCTCGATCAGGGTGAAGCCACGCGATTTCATCCTAGAAGCGGCAGTTGAACGCGCCCGATGGTGCATTCGGGCGGGTGACTGACGCGAAGCCGTGGGCCCCCGGCAACACCGCTACGCGATGCTGCCGCCCCCCGAGGGGGCAGCAAGAAAGCTTGGGGCGGCCCGGCGCTTTCTTGCGACAACGCGGCAGGCTCATGCCTGCAAGGCGGAGCGACAAAGTCAGGCGCCCGGCCGGATGTGCCAGCGGGTGCGTAGCGTAGTCACCCAACGGGTGAGCGCCGAACGGAGGAAAAAGACCTGTCTTCATGCGGTCTTCCGGGATGAACGAAAGCGGTCAACTGCCGTTTTTAGGATCATGGTTCAGGGCACGATCCGCACGCTGGCCGGCGCAGGTAGCGGCAGCGGCTGCAGGTGCCCGCCGATCCGGGCCTGGGCCGAGAGCACGCCGAAACGCGTGGCCCCTGCTGCGCCGGCGCGAACCCGGAAGCGCGTGGCGATCTCGCCGGAAGCCTCCGCCGGCAATTGCAGCGCGAGGGCGTCGCCCCCCTCGCCCGGCTGATCAACGGGTTCGACGACCGTGGTGTCGTAGGCCAGCAGCAAAGGCCCGCCCTCCCCGACCGAACCCGCCACGGTGATCGTCACGGCAAAGGTTTCACCTGGTTTGACCTGGGCAGGAACATCGAAGCTCAGTTCCGGCACGCCCTCGTCGGCCACCGCGGAGGCCACTGCGGCCTGGGCAGGCGCCGGCAGGCTTGCGGCCGGTGCCGCGCCGCCGCTCACCCGACCGCCGCCCGGCACGGCCGTTGCCGGGCCGAGCACGAGGGGCGCGGCGCCCACCGATGCCTCGGTGCCCGCCGACTGGGTGGCGCTGGCCAGCGCCGGCTGAATCACGTTACGCACGACGCGCGGGGTGATCAGCAGCACGATCTCGGTCTTGTTGTCCACGTCACGCTGACTGCTGAACAGGCGCCCTATCCCCGGCAGCTCGCCGAGGCCCGGCAGGCGATTGGCCGAGTGGCGCTCCTCGTCGCTGATCAGCCCGGCGAGCACCTGGGTTTCGCCATCCTTGAGGCGCAGCGAGGTCGCGGCGCTGCGGGTGCCAACCTGATAGGCCAGGGAGCTGGACGGCCCGAGCACCTCCTTGACGATGCTGCTGACTTCGAGATTGATCCGGATGGCCACCTCGTCGTCCAGGTGCACCGAGGGCTCGACTTCCAGCTTGAGGCCCACGTCCAGGTAATTGACCGAGGCCGACACCCCCACGTTGGCCGTCGAGGTGGTGGTGAACACCGGCAGCTTCTCGCCGATGTGGATGCGCGCCTTGTCCCGGTTCTTCACCCGGATGCGGGGGTTGGCGAGAATGTTCGAGTTGCCGTCCTGATCCTTGAGGTTGAGCAACATGCCCGGGTTGGCGACAAAGGGCACCATCGCGCCGGTATTGCGCAGGTTGATGTTGCCCGGCAGCAGTTGCCCGCCGAGGTTCTGGGTGATGGTGGTGCCGGTGGGGGTGGTCACCGCGCTGGTCGTGCCGGGCTGCAGCAGGCCGTAGCCGATCTGCTCGGGAAAGCGCAGGCCGAGTTCGAGCAGCGTGTTGCGGCTGATCTCCATCACCTCCACTTCCAGCATCACCTCGGGCTCGGCCAGATCGAGGCTGGCGATCAGCCTTTCGGCAAGGCGTACCGCGTCGGCCGTATCCTTCATCACCAGCAGGTTGAGCTTTTCCTCGACGAACACATCCCGGGTTTTCACCATCTGCTTGATCATCGCCATGGCCTGCCTGGGGTCGGCGTTGGCCAGGTAAAAACTGCGGGTGACCAGATCCTGGTAGTCCTTCTGCTTGGCGGGCGTGTTGGGATAAATCAGGATGGAGTTTTCGTTGAGGAGCTTGCGGTCGAGCTGCTGGGTGAGCAGCAAGAGCTTGAGCACGTCGTCGATGCTGCTTTTGCGGATGAAGATCGACACCTTGAGATCCGGGCGAACGTCCTTGTCCATCACAAAATTGAGCCCCGACTCCCGGGCCAGCACTTCCAGCACGCTGCGCAGCGGCGCGTCGCGAAACTCCAGCGACACCGGCCTGGCGAGGGGCCCCTTGAGCGCGGCCGGCGCCGGGTCGCGCGCGGCGGCCCGCTCGTCCAGCCGCCGCATCACGGCGCGGGCAAGCGCATGGCCAGGCTCGCTGGCCAGCACGCTGCGGGCGGCCGCCTCGGCGCCAACAAAATCGCCCTTCGTCACAAGCCTGTCGGCCTCCTGGGCGGCGAGATTGCGCCGCTTCTGCGCGGCCACGATTTCCAGCCCGGCGATTACCCTCGGGTGGCGCGGGTCGTACTGGCGGGCCAGCGCCAGGGCCGCTTCGGCCTCCTCGAAGCGGCCTCCCGAGCGGGCCTGCTCCGCCACGGCCAGCTGGCGCACCGTGAGCATGTCGCGCTGGCGCAGGTAGTAAGTGCGCAGCTCCAGGTTGCGGGGGTCGGCGGCCACTTTGTCCTGCAGCCCGCGCAGGGCCGCCTCGGGGCTGCCGCTGGCGAAGGCATTGCGACTTTCCTCCAGGGCCCGGCTGCCCGCGCAGGCGGAAAGCAGCCCGATCAAGGCCAGGGCGGCCAGCAGCCGGATGCATCGCGGAAGAATCGTGGGGTTCATGGCAGCGCCCCGGTCAGGAGGCTTTGGGAGGCATTGAGGGGCAGGTAAATGAAGTCGACGCGGGCACGGCTGACCGCGCTCACCCGGTAGCGGCCATCCAGCACGTCGCCGGCCCGAACCAACCGGATTTCGTCCTGCCGGGCCAGAAAAACCGCCGGCGGACCACCGTCGTCCAGCATTCCGCTGTAACGGAAAGGCAGCGGCGGCGCGGTGGGCACCGCTGGCGGCTCGGGCGGTGGAGGCGGCACAAAGCTGCGCGGCGAAAAGAGATCGGGTCGATCCCCGCCGCGAGGTGGCGCCGCGGATTCACGGGCCAGCAGGGTCAGGCCGTCGAGATTGGGCGGCGCGGCCACGTCACGGCGCACGGCCTTGCGTGCGGCGCGCTGCGGCGCCGGCGCCCCTTCGTCGTCGAGGCCCGCCGCCCACCACGCGGCGGCGAGCGTCGCCACGAGGGCGCCGGCCAGCAGCGGTGAGCGCTTCACGCCGGGCGCCTCAGGAAGATCACGAAACGCACCCGCGCCTCGATGTCCGGCTTGCCGATGTCGGCCCGCCGAAAAGCCAGATCGTCGAGCGCCAGCTCCGGCATGCCGGCCCGCACGTCGTCCAGCCATTGCCGGATCGCCGGGTAGCTTGCGCGCACCGGCAGTTCAAGGCTGACCTGTTCAAGGGGCGTTCCGGCAACGGCCTGCACACGGTAATCGGCCTTGTCGGTCGGCACGCCGCGGGCCAGGGCGTGGCCGTGGAGACGCACCAGCAGCTCGGGAAGGCGCTCAGCCAGGGGCAGGCCGGCGTAAAAGGCGGCCAGCCGCTCGCGCTCCGACACCTCCGGCACGCGCCTGTGCTGACGCTGGGTTTTGGCGAGGCTGCGGGCCTCTCGGCGCAGCTGGTCCGCTTCGTCGGCCAGCGCCCGGTTGCCCGTCAGGTCGAAAGAAACCGCGAAGACGCACAGGCCGATGCCGAGCACCCCGGCCCAGCCGGCGGCATTGAGGGCGCGCAGGCCGGATTCGCGTAGTTCGGCCAGCATCGTCACCGGATCGCCTCCCAGCGGGCCTGGGCCGTGAAGCGGACCCCCTGCTGCGGGCCGTCCTGGCGGAATTCGTAGCCCGACAGGCGGGCCTCCCGCAGCATGCCGCCAGTCTCCAGGCGCTGCACGAAGGCGAAAGCCTCCGCCAGGTTGCGGGCTTCGCCGGCGAGCTTGAGCAGGCCCTTGGTGGCGTCCTGATCCACCTCCAGCAAGGCCACGCCCGGATCGTCGGCGGCCTGCTCGAGCAGCGACAGCAGCGCCAGCCCGTCGCGATTCAAGGCGTGGGCCACGGCCAGCGCGGGCTTGAGTTCTGCGTCAGTGAGCGGCACGCCCGGCCGGGCCTGAAGCGCCGCGCCGGCGTCCCCGTTGCGGCGCACCCGCGCCAGGGCATGGGTCTCCTCGGCGACGCGGGTTTCGAGCACATCGTATTCGTGCACCACGCCCGCCGAGGCGACGAGTCCGAACGCCAGCAGCAGCCAGCCCAGCGCACTCGGGCGGCGCAGACTGCCGGAAAAATCCAGGTTCGGGCGCGGCGGCGCACGGCGGGGCGTCACGGTGCGTCCTTCAGGCCGGCGCAGGTCCAGCCGGCCGGCAGCAGGTCGACGGATGGCGTGGCCCCGGCCAGGTGGAGCGTTCCGCCAGCGAACAGGTCTTCCACCGGAAGCGCCGGCAGCAGCGCCGACAGGCAGCGGGCCGCAGCACCTGCGTCGGCCGAATCGACCGGCTGGCTGCGGACGGCCCGCCACTGCCCGGCGCCCCACAGGCCCAGCGTGACCCGCCCGGCCTCGAGGCGCGCGAATGCGCCGTCCCCCCGAAAACCGGCGCAGTGGCGCCGATAATCGGCAACGAAGGCCGGCTCGATGGTGGCGATGCGCAGGCTCCGGGCGCGGGCCCAGGCCTTGAGTGCCAGCGGCAGGCCGGCGGGCAAGGCGGCGGCCAGGCTCGTCCGGCCAAACGCGTCCCGGTCGGCCAGGCTTGTCCAGGGGCCGTCGCCAAACACGCTCTGGAAGCGGTGATCGACGAAGGCCTGGCGCTCGGCCGCCTTGAGCCCCGCCGGCCAGTTAAGGCGCAGGTAACGGGCGTGCCGGTCGGCAACGGTGACATGCAATCCGGCCAAGCGCGGCAGGCCCGGCAGGCTGGCCAGGCTCGCGGCCCAGTCCGCCGCCAAGGGCATCTCCAGCGCTGCCTGCCGCCGGCGCACCAGGCGCAGGGCCTCCGGACCGATACGGAGCTGGATGCTTTCAGGCCACAAAAGTGACACGGTTCAACTCCTGCAAGGTGGTGAGGCCGTCGCGAACCAGCTTGAGCCCGGCCTCGCGAAGATTGACGAAGCCCCGCCGACGGGCGGCGTCCTTCAATTGGCGCAAGGGCACCCGGGCGATGATGAGATCGCGCAGCTCGTCGTTCAGCAGCAGCACCTCGGCGATGGCCTTGCGCCCCCGGTAGCCGGTGCCGCGGCAATGGCCGCAGCCTGCCCCGGCCCGAAAGCCGTAGCCGGCCGTGGCATCCGGCCCGCCGAGGCCCGATTCATCCAGCAGGGCCGTTTCGGGCGTGATGTCGCCGACACAGGCCGGGCAGTTCACGCGGATCAGGCGCTGGGCCACCACGCCGTTGAGGGCGGCCACCAGGTTGTAGGGATCGATCCCCATGTGCATGAAGCGGCCGATCACGTCGAAGACGTTGTTGGCGTGCACCGTGGTGAACACCAGATGGCCGGTGAGGGCCGCCTGGATGGCGATTTCGGCGGTTTCCGGGTCGCGGATTTCGCCGACCATGATCTTGTCCGGGTCGTGGCGCAGGATGGAGCGCAGGCCACGGGCAAAGCCGAGGCCCTTTTTTTCGTTGACCGGAATCTGCAGCACGCCGGCCAGCTGGTACTCCACCGGGTCTTCGATGGTGACGATCTTGTCGTGGCCCGTGTGGGTTTCGGAGAGCACCGCGTACAGGCTGGTGGTCTTGCCCGAGCCGGTCGGGCCGGTGACCAGCAACATGCCGTAGGGCTCGGCGGCCATGCGCCGCAACTGCGCGCGCGTCAGGGCGTCGAAACCCAGGGTCTCCAGGGACAGGCCGGCCATTTCGCGGGTCAGGTGCTCCTTGTCGAGGATCCGCAGCACGGCATCCTCGCCGTGAATGCTGGGCATGATGGAGACCCGGAAATCGATCGGTCGGCCGCCTGCCTGAACCTTGAAGCGCCCGTCCTGGGGCACCCGGCGCTCGGCGATGTCGAGCTCGGCCAGCACCTTGAGGCGCGAGATCGCCTGCTCGGCCATCTCGGCGCCCTGCACCCCGCCGGCCCGCGCCAGCACCCCGTCCACCCGGTACTTGATGACCAGCCCGCCCGGCACGCATTCCAGGTGGATGTCGCTGGCGCCCTGCTGGATGGCTTCATAGAGGGTCGAGTTCACCAGCTTGACCACCGGGCTGGCGTCGCCGGCAATGCGCCGGAGCGAGAGATCCTCCCCGTCGGCGGCGTGGGTTGCGCCATCGCGGGCGGTGAGCACCTCGGACACCACCCGGCGGGATTCCTCGTGGCGGGCCAGACAGGCCGCCAGGTCGTCCCGGCCGGCGAGCCGCAACGCCAGGGCTTCGCCAAGCGTGCCGCCCAGGCCGTCGAGCAGGTCGGCATCGAAGGGGTCGGCCAGCACGATCATCAGCCGGCCCGTGTCATCGCGACCGGCAAACACCTCCCGTCGCAGGGCCGTGTCGAAGGGAATCACCGCGAAATCCGGCGCGAGGGCAAAGAGTTCGGCGTGGGCGATGGGCGCCATGCCCAGGCTGGCGCCGAGCCGGGCCACAAAGCCGGCGGCCGGCACCCCGCGGGACAGCACGTCGATGCGCCGGACGCCTTCCAGACGCGCCTCGGCGTCGGCGGCGGCCAGTTCGGCCCGCGTAAAGGCTGCGCGGCTCACTGGATGCTCTCCGCCACCTGGAAGATCGGCAGGTACAGCATCACCAGAATCAGCCCTACCGCAACGGCGATCACCAGCATCAGGAGCGGCCCGGCCAGACGGGTCAGCACGTCGAGCCAGCGGGCGCTCTCGTCCTCGTGGAATTCGGCGGCGCGCTCCAGCATCTCGCCGAGATTGCCGGCCCGCTCCCCCACCGCGAGCATGCGCAAGGCGATGGGCGTGGCGATGCCATGGGCCTGAAGCGAGGCGGCAAAGCCCTGCCCCTCGCGCACGGCGGCAATCGTGCGGGCCAGCCCCGGGCGCAGGGCCGGCGACAACAGGCCGTCCACCATGCCCATCGCCGCAACGGCCGGAATGCCGCCCCGCAGCAGCATGCCCAGGGTGCGGTAAAGACGCGCCAGTTCGAAGAGACGCAAGCGCTCGCCGATCCGCGGCAGACGCCAGGCCAGGCGCAGGGCGGCGGCCCGGGTTTGCCGCCGGCGCAGAACCAGCACCAGGCCAGCCAGCGCCGCCAGCAGGCCCAATCCGACCGGGCCGCCGTGGGCCTGCATGAGCTGCCCCCAATCAAGGAGCAGGCGCGACATCCACGGCAGCTCGCCGCCCACGCTCTCGAAAACCTGGGCAAAACGCGGTACGACAAAAATGAGCAGAAAGAACATCACGGCCCCGCCCACGAGCAGCAGCAGGGCCGGATAGATGGCCGCCGCCACCAGCTTGCCGCGGATCGACTCCAGCTGGCGCTGATAGTCGATGTAGCGGGACAAGGCCTGCTCCAGATCGCTGGTGCGTTCGGCCGCGCGCACGCTTGCAACATAGAGCGGAGGGAAGACTTGCGGCTGCGCGTCGAGGGCCGTGGACAGGCTGCGCCCTTCGCGCAGCCCCTCGCCCAGCGCCGCCACAACGGCGTGCACCGCCGGCCGCGCTTCCTTCTCGGCCAGCGCCGCCAGCGCCTCGGCGAGGGGAATGCCGGCCTTGAGCAGGGCCACGAGTTCCTGGTTGAACAGCATCAGCGGAAAACGGGCCCGCGAAGCGGAACCACGCAGGGGCGTAACCGACATCACGCTCAGGCCCCGGTCGACGATGAGCTGCCGCGCAGCGGGCGCGTCCGCCGCGTCGACCTCGATCTCATTGACCGACGCAGCGGCCCCGAGCGCCCTGACCCGAAAGCGCATCGCCTACCAGTTGCCGATGTCGGCCGCTTCGCCCGTGCCACCGGGCTGGCCATCGCGGCCCAGCGAAAACAGGTCGAACTCGCCGTGCTCGCCGGGCTGAACGTACTGGTAGGGCTTGCCCCAGGGGTCTGCGGGCACGGCTTTTTTCAGGTAGGGGCCGGCCCAGCGGGGCGCATCGGCGGGCTTTTCATTAAGCGCCTTGAGGCCTTCTTCAGAGCCGGGATAGCGCCCCACGTCGAGACGGTACTGGTCGAGCGCCTTTTCCAGACCGTCGATCTGCGCCCGGGCGGCCTTGATCTCCGACTTGCCGATGTGGGCAAAGAACTTCGGGCCCACGTAGCCGGCCAGCAGGCCGATGATGGTCATCACGACCAGCAGCTCAAGGAGGGTGAAGCCCCGCGATCTCTGGCGCGAGATCGGGGCGAAAGGGTAGCAAGGTGGCAGCATCGCCGCGCAGACTATCCGCGCCCCGTGACAGGCATGTAACAAGACAAAGACGTTTAGGGTACAGACGGCCGGCGGCCGCGGAGAGCCCGGGAGTTGATTGCCGGAATATTCAGGCCTCTCCTCCATTCGGAGTAGCAGAACCCATTCCGGGGCCGTGCCCGCCGTAGCATGGCGTCAATAGAGTTTCGGGCTGACCTTGATTCCGGACACCTCCAATGCCCACTCCCCATCACATCGCGGCGGCCTTGTGCGCCGCCGGCCTCATGTCCGCCAGCGGATTCGCCTTCGCGGCGGGCGACGTCGTCATCAGCCAGATCTACGGCGGCAACGGCAACGCGTACAAATCGGACTACGTCGAGCTGTTCAACCGCAGCGCTTCGCCGATCAACGTGACCGGCTGGTCGGTGCAGTACGCCAGCGCCACCGGCACCGGCCATTTCAGCGCCAACGGCGTCACGGCCCTGTCGGGCACGCTGCAGCCCGGTCAATACCTGCTGGTCAAGCTGGCCACGGTGACCAACGGCAGCGAGCTGCCGACGCCGGAAGCAAGCGGCACGGCCACCAACCTGGCGGCGGCCAATGGCAAGGTGGTGCTGGTGGGCAGCAGCACCGGCCTGGCCTGCAACGGCGCCAGCACGCCCTGCTCCCCGGCCCAGAGCGCCCAGATCGTCGACCTTGTAGGTTACGGCACGGCCAATTTCGCGGAAGGTGCCGCCGCGCCGGCCGCCAGCAGCGCCACCGCGCTGTTCCGCGCCAATGCGGGCTGTACCGATAGCGACCAGAACGCTGCCGACTTCACGAGCGGTGCCCCGAGCCCCCGCAACGGCAGCAGCCCGCTCAACCAGTGCGGCGGTGCGCCCACGCCGGTCAATGCCCCGATCACCCCCACCTGCCCGCCGCTGCTGCTCCAGCAGGGCGCGGCCGGCAGCGTGCAGCTCACGGCCACCGACGTCGACAGCAGCGTGACCGGCGCCACCCTCGTCGGCGGCGCAGTGGCCGGGATCAGCCTCGGCCCGGTCAGCCCGGCCAGCGGCGACGGCGGCACCGCCAGCGTGCTGCTCCAGGCCACCGGCGCCATCGCGGCCGGCACCTACCCGGTCGGCGTTCAATTCACCAATAACGAGGCGCAGAGCGCCAGCTGCACCGTGGACGTGACCGTCGCCGCAGCGCTGGCGACAACGCCGATCGGCGCGATCCAGGGCACCGGCGGCGTCAGCCCGCGCGTCGGGGATTCCGTCGCGACCGGCGGTATCGTCACGGCGCTGACCAACAACGGCTTCTTCCTGCAGGATCCGGCCGGCGACGGCGACCCGGCCACCTCCGACGGCATCTACGTGTTCACCAGCACCGCGCCCACCGTGGTGGTGGGCCAGCGCATCAGCCTCAAGGGCACCGTCGCCGAGTTCAACGGCCAGACCCAGCTCACCGGCGCCAGCAGCATCAGCGTGCTTGCAAGCGGCGAAGCCTTGCCCCTGCCGGTGGACGTGGCCCTGCCGGAATCCGTGAATGGCGAGCTGGAGCGCTACGAGGGCATGGTGGTGCGCATCGTCAGCCCGATGACCGTCGCCCAAAACTACTTCCTGGGCCGCTACGGCCAGCTCACCCTGTCGGCCAACGGCCGCATCGAGAAGGCCACCAACCGCTTCCCGGCCGGCTCGCCGGAAGCCATCGCGCTGGCCGACGAGAACCAGCGCCGCCTGCTGGTGCTGGATGACCGCTCGTCCCGCCAGAATCCCAGCCCCGTTCCCTACCTTGGCGCCGGCAACACGGTGCGTGGCGGCGATACCGTCAATGGCAGCCTCGTCGGCGTGCTCGAGCACGGGGCGATCAACGCGGGCAGCCCGGCGGCCATCGACTACCGCCTGCACCCCATCGAGCCGGTGAGCTTCACGCGCAGCAACCCGCGCACCACCAGCCCGGCGGACGTGGGCGGCAACGTCAAGGTGGCCAGCTTCAATGTGCTGAACTATTTCAACGGTGACGGCGCAGGGGGCGGCTTTCCGACCTCCCGCGGCGCCACCGACGCGACCGAATTCCAGCGCCAGCGCGACAAGATCATCAACGCCATCAAGGCCCTCAACGCCGACGTGGTCGGCCTGATGGAAATCGAGAACGACGGCTACGGCAACCGCAGCGCCATCCAGGATCTGGTGAACGGCCTGAATGCCGCGCTGGGTGCCGGCACCTACGCCGTCGTACCCGACCCGGCCGCCGGCACCGGCAGCGACGAGATCAAGGTCGCGCTGATCTATAAGCCGTCCCGTGTCAGCCGCGTCGGCGCCTCGGTGTCCGATCCGGACGCCATCAACAGCCGCCCGCCGCTGGCCCAGACCTTCGCGGCCCTCAACGGCGAAAAGTTCTCGGTGATCGTCAACCACTTCAAATCCAAGGGCTGCGCGGACGCCACCGGCGCCGACCAGGACCAGAACGACGGCCAGGGCTGCTACAACGCGCGCCGCCTCCAGCAGGCAGGCCGCCTTGCCGGCTTCATCGAGCAGATCAAGGGCAGCGCCGGCGACGACGACGTGGTGGTCATTGGCGATCTGAACGCCTACGGCAAGGAAGATCCGATCAACGCGCTGACCGGCGCCGGCCTGATCAACCAGCTGGCCGAGCGTGAAGCCAACCCCTATTCCTACGTTTTCGACGGGGAAACCGGCTACCTTGACCACGCCCTCACCAGCGCGAGCCTGCACGCCCAGGTCGCGGGGGTCGGGCACTGGCACATCAACGCCGACGAGCCATCCTTCCTGGACTACAACCTGGAGTTCAAGCCGCAAGACCTCTACACCCCGGCGCCCTGGCGCTCCTCGGACCACGACCCCGTGATCGTCGGCCTGCAGCTGGTGAAGAAGCTGGACGGCAGCGCCGGCCGTGACACCCTGGTCGGCACCGCCGGCGATGACGTGATCAACGGCGGCGCCGGGGCGGACACCCTGACCGGTGGCGCCGGTGCCGACACCTTCGTCTATGGCAGCCTGCGCGAAGCAGGCGACACCATCACCGACTTCACCCCCGGCACCGATCGCATCGACCTGCGGGCCCTCTTCGCCAGCATCGGCTACTCCGGCAGCAACCCGGTTGCGGACGGCTACCTGAAGCTGGTTTCAAGCACCGCCGGCACCAGCGTGCAGATCGATGCCGACGGCAGCGCCGGCGCCGGCCTCGCCCGCCCCCTCGTCCTGCTCAAGGACGTGCCCCTGAACACCCTGAGCGTCAGCCGCGACTTCATCGTCGGCCGCCTGCTCGCACAATGAGTCCTTCATGATGAAACTGAACACAGTGCTTCCCGCCGCCACCCTCCTCGCGGCACTGCTCATCGCGCCGGCCCAGGCCGCCCCCATCGCCAATCTCACCGCCTGGGCCGCGATGGGCGACGTGCAGGTCTCAGCCCTCAGCGCGTCCCTCACAACGGCATCGCTGATTTACGAGGACGACTTTCCGGCCGCGGCCGGCACCTACAACATGTCGGGCGTGGGCGCCGCCGACGTGGGAATCCCCGCGGGCCTCGAAGAGTTCGTCGGCCTGCAGATCGGCGGCCTTGACCCCGATCCGGTCAATGGCGTCATGGCGCTGGAAGGCTCTGCACTCAAGCACGCCATCCAGGTTCAGGCCGGTGACACCCTGAGCTTCGACTGGGCCTTTTCAACCCGGGAAGGCCTGCCGACCGACCACAACGACTACGCCTTCATGGTCATCGACGATGTGCTGACCCTCCTCGGCGATGTCGCCAGCGCCTCCACCGGCGGCCGCTTCAGCCAGACCTTCGCGGCGGCGGGCACGGCACAGATCGCCTTCGGGATCGTCGACGTCCGCGACTACGGCGTCACCTCCCGGCTGAACATCGGCGCCTTCGATCTCACATACGCCCAGGCCGTCCCGGAACCGGAAACCCTCGCCCTGAGCCTGCGCCGTGCAAAAAGCTGAGCCCGGCATGCGGCCCCGCAGCGGGCGGCGGGAATAGTCTGGATCGATGCACTGTGAGTTCTCCGACGCCGCCGCCAAGGCGGCGTCGGTCCATCCGGGCCGCCCTTTTTCTGCAAGAGATCAGCCTGCCGGTCTTCCTGAATGCCGCTATACTCGCAGCCGTTTTATGCCCTTTGAGTTGAATTCATGTCGATCCCAAGCATCCGGCTGTTGTCCCGCGTGGCGGTACTGGCCTTCCTTTCCAGCCTGGCAGAAGCCCAATCCTTGCCCGCGCCCGCTCGAACTGTCTTCAAGTGCGAGGAAGGGGGCAGGATCGTCTACTCGGACTCGCCCTGCCTGGAGGCTAAAAAAATCGACGTGGAGCCGACCCGGGGTGTCAGCAGCTTGTCGGGCAAGGAGCGCGTTGGAAACGATGTTCAGCGGGAAGTGCGCCGGGAGCAGATGGCCGAGGCCGTACGCCCGCTCAGCGGCATGAACCCCAAACAGTACGAGGTATTCAGTCGCCGCATGAAGCTCACGTCAGCGGCGCAGCGGGAGTGCCAGCACCTGGACAGACAGATTCCTCCCCTTGAACAGACCGAGGCGCAGGCCAGCGGACAGGATTTTGCCGCGGCCCAGCGGCGCCTCTTCGGTCTGCGAAGCCGCTTCCGCGAGTTGGGTTGCTGACGACGACGGCGGCCTGAAAATCAAGGCCGCGCTCCCCGAAAAAACGCGTGCCAACAAAAACCCCCGCATTGCGGGGGTTCAAAGGGGTGTGTTGCGCTTTTTCTAACGACGCATCAGAACGGAATGTCGTCGTCGAAATCGCCAAAGCCGCCGCCGGCCGGCTTCTTCGGTGCCGGAGCGCTGGGGGCCGGGGCGCCGCCGCCGAAACCACCGCCACCGCCACCACCGTAGCTGTTGTCGCGGCCGCCACCGCTGTCACGGGGGGCGCTGTCACGGCCGCCGCCTTCGCTGCGCGACGGCGCATCGGAGCCGCCCATGCCCTGACGGCTGCCGAGCATTTTCATCTCGTCGGCACGGATTTCGGTGGTGTAGCGGTCCTGGCCGTCCTTGTCCTGCCACTTGCGGGTGCGCAGCGAACCTTCGATATACGCGGCGCTGCCCTTCCTCAGATACTGGCCGGCGATTTCGGCAAGCTTGCCGAAGAAGACCACGCGGTGCCATTCGGTGGCCTCGCGCTTCTCGCCGGTGGCCTTGTCGCGCCAGGTATCGGTGGTGGCGAGGGTGATGTTGCAGATTGCATCGCCGCTCGGGGCGTAGCGGGTTTCGGGATCCTTGCCCAGGTTGCCGATAAGAATCACCTTGTTGACCGAAGCCATATGTCTCTCCTGAAAAATTCTTGGGTGGTGTTCAGGCTGCCGCGACGCGACGGGTCGGGGGTGCGGCCATGCCGCTGGCGAGGATCAGCCACAGCAATGCCAGCGCACAGCCCAGCAGCGATACCGAACCGGGGCCGACGTGCTGGGCCAGCCAGCCGCCCAGAGCCCCGCCGAGGAACAGCCCGATGGACTGCAGCGTGTTGTAGACCCCCAGCGCGGTGCCCTTGGCATGGGCCGGTGCGATCTTGGAAATCCACGAAGGCTGGGTCGCTTCAAGGACGTTGAAGGCGACGAAGAACAGGGTCAGCAGGATCGCCAGCGGCCACAGCCCGGCCCCGCCTGCCACATTGCCCGCCAGGTAAAGCCCGGCCTGCACCAGCAGCAGCAAGACAATGGCCGAATTGAAGACCTGTTTCATCGCGCCTTTTTTCTCGGCCACGATCACCGCCGGCACCATGACGACAAAGGATAGCAGCACCGCGGGCAGATAGACTTTCCAGTGCTCGGCGATGGGCAGGCCGGCATGGACCAGCCCGGCGGGCACCAGCACCCACATGGCGGTTTGCATGAGATGCAGCGAAAACACGCCAAAGTTGAGGCGCATCAGCTGGCCATTGCCAAGCACTTCGGAAAAACGCCCGATGGCCCGCGGCACCGGCGGCGCGGCCGGCACGACAAACAGGATCGTGAAGATCGCAGCCACGGCCAGCGCGGCGGTCAGCCAGAACAGGCCGCTCATGCCGATGACGGCGTAGAGCAGCGGCGCCGCCACCATCGACAGCGCGAACACCAGGCCGATCGACGAGCCGATCATCGCCATGACCTTGGTGCGGTGCTGGTCGCGGGTGAGGTCGGCGGCCAGCGCGGTGACGGCTGCCGAGATGGCGCCGGCGCCCTGCAGCACGCGCCCGACAACCACGGTCTGGACGTCGGTGGCCAGCGCCGCGACGGCGCTGCCGATCACGAACAGGATCAGGCCGACGACGATCACCGGCTTGCGCCCGAAGCGGTCGGAGGCGGCCCCGAAGGGAATCTGGAGAAACGCCTGGGTCAGGCCGTAGGCGCCGATGGCCATGCCGACCAGCGCCACGTTGTCGCCGCCGGGCATGCCGTGGGCATGGACCGCAAAAACCGGCAGGATCAGGAATAAACCAAGCATGCGCAGCGCAAAGATTGCCGCCAGCGAGAGGCCGGCACGGCGCTCGGCCGGGCTCATCTTGTCGTTGTTCGAAGAGGCCATTAAACGTGCTGCGTGGGGAGGGGTAAGAGGCGTATATTAACAGGTTGCCCCTGCCTCGAACGCTCCATGGACGCCATCCGAATCCGCGGTGCCCGCACCCACAATCTGAAAAACATCGCGCTGGACATCCCGCGCAACAAGCTCACGGTGATCACCGGCCTTTCAGGCTCGGGCAAAAGCTCGCTGGCGTTTGACACCCTGTACGCCGAAGGCCAGCGCCGCTACGTGGAGTCGCTGTCGGCCTACGCACGGCAGTTTTTGCAGTTGATGGAAAAGCCCGACGTGGACCTCATCGAGGGCCTGTCGCCGGCCATTTCCATCGAGCAGAAGGCCACCAGCCACAACCCGCGCTCCACCGTCGGCACGGTCACCGAAATCCACGACTACCTGCGCCTGCTGTATGCCCGCGCCGGCACGCCCCACTGCCCGGAGCACCCCGAGCACGCCCTCGAGGCCCAGAGCGTCTCGCAGATGGTGGACGCGGTACTGGCCCTGCCCGAAGAGACCAAGCTGATGATCGTCGCCCCGGTGATCAGCGGCCGCAAGGGCGAGCAGGCCGACCTGTTCGTCGAACTGCGCGCCCAGGGCTTCGTGCGGGTGCGCGTGGATGGCATCGTCCATGAACTCGACAACCTGCCGGTGCTCGACAAGAACCGCCGCCACAGCATCGAGGTGGTGGTCGATCGCATCAAGGTGCGCCAGGATCTGCGCGGGCGCCTTGCAGAATCCTTCGAAACCGCCCTCACCCACGCCGAAGGCCGCGCCATCGCCGTGGAGATGGATACCGGCACCGAGCACCTGTTCTCGGCCAAGTTCGCCTGCCCGATCTGCAGCTTTGCGCTGGCCGAACTCGAGCCGCGCCTGTTCTCGTTCAACAACCCGGTGGGCGCCTGCCCCCGCTGCGACGGCCTTGGCCAGGTAGATTTTTTCGACCCCGAGCGGGTCGTCGTGCACCCCGATCTGTCGCTGGCCTCCGGCGCCGTGCGCGGCTGGGACCGCCGCAACCAGTTCTACTTCCAGCTTCTCGCCAGCCTCGCCGACCACTACGACTTCAACGTGGAAACGCCGTTCGAGGAGTTGCCGGCCACCATCCGCCACATGGTCCTGCACGGCTCGGGGCGCGACAAGATCGCCTTTCGCTACCTCTCCGACGGCGGCAAGCCGGTGCTCAAGGAGCACGCCTTCGAGGGCATCATTCCCAACCTCGAACGCCGCTACAAGGAAACCGATTCGGTCGCCGTGCGCGAGGAGCTTTCCAAATACCGCGCCACCTGCGCCTGCCCGGTGTGTCACGGCAGCCGGCTGCGCACCGAGGCGCGCTTCGTGCTGATCGGCGAGCGCAACATTTCCGAGGTCAGCCACCTGCCGCTGGCCCAGAGCAAGGCCTTCTTCGACGGCCTGACGCTGGTCGGCCAGCGTGCCCAGGTGGCCGACAAGATCGTCAGCGAGATCTCCAGCCGGCTGCAGTTCCTGATCAACGTCGGCCTCGACTACCTGTCGCTCGACCGCTCCGCCGACACCCTGTCGGGCGGCGAATCCCAGCGCATCCGCCTCGCCAGCCAGATCGGCTCCGGCCTCACCGGCGTGATGTACGTGCTGGACGAACCCTCGATCGGCCTCCACCAGCGCGACAACGACCGCCTGCTCGAAACCCTGCGCCGCCTGCGCGACATGGGCAACACCGTGATCGTCGTCGAGCACGACGAAGACGCCATCCGCATGGCCGACTACGTGGTCGACATGGGCCCCGGCGCCGGCGAGCACGGCGGCCGCGTGATTGCGGAAGGCCGCCCGGAAGACGTCGCCGCCCACCCGGATTCGCTCACCGGGGCCTATCTGTCAGGCACCCGCTACATCGTGGTGCCCGCAAAGCGCCTTGCCGCCAACCCGGAAAAAGTCCTGCGCATCGAAGGCGCCAGCGGCAACAACCTCAAGAACGTCAGCGTTGAAGTGCCGGTCGGGCTGTTCACCTGCATCACGGGCGTATCCGGCTCGGGCAAAAGCACGCTGATCAACGACACCCTTTACGCCCACGTGGCCCGCCACGTAAACGGCAGCAACATCGAGGCCGCCCCGTGTGCCGGCATCGAAGGGCTCGACCACTTCGACAAGGTCATCAACGTCGACCAGAGCCCCATCGGCCGCACCCCGCGCTCCAACCCGGCCACCTACACCGGCCTGCTCACGCCCATCCGCGACCTGTTCTCCGGCGTGCCCGAGGCCAAGGCCCGCGGCTACGGCCCCGGCCGCTTCAGCTTCAACGTCAAGGGCGGGCGCTGCGAAGCCTGTCAGGGCGACGGCCTGATCAAGGTCGAGATGCACTTTCTGCCCGACATGTACGTGCCCTGCGACATCTGCCACGGCAAGCGCTACAACCGCGAAACCCTGGAGATCCGCTACAAGGGCAAAACGATCTACGAAGTGCTCGACATGACCGTCGAGCAGGCCCTCGCCTTCTTCAGCGCCGTGCCCATCGTCGCCCGCAAGCTCGACACCCTGATGCAGGTCGGCCTCGGCTACATCCGCCTCGGCCAGAGCGCCACCACGCTCTCGGGCGGCGAGGCCCAGCGGGTCAAGCTGGCCCTCGAACTCTCCAAACGCGACACCGGCCGCACCCTCTACATCCTCGACGAACCCACCACCGGCCTGCACTTCGCCGACATCGAGATGCTCCTCACCGTGCTGCACCGCCTGCGCGACCACGGCAACACCGTGGTGGTCATCGAGCACAACCTGGACGTCATCAAGACCGCCGACTGGCTCATCGACATGGGCCCCGAAGGGGGCGACGGTGGCGGCACGGTGGTCGGCACCGGCACGCCCGAGGCCATCGCGGCCAACCCCGCCAGCCACACCGGCCAGTACCTCGCCAAGCTGCTGGCCACGCCGCGCCCCCAATAAATCGAGATCCCACGCCCATGCCCGACATCTGGTCCGAACTCCGCCCGCAGCTGGAACACCTCACCTCCCCGCTGCCCCTCGCCGCCCTCCAGCTGGCCGAAGCCCGGCGCGACGACATCGCCCCGCAACTCGTCGCTGAACTCGAAGCCATAGCCGCCAACCCGGCCGCGGCCCAGGAAGACGGCTACGTCCTGCACCTCTACGCCATGCTGTTTCTGGCCCGCTGGCGTGACAGCCGCGCCTACCGCCCGCTGGCCGAACTCGGCCACCTGGACGAAGCCACCGTCGACAGCGTCTTCGGGCAGCTGGTCCACGACAGCTACGGCCGCGCCCTTGCATCCTGCTGCGACGGCGACCTGGCCCCCCTCACCCGGCTGGCCGACGACGACGGCGCCAGCAGCTGGGCCCGCGCCGCGGCCCTCGAAGGCCTCACCCTCGCCGCCCTCGAAGGGCGCGCCGCCCGCGGCCCGGTGATCGACTTCCTGGCCGACTTCGGCGCCCGCCACGCCCAGGCCCTGCGCGACAACCCCACCGGCGACGACGACTTCCAGCTCATCGATCCGCTGGTGCTCAACCTCGCCC
Organism: Zoogloea sp.; assembly: GCF_030157465.1. Classification (GTDB taxonomy): domain Bacteria; phylum Pseudomonadota; class Gammaproteobacteria; order Burkholderiales; family Rhodocyclaceae; genus Zoogloea. Next base: position 104,889 of record NZ_JAOAUU010000079.1, read on the forward strand.
AGCTCGGCGCCACCGAACACCTGCCGGCCATCCGCGAATGGTTTGCCGCCGGCATCGTCGACGAAAGCTTCGTCGAGCTGGCCGACATCGAAGCCGACATCCAGCAAGATCCCGCCGCCAACCTCGCCAACCTCGCCGACGCCGGCCAGGGCCTGATCGACGACGTGGTTCGCGAAACCGCCATCTGGCCCGCCTTCCACCACCTGCCGGCGCTCGAACTGCCGCCGATTCCCCTCGGCACCCTGCGCGAGCCCATCAAGCGCGAAGAAGCCAAGGTCGGCCGCAACGACCCCTGCCCCTGCGGCAGCGGCCGCAAGTACAAAAAGTGCCACGGCGCTGCCGTTTGAGCGCCACCCTGCCCCTGCCATCGGGCCGACGCAATGCGTCGGCTATGATGTCGCCCTCCTCCGCCTCAGGAAGCCTGCCATGACCGACACCTCGTCCGAAGTCTCCACCGCCCCTGCCGCCGACGCCCCAGCCAGCAGCACCGGTTTCAACCTGGACGACTTCGAGGTGCGCGTCCTCGCGGTGCTCATCGAAAAATCCTTCGTCACCCCCGACGCCTATCCGCTGTCGGTCAACGCCCTGCTGAGCGGCTGCAACCAGCTCACCGGCCGCGAACCGGTGATGAACCTGTCCGAAGCCACCATCCTCGCCACGCTGGACCGCCTGGCCGAGCGCGGCCTCGCCACCAAGCGCCACCAGGCCGGCGCCCGCGTCGCCAAGTGGGAACATCAAATCCGCCTGCGCCACTCGCTCACCCCGCCGATGCAGGCCGTGCTGACCATCCTGATGCTGCGCGGCCCGCAAACCGTCGGCGAAATCCGCGCCCGCTGCGAGCGCATGCACAGCTTCGGCAGCCCCGCCGACGTGGAAGCCGTGCTCGAACGCCTGGACGACAAACTGATGGCCTGCCAGCTGCCCAAGGCGCCCGGCACCAAGGAAGCCCGCTACGCCCACCTGATGAGCGGCGAAGCCGCCCTCGCCCAGCACCAGCATGCCTTCGAAACCGGCGAAGCCTCGGCCCCCCGCGGCAGCCGCGTCGGCGAACTCGAAGAAGAAGTCCGCCGCCTGCGCCAGCAACTCGAATGGCTGACCAACGAGTTCGAGGCATTCCGCAAACAGTTCCAGTAATGCGCTGAGTCATCAGCGGCGCGCGCTGTCCGGGCACCAGCCCGGGCGCGCCGGATCAAACACGGCACTCCAAGGCCTCCCCCAACTCTCCAGCCCCCACCGTTCCATGCTCGTCCATCCCCAGTTCGACCCCGTCGCGATCGCCATCGGCCCTCTCGCCGTACGCTGGTACGGCCTGATGTACATGGCCGCCTTCATTCTCTTCGTCATCCTCGGCCGCGCGCACGCCCGGCGCCGCCCCGAACTGGGCTGGAACCCCCAGCAGATCGACGACCTGCTGTTCTATGGCGTGCTCGGCGTGATCCTGGGCGGGCGGCTGGGCTACGTGCTGTTCTACAAGCCGGCTTACTACCTCGCCCATCCGGCCGAAATACTCGCCGTGTGGCAGGGCGGCATGGCCTTCCACGGGGGCTTTCTCGGCGTGCTGGTGGCCATGTGGGTGTTCGGCCGGCGCACCCGGCGCCCCTGGCTGGCGGTGACCGACTTCATCGCCCCGCTGGTGCCGCTGGGCCTCGCCGCCGGGCGCCTGGGCAACTTCATCAATGGCGAACTCGTCGGCCGCGCCACCGATCTGCCCTGGGGCATGGTCTTTCCGCAGGTGGACGGCATTCCCCGCCACCCCTCGCAGCTCTACCAGTTTGCGCTGGAGGGCGTGTGCCTGTTCCTGATCCTGTGGTGGTTTTCGGCCAAACCGCGGCCCCGCGGGCTGATCTCTGCGGTCTTCCTGATCGGCTACGGCGCCTTCCGGTTCATCGCCGAATTCGGCCGCGAGCCGGACGACTTCCTGGGCCTGCTGACCTTTGGCATGTCGATGGGCCAATGGCTGTCGCTGCCGATGATCCTCGCCGGCATCGGCATGGCCATGTGGGCCGTGAAGCGCGACCGCCAGGACTGAGCCCCGCGCCAGACGGGCCCGGCACCTCCGGGCCACGTCATTTCAGAACGTCCGCGACACCAGCATCCCGACGCCCAGCTCCGGGCTCGCATCCGAAAAGCCCTGCACCGCATAGACCTGCAGCTTCCAGTCCGGCTCGGGTTTCCAGCTCAGGTACAGGGTCGCTTCACTGACCTCCGCACCCCGCGGCGTGAGCCGCTCCCGCCAGTCGTGGAACACCCCGACGCTGGTCGTCGCCGACAAACGCCAGCTCAGGCCCAGGCTGGCGAACAGCGGATTGCGGAAGTCCACGCCATCAGGGTCGCCGTATTTCTTCCAGCCCAGGGTCACCAGCGCCATCAGGCCGCCGATGCGCCACCAGGCGTCGGCCTGCAGCGACCAGTCGGTCTTGCCTGTGCCCAGTTCCTTGTCCGGGTCGGCGGTGGGCAGTTTCAGCTTGACGATGCCGTCCACCAAGAAATCGCCGTGGGTCAGCAGCGTCATGCCGGCAGCCGCCACCAGGTCACCCAACCCCTCCTGCGTACCCCCCGAGCCGGGAATCGCCACCCCGTCCGGGGTGCGGCTCACCGCGCCGGTGTTGCGCAGATAGGGCAGCGTCAGCTTGAAGGTGGCCGGCCCCTCCTCGTAGCGGGCGACGAGGGGAAAGTACCAGGACGTCGAGGGGTCCCGGTCTCCGTACTTGCCCGATGTGTACTCGAAACCCGACGACAGGGTCAGCTCGCCGGCCTGCGCGGCGCCGCCGCCCATGACGAGAACGGCGGCTGCTAGCCGGGCTGCCCACGCGCGGCCCGTGCCCCGCGGCGACACCCCGGGCGCGGCAAAGACGGGCTCAGACCACCCCAACAGGGATATTGCCCAAGGCACCCAGCTTCTCCTTCTTTTCCGGCTTCTCGGGCTTCTCAACCTTCTCGGGCTTTTCCGCCTTTTCAGCTTTCTCCGGCTTCTCGACCTTCTCCGGGCGTTCGGCACGCGCCATCTGGATCACGCCGTCGAGGGCACCGAGCTTTTCCTTCTTCTCGGGCTTTTCCACTTTTTCCGGACGCTCGGCGCGGAAGATCACCGATTCCGGCTGCGACACGGAAGCGGCGGAGGCCTGTATCGGGAGGCCCGCCATCAGGCTCGTCACGGCAAGGGCAAACAGCGAGGTTTTCATTTTCGACTCCTGGATTCGTATGTTTTGAAGGCCGGCCCCCAAGGGCTTCGGCAACTCGCGGAATCGCTCCCGCAGTTCCTCCCGTGCAGGCGCCGTGCCAGAAATCACCCAGCAACCCCAAGCCATTGATACGAAATGGAGTTTCCCAACAAGCCCGCCACGCCCAGCCCATCCTGGGGGGTGTTCCCCCCACCCAGGTGGGTGAAATCCCCCACCACACCCGGTCCGTGCTACCTTCCGCCAACCCCCACGGAGACCCGGCCATGCCGACCACCGCGAACGCCAAGCCCTTCAACCTGCTGCGCTGGTTCGGCTGGCTGAGCCCGCTCCTCATCGCGGGCATGGCACTGGCCAACGCCTGGCTGATCTCCAGCTTCCTCAACGCGCAGCTGTTCCAGCGCGAGGCCAGCATCACCCGGGATTTCGTGCACAACATCCTGCTGGCCGATGGCTCCCTCGAATACCTCGCACACCCCGACGACCCCACCCTGAAGGACCGTTTCCGCAACACCGCGGACCACCTGAACACCATGCGCGACGCGCTGCGGACCAACGTCTTCGGCAGCACCGGCACCATCATCTGGTCGTCGGACAAGAGCCTCGTCGGGCAGCGCTTCACCGACAACGACGAGCTGGAAGAAGCCATGCGCGGCCAGCTGGTGGTCCACGCCGGGCAGATCTCGGAAGAGCACCGGGAGAAGCCCGAGCACGTCGGCCTCGATCCGTCGATCCATTTCTTCGTGGAGAGCTACATCCCGGTAAAGCGCCCCGGGAGCGGCGAGGTGATCGGGGTGATCGAGCTTTACAAGGCCCCGCTCGCCCTCACCGAGGCGATCCAGGCCGGTCGCCGGCAGGTGCTGCTCTCCGCGCTGGGCAGCGCGCTGGCGCTCTACCTGGGGCTGTACGGGCTCATCCGGCGAGCGGATTCCACCATCAAACGTCAGCATTCCCGGCTCGTCGAAGCCGAAACCCTCGCCGTGGTGGGCGAACTCACCTCGTCGGTGGCCCACAACCTGCGCAACCCGCTGGCGTCGATCCGCTCCTCGGCCGAGCTGAGCCTCGAATCCCCCGGCGAAGACTGCTCGGAACAGGCCCGCGACATCATCCGCGAGGTGGACCGCATCAGCGACCGGGTGTCGGAGCTGCTCACCTTCTCGGCCGCCCATGACCCCCAGCCCGGCCCGGTGAGGCTGGACCGCCTGCTGGAAGCCTGCTGCGCCGACCACGCGCCGGCCTTCGAGCGGCGCGGCCAGCGGCTCACGTTCGCCAACGAAGTCACCAACCCCGTCATCGACGGCGACCCCGCCCTGCTTCGCCAGGCCTTCCACAGCCTGCTCTCCAACGCCGGCGAAGCGATGGGCGACGGCGGCCGCTGCACCGTCACCCTGCGCCCGGCGGCGGGCACCCGCTGCCGCATCGACATCGCCGACACCGGCAGCGGCATCGCCGCCGAAGCCGGCCAGCAGATGTTCCGCCCCTTCTTCACCACCAAGCACAAGGGCCTCGGCCTCGGGCTGCCCCTCGCCAAACGGATCGTCGAACGCTTCGGCGGCGAGATCCGGATCAGCGGCGTCCCCGGCGAGGGCACGCTGGTCAGCCTCCTCTTTCCCGCCCGCTAGAACATCATGACCAGCATCCTGATCATCGACGACGAGACAACCCTCGCCCGCAACGCCGCCCGCTTTCTCGAAAAGGGCGGACACGGCGCCACCACCGCCAGCACCGGCCGGGAAGGGCTCAAGCTGTTCGGCGAGCTGCAACCCGACGCCGTGGTGCTCGACTTCCGCCTGCCCGACATGGACGGACTCGCGGTGATCGCCGCCATCCGCGCCGACGACGCCCAGGTGCCAATCATCATGATCACCGGCCACGGCAGCATCGAGCTGGCCGTCGAGGCCATGAAGGCCGGCGCCAACGACCTGCTGACCAAGCCGGTGGCGCTGGGCGAGCTGCGCCAGCGCATCGCCCAGCTCACCCAGCGCCAGCGGGAGAACAGCCGCCTGCAATATTACGAAGCGCGCGAACGCGACCGCAGCCAGCTCGACGCCATCGTCGGCGCCAGCCCGGCGGTGGCCGAGCTGCGCGACCGCATCGCCCGCATCGCCAGCGTAGAAGGCATCGAAACCCTGCCGCCGGTGCTCATCATCGGCGAGACCGGCACCGGCAAGGAGCTGGTGGCCCGCGCCTGCCACTTCTGCAGCCCGCGCCGGGACAAGCCCTTCGTGGAGGTCAACTGCGCCGCGATTCCGGCCAGCCTGCTCGAATCCGAACTCTTCGGCCACGAGCGCGGCGCCTTCACCGACGCCCGCGAACGCAAGCTCGGCCTGCTCGAAGCCGCCGACGGCGGCACCCTGTTCCTCGATGAGATCGGCGAGATGGACCGCGGCCTGCAGGCCAAGCTGCTCAAGGTGCTGGAAGACGGGCGCCTGCGCCGGCTCGGCTCGGTGCAGGAGCGCCAGGTGAACGTGCGCATCCTCGCGGCCACCAACCAGGACCTCGAAAAACACATCGAGGCCGGCCTGTTCCGCGCCGATCTTTACTTCCGGCTGCGTGTACTGCAGATCCACGTGCCGCCGCTCAATGCCCGCGAGGGCGACGTGCTGGTGCTGGCGCGCCACTTCCTCGCCGACTTCGCCCAGCGCTACCGCAAGGGCGCGCTTCAGCTCAGCCCGGCCGCCGAGCGCCTGCTCGTCGACCACGACTGGCCCGGCAATGTGCGCGAACTACGCAACCTGATGGAGCAGGCCGCGCTCCTCGCCAGCGACTCGCTGATCGGCCCCGACGACCTGCCCCTGTCCCCCGCCCGCCGGCCGGGCAACCCCGCTGCGGCACCGGACACCGGCACCTCGGCCCTCGAACGGGTCGAGCGCGACCTCCTCGTCCAGGCCCTGGCCGACACCCGGGGCAACGTCTCCCAGGCCGCCCGCCAGCTCGGCATCAGCCGCGACACCCTGCGCTACCGCATGGAAAAACACGGCCTGCCCGGCAAACGCCCACCGGGCTGAGGCCTCAGCGCAGCACCCACAGCGCCGCCATGCCGGCGGCAAACGGCAGCCACGGATTGCGTGAAACCTGCGTCGCCAGCACCGCGGCAATGGCGCCGCCAAGCTTGGGGTTGAACACATCGACGGCCCCGCCCACCAGCACCAGATCCGGCACGACAATGGCCGCCAGCGCGGCGGCCGGCGCGTAACGCAAGGCCTTGAGCAGCACCTCCGGCAGGCTGGCCCGCTCGCCCAGCACAATGAAGCTGGCACGCGGCAGGGTGGTGGCGAGAAGCCCGATCAGGATGAAGGTGAGCCACAGCGTCCATTCGTCACTCATCGCGACGCCCCCCGTGCCTGCCAGTGCTCCGCGGCAAAACCCGCCGCGATGCCGCCAAGGATCGCCACCATCACCCCCAGGCGCAGCGGCATGCCGCGCAGCAGCACCGCCAGCGCACCGCCGGCAATCATGGCAAGCAGCATCGGCCGCACTTTGGACATCGGCACCAGCAGCACCAGCAAGGCGATGCTGGCCATGAACTCCAGCGACCAGTTGCGCGGGATCGACCCCGCCGCCAGCACGCCCACCAGGGTGGACGTCTGCCATATCAGCGCGCACCACAGGGACGGCGCCAGGTAGAAGCCGAGCCGCCGCTGGGGGTCCGGCTCGCTGCGCAGGTGCTCGAGCGTGGTGGCAAAAACGCCGTCAGTCAGCGCATAGCCGCACAGCCAGCGCTGGGCCAGGGTTCCACCGGACAGCGGCCTGGCCAGCGCCGCGCTGAAGATCACGAAGCGCAGATTCACCACCAGCGCCGTGGCCACGATCAGCCACAGCGGCGCCCCGGCCACGATCAGCGGCAGCGTGCCCAGCTGGGCCGTGGCACCAAAGACGATCAGGCTCATGCCCATCGCCTGCACCACCGTAAAACCCGCGCCGACCATCGCCAGCCCCGTGACCAGCGCCCACGGAATGATTCCCACCGACACCGGCAGGCACAGCCGGAAACCCTCCCGGGCCCCGGCACGAAAACTCGGCGACATGCGCGCTCCTTTCAGATTCCAGGGCCGAAAGGTAGCACGGAGGCACGCCGGCACTTCCGGCTCAGGCCCTGGACACCAACCCCAGCCCCGCCAGCGCCCACAGCGCGGCCAGCACCCCGTTGCTGACCACGAAGGCGGCCAGGCGGTGATACACATGGTTGTAGGAGAGATGGATGAGACTATGCACAACCCGCAAGGCCACATACGCCCAGGCCAGCCCCACCTGCAGCGCCGCCCCCTGGCCCGTCGTGAAAATCAGCAGGCACACCACGTAGAACAGCACCGGCAACTCGAGAAGGTTCATGTAGTTGCGGTTGGGCAGGCTGACATCGGCCGGAACGCCCGCCGACTCGCCGCACCGGAAGTCGGACGCCTGCACCCGGCCGGCAAACCCCGCCCCGATGCGCCGAAAGGCGACCAGGCACAGCACCAGCAAGGTCCACCCGGCAAGGGCAAAAAGGGGAAGGAGAATGGCGCTATCGCGAGGCATCATGGACTGGGGGAAGTTTCCGTTACGGGCAGGGCCGAGAGCCTACCGGCACGCCTCCCGAATGTCATCCCGCCAGCCGGGGGAAAAACGTCCGTCCGGGCGGCACTGCAAAAGCTCGCCGCCCCAAAAAATTTAACGCAGCCACGCCGTTTTGCTGCGGCGCTCTTGGCAGCGCCGACAAAGTCGGTCAAAGTTCCCGACGATCCATCCCGCCTTTCCTGCCGGCCATGACTTCCCAGACAAACAACCCGCTCCACGGCATCACCCTCGAACACATGCTCACCCGGCTGGTGGAGCGCTATGGCTGGGAGAGCCTCGGCTCGGTCATCAACATCCGCTGCTTCCAGAACGAGCCCAGCATCAAGTCCAGCCTCAAGTTTCTGCGCCGCACGCCCTGGGCGCGCGAGCAGGTCGAGGCACTTTACCTGCGCGAAATGGCCTGAACGTGCAGCGGGAACGCCAACCCGCACACACCTGGGCGGGGAAAGGAAAGCCTCGTTTGGGAATCGACCCTTTTTTGCACCCCCTGATGCGCGCCTTGCTGCTGGCCTTGCTGCTGGCCGGTGGCGGGGCTCAGGCCGCCGAGCGCCCCGATTGTTCGCGCCCCCTGAGCCTCGCCCTGCATGATCACGGGCTGCTCTACTCGCGCCAGACCGGCGAGGGCATCGACAAGGATTTCGCCGACGAACTGATCCGCCGCAGCGGCTGCCGGATCACCGTCACCGTGCTGCCGCGCGCGCGCATCTGGCAACTCATCGAATCCGGCGGGCTGGATTTCAGCCTGTCGGGCATCAGCAACGAACAGCGCGAACGCTTCGCCGCCTTCGCCTGGTATTTCTCCAACAAGTACTACCTGCTGGTGCGCCGCGATGCCGGCGTTCAGCGGGTTGGCGACTTCATCCGCAACCCGCAATTGCGCCTCGGCGCGATCCGCAGCTTCCGCTACGGGCCGGGCGCCAACCGGCTGGTGGACGCCCTCGACAGCGACATGCGGGTCAGTTACGCCTCCGGCCTCGCGCCGCTTTACGCCACCCTGCTCGCCAACCAGACCCAGGGCATGATCATCGAGCCCTTCGACTACCCCGCCCTGGAAAGCGCGGCCATCCGCGGGCAAACCCACATCCTCGAATTCGACGACCCGCCCGTGCCCCACGGGCTCATCATGTCGAAGCGGGCCATTGCGCCGCAGGAGCAGGCCCGATGGCGCGCGCTGGTGGATGAAATGCGCGCCGACGGCACCGTCGAGCGCATTTTCGATAAATACTTCAAGCCCGAACTCAGCCAGGCCCTGACGCGATTTTGACCCCGCCGACACACCTCCGGAACCTGCTCCTGCCCCTGTGCACGGGCGCCGCGTCACTCGCCCTCACCGGCGTGCTGTGGCATCACGAACAGCAAGGCCTCGACGCCACGCTGCGCGCCGATTTCGATGTCAGCGTGCGCCAGACCGCCGGGCGCATCGAACAGCGCGTCGCCGCCTACGAGCAGATGCTGCGCGCCGCCCGCGGGCTGTTCGACGCCTCGGAGGACGTCAGCCAGGAGGATTTCCGCAAATTCGTGGATGCCCTCACCGGCGGCACCGAGCTTGCCGGCCTGCAGGCCATGCTGTTCACGCCCCGGCTCAGCGGCGCGCAGGTGGCCCGCCACGTGGCCACCCGGCGCGCCCTCGGCGACCCCGGCTACCGCATCCGGCCACCGGGCGAGCGGGATGTCGTCGGCCCCGTCACCTACGTAGCCCCGGCCAGCCCCGACAACCGCAAGGCCCTCGGCCACGACATCCTCACCGATCCGGCCCGGCGGGACGCCATGTTCCAGGCGCGGGATTCCGGCGGCATCGCCATCACCCCCCGGATCAACCTGCTGATGGATCGGCCCGCCAACCGCCCGGCCTTCGCCATGTACCTGGCCACCTATGCCAGAGGCCGCCCCATCGACACCCTCGCGGCCCGCCAGGCCCACCTGAACGGCTGGGTGCATATTGCCTTCCGTCTCCACGACCTCATGGCCAGCCTGTACGGCGAAGACACACCCGGCATCGCGCTGCGCATCTACGACGGCGTACGCACCGACGCCGCCAGCCTGATCTTCGACTCCCACCCCGGCGACGACCCCGCCCCGCCGCGCTTCACGGCCACCGAATACATCAGCTTTCCCCAGAGCAACTGGACCCTGCAGATCCGCAGCATCCCCGCCTTCGAGCTGCGCCGCGACCGCGGCTCGGCCACCATCATCGCCATTGCCGGCACCTGCGTCAGCCTGCTGCTGGCCCTGCTCATGCATCAACTGGTCACCGGCCGGGCCCGCGCCTACGCCCACGCCCTCACCATGACCCGCGAGCTGCGCGAAAGCGAGGAGCGCATGCGCCACATGGCCCAGCACGACGCCCTCACCCTGCTGCCCAACCGCGCCCTGCTGGCCGACCGCCTGCACGCCGCCCTCGCCCTGGCCCGCCGCGACAAGACCCGCAGTGGCCTGATGTTCGTCGACCTCGACCACTTCAAGCCCGTCAACGACATCCACGGCCACGCCATCGGCGACCGCCTGCTGCTGGCCGCAACCGCCCGCATGCGTGACTGCCTGCGCGAATCCGACACCCTCGCCCGCATGGGCGGCGACGAATTCGTGGTGCTGCTGCCCCACATCGACAGCCAGGCCGACGCCCAGCTCGTCGCCGAGCGGATCCGCTCGGCCATCGCCCTGCCCTTCACCATCGACCAGCACAACCTCCAGATATCCACCTCGATCGGCATCGGCATCTACCCCGACGACGCCAGCACCCCCGAAGGCCTCACCATCTGCGCCGACGACGCCATGTACCGCGCCAAGGATGCCGGACGCAACCGGCTCGTCTTTGCCAGCGAAACATGAACGGCGCCTTCCACGTCCCGGTCTATTTCGACTACATCGCCACCTTCGCCTGGGCGCTCTCCGGCGCCATCGTCGGCCTCCGAAAGCATTTCGACATCGTCGGCGTCTTCGTGCTGGCGCTGCTCACCTCGATGGGCGGCAGCATCCTGCGCGACGGCGTCTTCCTGCAGCGCCCGCCGCCGGTGCTCACCGACCTCTTCTACCTCCCGCTGATCCTCGCCGCCACGCTGCTCGCCGCCATCTTTCGCCACCGCATCGCCAACCTGCGCATGATCGACACACTGGTCGGCACCATCGACGCCATCGGCACGCCGGCCTTCGCCGTGGTCGGCCTGCAGCTCGCGCTGGGAGCCGGCATCCCGCTGCCGGGCGTCATCCTGGTGGGCGCCGTCAGCGGTGTCGGCGGTGGCGTGCTGCGCGACGTCATCGTCCGCGACATCCCCTTCATCCTCCAGCCCGGCCAGTTCTTCACGCCCGTCGTGCTGCTCACCTGCATCGCCTTCCTGGGCCTCACCCTCGGCCTGCAGGTCGCCACCGTACCCGCCGCCTGGGCCACCATCACCCTGTTCTTCATCGTGCGCATGCTCACCATCCGCTACAACTGGCACACTCGGCCCCTCATGCCGGATTAGCGCCGAACCGATGCCGGGAACAATCCCCCGCTGGCGCAGCCCAAGCGACTTGGGTTTTTTATTGATTCACCCGATCAAGGAGTTCCGATTCATGTCCGCCCTCTTCCAGCCGCTGCAAGCCGGCGCCCTGCTGCTTCCCAACCGCATCCTGATGGCCCCGCTCACCCGCTGCCGCGCCGAAGACGGCCACATCCCCGGCGAACTCATGGCCATCCACTACGCCCAGCGCGCCAGCGCCGGCCTGCTGATCGCCGAAGCCACCATGGCCATCGAGGGCAACTCCGCCTTCTGGCACGAACCCGGCATCCACAACGCCGCCCAGGTTGCCGGCTGGAAAAAAGTCACCGACACCGTACACAAGGCCGGCGGACGCATCTTCCTGCAGATCTGGCACGGCGGCCGCGCCTGCCACCCGCTGCTCAACAACGGCGCCCAGCCCGTCGCCCCCAGCGCCCTGCCCATCCGCAACGACGAAGTCCACACCCCCGAGGGCAAGAAGCCCTACGTCACCCCGCGCGAACTCCGCGATGACGAACTGCCCGCCATCGTCGCCGGCTTTCGCCACGCCGCCGAAAACGCCAAGGCCGCCGGCTTCGACGGCGTCGAAGTCCACGGCGCCAACGGCTACCTGCTCGACGAATTCCTGCGCGACGGCAGCAACACCCGCAGCGGCCCCTACGGCGGCCCCGTCGAAAACCGCGCCCGGCTGCTCCTTGAAGTCCTCGACGCCGTCACCGACGTATGGGGCGGCGACCGCGTCGGCCTGCGCCTGTCGCCTCTCAACAGCTTCAACGACATGGCCGACAGCGACCCGGTCGGCCTCATCACCTGGCTCGCCACCCGCCTCAACGATTACAAGCTCGCCTACCTGCACCTCATGCGCGGCGACTTCTTCGGCCTGCAAAAGGGCGACGTGCTCACCCCTGCCCGCCAGCACTACAAAGGCGTGCTGATCGGCAACATGGGCTACACCCCCGCCGAAGCCGCCAACGCCATCGAAAGCGGCCAACTCGACGCCGTCGCCTTCGGCACCGCCTTCCTCGCCAACCCCGACCTGCCCGCCCGCATCAAGGCCGGCGCCCAGCTCAACAGCCCCAACCCGGACACCTTCTATTCGCCCGGCGCAGAGGGCTACACAGACTACCCCTTCATGCACTGAACCCCACCCGCTTCCGCCCCCCGGCGGGAGCGGCCTCACCCACAAGAACAAACCCGCCCATGAAATCCAGACTGATCGCCGCCGCTCTCTGCTTCTGCTCCCTGACCCCGCTCGGCGCCCTCGCCAGCGACAGCGCAGCCGCGCCGCTCACCCCCATCGCCGCCCTCGACGTTCCACGCTACATGGGCACCTGGTACGAAATCGCCCGCTTCCCGGCCTGGTTCCAGAAAAAATGTACCGGCGAATCCCGTGCCGAATACACCCCGCTCACCGACGGTCAGGTGCAGGTGATCAACCGCTGCCGGCTCGAAAACGGCACCATGAACGAAGCCGTCGGCACCGCCCGACAGGTGGGCGGCGCCGACTCGCCGAAGCTCGAAGTCCGCTTCGCCCCGGCGTGGCTCTCCTTCCTGCCCTTTGTGTGGGGCAACTACTGGGTGATCGACCTCGACGACGCCTACCAGCTGGTCGCCGTCAGCGAACCCACCCGCGAATACCTGTGGGTTCTCTCCAGAACCAAGCAGGTCGATCAAAAAGCCTACGACGCCCTGCTCGAACGCCTGGCCCGCAAAGGCTTCGATCTCACCAAGCTCCAGCTCACCCGGCAGTAAGGCTGCCCCCCGGCCCGCCACGGGCCGGCGCACAAAGCAGCCTTGCACGGCGCGCAAGGCCCGAACAGCTGGCATACCCCATACTTGCCCCATCGAAAACGGAGGCAAACATGGCGGCAGGCAACGCAGAGCGCAACGGCGGGCAGATCCTGGTCGAGGCGCTGCACCGCAACGGCGTCGACACCCTTTACTGCGTGCCCGGCGAAAGCTATCTGCCCGTACTCGACGCACTCCACGACCGGCCGGGCATCCAGACCATCGTGACCCGCCACGAAGGCGCGGCCTCCAACATGGCCGACGCCTACGGCAAGCTGACCGGCCGGCCCGGCATCTGCTTCGTGACCCGCGGCCCCGGCGCCACCCACGCCAGCAACGGCGTCCACACCGCCCGCGAAGATTCGACGCCGATGATCCTGTTCATCGGCCAGGTCGACTCCGCCTTCATGGGCCGCGAAGCCTTCCAGGAAATCGACTACCGCCAGATGTTCGGCAGCGTGGCCAAGTGGGTCACGCAGGTGGACCGCCTTGAGCGCATCCCGGAAATCATCGCCCAGGCCTTCAGCGTGGCGCTGTCCGGGCGCCCCGGCCCGGTGGTGGTCGCCCTGCCCGAAGACGTGCTGTTTGGCCGTGGCAGCGCCGTGGATGTCGCCCCGCCCCGCATCGCCCGCGCCGCGCCGGCTGCGGCCGACATGGCCGAACTGCACACGCGGCTGCAGGACGCCCGGCGTCCGCTCGTCATCGTGGGCGGCACCGGCTGGGATGGCGCGGCCTCTGCGGCGCTCGCCCATTTTGTCGAGCGTAACGACCTGCCGGTCGCGGCCTCCTTCCGGCGCCAGGATCTGTTCGACAACCGCAGCCGCCATTACGTCGGCCAGCTGGGGCTGGGCGTATCACCGCGGCTGGCCGAAAGGGTGCGCGAGGCCGACCTGCTGCTGGTGATCGGTGCCCGGCTGGGCGAAGCATCGTCGTCGGGCTATACGCTCATCGAAAGCCCGCAGCCACGGCAAACGCTGATCCACATCCACGCCGACCCGAATGAACTCGGGCGCGTGTATCAGGCGGCGCTGCCGATCCACGCCAGCGTCGCCCGGGCCGCAGCAGCCCTCGCCGAGCGGGTGCCGGTCACCACGCAGGGCTGGGACGCCTGGACGCGGCAGCTGCGCGCCGACTACCTGGCCCACTCCACCCCGCCGGCGCCGCACCCGGCCCTGGACGGCGTCGATTTCGCCGGGGTGATGGCGCACCTGGACGCCACCCTGCCCGACGACGCGATCATCGCCAACGGTGCCGGCAACTACACCGTCTGGGTGCATCGCTTCTTCCGCTACCGCCAGCCGGCCACCGAGCTGGCCCCCACCAACGGGGCCATGGGCTACGGCCTGCCCGCGGCCATCGCCGCCAAGCTCCGCCACCCGGAGCGCAGCGTGGTGTGCTTTGCCGGCGACGGCTGCTTCATGATGTATCCGCAGGAGCTGGCCACCGCCATGCAATACGGCGCAGCCGTGGTGGTGATCGTGGTCAATAACGGCATGCTCGGCACCATTCGCATGCACCAGGAGCGCGAATACCCCGGGCGGCCGGTGGCGACAAAACTGGCGAATCCGGATTTCGTCGCCCTCGCGCGGGCTTTCGGGGCCCACGCCGAGCGAGTTACGCAGACGGCCGATTTTGCGGCGGCGTTTGCCCGCGCATCGAAAGCGGGCCTGCCAGCCCTGATCGAGCTGTGCGTCGATCCGCGCCAGATCACGCCCCAGGCGCGGCTGGCCTGAGCGCATCCAGCAGTACCGCGTCCGGCCAGGCCCCGGCGCGCACCAGTTCATCCACCTGCAGCCTGACCAGCCGGGTCACCTGAGACAAACCGGCCGGAATGGCGCGATTGCGCCCCGGCACGATGCCCACCTTGCGCCGCACTTCGGGTGACGTAATACGCAAGGCCCGCAGCCGGCCGCTGGCCACTTCGTCGCTGACGGCCGCCAGCGGCAGCACCGTGCAGCCGCAGTGCTGCATGACCAGGCGCGTGGTGAGCGCGGTGGAGCCGTCGCATTCCAGCGCGATGCGCGGCGTGAAACCATGCCGCGCGGCGAGGGATTCGACCAGCAGGCGCAAGCCGTGGTGGGTGCTCGGCAAGATCAGCGGCAGCTCGCCCAGTCGTGCCATCTCAATCACATCGCCCTCCAGCCCCAGGCCGGGCGGGGCGATCAGGTGGACGCCTTCACTCAGGAGCGGATCGAACTGCAGCGTGCCGATCTGCTCGGGCAGGTAGATCACCGCAAAATCGAGTTCGCCGTTGCCGAGCTTTTCAAGAATCTGGCTTCCCAGCGCTTCGACAAGACGCAGCCGGGTTTGCGGATAGCGCACAGCCAGCGCCCGCGCCAGCGGCCCGAACAGGATGCGTGCGATGGTGGGCTGGGCACCGATGCACAGCTGCGCCGGCCCCGTCTCGGCCTGCTCGCGAAGAGCGCCCGAGGCCTGGTCCAGCAGCGCCGCCACCGCACCGGCGTAATCCAGCAACTGGCGGCCCGGGTCGGTGGGCGTCACGCCGCGGCCATTGCGATGCAGCAACCTGACCCCCAGCTCGCTCTCCAGCTGGCCGACGCGCCGGCTCACGGTGGACTGATCGGCGCCCAGCTCCATCGCGGCACGCGAAATGCTGCCGGCGCGAATGATTAGCGCAAAGAGCTTGAGATCGTCGGAGTTCATGATGTGCGGGGGCTGCGCCGCCCGGTCCAGGCGCGGCGCGGGTTCAGCCAAAAATCAGCCAAACAGCTTGTTGGCGGTTTCGGCAATCAGCTTGCCCTGGAAACGCGCGCCGTCCAGTTCGATGGCGCTGGGCTGCCGCTGGCCCTGGCCACCGGCGATGGTGGTGGCGCCGTAGGGGCTGCCGCCGACGATTTCATCGAGCGTCGTCTGGCCCTGGAAACTGTAGGGCAGACCGACGATGGTCATCCCGAAGTGGAGCAGATTGGTGATCACCGAAAACAGCGTGACCTCCTGCCCGCCGTGCTGGGTGGCGGTGGAGGTGAACGCCCCGCCCACCTTGCCGTTGAGGGCACCGCGCGCCCACAGCCCGCCGGCCTGGTCGAAGAAGCTGGCCAGTTGCGAAGGCATGCGCCCAAAACGGGTCGGGCAGCCCACGATGATGGCGTCGTAGCCCTCCAGCTCTGCAACCGTTGCCACCGGAGCCGCCTGGTCGAGCTTGAAATGGGCCGGACGGGCGATCTCCTCCGGAACGGTTTCCGGAACCCGCTTGAGTTCGACCGTGGCGCCGGCGGCACGGGCACCTTCGGCCACCGCTTGCGCCATGGTTTCGATATGACCGTAGGTGGAGTAATAGAGCACGAGGACTTTCGACATGGAAACCTCCTTGGGGTGTGGCATCACGAAGCGAACCCTACGGCCCTTTCTGCGCTTTTTGCGAAGGGGCTTCGTGGTTCGAATTTCATACTAGACCCTTTTTGAAGCCCGTCAGCCGCTAGCCCTTTTTGCCCACCAGCATCACCCCGGCCACCACCAGCGTGCCGCCGAGGAGCTGGAAAAGGCCGATCGGTTCGGCCAGGATCAGCCAGCCCAGGAAAAGCGTGACCACCGGGCCGAGGGTGCCGATCAGCGACACCGGCCCGGCGCCGAGGCGGCGGATGGCTTCGGACACCATCCACACCGGCAGCACCGTCGAGAACAGCGCCATGGCCGCGGCCAGCAGCATCACCGGAGCCGGCTGGACGAGATCGGACAGGGGTCGGGTGGCCGCGAAATGGGCCAGGCACAGCACACAGGCGGCGGTGCTGGCCCAGGCCGTGACGCGGGCGGCACCGAGGCGGCCCACGGCCTGGCCGTTGCCCATCAGGTAAAGGGCGTAGGACACCGCGCTGGCAAACACCAGCGTGCCGCCGGTCAATACGTTGTCGGCGGTGCCGGCGATATCCAGGTCGTGGGCAACGGCCAGCGCAATGCCGGCGTAGCACAGGGCGATGCAGCCCAGCCCGCGCCGGGTGAGCGGCTTGCCGAGGAAGATCGCCGACAGCACCACGACCAGCGTCGGGTAAGCGAACAGGATGAGCCGCTCGAGCGCCGCCGAGATGTACTGCAGCCCGAGAAAATCCAGGTAGCTGGAGAGATAGTAGCCACTGAAACCCAGCGCCAGCATCATGCCGATGTCGCGCCCGGCCAGCGGTGCGGGCTGGCGACGACGCTGGTCAGCCCAGCCCAGGGCAAGGAAAAAAGGCAGCGACAACCCCATGCGCAGGGCCAGCAGGGTGATGGCATCGACGCCGTAGGGATAGGCCAGCTTGATGAGGATGGCCTTGAACGAGAAGCCCACCGCGCCGAGGACGGCGAAGAGGAGCCCGAGGCGGTGGCCTGGGTGGGTCATGACGGAGAGCGCGTGCGGCAGAAGGCGGGCCACCGAGTTTAGCGCGCCGTCACACGGGCGGCGATCAGGGATTTACCGGAGCCTGCCACGCGCATGACCGACCACCGCCGGCTGAGCGCGATTGCGTTGCGCGCTTGAATCCATGGCGATGGGCGGCAAAATCGCCTGGCAACAGGCAGGCGGGATTCCCGCGGGCGCACCGCCCGCCCGCATCACGCCGTAGCGTCGCGAATCCACTCCACCACGCTGCCCACCGCCGGAATGCGGCCCGACGAGACGAGTTTTTCGTTGATGACCAGCCCTGGCGTCTTGAGGATGTCGTAGGCGAGGATGGCCTCGGTGGCGGTCACTTTCTCGATCGCCGCCTCCACGCCCAACTGGGACACCGCCTCGCGGGCGATCTCCTCGAGCTTGCGGCAGTTGGCACAGCCGGGGCCGAGAACCTTGATGTTCAGCATGATCAGACTCCTTTTGTTGAAACCGCGCGCCGGCTCGCCAGCGACAGCAGCACCGCCAGCACGCCAATGAACACCGCCA
The DNA here is from genome assembly GCF_030157465.1 of Zoogloea sp. GTDB lineage: Bacteria > Pseudomonadota > Gammaproteobacteria > Burkholderiales > Rhodocyclaceae > Zoogloea. Next base: position 122,762 of record NZ_JAOAUU010000079.1, read on the forward strand.
GCCAAAGTACGATCTGCACCAGCGGCGTGCCATCGATCCAGGCCCCGTAGGTCAGGCCGGCGGCGGTGCTGAAGAGCGCCACCAGGCCCACGTAGGTCGCGGTCTTGGTGCGGCCGATGATGGCCGAAATGATCAGGATGCTCTGCAGCGACAGTTCCGGGTCGGACATCAGGTAAGCCAGCAGCGGCCCCCGGTGCATGCCCAGGTCGAGGAACATGCGCGCAATCGGCACTTCGACGAGGGTCGGGAAATACATGAACACCCCGAAAGCCACCCCGGCCAGGTTGCCGACCAGCGAATTGCTCCCCGCCACCGCCTCGATCCACTCCGGGCGAACCAGCACACGGGCCATGCCGACGACAAACACGCCCACCACCAGCAGCGGAAAAATCTGCTTCACGAAGCGCCAGGATTCCCACAGCCAGTCCTGCAGCGCCTCCCGCGGCAGGTACTGCCAGGCGATGACGTGGATCACCGCGAGGCTCAGGCCCACGCCGAAAAATTTGCCGGTGATGCCGATGGAAAGCCCGCCGTCGCCGGGCCGGATCGCCAGCGCGGCGAACAGCAGCGTCGTCCACACCAGCGCGAGGCTCGCCCGGGTCCAGCCGTTCACGCCCTCCTGAATGTTCTCCAGGCCCCGCCAGGCCGAAAAGGCAATCAGCCCCAGCAGCAGGATCAGCACCACGCCCTGCAGCGACACGCCCTCCTCGCCCTTGGCCGCATCAAAGGGCACCAGCCGGTCGAGGCCGGCCTGCCAGTCGCGGGCATGGGCCAGAGGCAAATCGACATGCAGCCAGGCGCTGGTCAGCACATCGAGCTTGAGCGTGCCCGCCAGCAGCAGCACCACCCACACCACGAGAAACACCCCCGCGCTCTTGCCCATGCCCTCGCCGCTGCCCGCAAACATGGCGCTGCCGGCTTCGTCGTGGGCCGCATCGTCGGCGCTGAACACCAGCGCCATGATCAGCCCGATGCCGATCCCGAAGATCAGCGACAGCACGAAGCGCGCGACAGCCAGATCAACCCCGATGACGCCACCGGTATAAACCAGCGCCAGGATGTTGGCCGCCGGCGCAAAAAACAGGAAGGTGATGGCCGGCCCCAACCCGGCCCCCTTTTTGTAGATGCCGGCAAACAGCGGCACGATGGTGCACGAGCACACCGCCAGCAGCGACCCCGCCGCCGCGGCCGCCGGATAGGACACCGCCTTGCTGGAATTGCGCCCGAGAAAGCGGGTGATCGCCTCCCGGGGAATCAAGGCCGACATCGCCCCGGCAATGAAAAACGCCGGCAGCAGGCACAGCAGCACGTGCGCCGCCAGGTAAGCGGCCAGATTGGTCGCGCCACCATAAAGCACGGGCAACACCCCGTTAGACAGGACATCCACGGTACACACCCTTTCGAAGCCGGCCCGAAAGCAATGTTTTCAGTCTAGTCCTGCCTGCGGCCAATTACGTTGACCTGACACAGGAGCGGATGGCGGGGATCCGCCCATATTGGCCAGCACGCAAAAAAGCCGGTGGGCCGGGCACATATCGCCCAGCCCGCCGGCCGTCAGCGCATCGGACACGCTCTTAGTGCTTGTGCTGCATCGCCGGCGCGGCACCTGCGGTCAGTTCGCGCACTTCGGCTTTCACTTCGACGGTTTCGATCTTCTTGTCGCGGCCTTCAACCTGCAGCGTGATCGGCACGATCTCACCCTTGGCGAGGGGCTTCTTCAGGTCGATCAGCATCACGTGGTAGCTGCCCGGCCGCAGCTCGAGCGGTTTGCCCGGCTGCACCTCGAGGCGCGGCACCGGGCGCATCTTCATCACATCCTTGTCCATCACCATCTCGTGGATCTCGACGATGCTGGCCGCCGGGCTGGCAACGCCGACGAGGCTCACGCCGCTCTTGCTGGTGAGCTGCATGAAGGCGCCGGTGGCCTTCTGGCTGGCCACGGTGCCGCGCACCCACGGATTGGTAATTTCCAGGTCGGCGGCCAGCGCACTGCCGGCCGCCAGGGCGTTAAACAGGCCGGCCAGCGCCAGCCCGGCAATCTTGTACGAAATGCTCACGGCGATCTCCTCGGGTTCAAGCCACAAAGCTTAACGCGGGCCGCCGTGCAGCGTGAGCGCGGCGGCCCGCGCTGCGACCTTTTGCCGCACGCTCCTCCTTACGTCCGCTTACAAGGGTTGGGGGCACTTTGCCTGCCACCGGCTCGTCAAAGCCTGCACATTCAAGCCGTGGAGGCCTGCATCCATGTTCAGAAAAATCGCCGCCCTCTACCTGCGGGTTCGCCGGGATGTGCGCATCCTGTGGCACGCCCTGCGCCATCCGGCGCGGCCCGTCTGGCTGCTGCCGGCCGTCAGCCTGATCGGCCTTTACCTGCTCTCGCCTATCGACCTGATTCCCGACGTGCTGCCGGTGATCGGCGTCGTGGATGACCTGGTGCTGATTCCACTCTTCATCGCCTGGCTGGTCCGGCGTTTGCCCGACGAGGTAAAGCCAGCCCCGGCCGCCGGCAAGCGGACGATCATCGAACAAGCCTGAGGGTTTTATGGCGCGTGCCGGCCCACACGCGTCGAAAAAATTTACAAATCAGTCACAAACAACAAAACCTATTTTCCAAGTCACTGTTTTTACAAAATAATTAATTTCGGCATTAAATTTGCTTTAGTGCCGTGAAATAGTTGCTTGTTAAAAAAACAGCCCCCAACATGAAAAAGGCATTTATCGCCACCCTGCTTGCGCTGGCCAGCCTCTCGAGCGCCGCCGCCAGCCTCGAAGGCAACATCCGGGCGCTCCACGACCAGGCCGGCGCCCGGATCGGCAGCACCGTCGACCACTGGAAGTTCTCTGCCCGAAGCACCGGCCCGGTGGCCATCGACGTGCTCTCGTGGGAGGCTCCGTCGGGCAGCGCAACCGACCTCAATGGCGACGGCGAGATCGCCTTTTTCGACAGCGTGATCTACCTGTTCCGCGATGACGGCGTGCTGGATGCGTCCGACTTTGTGGCCGCCAACGACAACAGCAGCGCCACCTTTGACGACGGTTCCCAGTCGGAACTCGACTCCAGCCTGTCGCTCAGCCTCACGGCGGGCAACTACCTGCTGGCGATCGGCGCCTATCTGCTGAACGAACTCGACGCGATCAGCGGGATCAACCACGACACTTACTACCCGGTCAGTTGCGCGACGCCCACCGGCGCCTGTACGCGCGTCCAGAACGACCACGGTGATTACCGCATCACCGTCACCGGCGATGTCACGACCCCCACCAGCGGGCTGCCCGAACCCGCCGCCATCGGGCTGATCGGCCTTGGCCTGGCCGGCCTCGGCATCCTGAACCGCCGGCGCCGATAGGCGGCGAGCGCGTCACACCATGCAAAACGGCGACCCGGGTCGCCGTTTTGCATTTGCAGCAGATTAACCCTGCCGGATCAGGACCAGGTGACCGTTGCCGCGAGCAGGTAGCCGGCGCCATACACCGTCTTGATCAGCCGGGCGTGGAGCGGGTTTTCCTCGAAGCGGCGACGCAGGCGCGAGATGCGCAGGTCGATGCTGCGATCCAGCGCCGACACGTCGCGACCGTCGAGCAACTGCTCGCGGGTCAGGATGTGGTTGGGGTGGGCCAGCAGCACGCTGAGCAGCTGGGCTTCGGCGGTGCTGAGGGTTTCGGGCTGGCCGCCGGGGCTGGTGAGGGTGTTGCTGCCGGGCTCGAAACGCCAGCCGGCAAACTCGGCCACGCGCAGCGCCGGGTCGGCGGGCAGCGTCACCTGCCCCGGATAGCGGCGCAGGATGCTGCGCACCCGGGCGATGAGTTCGCGCGGCTCGAAGGGCTTGACCACGTAGTCGTCGGCCCCCAGTTCGAGCCCCATCACCCGGTCGTGGGTATCGCCGCGGCCGGTGACGACGAGCAGCCCGCAGGCGTGCTTGCCGCGCATCTGCTGCAGCACCGCCATGCCGTCCATGTCGGGCAGGCCAAGGTCGAGCACGACGAGTTCGGGCGCCTGGTGGCGCAGGCCGTGGAAGAAGGCTTCGGCGGTACGGAAGGTTTCGGCGCGATAGCCGAATTTTTCCAGCGTATCGGCAATCAGGCGGGCGATCGCCGCCTCGTCCTCGACGACGTAGATCAGTTCGGGTTTGCGAGTCTGGGCCATGAGGGATCAGCTTCGCTCAAGCCGCGAGCGGACGCAAGGCGGCCAGCAATTTGTCCCGCGAGAAAGGCTTGGACAGCAGCGGCAGATCCGGGTCGTCGAGCAGATCGGCACGGGTTTCGGCAAAGCCGCTCATCAGCACCACCGGCAGATCCGGCCGGAAACGCCGCACGAAGCGGGCCAGCGCCCGCCCGTCCATCGCGCCGGGCATCACCACATCGGAAATCACCAGCGCAATGGCCGGAATGTTCTCGACCATGTCGGCGGCCTCGGCGCCGCTCTCGGCCTCGACCACCGCGCAGCCCAGTTCGGCCAGCTGCATGCGCACCACCGTGCGCACGTCGGCGTCGTCTTCGGCCAGCAGCACCAGCTTGCCGGCCAGGTCGGCCTCGTGCACCTGCGCGCCGGCCGGCAGCGTGTCGGGCTGCTCGGCCTCGGCAACGCTCGGCAGCAGCAGCGCCACCGTGGTGCCCCGCGCCTGCCGGCTGCGGATACGCACGCCGCCGCCCGACTGCTTCACAAAACCATAGACCATCGACAGGCCCAGGCCGCTGCCCGAGCCGAACTGCTTGGTCGTGAAGAAGGGTTCGAAAACCCGCGCCATGGTGCTGCCGTCCATGCCCATGCCGTTGTCGCTGACGGCGATCTGCACGTAGTCGCCGGGCAGCACTTCAAGATCGGCTGCGGCCGCCGGGCTGAGGTGTTCGAGGGACGATTCGATGCGCAGCTCGCCGCCGTTGGGCATGGCGTCGCGGGCGTTGAGGGCCAGGTTGAGCAGCGCGTTTTCGAGGGGATGGGCATCCACCATCGCCACCAGGCAGGGCTCGCGGCTGGCCGTGCTGACGGCGATGGTGCCGGGCAGCGAGCGGCGGATCAGCTTCGACATGCCGAGAATCAGCTCATTCACCTCCACCGGCTTGGGTTCCAGCGGCTGACGGCGGGCAAAACCGAGCAGGCGGCGGATGAGTTCGGCGCCCCGGTTGGCGGCGTGCATGGCCGGCTCGACGAAGTTTTCGGTGAGCGGATCGTCGGGGTGGTTTTCCTTGAGGGCCACCAGGTTGCCGATGACCACCGTGAGCATGTTGTTGAAATCGTGGGCCAGGCCGCCGGTGAGCTGGCCGATGGCTTCCATCTTCTGGGCCTGGGCGAGGGCTGCCAGCGTGCGCCGGGTTTCGGTCACATCGACAGAATGCACGTAGCAGCCGATCACCGTGCCGTCCGGCCCCATGTCCGGCACCAGCGTGCTGCGGGCCTGGGCCGGCATGCCGTCGCGGCCGGTGAGGGTGTATTCGTAGGCCACCCGTTCGCCGGCCAGCGCACGGCTCACCCACGGCGAGACGATGGCGAAAACCTCCTGCCCGGTCACCTCGCGGATGTGCCGCCCTTCCACGTCGCTGGCCGACCAGCCAAACCACTCGGCATAGCCCTTGTTGGCGTAGCGATAGACCCACTCGCGATCGAAATACGCCACCGCCGCCGGAATCGCGTCAGTGATTTCTCGGAGGCGCTGCTCGCTGCGGCGCAGCGCACAGGTGATGGCCTTGTTGGATTCGACGGCCGTGGTCAGCTCCACGTTGGCGCGGGTCAGCGCGTCGGTGCGGGAGCGGATGTGCGCCTCCAGTTCAGCCTGGTAGCGGGCGGCCTGCGCCTGGCTGTGGCGCTGCCCGGTGATGTCGGTGTACACGGTGATGAAGCCCTGGTGCGGCAGCGGAAAACCGCGGATCGACAGGATCTGCCCGTTGGGCCGTACCCGCTCGGTGACGTGGGGCTCAAAGCTCCGCGCCCGGGCCACCCGCTCGGCGATCTGCGCGTCCGGATCACCGGGGCCGTAGTCGCCCCGCTCGGCGTTGTAGCGGATGAAATCCTCGAAGCTCCCGCCCGCCTGAGCCAGGGATTCCGGAAAGTCCAGCAGCCGCAGGAAGGTCTTGTTCCACGCCACCATGCGCAGATCGGCATCGAACACCGTCACCCCCTGGTCGAGCAGATCGAGCCCCGCCCCCAGCATCTCCCGGTAGCGCCGGTCGAAGGACGGCACCTCATCCGCCGAAGGCTCAAACCCATCCACTTCCTGCCCGCTCATTGCCACTCCAGTTTCATCACGTGTTGATTGATTCTAGCCAGCCGTCGGCCAAGCTCAGGCACCCGACAAGATTGAGTACATTTTCACGAAACTTCAGACATGTTTGTCTGCGAATCTTGGGGTCGTAGCGAGTACATCGATCACAAGAACGGAGACCCATTCACATGAAAATTCTCGTACCCATCAAGCGAGTCGTCGATTACAACGTCAAGATCCGCGTCAAGGCCGACCAGAGCGGCGTCGAACTGGCCAACGTGAAGATGGCCATGAACCCCTTCGACGAGATCGCCGTCGAAGAGGCCGTGCGCCTCAAGGAAGCCGGCACCGCCACCGAAGTCGTCGCCTTCTCGGCAGGCGTCGCCCAGTGCCAGGAAACCCTGCGCACCGCCATGGCCATCGGCGCCGACCGCGGCATCCTGGCCGAAACCGACGTGGATCTTCAGCCGCTGGCCGTCGCCAAGCTGCTCAAGGCCGTGGTCGACAAGGAACAGCCGCGTCTCGTCATCCTGGGCAAGCAGGCCATCGACGACGATTCCAACCAGACCGGCCAGATGCTCGCCGCCCTCCTCGGCTGGCCCCAGGCCACCTTCGCCTCCAAGGTTGAAGTGGCCGGCGACAGCGTGCGCGTCACCCGCGAAATCGACGGCGGCCTCGAAACCCTGGAACTGCCGCTGCCGGCCGTGATCACCACCGACCTGCGCCTCAACGAGCCGCGCTACGCCACCCTGCCGAACATCATGAAGGCCAAGAAGAAGCCGCTTGAAACCATCAAGCCGGCCGACCTGGGCGTGGATGTGACGCCGCGCCTCACCACCCTCAAGGTGGTCGAGCCTGCCAGGCGCAGCGCCGGCGTGCTGGTGGCCGATGTGGCCCAGCTTGTGGAAAAACTCAAGAACGAAGCCAAGGTGATCTGAACATGCCCATCCTCGTCATTGCCGAACACGACAACGCCGGCCTCAAGGCCGCCACCCTCAACACCGTTTCCGCCGCAACCAAACTGGGCGGAGACATCGACGTGCTGGTCGCGGGCTCTGCCTGCGCCGGCGCGGCCGCAGCCGCCGCCAAGCTGGCCGGCGTCAGCAAGGTAAAGGTTGCGGATGCCGCCGCCTACGCGGAAGCCGGCGCCGAGAACCTCGCCGCGCTGCTGATCGATGTCATCAAGACCGGCGGCTACAGCCATGTGCTGGCCCCCGCCAGCAGCTTCGGCAAAAACGTGCTGCCGCGCGTCGCCGCCCTGCTGGACGTGGCGCAGATTTCCGACATCGTCAGCATCGAATCCGCCGACACCTTCGTGCGCCCGATCTACGCCGGCAACGCGCTGGCCACGGTCAAGTCGTCCGACCCGATCAAGGTCATCACCGTACGCACCACCGCTTTCGACGCGGCCGCCGAAGGTGGCTCTGCCAGCATCGAAGCCATCGCTGCCGGCGCCGACCTGGGCCAGTCGAAACTGGTCGGCCGCGAGCTGACCAAGTCAGCCCGCCCCGAACTCGGCGCCGCCAAAATCATCGTTTCCGGCGGCCGCGGCATGGGCAGCGGTGACAACTACCGCGCCGTGCTCGAACCCCTGGCCGACAAGCTCGGCGCCGCCATGGGCGCCAGCCGCGCCGCGGTGGATGCGGGCTTCGTGCCCAACGATTACCAGGTCGGCCAGACCGGCAAGATCGTCGCCCCGCAGCTTTACATCGCCATGGGCATCTCCGGCGCCATCCAGCACCTGGCCGGCATGAAGGATTCCAAGGTGATCGTCGCGATCAACAAGGATCCCGAAGCCCCGATCTTCCAGGTGGCCGATTACGGCCTGGTGGCCGATCTGTTCGAGGCCGTCCCGCAACTCGTCGCCGCTCTCTGAATGTAGAGGCGGCTCCGTAGGGGTTGTGCAGGGGCGACTGAAGTCGCCCCTACAACCCCCAACGCATCGCCCGACAGCCCTAACAATTTTCACCGAATTCGCAAGGAGCACTCCATGAGCACCTATATCGCCCCCGTGAAGGACATGCTGTTCGCCATGAACGAGCTGGCCGGCCTGCAGGACATCGTCACGCTGCCCGGCAACGAAGACGTCTCCATCGATCTGGTCGAGGCCATCCTCGACGAAGCCGGCAAGTTCGCCACCGAAGTGGTCGACCCGCTCAACCCGGTTGGCGACCGCCAGGGCAACAAGTGGAAGGACGGCGTGGTCACCACCGCCGACGGCTTCAAGGAAGCCTACGCGTCCTTCTGCGAAACCGGCTGGAACGGCATGCCCGCCTCCACCGAGTTCGGCGGCCAGGGCCTGCCGGTCACGGTGTCTACCGCCGTGCTGGAAATGTGGAAGTCCGCCAGCATCTCGTTCTCGCTGTGCCAGATGCTCACGCTCGGCGCGGTCGAGGCGATCGCCCACCACGGATCCGACGAACTCAAGGCCACCTACCTGCCGAACATGGTGTCCGGCAAGTGGACCGGCACCATGAACCTCACCGAGCCCCAGGCCGGCTCCGACCTCGCCGCCATCCGCAGCAAGGCCGAGCCCCGCGGCGATGGCACTTACGCCATCAGCGGCACCAAGATCTTCATCACCTGGGGCGAACACGACATGGCCGAGAACATCGTCCACCTCGTGCTGGCCCGCCTGCCGGACGCCCCTCCGGGCGTGAAGGGCATCTCGCTGTTCATCGCCCCGAAGTTCCTGGTCAATGCCGACGGCAGCCTGGGCGAGCGCAATGACCTGATCTGCGCCTCCATCGAACACAAGATGGGCATCCACGGCAGCGCCACCGCCGTCATGTCCTTCGGCGACAAGGGCGGCGCCACCGGCTACCTGGTGGGCGAGCCCAACCGCGGCCTCGAATACATGTTCACGATGATGAACCACGCCCGCCTCAACGTGGGCCTGGAAGGCGTTGGCGTCTCCGAGCGCAGCTACCAGCACGCGCTGGCCTACGCCCGCGACCGCATCCAGGGCAAGATCATCGGTGACAAGTCGGGCGAGAAGAAGCCGATCCTGCACCACCCGGACGTGCGCCGCATGCTGATGGACATGAAGTCCCGCACCGAAGCCGGCCGTGCCATCGCCTACTACGTGGCCGGCTGCATGGACCGCGCCAAGAGCAGCCCCGACGCCGACGTGCGCAAGACCAACCAGACCCGCCTCGAACTGCTGACCCCGGTGGTCAAGGGCTGGTGCACCGAGAACGCCCAGGGCATCACCTGGAACGGCGTGCAGGTGCACGGCGGCATGGGCTTCATCGAAGAAACCGGCGCCTCCCAGTACATGCGCGACGCCCGCATCATCACCATCTACGAAGGCACCACCGCCATCCAGGCCAACGACCTGATCGGTCGCAAGACCGCCAAGGAAGGCGGCAAGAGCATGCAGGCGCTGCTCGCCGACATCGCCGTAACCCGCGCCGCGCTGAACGCCACCGGCAACCCGGCGCTGGCCGCCCTGGCGGACAGCCTTGGCGACGGCATCGCGGCCCTCGACGAAGCCACCAACTGGCTGCTCGCCACCTATGACGCCAACCCGCAGGCTGCCGCAGCCGGCTCGGTGCCCTTCCTCAAGCTCACCGGCATCGTTGTAGGCGGCTGGCTGATGGCCCGCTCCGCGCAGGTTGCCGCCGGCCGCCTGGACGGCGCCGATGGTGACTTCTACAAGGCCAAGCTGGGCACCGCCAGCTACTTTGCCCAGCACGTGATGCCCGAGGCCAACGCCTACCGGGATGCCATCGTGAATGGCGCCGAGTCCGTCCTCGCCCTCGAAGAAGCACTCTTCTAAGAGCTTTTCCGCTGCGGGGGCAAACAGCCCGCCCCCGCAGCTGCACCACCCGGGGAGGAGAACAGCACTCACCCCGTCACCACCCCATAAAAAACACAACAAACCCAAGCACCTGTTCAGGAGGAATCATGTCGGCAGACATCTACAAAAAAGTGCGGGCGAATCCGAAATTCGCCGAACTGGAGGGCAAGCGCAGCCGTTTCGCGCTGATGCTCACCGCCATCGTGATGGCCAGCTACTACGGAATGATGGCCCTCGTGGCCTTTGCGCCGGAAGCCCTGCGCACGCCCATCTCCAGCGGCTCCACCCTCACCATCGGCGTGCCCATCGGCGCCGTCATCATCATCGGCTCGTGGCTGCTGACCGGCTGGTTCGTGCGCCGCGCCAACGGCGAGTTTGACCGCCTCAACAACGAAATCATCCGGGAGGCCACCAAGTGATCACGCGCAAACATCTCCTCGGGGCAGTGCTGCTGAGCCTCGCCGGCATGGCCGCCTTCGCCGCCGACGCCATCGGCGCCGTCCAGAAACAGCCGCTCAACATGACCGCCATCGGCATGTTCTTCGTGTTCGTGATGAGCACCATGGGCATCACCTACTGGGCAGCCAGCCGCACCAAATCCACCGCCGACTTCTACACCGCCGGCGGCGGCATCACCGGCTTCCAGAACGGCCTTGCCATCGCGGGCGACTACATGTCGGCCGCCACTCTGCTCGGCCTGTCGGCCATGACCTTCTCGAAGGGCCTCGACGGCTTCATCTACGCCATCGGCTTCTTCGTCGGCTGGCCGGTGATCCTCTTCCTGATGGCCGAACGCCTGCGCAACCTCGGCAAGTTCACCTTCGCCGACATCGCCTCCTACCGCCTCGACCAGGGCACCATCCGCACCTTCGCCGCCTTCGGCTCGCTGACGGTGGTGTGCTTCTACCTGATCGTGCAGATGGTTGGCGCCGGCCAGCTCATCAAGCTGCTGTTCGGCCTCGACTACGCCACCGCGGTGGTCGTGGTGGGCGTGCTGATGGTGGTGTACGTCACCTTCGGCGGCATGATCGCCACCACCTGGGTGCAGATCATCAAGGCCTGCCTGATGCTCTTTGGCGGCACCGTGCTGCTCTTCCTGTCGCTCTCCCAGTTCGGCTTCAGCCTTGAAACGGCCGCGCAAAAGGCGGTCGAAGTGCACAAGGACGGCATCAAGCTGATGGGCACCGGCACCCTGATGGCCGACCCCATCACCGCCGTGTCGCTGTCGCTGGGCCTGGTGTTCGGCACCGCCGGCCTGCCCCACATCATGATGCGCTTCTTCACCGTGCCCAACGCCAAGGAAGCCCGCAAGAGCGTCTTCGTGGCCAGCGGCTGCATCGGCTACTTCTTCATGGTGGTGTGCGCCCTGGGCCTGATGGCGATCGTCATCGTCGGCCAGAACCCCGAGTTCTACGAAGGCGGCAACATCGCCGGCAAGATGCTCGGCGGCGGCAACATGCCGGTGATGCACCTGGCCAAGGCGGTCGGCGGCAACCTCTTCCTCGGCTTCATGTCCGCCGTGGCTTTCGCGACCATCCTCGCCGTGGTGTCGGGCCTGGCCCTGGCTGGCGCCTCGTCCATCGCCCACGACATCTACGCCCGGGTGATCCGCAAGGGCACCGCCAGCGAAACCGAAGAAATGCGCGTCTCCAAGTTCGCCACCGTCGGTCTCGGCGTGGTCGCCGTGCTGCTGGGCATCCTGTTCGAGAAGCAGAACATCGCCTTCCTCGTCGGCCTGACCTTCGGTATCGCCGCATCGGCCAACTTCCCGATCCTGATCCTGTCGATGTACTGGCGCGGTCTCACGACCCGCGGCGCGCTCCTGGGCGGCCTCGCCGGCCTCGTCTCGGCGGTCACCTTCGTGGTGCTCTCCAAGGCCGTGTGGGTGGTCGTGCTCGGCAACAAGGAAGCCCTCTTCCCCTACGAGCAACCCGCCCTGTTCTCGATGCCGCTGGCCTTCTTCTGCACCTGGCTGTTCTCGGTAACCGACAGCAGCGCCCGCGCCAAGACCGACAAGGCCGGCTTCGACGACCAGTACGTGCGCTCGCAAACCGGCATCGGCGCCGCCTCCGCCAGCTCGCACTAAGCCCGAGCTACGGCGGTACCCAAAGAGTCTCCACCCTCGTCCATGGGGGTTTTAACGGCGCCGCAAGGCGCCGTTTTTCTTGGCTATGTTCGCGTTAAGTGTGTAATCACTATTCCTGGCCGACCCGCCGGGCTTGGAGGGTCTAACTTGTCGTGGGAAGCGCTTTCCACACGTTGCGCGAACCGGTGAGCCCTTGCGAGACGGTTTTCCCGTGTATGACCTTACATCGGCCGGGTCTCGCCCCGGCGGGCGACCTTCTTCTTTGT
>NZ_JAOAUU010000080.1 GCF_030157465.1 Zoogloea sp.
AGGGCGGCGAAACCGACATGGCCCGCCGCATGCGCATCGGCCAGTTGCAGGGCGCGCTGCTGTCGGTTGTCGGGCTGCGCGAGATCGAACCCTCCATCGCGGCGCTGCAAAACATGCCGCTGCTGTTCAGGAGCTGGGACGAAGTCGATTACGTGCGTGAAAAACTGCGCCCGGCCATGGAGAAGAAATTTCTCGACAAGGGCTTCGTGGTGCTGGCCTGGGGCGACGCCGGCTGGGTGCGCTTCTTCTCGAAGGAGGCCGCGGTGCGCCCGGACGACTATCGCAAGATGAAGTTCTTCGCCTGGGCCGGTGAAGCCGAGCAGCAGGACATCATGAAAAGCATCGGCTACACGCCCGTGCCACTGGAAACCAGCGACATCCTGCCCTCGATCCAGACCGGCATGATCAACGCGGTGCCCGCCACCCCCTACTTCGCGCTGGCCAGCCAGGTGTATGCCACCGCCCCCCACATGCTCGACATCAACTGGGCACCCATCGTCGGCGCCCTGGTGGTCACCAAAAAGGCCTGGGACGACATGAGCCCCGCCGCTCAGGACGCCCTGCGCAGCGCCGGCAGCAAGGCCGGCATGCAGATCCGGACCAAGGCCCGCCAGGAAGTGGACGAAGCCGTCGAAGCCATGAAAAAGCGCGGCCTGCAGATCCATAAGCCCACGCCCGAACAGATGAAGGAATGGAACGACCTGGCCGAAAAACTCTACCCCCGCATCCGCGGCAAGATGGTTCCGGCTGAAACCTTCGATGAAGTCATGGCGCTGCTCAAAGCCTACCGCGCCGGCAAGCGCTGACAGACGCCCGCCGGGGCAAACCCGTTTGCCCCCACACCCCTTGATAACCCGCGGCGGGCCGACACGCTCGCCGCCGCCAGAACGCTGAACCCATGCGCCGCTTCCCCGCCCTGGACGAATTCATCGCCTCCGCCGCCCTGGCGCTGATGACCCTGATCCCGTTGATCGAAATCGCCCTGCGCCCGCTGCACGGCAAGGGCATCACCAACGCCCCCATGATCGTGCAGCACCTGGGCCTGGCGCTGGCGATGTTCGGAGCCGTGCTGGCCGAGCGCGGCGGGCACCTCACCGCGCTCGGCAGCGGCTTTGCCACGGCAAGCAATCCGCGGCTCGCCCGGGCATCGACGCTCTTTGCCAAGGGCAGCGCGGCAATCCTGGCCGGCATGCTGGCCGCGGCCAGCTGGAGCTTTGTCGCCAGCGAACTGGAAGCCGGCCGCGAACTGGCCTACGGCATTCCGGTGTGGGCCATCCAGGCGCTGATGCCGGCCGGGTTCGTGATCCTGGGCGTCAAGCTCGGCAGTCGCTGCGCATCGCTGTTTGTTGTGCGACTCGCTATTGGCGTGGCGCTCACGGCGGCGGGCTTCGCCTTTGCCTGGTATTTCGACGGCGCCAGCCTGCCGCTGCTGCCCTTTGGCCTGTGGCTGCTTGCCGCGCTGCTGGCCGGCGCGCCGATCTTTGCCGTGCTCGGCGGATTGGCCCTCGCACTGTTCTGGTCCGAAGGCCAGCCGCTGGCCTCGGTGCCGCTGTCCCATTACCAGATCACCGTCAATCCATCGCTGCCGGCGCTGCCGCTATTCACGCTGGCCGGGCTGGTGTTTGCCCGGAGCGGCGCGGCCGGACGACTGGGCACGCTGTTCACCGCCTGCTTTGGAGGCGGCGCCACCGGCACGGTCATTGCGGCGGCGCTGCTGTGTTCATTTTTTACCGCCTTCACCGGCGGCAGCGGAGTCACCATCCTCGCCCTCGGCGGACTGCTGCTGCCGCTCCTGAAGGACGCCGGCTTTCCGGAGCGCCGCGGCATCAGCCTGGTGACCAGCGCCAGCGCACTCGGCGTGCTGCTGGCCCCGTCGGTGCCGCTGATCATGTACGCGATCATCGCCCGCGTGCCGATCAACACCATGTTCCTGGCGGGCATCGTGCCGGCGCTGGTGATGGTGGTTTTTCTGCTGATTTTCGGCGGCTACCTGCGCAAGGATGGCGTGGCCCCCCTTGCTGAAAACCGTCCGAAGGCCGATCTCGGCGCCGCACTCGCCGCGGCCTGGGCCGCCCGCTGGGAAATCCTCGCCCCGGTGGTGGCTATCGGCTCGCTGGTCAGCGGCATCGCCACGCCCACCGAGAGCGCCGCGCTCACCGCCGCCTACGCCCTCATCACCCAGGCCTTCGCCCACCGGGAACTCGACTGGCCGACGCTGCGGCGCTGCCTGGCCGACTGCGCACAGGTGATCGGCGGCGTGATGGTGATCCTCGGCATGGCCCTCGGCCTGACCAACTATCTGGTGGACGCCGGCATTCCCGACGCGGCGGTGGAATGGGTGCAGCAGGCGCTGCCGAACAAGTTCGCCTTCATGGTGGCGCTCAACATCTTCCTGTTCGCCGCCGGCGCGCTGATGGAAATCTACGCCGCCATCGTCGTGCTGGTGCCGCTGCTGCTGCCGGTGGCCATCAGCTACGGCATCGACCCGGTGCACTTTGGCGTGATCTTTCTGGCGGTGATGGAAATGGGCTTTCTGTGCCCGCCTGCCGGCATGAACATCTTCTTTGCTTCGGCGATGTTCAGAAAACCGATCCGGGAAATCGCGGTTTCGGTGCTGCCGGCGCTGCTCGCGATCTTCCTCGGCGCGCTGGCGATCTCGTGGATGCCGTGGCTGGCAACCGGGCTGCCGGAGCTGTTTGCCCGGTAGCCGCGCAAACTCAGTCTGGCGTGCGGCCCCACCGCGCCGCCGCAGAATCATCGGCTTCACGGGCATCCACCCAGCGGCCGCCTGCGGGCGTGTCTTCCTTTTTCCAGAAGGGGGCGCGGGTTTTCAGGTAGTCCATGATGAACTCGCAGGCGGCAAAGGCGTCGCCCCGGTGGCTGCTGGCAACACCGACGAAGACGATGCGCTCGCCGGGCACCAGGCGGCCGAAGCGGTGGATGACCCGCGTACCGAGCAGGCTCCAGCGCCCGTCGGCTTCGGCAACAATGGCTTCGAGCGACTTCTCGGTCATGCCGGGATAGTGCTCCAGCGTCATCGCCGACACGTCGTCGTCCTCGCCTGCCAGCGTGTCGGCCCGCACCAGCCCGACGAAGCTCGCCACCGCGCCCACGTCGGCGCGCCCCGCCGACAGGGCTTCGATTTCTGCGCCGACATCGAAGTCGGCCTCCTGGACGCTGATGGTGTTCAAGCTAACCTCCGGTTACCGGCGGAAAGAAGGCGACTTCGTCCCGATCGGCCACGGCCGCTTCGGGGCCGACCATGTTCTGGTTGATGGCAGCGCGCACGTTTCGCCCTTCTTCCAGCGCCTCCCACACACCGCCGCGTCTGGCCAGATGACCACGCAAGTCGCCCAGGGTGGCGATGCTGGCCGGCAGGGTGAGGGTTTCGTGGGAATAGCCGAGGGTTTCACGCAGGCTGGCGAAATAGAGAACCTTGATGCTCATGACAACAACTCAGAGTAGGGAATGAACTGGACCTGCTCCCCGGCCGCAAGCGACGTGCCGGGAGGGGTACTGACGAGGCCATCGGCCCACACCGTCGAGGTGAGGACGCCGGGGCCCTGGTTGGGGAAAAGCACAACCCGGCCATCGTCGCCGATGCGCGCCCGCAGGAACTCGCGACGGCGGTCGGGCCGGGGCCAGTCGAAGCCGGCGGTGAGCGGAATCTCGCGCGGCAGGCAATCGGCCACGCCCATCGCGCGGAGCACAAAAGGCCGCACCAGCATGATGAAGGTGACGAAGCTCGACACGGGGTTGCCGGGCAGGCCGATGAAGGCAGCGCCCGCGCCACCCGCCAGATCGTTCACGTGGCCAAAAGCCACCGGCTTGCCGGGCTTCATCGCCACGAGCCACAAATCGAGCCGGCCCTCGGCCTGTACAGCGGGCTTGACGTGGTCTTCCTCGCCCACCGACACGCCGCCGCTGGTGACGATCAGGTCGTTGCCGGCCGCCGCGCCGCGCAGCGCCGCACGGGTGGCCTCGAGATCGTCCGGCACGATGCCGAGGTCGGAGACTTCACAGCCCAGGGCTTCGAGAAGGCCGCGCAGCACGTAGCGGTTGGAGTTGTAGATGGCACCGGGCGGCAGCGGATCACCGGGCATGACGAGTTCGTCGCCGGTTGAAAACAGCGCCACGCGCAGGCGGCGGTACACCGGCAGCGTTGCACAGCCCACCGACGCGGCAAGGCCCAGCATCTGGGGGTTGAGGCGCACGCCGGCCGCCAGCACGGTGCTGCCGAGGGCGATATCCTCGCCGGCCCGGCGAATCCACTCACCGGGCTTGGGCACATGGTCGATCACCACGCTGTCGCCATCGATGCTGCACAGCTCCTGCATCACGATGGCGTCGGCACCACGCGGCACCGGCGCGCCGGTGAAGATGCGTGCCGCCGTGCCCCGCGCCAGCGCGTGGCCAACCGAGCCGGCAGGAATGCGCTGGGCAACGGTGAGCCGCGCGCCTGCAGCCGTCACGTCGGCCGTGTTGATGGCGTAGCCATCCATAGCCGAATTGTCCAGCGGCGGCACCTGCAGGCCGGAAACCTGGTCGGCGGCGAGCACACGCCCGAGGGCCGCAGCGGTGGAAACCTTGTCGATGCCCGTAACGGGCGTGGCGGCGGCCAGCAGTGCCGACCGCACGTCCTCGAAGGCGCGCATGGGATTGCTCATATCAGGCCCTGATGATGAAGGATGAAGCCGGCCACGGCGGCCGGGTCGTTGAGATCAAGACGCTCCAGGGGCGCGTCGAGTTCCCCGTCGGTGGCAATCGCAACGATGGCCGGATTGTCGGGGTACAGCAGCGGGCGGGCGTGGGCCGGGCGATGCACCTCGAGCTTGGGAATCTGCACATTCTTGAAGCCCTCGACCAGCACGAGGTCGCAGGGCGACAGGCGCCCCAGCTGCACATCGAGATCCGGCTCCGGCGCGCCGCGCAGTTCGTGCATCAGCACCCAGCGCTCGTCGGAAATCAGCAGGATCTCGCTCGCCCCGGCTTCGCGGTGGCGCCAGGAATCCTTGCCCGGCTTGTCCACGTCGAAACCATGATGGGCATGCTTGATGACCGACACACTAAGGCCGCGGCCGGTGATCTGCGGAATGATCTTTTCGATCAACGTGGTCTTGCCGGAACCGGACCAGCCGGCGAATCCGAAGACTTTCATGCCCCCGCGCCCTCTTCCCCGTGCTCGCAGGGCACGGCCAGAACCGGCGCAAAACCGCCGCCGGGCGTACGAAAATTGGTGGTCTGGCCGCGATACAGACGAGCCGTTACCAGTTGGACTTCGCCGCGATAGACGTAGTTGCGCAAATCCATCTTGAGGTCGACGGTTGCCCCTTCAACTTCAAGACGCCGCTCGGTGGGGGGCACCAGAGCCTGGGCGATGTAGTCGCCGGCCAGGATCTCCTCGAAGACCCGCTTGGTGAGCTTGTCGCCGCGATACGCGCCGCGACTGCCGAAACCCGACGCCGGCTTGAAGAACAGGCGGCGCCGACGCGCCCAGAAATCATCCGCCTGCTCGCGCACAACCGCTTCGGTGCGCGGCACGCCGGCAACAACCGTGGCGATGCTGCCCTCGCCAACGCCCAGGCTGCGCAAGCGGGCCGGATCGGAGAGCAGCACCAGGTTGCGCTTGTCGGCATACAGCGCGTGGGCCCGCGGGTGCGGCGTGATGACCGCCGAACCGGCAAACCATGCCTCGCGCAGGGCGCGGCTGGCCGGAGCCTCAAGGGCAAAATCGGTAAGACGGTTATAGACGAGGTCAACCGGCTGGCCGTGGAGCGTGAGCCCGGCGCCGGTGTGCACAAGCTCGGCAGGATCGCAGATCCAGGCGGTGATGCCGTGACGCTCGAAGAGCCGCTGGAAGAGCAGGAACTCGGGCAGCAGGTATTGCTCCTGCGGGGCCTCGTCGACGATGGCGATGCTGCGGAGCACTACCTCACCCCGCTCGGCCCGCCACTCGGCGCGAAACATCTCGACGAAACGCGCTTCGAGGTCGGCCGCATCGCTCCCCTGCATGGCTTCCATCGCCTCGGCCACCTCGTTGCAGCAGGCCCGCTGGGCGCGACCGAGGATGGCATTGAGCAGACCGCCACCCGCGTTGGTGTTGATCTCGATCAGTTGCGGCCCATCGGCCCCCAGGTGAAAGTCGTAGCCGAGAAAAACCCCCGCGGCCTTTGCCGGCCGCCGGGCGCTTTCAGGCGCCCAGGCCAGTACCGTGTCCTGCCAGGCCGGCAGCGCGACAACATCTTCGATGGCTGCCACCACATCGGCCATGCGCTTCACGTGGCGGGCCGACACAAAGGCCATCGAATCGGCGAAAAGGTGCGGCCGCGACTCGGCCAGCATGGCCTGCAGCGCGCCGTCCCGCGGGTCGCGGGCGAGCGCGCCGACAAGCGCCTGGCGGTCGAGCGAGACGCACTGGCAACCGGCATTGAGCGCCTCGGCGGTGCCCGCGCAGTTGCCGCTTGCCAGCGCGGCAAGAAAGGTTTCGGAAAGCTTGGATGAGCCTTTGACGGGCATGGAGGGCAACGCGGAACAATGAACAGGCAGGCGCCGGATTGTATCAAGCGCCTGCGTTGCTTAGGTGCGCGCCGCCGGCGGCGGCAGCTCTTCAAGAAAGGCCACCACCTCGGCCTCGTGCTTGCTGCGCCGCATCGGCGGCAGGCTTTGCCAGACGCGCTTGCCGTAGGGCTTGGTGAGCATGCGCGGATCGCAGATGGCGAGCACGCCCTTGTCCCGCTCGGTGCGGATCAAGCGGCCGGCCCCCTGCTTGACGTTGATCACGGCGCGCGGCAACTGATATTCCATGAAGGGGCTGCGGCCGGCCTTCTGCATGTTTTCAATGCGTGCCGCGAGCACGGGGTCGTCGGGCGGCGCGAAGGGCAGCTTGTCGATCACCACCACCGACAACGCATCGCCAGGCACGTCCACGCCTTCCCAGAAGCTCTGGCTGGCCACCAGGATGGCGTTGCCGAGGCGCCGGAAGCGCTCGAGCAGTTCGGTGCGCGAACCTTCGCCCTGGATCAGCAGCGGCAGATCCAGCTTTTCGCGCGCCAGATCATCGGCGATCAGTTCGTGGATGCGGCGCATGGCGCGCAGCGAGGTGCACAGCACGAAGGTTCGGCCATGGGCCGCGCGGATCAGCGGAAAAGCCACCTTGGCCACCGCATCCGGGTATTCGGGGCTGTTCGGCTCGGGCATGTCTTGCGGTGCGTAAAGCACGGCCTGCTTCTGATAATCGAAGGGGCTGCCCCACACGGCGGTCTCGATGGGTGGCTCGACCCAGTTGAGGCCCAGCTCGCGGCAGTAATGGCCAAAATCCCGGCCGACGGCCAGGGTGGCCGAGGTGAACACCCAGGCCCGCGGGTGGCCATCCATCTGGCGCTTGAAGATTGCGGCAATCGACAGCGGCGTGGCATTGAGGGACAAGGTCTGGCTGAAGACTTCAACCCAGCGCACCCACTCGCCGCCCTCCGGCACCTGCCAGCGGGCCAGCCGCTCCTGCAGCTCCTGGGTGCGGCGCAGGCAGTTGGCGAGGCCTTCCGAACGCTCGGCCTGGGTTTCAAGCATCGTGCCGAACCCGGCCAGTTCGGTGTCCAGGATTTCGACGGCTTCGTGGAAGGCCTTGTTGTCGTCGAGCTGCGCAAAACCGAAGCGGGCGTTTTCGGTGGGAATGGACAGGCGCAGGTCGCGGGCGGCTTTTTCGAGCTTGCGGGTGGCTTCGATCAGGTCGATGCAATCCCGCGCGGCGGCCACGGTTTCCGAGCGCGTATCGCGGGCGAGTTCGAGAAGCTGGGCCGTTGAAACGCTTTCGCCGAAAAACAGGCTGGCGGTTTCCGGCAACTGGTGGGCTTCGTCAAAGATGACCGCGTTGCACGAGGGCAACAACTCGCCCATGCCTTCGTCACGCAGCATCACGTCGGCAAAGAACAGGTGATGGTTGACCACCACCACATCGGCGTCCATCGCCGCCCGCCGCGCGTTGGCGACGAAACATTCCTTGATGTTGGGGCATTCCTGCCCCAGGCAGTTATCCCGCGACGAAGTGGCAAACTGCCAGGCGAAGGCGTCTTCCGGCACTTCCGGACATTCGGCCTTGTCTCCGCTCTGGGTTATTTCCATGAAGCGCCCGATGGCACGCACGTGGGCCGAATCCTCAGGGGTCTGGAAGCGGCCGTCGACGAGGTTGCGGGCCAGGTGGTAATGGCACACGTAGTTGGCGCGGCCCTTGAGCAAGGCAACCCCGACCGGCACCTTGAGCGCGGCGCGGATGGTGGGCAGGTCGCGGTTGAAGAGCTGGTCCTGCAGGGTTTTGGTGCCGGTGGAGATGATCACCTTGCCGCCGTTCAGCAGCGCCGGAACCAGGTAGGCGTAGGTTTTTCCGGTGCCGGTCCCGGCCTCGGCCACCAGCACGCGGTTCTCCTTGAGCGTGCTGGCAATGCGCTCGGCCATCTCGACCTGCTGCGGGCGCGGGGAAAATCCGGGGATCGCCGCGGCCAGGGGGCCGTCGGCGGCAAAAGCGGTTTCAATATTCATCATTCAGGAAGCAGGAAGAGATGCTATTCGATCGCATCGACGCGCAGCCAGACCTGGCCGCCGGACTGGCTGCTGCTCCGGGCGAATCCGGTGCTGCCGTAATCCGCGCGATGGGTGTCCGACTGACTGGCACCCAGGGAAATCCACGTGCCCAGCGGCCCGGAAACCGTGGTCGTCAGTCGCGCTGACTCCACCACGCCATCCGGCCCGACCTGCTCCAGCGACGGACTGATCTCGACATTCACCCGATCGCCCAGCACCTGCGGCAGCGCATAAAAGCCCGAGCCCACATCCGTGCGACGCACGGAATCCACCCGCACCCAGCCACCCGGCGTCGCCCGCCACTCGCGCATCACCAGCGGAAGCGACTGCCCGACGCGGATCAGCGCCCGGCCGCCTTCGAGCACCTGCACCTGCTGGCTGACCGCGTCCTCGCGGTGGCTGTCGGTGCTGCCGCCCTGAATCTCAACCCGGCTGCCGCCCTGCCCTGCGCGGCCGGAGGCGCCGACACCGCCGCCCTGCCCGTGCCATGCAGCGGTCTGGCGAACCGACACGACAAGTTGCCGCAGCGGGGTGTCCAGAGCGGCGATGGCTGTGCGCAGTTCGGCAAGATTGGCTGGCGAAACGCGCAGCAGGATCTTGTCGCCCAGGCTGCTGACTGCGCCGCCCGGCTCGACAAAGGGCTGAAGGCCGGCCAGAACCTGCTCGGCCGGACGATGCCGGAGCGTGACGATCTCGAGCTGCGCCCCGGCCGCGGCCGGCAGGGCCAGCGCGGCAAGGCCGGCGAGGAAGGCGATGCGCCACGCGCTCATCGAGCGTCTATTCAGTGCGGTGCGCTTCGGCGAGGTAGTCGCGGGAACGCATCTCGATCAGACGGCTGACGGTGCGCAGAAACTCGTTGGCTTTGTGCCCTTCGCGGTAAAGGTCATACGCCTGGCACTCGGCGCTGACCACCAGCTTGACCCGGTGATCGTAAAGCACGTCGATCAGCCAGGTGAAACGCCGCGCCTCGGACGCCATCGCAGCGCTCATTTTGGGCACGCGGGAGAGAATCAGCGTGTGATGTTCGCGGGCAATTTCGAGGTAATCGTTCTGCGACCGGTTGCCGCCACACAGCGTGTCAAAGTCGAACCAGATCACGCCCGGCGCCTTGCGCTGCACCTTGAGCGTGCGCTCCAGCACCTCGATCTCGCCAGGCTCGCCCTTCGTGCCGGCAATCTTCTCGAAATCCATCGCCAGATGCCGGTCGGCCGCTTCGTCGGCAGGTACGAGGAAGGCATCCATCTGCTCGAGCGTGCGCAGGCGGTAATCCGTTCCGTGATCCACCTCGACCACATCGAAACGACGCTTGATCATGTCGATGGTGGGCAGGAAATTGATACGCTGCAGGCCGTTCGGGTAGAGGCCGTCCGGCGGGTAGTTGGAGGTCATCACGAAGACCGTGCCGCGGGCGAACAAGGCCTCGAGCAGCCGGCCGAGGATCATCGCATCGGCGATGTCCGACACGTGAAACTCGTCGAAACACAGCAGGCGGGTTTCGCGGGAAATACGGTCGGCCACCTTTTGCAGCGGATCCGGCTCGTTGTTGAATTTCTTGAGGTCGTTCTGCACTTCCTGCATGAAGGCATGGAAGTGCACCCGGCGTTTGCGCTGATAGGGCACCGAGTCATAAAAGCAATCCATCAGGAAGCTCTTGCCGCGCCCCACGCCGCCCCAGAAATAAACGCTGCGCGGCTGCTTGGGTCGCGACAGGAGCTTGCGGATCGTCCCGCGCCGGGCAACCTTGAAAGCCACCAGTTCGGAGTAGAGCCCCTGCAGCCGCTGGGCCGCCGCGCGCTGGGCCGGATCGGACTTGAAACCCTTGGCCTTGAGGGTCGCCTCGTAGGCGTCGAGCATGCCGTGTTCAGAGACTTTAAGAATTCGGTGGGGCATTGTCTTGATTGGGTAAAACCAAAAGAAATCGGGGGCGGGCAGGCATTTTAGCGCCTGACCACCCCCGGCTGAAACAGGACGACCTCACGGTCGCCCCGCTCCATCAGAGCTTTCAGAAGTGCAGCGGACGCTTATCCACGGCCAGCGCTGCTTCATGCACCGCTTCCGACAGGGTCGGGTGAGCGTGGCAGATGCGCGCCAGATCTTCGGAAGCACCCGCAAACTCCATCGTCACCACCGCCTCGCCGATCAGCTCGGACGCGTTGGCACCGATGATATGCACACCGAGGATACGGTCGGTCTTGGCATCGGCCAGCATCTTGACGAAGCCGGACGGGCTGCCTGCACCCAGCGCACGGCCATTGGCCGCAAACGGGATCTTGCCGACACGGTATTCGACGCCATCGGCCTTGAGCTGCTGCTCGGTCTTGCCGACCCAGGCGATTTCCGGCGACGTGTAGATGACCCACGGCACGGTGTCGAAATTGCAGTGACCGGCCTGGCCCGCCATCAGCTCGGCAACCATCACGCCCTCTTCCATCGCCTTGTGCGCCAGCATCGGGCCGCGCACCACGTCACCCACCGCCCACACGCCGGGCAGGCTGGTCTTGCAGTGATCATCGACCTCGATGAAGCCACGGGCATCGATCTTGAGGCCGACCGCTTCGGCATTGAGGCCGCCGGTGTTGGGCACGCGACCGACGGAAACGATCAGACGGTCGAATTCGGCCGTCTTGGCGCCATCCTTGGTCTCGTACTCGACCGTGACGGACTTCTTGCCGGCCGTCACCTTGCCGACCTTGACCGACAGCTTGATGTCGAGGCCCTGCTTGGTGAAGAGCTTGAGGGCTTCCTTCGCGACGTCCTGGTCGGCCGCACCGAGGAAGCTGTCCATCGCTTCGAGGATGGTCACTTCGGAACCGAGACGATTCCACACGGAACCCATTTCGAGGCCGATCACGCCGGAGCCGATGAGGCCGAGGCGCTTGGGCACGGCGTCGATGTCGAGGGCGCCGATGTTGTCGCAAATCAGCTTGTTATCGACCGGAATGCCCGGCAGGTGACGGGCGGACGAACCGGTTGCCACGATGACCTGCTTGGCTTCGACAACTTCTTCGCCCACCTTGACCTGCCAGCCGGCATCGGTCCTGGCGACGAAAGAGCCATGGCCCGCCAGGAAGGTGACCTTGTTCTTCTTGAACAGGCCCTTGATGCCGGACGTGAGCTGGTCGACCACCTTGGACTTGCGGGCAATCATCTTGGTCACGTCGATCTTCGGCGTGCCCACGGAAATGCCCTGCTCCTCGAAGCTGTGACCGGCTTCTTCAAACAGGTGGGAGGTGTGCAGCAGCGCCTTCGAGGGAATGCAGCCCACGTTGAGGCAGGTGCCACCCAGACGGGGCTCGCCCTTCGGATCGGCGTAGGGATTGGATTCGGCACACGCCGTGTTGAAACCGAGTTGCGCAGCGCGGATCGCAGCCACGTAGCCACCGGGACCACCGCCAATGACCAGAACGTCGAATTGCTTCGCCATATGTATTCTTCCTTGTTCGGATTGAAACAAGGCACGGCGGCGACAGGAAACCCGCCGCCGCCGTGCCTCTCAGGTCAGAGAGATCAGACGTCCAGCAGCAGACGCGACGGATCTTCCATGGCTTCCTTCATGGTCACCAGGCCAAGCACGGCTTCACGGCCATCGATGATCCGGTGGTCGTAGGACATGGCGAGGTAGTTGATCGGGCGAACCACAACCTGACCATTTTCAACCACGGCGCGATCCTTGGTTGCATGGATGCCCAGAATCGCCGATTGCGGCGGGTTGATGATCGGGGTCGACATCATCGAACCGAACACGCCACCGTTGGAGATGGAGAAGGTGCCGCCGGTGAGCTCTTCGAGGGAGATCTTGCCGTCCTTGGCCTTCTGGCCATATTCGGCAATCTTCTTCTCGATGTCGGCGATGGACATCTGGTCGGCGTCACGCAGGATCGGCACCACCAGGCCACGGGGCGAACCGACAGCGATACCGATGTCGATGTAGCCGTGGTAGATGATGTCGTTGCCATCAACCGAGGCGTTCAAGACCGGGTACTTCTTGAGGGCCGCAACAGCAGCCTTCACGAAGAAACCCATGAAGCCCAGGCGCACGCCATGAGCCTTCTCGAACTTCTCGGCATACTGCTTGCGCAGTGCCATCACCGGAGCCATGTTGA
The DNA here is from genome assembly GCF_030157465.1 of Zoogloea sp. Classification (GTDB taxonomy): domain Bacteria; phylum Pseudomonadota; class Gammaproteobacteria; order Burkholderiales; family Rhodocyclaceae; genus Zoogloea. The sequence continues at coordinate 12,678 of NZ_JAOAUU010000080.1, forward strand.
CTTCGTTGAAGGTGGTGAGGATGGCGTTTTCGTTCTTCGACTGGATCAGGCGCTCGGCAATGCGGGCACGCAGACGGGTCATCGGAACGCGCTGCTCGGGACGATCCCCGGTGGCAATCGCCACGGCCGGCGCAGCAACCGCGGCAGCCTTCGGCTGGGCGGCAACGGCATCTTCCTTGGTCACACGACCACCACGGCCGGAACCGGACACATCGGCGGCAGCCACACCCTTCTCGTCGAGAATCTTGCGGGCCGACGGGCTGGCTGCGCCAGCGGCAGAGGACGAAGCAGCAGCGGCAGGCGCAGCGACAGCGGCAGGTGCTGCAGCAGCAGCCGGAGCACCGGCAGCCGCAGTGGCTTCGGTGTCGATGGTCGCAATGACTTCACCCGAGGTCACGGAATCGCCACCGTTCTTGACGATCTTGACCAGCACGCCGGCAGCCGGGGCCGGGGTCTCGAGCACGACCTTGTCGGTTTCGATGTCGATCAGGTTTTCGTCGCGAGCAACGGCATCGCCTTCCTTTTTGTGCCAGCTGACCAGCGTGGCTTCGGAAACGGACTCGGACAGTTGCGGTACTTTGACTTCGATCAGCATGTTTTCTCCCTTTTGTTCAGTTCAGCACGGACTTGGGCATCAGGCTTTGATTTCGCCAAACGCATTTTCGATAACCGCTTTTTGCTGCGCGTTGTGCTTGGCGTAGTAACCCACGGCCGGCGATGCAGAGGCCGGACGAGACACCAGCAGGAACTTGTGATTGTCGCCAAGCGCACTGTCCAGATGATGGCGGGAGGCGAGCCAGTACCAGACGCCCTGGTTGCGGGGCTCTTCCTGGCACCACACCACTTCCTTGGCGTTCGGATACTTGTTCACTTCGCCCCTGAAAGCATCCGCCGGGAACGGGTAGAGCTGCTCGAGGCGAACGATGGCGATGTCCTTGATGTCGTTGGCACGACGATGGGCCAGCAGTTCGTAGTAGATCTTGCCGGAACACACCACCACGCGCCTGACTGCGTTGGCGTCGAGTTCGTCGACTTCGCCGATCACGGTTTCGAAAGTACCCTTGGACAGGTCTTCGAGCGAGGACACGGCATCCTTGTGGCGCAGCAAAGACTTGGGCGTGATGATCACCAGCGGCTTGCGCAGCTTGCGCAGGGCCTGGCGACGCAGCAGATGGAAGATCTGCGACGGGCCGGACGGGATGCACACTTCCATGTTCATCTCGGCGCACAACTGCATGTAGCGCTCGATACGGGCGGACGAGTGCTCCGGGCCCTGACCTTCGTAGCCATGCGGCAGCATCATGACCAGGCCACACTGACGACCCCACTTGGCCTCGCCGGAGCTGATGAACTGGTCCATCACGACCTGGGCGCCGTTGGCGAAGTCACCGAACTGGGCCTCCCAGATCACGAGCTGGTTGGGCTCGGCTGACGAGTAGCCGTATTCGAAGGCCAGCACGGCCTCTTCGGACAGCACCGAGTCGTAGCAGTAGAACGGCGCCTGACCTTCGCGGATGTTCTGCAGCGGGTAGAGCGTGCCGTCATGCCACTGGTCACGGTTCTGATCGTGCAGCGCAGCATGGCGGTGGAAGAACGTACCGCGGCCCACGTCTTCACCGGAAATCCGCACCGGGAAGCCTTGCACCAGCAGGCTGGCGTAAGCGAGGTTTTCGCCCATACCCCAGTCGAGCGGCAGCTTGCCTTCGCCCATCGCCTTGCGGTCGTCGATGATCTTCTGCACACGCGAGTGCAGCACGAAGCCTTCCGGCGTCGTGGTCAGCGCCTTGGACAGCCGCTTGAGCTCGGCCATCGGCACCTTGCTGTCGCATTTGTCGGTGTACTTCTTGTTGACGTACGGCCCCCAGTCCTGAGAGAACTGGCGCTTGAAGTCGGACAGCACGGGATTGGTGAGGAGTTCGCCCTTGTCGAGTGCAGCGCGGTAGTCCTTGATGAACTGCTCCGGCTCGTCGGCCTGGCAGATGCCCTGCGCGACCAGCTTGTCGGCGTAGAGCTTGCGCGTGCCAGGGTGCTTGGCGATCTTCTTGTACATCAGCGGCTGGGTCACCATCGGCTCGTCGGCCTCGTTGTGACCAAGCTTGCGGAAGCAGACGATGTCCACAACCACGTCCTTCTTGAACTCCTGCCGATACTCGACGGCGATGCCCATCACGAAGGCAACCGCTTCCGGATCGTCACCGTTGACGTGGAAGATCGGCGCTTCGGACATTTTGAAGATGTCCGTGCAATACAGCGAAGAACGGTAGTCGCGCGGATCGGAGGTGGTGAAGCCGATCTGGTTGTTCACGACAATGTGGATCGTGCCGCCCGTGCCGTAGCCTCGCGTCTGCGCGAAGTTGAGCATTTCCTGGTTCACACCCTGGCCGGCAACGGCCGCATCGCCGTGAATGATCACCGGAACGACTTCCGACTTGCCGGTTTCGCCGCGACGGGTCTGACGGGCATACACCGAGCCTTCGACCACCGGGTTGACGATTTCAAGGTGCGACGGGTTGAAGGCCAGCGTCAGATGGACCGGGCCACCAGCCGTCATGACATCGCTGGAGAAACCCATGTGGTACTTCACGTCGCCGGCGGAAAGGTCAGAAACGGCCTTGCCTTCGAATTCGGAGAACAGCATGCTCGGCGACTTGCCGAGCGTATTCACCAGCACGTTCAGACGGCCGCGGTGAGCCATGCCGATGACGATTTCCTGGACGCCCCTGCTGCCGGATGCACGGACCAGTTCGTCCATCGCGACGATCGTGCTTTCGCCACCTTCCAGCGAGAAGCGCTTCTGGCCGACGTACTTGGTGTGCAGATAGCGCTCCATCGTCTCGGCGGCCGTGAGGCGCTCGAGAATCCGGCGTTGCTTGGCAGTTTCGAACACCGGCTTGCCGCGGTTCGGCTCGAGACGAGCCTGGATCCAGCGCTTCTCGCCGATGTCCGTCATGTACATGTACTCGGCGCCGATGGAGCCGCAGTAGGTCTGGCGAACGGCGTCGAGGATCTCGCGCAGGGTGGCGCGATCGCTCGGCAGACCGTGGAACGAGCCGGTATTGAAGGTCTCGTTCAGATCGGCCTCGGTGAAGCCGTAGTGGGAAAGCTCCAGCTCGTGGATTTCCGGACGCTCGGTTCGCTTGAGCGGATCGAGCTGAGCCCAGCGGGTACCGAGGAATCGGTGGGCGTTGATCAGTTGCAGGACGCTGACCTGCTTCTGGTCGCCGCCGCCCGAAGCCAGCACGGTACGAACCGGGCCGCGCTTCGCCATATCGGCAAAGGCATTAATGATCGGATAGTGCGCGACATCGCGGCCGTTACCCGGAGTGTTCTGCAGCGAATCGAAATAGCTCCGCCATTCGTCGGATACGGAATCCGGGTTGTCGAGGTAGTTCTCGTAAAGTTCCTCGATGAACGGCGCATTGCTGCCGAACAGTTGGGAGCTTTCAAAAAGCTGTTTCATCATTGGCGTCCACCTGGCGTGTGTCTTGATTTTTTGAACGTACTTCAATGCAGAGAGGGAGCCCCTCTAGTTTTCTAATCAGATAAACGAAGCGGGATCACTCGATAACTCGAGCATCCCGCATTCGTTTTCTGTGTCCCCTCCCCCTCAGGGCTGACTTAGCCGCGCTGGGACAGAGGTACGACGTCGCGACGAGCGGCGCCGATGTAGAGCTGACGCGGACGACCGATCTTGTATTCCGGATCGGTGATCATTTCTTCCCACTGCGTCATCCAGCCAACCGTACGGGCCAGAGCGAAGATGCAGGTGAACATGTCGGTCGGGATGCCGAGGGCCTTTTGTACGATGCCGGAGTAGAAGTCCACGTTCGGGTAGAGCTTCTTCTCGACGAAGTACGGATCTTCAAGGGCGATCTTTTCCAGCTCCATTGCGAGCTTGAAGAGACGGTCGTTCTCAAGACCGAGTTCGTTCAGAACGTCGTAGCAGACCTTGCGCATCAGCTTGGCGCGCGGGTCGAAGTTCTTGTACACGCGGTGACCAAAGCCCATCAGCTTGAAACTGTCGTTCTTGTCTTTGGCACGGGCGATGTACTCGCCAACGCGGGAAACGTCGCCGATTTCTTCCAGCATTTTCAGACAGGCTT
>NZ_JAOAUU010000081.1 GCF_030157465.1 Zoogloea sp.
ACATCACCCTGCGTGCCCACGGCACCGCGGTGGGCATGCCCTCCGACGACGACATGGGCAACTCCGAGGTCGGCCACAACGCCATCGGCGCCGGGCAAGTGTATTCCCAGGGCGCGGCGCTGGTCGCCAACGCCATCGCCGACGGCGCGATCTGGCAGGGCGAGGCCTGGCAGCAGATCGTGGCCGGTGCCAAGGCCGGTCGAGGCGTGATCCACTTCATCGGCCTGTTCTCCGACGGCAACGTGCACAGCCACATCGACCACCTGAAGGCGATGGTCGGTCAGGCCAGGCTGGATGGCATCAAAACCGTGCGCATCCATGCGCTGCTCGACGGCCGCGACGTGCCCGAAACCAGCGCCCTGGAGTACGTGGTGCCCTTCGAGGCCTTCCTGGCTGAAGTCAGCAGCGGCGGCTTCGACGCCCGCATCGCCTCCGGCGGCGGCCGCCAGTTCATCACCATGGATCGTTACGACGCCAACTGGCCGATGGTTGAAAAGGGCTGGAAAACCCACGTGCTCGGCGAAGGCCCGCAGTTTGCCAACGCCACGGAGGCGGTGAACGGCCTGCGCGAGAAACATCCCGGCACCATCGACCAGGATCTGCCCGAGTTCGTGATTGCCGACGGCGGCCAGCCCATCGGCACCATCGAGGACGGCGATTCGGTGGTCTTCTTCAACTTCCGTGGCGACCGCGCCATCGAGATCACCCGCGCCTTCGAAGAAGCCGCCTTCGACAAGTTCGACCGGGTGCGTGCGCCCAAGGTGACCTACGCCGGCATGCTCCAGTACGACGGCGACCTGAAACTGCCGGCCCGCTTCCTGGTCGCCCCGCCGGCCATCAAGGACACCTCGGGCGAGTGGTTCAGCAAATCGGGCCTGGCCCAGTTTGCCTGCTCCGAAACGCAAAAGTTCGGCCACGTCACCTATTTCTGGAACGGCAACCGTTCGGTCAAGTTTGAAGGCGAAACCTGGCAGGAAGTCCCCAGCGACGTGGTGCCCTTCGAGCAGCGCCCGTGGATGAAGGCCGCCGAAATCACCGACGCCATGATCGCCGCGCTGCACTCCGGCCAGTACAAGGTGCTGCGCTGCAACTACGCCAACGGCGACATGGTCGGCCACACCGGCAACTTCCGCGCCGCCACCATGGCCGTCGAAGCCGTCGACCTAGCCCTCGCGCGCCTCTTGCCCGCCATCGAAGCGGCCGGCGGCGTCGCCCTGATCACCGCCGACCACGGCAACGCCGACGAGATGTTTGAACTCGACAAGAAAACCAAACTGCCGGCGCAGAACAAGGACGGATCCTTCAAGGCCAAAACCGCCCACACCCTCAACCCGGTTCCGCTGATCCTTTTCGACAAGGTCAGCGGCGGCAAACTCGGGCTCAAGCAGACGCCGACCGCCGGCCTGTCGAGCATCGCCGCCACGGTGGCAAACCTGCTGGGGCTGGAAAAGCACGCGAAGTGGGACGAGGGCGTGCTGGAGGTGAAGTAAGCCTTAGAGCATACCATTCCACACAATTCATAACGCATGAATCGAGCGCATCTGCTCAACCCCTCTGACGAAGCTACTGAGCCTTGTGTAGCCCTGCCAGAGGGTTTTGACACCGGGCTCACCGTCGCCTTTGCGGGCCAGGAAGCCGCCCAGCATGGCGATGCGGCGGATCACTTCGCGCAGGGTAGGCATTTTTCTGGGGGGTGGTTTTTCGGCCAGCAGCCAGGCGGCCTGCCATTCGGTCTGCTCGAACACGGCACTGGCGGGCAGATCGGGAAGGATGCGACCCAGCCGTGTCAGGTGGGCCAGCCGCCAGGCGACGACCAGATAGATGGCCAGCGCCAGCTCCAGTTTTCTGACGTGCCCAAGTTGCAGCGATTCGACCCGGCAGCCGTTCTTGAGCACATGAAACAGGGTCTCGATCTCCCAGCGGCACCGATACCAGTCGATCAGTTGCGCCGCCTCCTCCAGGGTGGCAACGACACGGTTGGTCAGCAAACGCCATTCGACCGCCTTTTGCCCTTCAGGCACACCGGTTTCGCGGGCGATCAGGCAGGTCACCGGCATCATGCCGCCCTGGCCGTCGGGCAGATCCACCGGGCGGACATGGAGCGTCTGGCGCACGGCGCGCGCCGGCCGGTTGAGGCGCTCGGGCAGGGTGAATTCGATATCACCCAAGGGCGTTGCGGCCAGAACTGCCGGCCACAATTTGCCGCCCTGCGGCAAACAGCGGTTGTGCTGAGCGCGCAGCAGGTAGTCCGCGGGATGCCCAAGGGTATGGGCGCGTTGCATCAGTTCGAGGATGTCGGCCTCCCGGTCGGCGACATAGACCAGACGCGTTGCCGGCAGGTGCCCGGCACGCTCGGCCAGGCGTGCGTAGCCTTCGATCCAGCGCTGGCTCTCCGAGACTTCGAGCGGGCGCGCCCACATCCACGCATCAACAATGCCCAGTGGCAAGCGTTGCGGTGTCACCACGTAGGTCGGATGCAGGTACATGCCGCGTTGCGCCTCATAAGACAGTCGCCCCAGTCCATCCATGTCCTGCCCGTTGAAATCCAGCTCTGTCGTGTCTTGCAGGCACAGCACCACGGGGTGCTCCGCCATGCGCGTCTCGGTCCGTGCCATGTGAGGCGCCAGGACCTCTTCCCAGCCCAGGCCACGCTTCTCTTCCCGTGCCTGATCAAACAGCCGGTAAGCCGCTTGCGTCTCTGCCCGGCCGTTGCACGCCCCGGGAATGCTCGCAGATGGGGCATCCCCCAGCCGATCCGCCAGCTTGACCAAGCGTTTGGTCAGACGGGCATCGCCCATGTCCGCCCCAGCAAACTCCGCCATCGCCCAACTCCCCTCGTGAATCATTGCCATGCCATGGTAGATGAAAGGCTATGGCGTAAGCACAAGGTATACCAGACTATAGCGAAGGGTTATTCCCGGCCTCGCACCGGCCAGAAAAACATGTCAATGGGGTTGTGTGGAACGGTATGGCCTTAGAGCTTGTCCGTAAATAGCCTGGCATTGGCGGCGATTCAGCTCCCAGGCCTCGGCCTCTTATTCACGGACAAGCTCTTAGTCCGGACGCAAGTCAGCCGAAATACGGGCGCGTTGCCGAAAGGCGCGCGCCCGTTTTGTCTTTTGGGGAAAAGAAAGCCGGGCTGCAATCCGCATCGCCCGACTGCTCCAATCAACTTCTTTCATTGATACATGGGGTGATGAGTGCGATGCGCAGGCTGAATTGGCACGTGTTGTATTCGGCTTTTCAAGCCGTACTCGGCTGGCTCGGAAAGCCGTCCGACTACGAGCGTGCGCGCCAGAGTTACGGCCCGGAGCCCTACCTGACTCTGGCAGACGTCAGCATCGCCGAGCGTATCGATGCGCTCGTGTCGGGAAATGTCGTTTGCCTCCTCCGCAGTGTTCTCGGCACCCAGCGCGTCGCTGCGCTGACGTTCGCCGAGCATGCAAGTGCCTTTCAGCGCGCGTTACCCCTGACGCAAGACGATGTCGTGCGGCACATGATCCATTCCGGTATTCCCACAAGCGTTGCACGCTACGGCAAGCCGCAAGCGTCCGGCTGCTGGATGCATCGGGACGATCAGGAGGGCTGGATGGTGTCCTGGATAGATGAACGCAACGCCCGCTTCGACAGGCAATTCAATTCAAAGCGCGAGGCCGAGATGTACGTCAGGCGTTGTTGCATAACTCTGGCTCAAGCCAAGTAACCCCAACCCCAGGCGGATTTCAGGCATGAGCGACCGTCACCGGCATGCCAAGCCGGTTGAACGTATTCAGAATCGCGCAGCGCACATGCACCTCGGCAGCCTGGCGCTCCGGCGCTCGAGCGGCCAGTCGCTCCCCTAATAACTTGAAGC